>NZ_JBFTQW010000003.1:0-533265 GCF_056399205.1 Bacillus sp. 01N45
CTTTCACGCCCGCTTTATTATTCACTACTGTGATTGCTCCGGCCACTGGCGCTTTTGTTACTGTTTCAGATGCATACTTTACTGCCACACGTGCACTTTCTTCTTTATTCGCTTTTGTCACTGTTACGTACACTGTTCCACCTGTTGCTGTTAATAAATCTTTTTTCTCAATTGTTCCTTCTTTACCATTCTCTCCAACTGTTGTTGTAGCCAATGCCTTCTCTTCTTTAATCGCATTGTATATTTTCACAATATCTCCAGCTTCTAAATTACCAACTGAAATCGTATCTGTATCACCCGTTTTTTTATTTTCAACCTTAATAGCTGAAGTCGCTGGAGCTATCGATGGATTACCTGCCGCTAAAGCTGTGATAGATGGGGCTGTAGCAGAAAACATCAAAGCTGAACTCACACAAATACCCGTTAAAATTTTAGAATTTTTATTTTTTTTCATTATAATTCCTCCTGTTCTAATAGAACGATAATTAAATATTTTAATATTAACAGATTATATTATCTTACTTTTTTTAAAAATATGCTAGTAGATTTTTTTATTTTCAAGTACTTTTTCATCATAAAAATATATATTTAAAAGCAGTTATACTTAATTTAAAATATATAAACCAAACAAATAAGGTAATCAATCATATATATGAATTGACTACCTTACATTAATAGGAATACCAAATAATTACATATCTTTTTTTATAAAACTAACTTATCGACAAGACCAATTAACTCTTGAATATCCGGCTTACTTACTTGGGCGTTCGCACCAACAGCCTCACCTTTATGGAATAACTCATTCGTAATTAATGAAGAGAAAATAATGACAGGTAAACGATTCATTACTTCACTATCCTTAACCACTTTCGTTAAATGATGTCCATCCATTTTCGGCATTTCAATATCAGTAATTAGCAAGTGAATATGTTCAAACATTTTTTCGCCTTGCTCTTTCGCTAATTTTTCAATTTGTGCTAATGCCTCTGCACCATTGCTGAAGAAGTTCATTTTCGTATATCCAGCTGATGATAATGTTTCTTCTAATATTTGGCGAAGCATTGCTGAATCTTCTGCAATATAAATCACTTTTTCAGCTCGATCTCTTTTCTGTTCTAACCCTGCAAGTGATTTATTGTCATAACCCGTACCGCTAATTTCGCATACAATTTTTTCATAATCTAATAGCAAAATAATTTGTCCATCTAGTTTTACAATACCAGATGTTGTTTCTTCTAATCCCATAGATAATGAAGCTGGTTCATCAATTTGTTCCCACGAAATACGTTGAATACGATGCACTTCATCAACGCGGAAAATAACCTTCATTTGATTTAATTCAGAGATAATAAATTTCGTTTGATCAAGTGGCTTTGTCGATTTTAAATTAAGAGCTGTCGCTAAGTTAATAACAGGTAAAATTTCACCACGTACTTGAACAACACCTTCAACTGCATGATGAGATTCTGGCACAGTTGTAACAGGGAATGGATTAATGATTTCACGTACTTTCATTACATTAATACTAAATAGGTTTTCACCAACAGTATATGTAACAATCTCTAATTCATTTGTTCCACTTTCTAATAAAATACTTTGTGCTTGTGACATAAAGGTGTCGCTCCCCTTCCATTAATTCCGTATATCTAATTATTAAGCTTTATTAAACCGAAAAAGTCAACTACCTATATAAAAAATATAGATAGTCGAACGATTTATTTTAAAAGACGCTTAATCTTGTATAAACGAAGCAAGTGCCTCTAATAACACTTCTTGTGCTCCTACAATTTCTGTCGGCATTGCTTCCCACTTTTTCGAAAGCTCCGTTTCTACTCTTATTCTTAGCTCCGAATCCATTTCTTCTAACACATATTCTTTCGTCGCTATATCAACATCAAGTAGCGCAAGCGCATATAATTCTGGATCATTTATTTTTTTAAATAATTGTTTCAATATAGCTGGTGCTATATGTTTTAATTTTTCAATATGAATTTCCTTATCCGAAAATAGTAACTCATATTGAATAAATGTAACATTTTCTTTAATCACTTTAAAATAGCAATTATTTTTTTTATCATTTACAAAATAACCGTTCGGATCTGCAATGATACTCTCTACTTTACGAATTAAATCTGGCAAACTACTCGCCGCCATTACAGTCCGCTGCTCAACCTCACTTGGCGAAATGAATGTAACGCGATACTTATTTTGCGCCATCCTCCTCACCTCTCCTTTTATAGAAATCTATCGTCACAAATAAACTTATTAGTCCATCTAACACGCTAAGACCACAGGTATTATTCATACTACACTTCGCTTAAATCTTAAACTAACCTAGTAACTCTTCATATCTCTGGTCTTAAACAACGGTCAAGCACCCACATAAGCACTAACCGCCAGATCCTCTCTCTCAAAACCTAAAAAAGGGCTTTTAAAAGCTTTTTAAGAGCTTTTCAATAACTCGATGTTATTGAACCAAAATGCAATCTGCTGATCCGTTATCCCTGATAGTGTAATAAAAAACTCACGGCACTTCATCTCGTCCTTAAACAGTTGATACTTCCATTTTCGCTCGCTACCAACACTTACGAAATAAAACTCATGAATACGGCCAATGATTGATTGCTTTTCACCAAATGAATATGCAGGTACTTGCTTAATTTCAAATTGATCAGGTAAATATATATGCTCTTCTCGTTCCATTTTTAACACTTGCTCTGCAAGTTCACATTTATTTTCGAAAAAAGGCAATTGTAAAATTCGCTCTTGTCTTGTCGTCATACGAATAAAAAACCCTTTCTACTACATTACAATTTTACTTTATGATATATTATCGAATTAAGTTTACAACTTCATTTAATACTTCATCTGAAACTTTAATTACTTTCGCATTTCCTTGGAATCCACGTTGATAAAGCATTAAATCAACAAATTCTACGGATAAATCTACGTTTGAACTTTCTTTTGCTGATCCTCGTACATTACCTGCACCATTCTCACCAGCAACACCTATCCCCGGAATACCCGCTGATGGTGTCGCAACGTAATTTCCATTCCCAGTTTTCATTAATCCACCTGAATTTGGGAATGTAGCTATAGCTAGTTGTCCTACAACTTTCATACTACCATCCGAATATTTCATCATAACGAAACCACCGTCAGAAATAGAGTAGTCATTTGCAATTGCAGCTGGACGCCCCGTTACTTCTGTGGTAGAAATCGTTTTCCCTGTCGGATAATTTGTTAATCCGCTTAAATCAAGTGTTAGACCACCACCAAAAGGAATTTGAACAGATCCACCTTTAGTGATTTTACCAGTTACTGGATCTTTTTGTACAACCTCATCTGTCTCCTTTAAATTTCCTAATGTATCAAATTTAAGATTTTTTTCACCCGTCATGCCTTCGACAGGCTTAAATTCTTTTTCGTTTTTAGAATCATTCCTTACAGAAACTGTATATGTATATTCGCCTGGCACTGGCTTTTCAACTTCTTTACCATCTACAGTCTCTTTTGTAGTCTTTTGTTTAATATTTACACGTAACGTTAACGAGTTCCCTTCCGCATCAAAAACTGTAAATTCGTGAGATAATGCATTTTGGTTTCTAGGAAGGTTTCCGCCTATTGTCGCTTTATCTGTTTGAATCCCACCAACAGCTGATCCCATTGGAATATGAATTGGGCTTGGTCGTGAAGAAAAATCTACTTCTTGTGTTCCTGTTTTTACACCATAACCTAGTACATACTGTCCACCTGTATTTGTAACATAGCTATCTTTCGATACACCGAAAGACCCTTTTCTCGTATACTCTACATTTCCAGCATTACGATCACCAACTAAGAACAAACCGTTTCCTTCTATCGCTGTCTCCATCTTATCACTAGTTAAAGTAATAGAACCATCACTAAAATCTGTAGATGTCCCACTGAACTTTACACCGTTACCAATACTCTTTGGATTCGTGCCAGCATAAGCACCATCACCACGTGAACCAACCGTATTATTATATAGCAAATCATCAAAAATAGCCTTTTGCTTTTTATATCCAACTGTTTGTGCATTTGCAATATTATTTGAAGTCACACTTAATGCATTTTGTGCTGCATTCATCCCTGTAATACTTGTATATAACGCTTTAATCATAACCCTTGTACACTCCTTTTATTAATCTGGTTTAACCTCTTCATTTTTTTCTATATCATCTTTCTTCTCATCTTCCGGATTAGTTTCTGTTATCGGTTTATCAGAAACCCTCTCTATGAAACGAAGTGAGACAACTTGATTATCAACAATAAGTTGCACCTCGTTATTTTCAGCAAGTCGAACTGTTTCCACTTGACCAGTCACTTGCTTTCCATTATTGCTTACACCTCTAACGTACTTTCCTAAAAACTTCATCCCCCCATCAAGAGCTGTCGAATACATCGTTGATTGCAGTTTATCTACTGCTTTCGTCATATTCTGTACTTGCTCCATAAGCGATAGCTGTGCTGTTTGGTTCATCATTTGGTTCATATCCATCGCATTAAACGGGTCTTGATGTTGAAAGCTTGCTAAAAAAAGTTTCAGGAAATCATCTTTATCCATAATACCGGGTGTTTTTTGAGTACTTGCTGATACTCCGTTTGCTTGTTGAGCTGTCGACTGTGCACCAGTAACAGATGCGTTTTTTGTTTGTGCTCCTGCTTGTAACGGAATATGATTTGTACTCGTTTTATTTAATCCAACTGTTGGCACACTTTATTCCTCCAATAATCCCGCAAATTCTTTTGAATGTTGTTTTTCATGTTTCGTACTTGCTAATTTTTGTTTTTGTCTTTGCTCTTGTTCTCGCTGTTCTTTTCGATTTTCATCTTTATCTGAATAGCTAATTTGAATATTGATTTCTTTTTCTTTTAACTTCAATCTCAATTCATCAAAAATGATTTCAACACGTTTTTTCGCATCATGTTTTTCCATTTCTACGTGAACATCAATTTGATCTCCATTTTTTTTCATAAACACTGTTAATGTACCAAGTTTTTCTGGATTTAACTGAAATAAAACACGCTCTTGTTTCACTACAAATTTTTGCAATGCTTCTACTTGCGCTTCCATTTTCTTTCCTAAATCAGGCAATGAAACTTTCTCAGCGCCACTATTTGATTTTCCTATTTGATCCGTACCCGTTGCTTTATTTAGCAACTCCGCACCCGTTGAACTCGAATCGTTTAACACATCACCTTCCGGCAACTCTATCTTTACATCATCGCCCTCAGCTTTTGGAAGATCTACATCTAAGTCTTTGGAATCTTCTTGTTTTTTTGCGATATTACAAGTTTCTGTTTCTACAACTTTCAATACTTGCATCGTTTGCTCTGGCATCTTCACTTTATCTAACGCCATTTGCATTGTATCTTCTAAACATATAGCATTTTTGATATTCATATTTGAAAGAAGCTCTTGCAACTGTTGTAATTCATTGGCGGGTAATTCGTTAAGTTTTATATTCCCATATTCTTTATATAGCTCTTGTATTTTTTGTATGTATTGATATAACAATTCCGGTTGCACACGTAATTGCTCAATTGCAACCATTTGCTCAGATACAGCTAATAGTAACTGTTCTGTCTCTTTTTTTTCTTCTTTCTTTACAATTGGCTCTTCTTTCGTTACTGATTGTTTAGAAAGAATATATTCTTTTTTTTCTTCTTTTGGTGCTTCTTCTTGTTTCATTTTCTCCGTTTTCGGCTGCTTTTTATTTTCCATTCTCATCGTACGATCGAATGAAGAATCTTCACTTTTTGATTGTACTTCTAGCCCTTTTTCTTTTTGCGGAGGTAAACTTTGTTGCACCGGTAATACAGACTGTATCACTATATTCACCTCATCCATTCATACACATTTTCAAATCAAGAAGCATTTTTTCTTCCTGCTTTTCTCGTACTTTTGCAAGCTTTCTACAATCTTCTTGATACATCTCATCAATGACACGTTCTTTTTCTTTTACCTGTTCTAAAAGGCTTTCATTTTTTTGAATAAAATCTTCCGTTTTTTTAATTTTCCGATTCCATTCTTCTATTCTTTCAGGTGAAAACGTATGTGACGAAAGCATACCGGCCATTATACGCTGCCCAGTTTGTACGACTTTACTACGCGATTTTACTACATATAAATCATATTCTTTTTTTTGTTCTATTTTTCTTTTTTCACCTGTTAATTCATACACTTCTTTCAAAATCTGTTCTTTTTCTTGATTTATTTGCAATTTTATCGTGTCGTACTGCTGCTTATCCACCTGTTTTCATAGCCCCTTCCTATTATAACGCTCTCTTTTTCTATTATATAGTTTTTTCCCAAAAAAATCTGTGAAATATTAAAAAACAAAAAAATAAGACCTCTTGGGCAGAGGTCTTATACTGTATGGTGCATCGCTTCAACAATATCATCAAATTGGAAACTATCAGATCGACCTTGTTTTAAAAACGTATTTATACCTTCTACTTTGTTTTTACATTCAAAAATATAAGCATTTTCTGCATTTTCTTGAATCGTTCCTAATTTAAAATACAATTCATTTTCTTTATAAACAGATAAGATTTTTCTCATTTCATTTGCAAGTTGCCAATGAGTTGGCGAAACGATTTCTTCCATAATCCTACTCACTGAGTCTAGCACTGAAATAGCAGGGTAATGACTAAGTGTTGCAAGCTCACGTTTTAATACAATATGTCCATCTAAAATACCACGCGCTAAATCTGGTACAGGGCCGTTTAAATCGTCTCCATCAACGAGTACGGTATAAATACCTGTTATGGATCCCTTTTGTGTTTTCCCAGAGCGCTCTAACAGCTTCTTCATATAGCTTTCCATTAAGAGTGTTTTACCACCGATCGGCAACTCTTTAACGGCAATATCAACACTTCTACGCGCGTCAGCAAAACGAGTAACAGAGTCCATCATAAGTAGTACGTTATTACCTTGATCACGGAAATATTCAGCAATAGACGTTGCAAGTTTCGCTGCACGAAGTTGCATTAGGTGACTTTCATCTGACGTCGCTACAACAACGACGCTTTTTCGCATTCCTTCTTCACCTAATTCTTTTCGAATAAAGTCTTTTACTTCTCGGCCACGTTCTCCTACTAAACTAATAACATTAATGTCAGCTTTTGCGTTTTTCGCAATCATTCCGAGTAAAGTAGATTTACCAACACCAGACCCAGCGAAAATACCAATCTTTTGACCGATACCAATTGTTAGCATAGAATCAATGGACTTTATTCCCGTTTCAAATACATCAGTAATCTCTTCACGCTCAAATGCATGGATAGGGGGGGCATCTAATTTTATTTTCTGTAGTGGAATATTTTCAGCGTTCTCATTTAACACTTCACCATTCGCACTTAACACCTTTCCAAGTAAATGATCACCACGAGGTATAACAACATCTTCTGCAATTAATGTAACGGCATCTCCGTAACATACTTTTTCTGTCTGTTCAAACGGGAGTAACATATTGTTTTCTTTTTCAATTGCAATTACTTCACATAAGACGCTATGTTCTCCAACGAAACAAACATCTCCGATTTTTGCCTTTGGCCCTTTCGCTACAAAAAACTGTTCTTGTACACTATGAACTTTACCGACTTTCGTATAAAACGGCGTTTCAATAAATGTATTCCATTTTTGGTTTTCATTCATTAACAGTCGATTCATACATTTTGCTCCTCAAATAACTTCTCTTCTTCCCATTTCTGGCGAAGTTTCGCAAATATAGGTGCAAATTTAAATTCAAAGAACTCTTTCTCTTCTTCTAGAACAAATTCACCGAACTGTAAGGAGAAATCATATTTCCATTCTACTAATTGTAGTAACCAATACTCTTTCGTATTTTCCTTCTCTTCTTGAATACGTTCAAATGTTTCTGGGTGTACGGTAATGATTAATTTTTCAAACGAAGTAGGCAACGTTTGAACGATACCAGTTAAAATGGGTAACACATCAAGCAATCGTGAATCTACCGCTTGATTCACGATTTTTTCTGCTAGTTGAAAAGATTGATTCCATAATAACTCTGTCCATTCATATGCTGTTTCTTGTTGTTCTTTTTGAAACTGCATACGTGCTGCTTCCATCTGTTCCATTTGTTCATGAATATGCATTTGAAATTGTTCTTTATCTTGCAATAGCTGTTGATGCTCTCGTTCTAGCATTTGCTGTTCTTGCCTTAGTTGATTCATTTCCATATGTAACGATTCTTGTTGCGCGCGAAGTTCTGCATGATCAACTTGTAATTCTTCCTCTTCTATATGAACTGCGGCTGGCTTTGGGAATTGTAATTCATACGTTTCTTCAGAAAAAGAAACAGAATTCTTCGGAATTCTGTTTTTAAATAAGGACATCATCTTCACCTCTTTGAACGATAATTCTTCCTTCCTTCTCTAGCTTTTTCACTGTACCTGTAATCGTTTGCTGTGCCTTTTCAGCATCCGTCATCTTAAGCGGTCCTAAGCCATCTAATTCTTCTAGAATCATCTCTTTACGGTTTGAAGACATACATGTAAATAATTTCTCTTTAATTTCTTCTTTTGCAATTTTAAGTGCTTTAGCAATGACACCGTTATCTGTAATTTCTTCTAATACACGACGAAGTGCAAGATCTTCAAGTCCGAGTAAGTCTTCAAATACAAACATGTTTTCTTTAATTTTCTCAGATAGCTCATAATCCATTTCATCGAGCTTTTGAAAGACTGTTTTTTCAACACCTCGTGAAACATTATTTAAAATGTTTACTATTGTTTTCAAGCCATCTGTTTTATTAATTGCATTAAATGCCATATTATTTAATTTTGATTTTAATAAATCACCAATTTGATTTATTAATTCACCATCAACTTGCTCTAGCTTCGCAATCCCCATTACCGTTTCTACTCGCTTATGATCTGGTAATCTCTCAATTAATTGAGAAGCAAGCTGCGGTTTAATATAAGAAGCGATAATCGCAATCGTTTGTGGCGATTCATCATTAAGTACAGTAAGAAGCGGTTCTAAATCCGCAAGTGAATTTAAGAATTCAAACGGATTATCTTTGTTATACCAAAGATCTTCCAATAATTTTTCTAGTTCGTCTTCTGGCATATTTTTAAATATGCGACGAATATATTCTTTATCTGGAGTCACTAGGTTCAACTCTTTTACATTTAATTCATACAAGAATTCTCCTAGTACATTTTCTAACGTTTCCGGTTTATATACACGAAACTTCGCGATTTCACGAAGTAATACTTCTTTTTCCTCAGCCGTCATATATTCAATGACTTTTGCTGCCACCCCTTCTTCTAATGTACGAATAAGGATGGCAGCTTTTTCTTTGGAGGAGATTTCATCTAACATCGTTGTTCCTCCCTTACTGTCCATTTAACCATTTTTTAATTACTTTTGCAGTACCTTCTACATGTTCTTTCGTAGCATCCTGCACTTGTTCATCTAACGTCGGTTCTTTCGGCCCTTCTGGTTCAGGTTTTGGTTCTGGTACTATTTTTTCTTCAGGAATTTCCATAATACTTTCACTACTTGCAGCAATTTCCTCTTCTGCTAAGTATTCTTCATATTCCTCTTCTTCTTTCTTTCTCTTACGTCTTGCTAATAGGAACCATACTAGACCACCAATCGCTAATAAACCAGCTGGAATTCCACCGAATAACCACCAGTTTATACCACTTTCTTCTGGCTCTTTCTTCTTCTCTTCTTTCGGCTGATCGAACTGAACAGTTACAACGTTAACTTGACCGTTTGTAAAGTTTCCATTCGGATCAGCTTGAAGCCCAGCAGCTGTGCCGATTGCTTCTTTGAAAGTAGTCATATCTATTTTTCGTTTTACTAACGTATCGTTGTCTACCCATACTACAACATTTGTTTTCGTTAATTCTGGGTGTTTCTTAATTGTTTCAACTGTTTTATCTATTTCATAGTTTTCAATTTTGTTACCATTTTTATTATCATAGACGATTTTACCATTTTGATTATTGTTCGTACCGTAATTTGGCACTTCACCGTTCGCTGTAATACCAGCGCCTTGTTTCGTCTCTGCTCCTTCTTGTGCAGTAGAGCTTTCTTCTTGCTCTTGTTTACTACGAAGTACACCTTTATCACCATATTTTTCTGACTGGCGTGTAACTTCATCATAGTTTACAGACACTTTCGTATTCACTTTATATTCATTCGGTTTAAACATCGTCATTAATGTTGCATCAATATCTTGCTTTAATTTACCTTCAATTTGTTGCTGCATCTCTACTTCTTTTTCATAAGAAGAGGAACTAGTAGAATGTGCTTCATCTGCTCCTTTTGAGATAATACCTTTTTTGCTATCAATCACACTTACTTCTTCTGCTTTTACACCTGGAACTGCTGCACTAATCATTTGCTGTATACCTGCAACCTGATCTGCAGTTAATAATTGGCCACGTTTCACACCTACAGTAATTGCTGCTGTTCCTTTTGCTTTTTCTTCATCAAAAATTGTCTCTTTTTCAGGTAATGTAATTTGAACATTCGCCGTTTCAACTGTCGCAAAGTTTCTTACGATATCTTGCTCCAATTGCTTTTTCGTACCAACAATTTGCTTCATTTTTTTATCTTGCTCACTTGAACCGAGCGAGCTTTCTAATAAAATTTCCTCACCACTTTTAGAATTAAACGGTAAGCCCATTCCATTCATTTCTTTTCGAACCCATGGAGCATCATTTTTTTGCACACGAATCGAACCATCGGCCGCTAATTGATAATCGACACCTAACTTCGATAATTCTGCTGTAATCTCTTGTTTATCTGTATCATTTAAATTTTGATATACAACAACATATTTATCTGGCAAGGTGAAGTATAAAAGTGCTCCTGTTACAATCGCTAAAAGCGCAGCACCGATTACTAACTTATGCCACGTTTTTAATGATTGGATAACATTTTTTATCTTTTCCATTTAAACACACCCGTCCACTTTCCTAAATTTGCATATTAATTAGTGACTTATAATTTTCGATAAGATTATCACGTACGAGAGCAGCCGTTTTCATTTGGGACTCTGCCTTCTTCTGCTGAATTAAAACGTCATGCGTTTCCCCTACCCCTTTAGTTAGTAAATCGTATACTGCTGTTTGCGCATTGTTTTGCGTTTGATTCATATCTTCCAATAAATCAATAAACTTTTTCCCCTCAACTACAGATGTTTGAGACGTTTTCGGTGCACCAATTGACTGAATTGCTCCAAATGGTTGCGTATTTAACATTGGTTGGATTTTCATATTACTATATTCCCCCTTATCCTCTGCCAATTTCTAAATCTTTATCAAGCATTTTTTTATTCGCATTTAATACACTTGTATTCGCTTCGTACATTTTTTGGGCAACCATTACATTCGTCATTTCAGCAGTCACATCAATATTTGGATAGCGTACATATCCTTCTTCATTTGCATGCGGATGTGTTGGATCATACACTAAGTTTTCAGTTTTATCTGCTTCAATACTTTTTATTTTTACTCCATTTGTAGGAGACCCATCTAACATATTTGCAAAACTATTGTTTGATTCTAGCACTACACTACGACGCTCATATAAATCCGCCCCCGGAGCAGCCGTTGTATTTGCATTTACAATATTGTTAGAAGTAACTTCCATCCACTTTCTCGCTGTCGTTAGCCCTGAGCCACTTGCATTAATTGCCTGAAACATCGTTTGTCTCTCCTTCTACTTTTAACGTCCGCGTGCCGCTTGGTTAATTGCATATTGTGTATTAATCGCGTTAATTGAAATACCGTATAACTGATTTGCTTTCATTAAATCTAGCATTTCTGTCGTTACATCCACACTATTTCCATCTTTATTCGTTTGCATTGATTTTGTTTGCATCTTTGCATATGTATTTTTCGTATTCACTGTCGGTAAGTGCATTTCATTCGTTTGATATAAATTCGGATTACTCTTTAAGTCCGCAGCATTGTTCTTATATAATGCACTACTTTTATTCATTTGCTCAGCAAATGTTACATCTTGTGCTTTATAGCCGGGTGTATTCGCATTTGCAATATTACTAGAAACAGTATTTCGTTTCGTCACTAAATAATTCATATAATGGCCTACATCACTCACTAAATCTGGCATATTCCACACCCTTTCTTTTCTAACTTAATGATCCACTGATGGAAGTTTCACTTCATTATTTATTTTCTTATATGTGTTTATTAAAATATTTACAATCATGTACCCTTACATATTTTATTCCATTTTTCCATTGTTGTCTTTAGAAAAATACAAAAATATAAAAAAGAATACAAAAAAACTGTATACACGCAATAATCTATGAAACATTTCAATATATGATCTACAAACTAAAGTTCATTTTCACATTTTTTAGATTACTACTATTTTTTCATTACAGTCATAAAATGAAACCTCAACCAGCGGAAGTCTTTATTTAAACAAAGGAATGGATCCCCTCTTAAAAGGGGAATCCGTTTCTAAACTCTATCACTAAAATTTACCGTAAAATGAATTAGCTTTCATGCGCCCATCATTTGTCATAATCATTTCTTCCAAAATCTTTTGCTTATCTCGAATATGCTGTGCCGCTTTAATAATAAATGGGCTTACTTCTGCTGCAACTTGCGCACGCGTTTCTTCATCTAGTGTCATCATCCAACGATTTAACATCTCACTCTTCTCAGCAAACTCTTCATCTGAAACTTGTAATTCACCAATTTCATTAAAACAGCCGACAAACGTCCGATAAATATCATTGTTCATTTTCAAGTGCTCCGCGGTAACCGTCTATTAAATCTTGTAACACTTTCACAATCGCATCCACATCTTTTGCTTCACGTGTTACTTTCATCGTTTGAATTTGAATGCTAATCCAATCGTATAAGCCATATAAACTATCGTATAAATCTTTCGTAATCTCAGGGTTTAATTGAAGTTTTAATTCTTCAAAAATACGTTCTAACTTTTCAAGAAGTTCATCACCATCTTGAATTTTGAATGTATTTAAAAGTTCTTCCAATTTACGAAACTCGATAATACATCTTTCATAAATAAATATTGTATTTTTAATCGGATTACTCGTCATAATATCATTTTGCATATAACGTTGCCATGCTTGCATACAATCACTTCCTCAGCTTTCATTAGTCATCACTTTTTGTTTTTGTCATTGCTTGAATTGTCTTCAACTGACTATCAAGCAATGCTAACTGACTTTCTAATTTTGCATATTTATCAATAATTGTTTTTTGTTTTTCCTTATTAACCGTATCAATATCTTGAATTTTTCTCTCTAAATCAGTTACTTGCTTTTCAATACTTTTAGAACGTTTCCCAATAATCCCTTCATCGCCAAATATCCCGTCTAATTTTTTCTCTGTATCATGACCTAAGCCATTCAAGCCAAAGAAAAATTGTTTCGTAGATTCTGGACTCTCTTTAAAAGCTGTTTTCAATTTTTCCTCATCAAGAGTCATATTACCTTTTTTATCAATTTGAATTCCAAAAGAAAATAAATACTTATCATCTTGAGAAAATTTAAAAATACTTGTCATTGCATTATTGATAGCAAATGACACATTATTCCCTTGCATTACTCCATTTTCCCCAGCAAATAAATCCAAACTTTTAACAGCCTTATTATACTCGTCTTTCATTTTTTTTATTAAGTCTATCGAATTTTTTATATCAGAATCTTCAATAGTTAATTTTATTGGCTCTGTAGTTTCCTTTTCTAAATTAATAGTTAATCCTGGAATTGTATCAATCTTATTTGTTTTACTAGTTCCTTTTATTCCATTTATTGTATACTCAGCATTTATTGCTCCTGTCACTTGATGTGCAACAACATTCGTTCCATCCGTATTTTTCGCAGAAGTAACTAGCCCTATATTTTGTAAAAAACCATTGGCGCCATCAGTTAATTTCAGCTCTCCAGCTTCTCCTGCAGTAGTCGATGTGAAAAATAGTTGATCCCCTAAAGTATATACTGATGCACCATAATTTCCATTATTTATCTTATTGACAAGATCTTTATACGTCATATCTTTTGAGATTTTAACTTCTTTTCCATTTATCTGAAATACATCATCTACTCCGAGTTTTAAATCTAAACTAAATTGTTGCTCCATACCTTCAGGAGTTTTTGAAGGAGTAAGTGGAGCTGTAGTTACTTGATGTCTTTCAGCTACTCGTTCTACTGTAATTGTGTATGTTCCAGGAATTGCAGCAGCGTCAGCTTGTGCTTTCATAAAACCATCTTTGGATAGAGTTGTTTTCTTTTCATCACCTTTAAATGCGTATAAATCTTTGAACACTTGTACAAGATTTGCAAATTCTTTTTTCATGCTTGCATACACATTTTTTTCGTTTGTTAATGTTTGTTTTTGTGTAGTATAGGGTGTTTTTTTCATTTCCAATGCTTGTAACTCTAAATCTACTAACTTCTTTGTATCTATCATGTTATTTCCTAAATTCCATATTTGTTGTCTGCCACCATAATCAGATATTGTTCCTGCCATATTTTTCACTCCTTATCATTTACATGTAGTCTAAAATACTCGTTTTACTCATCGTACTAACAGCTTTTAATGTTGCTTCGTACGTTGCGTTTATATAAGCTAAATCAGAAATTGCGACCGCTAAATCAACATCCTCAATTTCTTTACGGTTTTCTTGAAGTGCTACATTTTGCTCGCTTAAAATTGTTTTAAACGTCTCCATTGTGTTCATTGTCGAACCAACTTCAGTTGTACGATTAATGATGCCATCTAAGTTTTGCTTATTTCCTTCTAATAACGGTTTTAACGCTTTTGGGTCACCGTTTTGCATCGCTTCACTCATCTGTTTTAACGTTTTTATAACTGGGGATAATAATGCTTCTCCGTTACGAAACGCTTTGAATTCATAACCGTCATTTAGTTGCCAGTTCACATCATTTTTTCCACCTTGGTATGTACCATCTTCTGTAAACGGCGGCTTCTCTGCACTATCACCACCGAAAATATAACGGCCTTGCTCTTTCGTATTCGCTAAATATACAACTTGTTTTAAAATTTGATCAATTTCTACACCAATAGCCTTCAATTCTTTTTCACTATTTGTTCCATTTAATGCTTGTACTGTTAATTGATCTGCTCTTGTTAAAGATTTCAAAACACCTTGTAAAGTATTTTCAGTTTGTGTTAACACATTTTTCGAATCCGCTAAATCTTTTTGCATTTGTTCAATATTCGCCAATGAATGTTGAATCGCAAATGATTTACTTGCTGCAAGTGGATCTTCACTCATAAGAAGGTTTTTCTTCCCTGAAGTTACTTGATTTCGATGGTATTGTTGTTGCACATTTAAATCCATTAACTGATTCTTTGCCCAGCTTGCATTTTGAAATGTAGATACTCTCATTTTTATCTCCTCCTTATATATTTCCAATCAACTACTATCACTTATCGAATAATCGAAAATAGGCTATCAAACACTTCATTCATCGTCGTAATAGCTTTAGAGTTTGCGACGAAATATTTTTGGAAGGCCATTAAATTAACCATTTCCTCTTCCATATTAACGCCTTCAACACCCATCTTTTCTTGCTGAATTCCCTCTAATAAATCCCCATGGATTTTTTGATAAGCATTCACTGCACTTTTATCAGATGCTACACCAACTATAAATTGGTCTAATGCTTGTTTATATGTAAGTCCTTCTTTATAATCATCATTCGTAATTGCTGCTAGGTTATTTGCTGTTTCAGCAGATATTTTCATTTTCGAAACATCTTTTGCAAATTCAGGGTTTAATTTCATATCTTTCGCTTGATCTTCCACAAAGAACTCTTTTCCCATTTCTGTGTTCACTTCATTCTTTACAGAAATCATTAATTCTTCAAGGTTTTTCTTATAACTAGCAATCTTCGCTTTCGTATCGATCGCTGATTGGATTGCTCCACTAGTTAAAGGAATTTCCGAACCGTAAATTTCAGCAGTCATTGGTTCTTTTTCTTTATTTAATTGAAGTGGATATGTATCTTGTCCATTTACTGTTAAAACACCATTCATTCTAACACTCGCGATATTAGGATTCATAGATTCATAAGACACTTCTATATTTGCATACTTAGACATTTCTGTAATGATACGATCACGTTCATCCAAAAGTTGATTTGGCACTTGTGTACCTGCTTGTCCAATTTTTTTATTCGCTTCCGCTAAGCTGCCAGCAAGACGATTAAATTCATTTACATGCGCTTCAATATCTTCTGTCGTTTGTGCTTCTGCTGTATCTAAGCCTTTCGCTAGACGATTTACTTGACTTGTAAACTTCCCAGTTTCAGAAATTAATGTATCGTAGTAATTTGGTTGTTCTGGATTTTTTGCAACTTCACGAAAGGCATTAAAGAAGCCATCCATTAAACTAGATAATGAATTCTTTCCTGTCGTTCCAACCATAGATTCTACACGTGATAAAGTCGAATTCATGTAGTTATAGTAAGAGAGTTGAGATAATTGATCGTTAAACTGTTTCGTCTTCACTTCATCTGTAATACGGTCAATGCCTAACGTTTGTACACCGTAACCTATTTTTTGTTCCGGTGAATAGCCCTGACTTGCTCCAGCCGATCCGTAATTCACCATTTGACGCACATAACCAGGCGTATGAATGTTTGATAAATTTTGTTTCGTCGTTTGTAATCCCATTTGTGCCGCTAACAAACCCGATAACGGCGTATTATAATCAGATAGTCTCATAATGTTTCACTTCCCCTTTACAATAGTTCGTTCATAAAGATTTGTGAATTATTGTTTCGCTCTAAATTATATTCAGAAACGGAATCCACAATACTTTCTGTAGTTTTTAATAGTACGTTTAAGTAATATTGATTTTTCAAAAGAATCATTTTTACATTCTCTTCTAATTCTGTTAGGTTTTTTTGTAATTCTTCCATTTTTTCAATTTCTTCATGAGAAAAATACGAAAATAACGCACTTACGCGAAATGCTTCCACTCCCTGTTCTTTACAAAACTGAGCAACCATTTCTTCAAATGAACTTGATAACTTTTTTAAACCATCAATGTACTGCAATTGCTCTACTTGTAACTTTTGAACTGCATTTACATTTTTATGTTTTAAATTCTCATATATTTGTTCTCCAAGTATTTGAATGTTTTCATATGCTTTTTGAATAATAACGAGCTTTTCATATAATTGTATGTACATATAGCTTCCTTCCCTTTTACAAGACTAAATTTACAATTAAACCGTGGATTTCTCCAATTTGATTTAACATTTCTAAATGTCCTGTTTTCGTATTAATTAAGTTCATAACATCTTCTAACTCATTTAATCCCATTTCCGCCTGTTTCACAATCGTCATTTTCTGTGAATATCCGTAACGCGGATGACGAGACATGACATCTTTATATTGCAATACATTATCTACGTAAAAATTCAAAAATGATTTTACTGTATTTTTGTATTCCATTACATTATCAAGCGTTAATTCCATTTCAATTTTCTCTTTAATTTCTCCAATGTTATCGACAAATGCTTCCATTTGTTCTAGCAATTTATCTTTTTTCGGATCTGCATGCAAATTATCCGAAAATGCAAGTCCTGTCCTGACATTTGCTTCTTTCGGCATTTGAGTAGCAGGCGGTATATGCGATAAAATTGGATTATGCGAGATCGAACGCAGCATATATATCACCTATTTATTTTTTTATTTCTTCCTAAACTTAATCGTAAAATCCAGTTATTTATAATTATACTCTGAACACTAATATTTTGCAGTTATTTTTTATAAAAGATATGTTACAATTTAGCATGAGGTGGCACAAATCTATGAATATTTTTCTTTGTGGTTCAAATCAATTAACAGCATTAGATCAAGAAGAAATAAAAAAATTTTTAACTGACTATGCTCACAAACATAAAATTTACATATTATGTTATAAATCTATCGAAAATGAGATTCTTCGTTTTTTCATCGAAAACGAAAGACTCGCTCAAAATTTATGCCTTTACACGCTACAGCCGTTACAAGCATTAACAGATGAATTTCAAGAGGTCGTTGATTACTTAAAAAAACACGGAGCCGAGTATGTCGCTTTTGATCATCCTTCCGACTCCATTTACCGATCAGATTATATGTTTTTTGTAAAACAAATAATCGAAGATACCGATTTAGTTCTCTGTTTTTATAATGGGGACAAGCATACTTCTGTCATTCCCGTTGACGTTGCAAAAGAAGCAGGAATTGATGCTGTTATTTATGATTTACCAGGTTTACATGAAAAACAGATGAAAAAAAACTTTGAACAAAAAATCCGTATGATGTAAAGGGGGAGGCACAATATCGTTATTGTGCCTATTATAAATATGATAATTGAACAAGATTATGATCATTTTATCGCGAGTTTTAAACAACAATTCAATATGGATATCGCTTCATATAAACAAGATAGAATGCGTCGTAGAATCGATGCTTTTATTTCGAGAAAGGGCTTTGAGAACTACACTAGTTTTCTAAGCAATTTACGTACCGATCAAAATTTATTTTTAAGTTTTATTGACTATATTACAATTAACGTTTCAGAATTTTTTAGAAATAAAGAACGTTGGCAAACGTTAGAGACGAAAGCACTACCAAAATTACTTGAACAAAATAACGGAAAATTAAAAGTATGGAGTGCCGCTTGCGCTGCCGGTGAAGAACCATATACACTCTCTTTGATTTTATCGAAGCATCTAGCTCCATTTCGTTTTGAAATACAAGCAACAGATCTTGATTTTCACATTTTAGAAACTGCAAAACGCGGTCAATATACAGAACGTTCTTTAAAAGAATTACCTATCGATTTGAAAGAGCGTCATTTCACAAAAGAAAATGATATATATTCATTACATCAAAATATTAAGCAAAACGTCACGTTCAAACAACACGACCTGTTAATGCAGTCGTTCGATACAAATTACGATTTAATCATTTGTCGCAACGTAATGATATACTTTACTGAAGAAGCAAGGGTAAAACTTTATGAAAAGTTTAGTCGTTCTTTACGAAAAGGCGGCGTACTATTTGTTGGTAGTACCGAACAAATTTTAACACCTGAACGTTATAATCTTCAGAGATTTGATACATTCTTCTACGAAAAAATATAAAAGAGGTCGTCACAATGTAAAGTGACGACCTTTTTATATAACTCGAATTAAAATAATAGCAACAATCCATACAAAGAGAAAAAGAAATGCCATAGACCATTTATGTTCTTGCATCGTTTGTTTCAGGGCCTGTGATAATTGTGTCATATTCATTTCTGCGAGCGCTCTCCATACACTTACATCCCGCTCTTTAGCTGTGCGATCTGTAACGCTAATTAAAATAGTTTCGTTAGACAATTTCGTTATGTAAGCAGTAATAACCGTTACCATTAAATTTATATTTCCTTCTGAAGAATCACTTTCCACTCTAGAAATGAGTGCACTTACATCTAATAACGGAATATGTACCTTTCTACCAAATGATAGTTGTACTTCTGCGAAATCATACGTTCCATCTAACAAAGGAAGTTCTTTTATATGCGCCTGTTTAACAAGCCCTTGTAAACTTCTCATTACTTGTTCAAATACTTTTTCTGTTTGCTTTCCTTCACCAGATAACGTATGTAACTTTTTAAAGAGTTGTAATACTGTATCCATCTCTTTAGAAAGCATTTCCTTCATAACCTTTCCATCACCTAAACTCGCAAGTAAAATCCCTATTTCATTATTTCTCGAAATAATCTTAGACTGTCCAGTAAACACTAGATTACTATGCTTTCGTTCTTTCTGGATTTCATGTTCCGAAATAGCTGCAGGCTGTTTTAATGGTTGTAGCGTCTTATTTTCAATTGTCGTACGTTTAATCTCCATCTAAGCGCCTCCACTACTATGAAATTATTAGCCCCATTCTTTATTACTTTTTAAAACTAAAAACAATACGAATAAACCTGACATGATAGCAAATACATTAGAAGCTTGTATTCCTTGTTCGCTACTGTCTTCTTTTTTCTTTTGCGGTTCTTCTATTTGTTCTTTCTTTTTCGAAACGACTCCATTGTCATTTCTACTTTTGTTCTCTTTTTGAGCCTTTCCATCACTTACTTCCTTATGATTTTCCAACGGCTCTTTTATAAAGTAAGTAATTTCTTCTTTCTCTTTCAGCGGCTCTTTTATAAGATCGTTTACTTTCTCTTCTTGCTTCGGAATTTGAACAACTGGCGGTTTTTCTTCTGGAAGCGGGATTTCTACTTTCGAGTCTTCCTGCTTCTCAGTTTCTTTCTTATCTTCTAATTTATCTTCATTCTCTCGTTCTTCTACCTTTTTATTATCTTCTGGTTTTTGCTCCAAAATAGAAACGATATACTCACTTTCTTCAACCAGTTTATTGCCGGCCGCATCCACTATCTCTACAAGTATTTCGTATGTCCCGATTGGCAACGCATCCGTTATTTCAAATACTTTTTGCCAATCCATGTCGCGCTTATTGTAATCTAATAAAAATGTAATCTCTTTATTTTCTTTCCCTTTTAATGTAACACGAACCTCTTTCACAACTGATTCTCCGTCTGTCGCCTTCACTCGCACACGTATAGAATCGCCTTGTTTCCGTTCAATTAGCTTCTCTTCCGCCTCGTCAACAGTAACTTTATGCAACTTCGGCAGTTCTTTATCTATTGTTGGCGTGTCATTATTTATACGAATAAATGGGACTTTCACTTCATTTTCTATAAGCTCTTCTTTCTCAGTTTCTTTAGAACTTTGAATGAGCTGAAGATTCCAATCACCTTGCAAATCAAAAGTTTCGACCTTGTAGTTAGCAATCCATCGCTTTGTTTCCTCTTCATACTTAAACGATAGCATTCTTTCTTGTTCATACTGATCGCCGTTTTTTGGCAAGCGCAAAATACCTTTTATACTTTGAACATTTTGCTCTTTCGGCTCTACAATAACTCGCACTTCTTCGCCAACTTTTAATTCCGACTTATTTACTGTAATAACCCCTTGATCCGTCTCTATCTTTTTTTCGACCTCTTGTTCATTTACTACTTCTTGTTGTTCCTCTTTACCTTGATTCACTTCCACTTGCTCTGGCTGCTCTTGAACTTCTTTGTTTTCTTCTTGTACATTCATTTCATTTAGTTTTTGATCTGGCTCAATTTGTTCTTCCGCCTGACTTTGCAGAGGGAAGAACAAACACACATTTATGAATAACCAGCTCATTAGAAAAAACTTTACGTTTTTCATCTACTAGCTCAAACTCCTATTTCAACGACTTATAGCGATTTCGTCACTTTTACTCCGAAAAATCCATCTACATTTACAAGTTCACCATACGCCACCAATACATCATTTACATAAATACGAATTGGCTCGTCAATATCCTCATCTAGTACAACCGCTTCATTCTCTTGTAAACTTAAAATATCTTGAATTGTTTTCACTGTGCTTCCAAATACAAATTTCACATTCATTTCTACATTTTGTAAGATGGATGTGTCCATGTATACTGGTTCCATTTGTTTTACTTCTTTAAATTCAATAGTTTGCACAACAGGTTCTACAATTTTTTCTTCTTCAATTTCTTCCGTAACAATCTCTTCTTCCTCTTCCACCATTGGATATAGAAGTCTTCTTACCATTTCTTTCGCTTCTGAAATCGGTAAAATTTGATACATTTTCGATTGAAGCAGGTCGCCAATTTCAAGGTTGAACGTAATTTGGACGAGTTCGTCCACTTTCATTGACTCTCCCAAATATTCCATTTCTTCTTTTAACGTTACGAATTTAACATTTGGTGGTGTCATGTCCATTTTTTCTTGAAACATTTCTGACATCGCCGTCGCAGCATGCCCCATCATTTGGTTCATGATTTCTTTAATACCGCTCAGTTCTAATTCACTAAGCTCCTTCTCTGGATCAACTTCCCCTGTTCCCATCATCATTAAATCTACCATTGTTAAAGCGACATCTTTCGTAAATACGAATACATTTTCATTCTTTAGCCCTTCAACAAAATCAACATTTAAAATAACAAACGGGACTGGTACTCCGTCATAATGACGAACATTGATTGATTCTACATTGGGCGTACTAATTGTAACTGGCTGATTTAATAGTGTTGACAATACTGTTGAAGCTGAACCAATTGAAATATTTGCAATTTCACCAAGGACATCTTTCTCTTCTTGTGTTAAATGCTCTTTTTCAACTTGTTCTTCTACAATCTCAGTTTCCACTATTTCTGCTGGCTCATCTTTTTCTTCTACTCCACCAGATAATTGCATTAATTTATTTACCATTCGTTTCGCATGTTCAACTGAAACAATTTGCACAAGTTTAGAGTTTACAAGATTATCTATCTTTAAATCAAACGATACTTTAACAATCGTTTGATTCCCATCAATCTCAGAAATTTTCTCCATTTCTTCTGATAACTTTACAACTTTAATTGTCGGCGGAGACATATCTACTGTATCTTGAAAGAATTCTGACATAGATGTAGCTGCGAACCCCATCATTTGATTCATCGCTTCTTGTACAGCACTTAGCTCTAATTCACCAAGTTCTTTTCCGTCTTCCACTTCACCTGTTCCCATCATCATTAAATCAGCAATGGATAATGCAACATCTTGCTTAAGGACAAGAAGGTTTTCCATATCTAATCCTTTTGTAAAATGAATGTTTAATACAACGTGTGGAACTTCGACGTCGCTTGAATCATATAAATCTACCAATTCTATGCGAGGAGCAGTAATACTTACTTGCCTATTTAAGATTGTTGATAATACAGTCGAAGCTGAACCAAATGATATATTTGCAATTTCGCCAAGAATATCGCATTCTTGAGGCGTTAAATGCTCATTTTCTTTTTCTAGCACAATTGTGCTCGTATCCCCTTTTGTATGTTGCTCAGGCATTTTCTCTGCCTCCTCATTTCTGTTTTTCTATCAAATGATATAAACTCTCATTTTATTTTAACAAACTTATTATATAAAACGTTAATATGTATTTATTCCCATTTTCAGATTAGTAACGATTAACCAAAAAGCTCCCCAATTGTATACAAGTGGGGAGCTTTCCTTCATTCCTATTATAAACCTTCTGGGTTTAAAATGAGGACCACTCGTCCATCACCGAGAATTGTCGCACCAGAGAAATAATTAGAACTCTCTGCAAAGAAGTCACCTAATGACTTTAAGACGATTTCTCTTTGACCGATAATTGTGTTTACAATAAGTCCATAGCTGCGATGTGTATTACGAACAATTAACACAGGAACCATTTGACCATCATATGACGCAAACGCCTCATCTACTGTTTTCTCACCAAATACAGTACTTAAATGCTTCACTTCAATAATTTGATTACGGTAATTTAACACATCTTTTCCTTGTAAGGATTGGATGTCTTCTCTCTTAATCCGAATTGCTTCAACAATATTACCAAGAGGGAAAGCATAACGTTTATCATTCGTTTGAACAAGCATAGATTGAATAATGGACAACGTTAATGGCAGTTCAATTCTAAATGTACTACCTTTTCCTTCTTCAGAATCAATAATTAAATGTCCACCTAAACTATGGATCGTATGTTTCACTACATCTAATCCAACGCCACGCCCAGAAAGGTCGGATACAACTTCAGCTGTACTAAATCCTGGTTGGAAGATCAAATCAAATACTTCACGATCCGTTAATTTATTTGCCTCAGATTCTGTTACAACACCATTTTTAATCGCTTTTTCTAATACTTTCCCTTTATGAATTCCATTTCCATCATCCGTAATTTGAATAACGACATGATTTCCACTATGAAACGCTTCTAATTTAATCGTACCTGTCTCATTTTTCCCTGCATCACGACGTTGTTCAACAGTTTCAACACCGTGATCAATTGCATTACGAATTAAATGGACGAGTGGATCACCGATTTCATCAATAACAATTTTATCAACTTCGGTGTCTTCACCTGTAATTTGTAAATCGATTTTCTTCCCTAAATCTTTCGCTAACATACGTACCATACGGGGGAAACGATTGAATACCGTTTCAATTGGTACCATACGCATGTTTAGTAGTACATTTTGAATATCTTTTGAAATATCGCCTAATCGATTTAAATGCTCAATTAATTCCTTGTTTTGAATTGCTTGTGCCAATTCATCTATACGACCACGCTCAATTACACTTTCTTCAAACATGTTCATTAATCTTTCAATTTTTTCTAATTGAACACGTATGGAACGATTTTCCACTTTACCATTTTTCGTTTTTGCAGCGCTTTTAGCAGGTGTAGCATTAGCAGATTGCTTCGAAACTTCTTTAGTTGATTCCACATGAGTAGCCGCTTGTAAATCTTCCTGCATAGCTTCTTGTGTACCCAATTCTTTCGAGACTACTTCTTTTAATGTATGTCCTTGCTTCACTTCTACTTTCTCAATTTCAGAAACATGAAGCACTACTTGTTTTAATTCTTCTTCACTTTGATCAGTATCCATAAATACTGTGAACTCAAACCCGAAAGCATCTGCTTCAATTTCTTCAATACTTGGAACTGTTTTTTGTACATTACCTACATTTTGCAGTGCTTCAATACACATAATTGCACGTACTGCTTTTAAAATAGCATGTTGCTCAACAGTTATATGCACTTCATGCGAAACTGCATCATCATTATTTATAGGTTCTTGCTCAATATATTCCGCAGGAGTTTCTACATTGCCATTCAATAATGCTTCTAATTTCTGCTTAGTTGTAATTACATCAATATCGCCCATTCCGCCTTGTTGCACATCTGCAACCATCTTCTCTAAATTATCAATGCACTCAAAAATCACATCAATAATCTCTGCATTTACAACTATATTCCCATGACGAATTTCATCTAAAACGTTTTCCATTTTATGCGTTAAATCCGCCATTTCCGTAAATTCCATACTCGCTGACATACCTTTAAATGTATGGGCTGAGCGGAATATTTCTCCTACTACACTCATATCAGCAGGATTCTGTTCTAAAATTAGCACATTTTCATTTAGCGACTGTAAATGTTCTTCTGATTCCTCAAAAAATATATTTAATAGATCTGTTTGCATTTTCATCCCCTACCTGTCTAACAAACATTTCATTTATGTATAACAATTTAGTGTTTTAAAGCAAGAAAAAAGGGGGCCACACGCATATCCGCTATCAATGTTTAGATTCCTTGTGGCACCCCTTCTATATTAGCTGTTTGCTACTTTTGTTAAAGCTTCAATTACTCGATCCGCTTGGAACGGCTTTACAATAAAGTCTTTTGCTCCACCCTTAATTGCATCTAATACCATACCTTGTTGTCCCATTGCAGAACAAATAACAACTTTTGCACTTGAATCAATTTTAATAATTTCTTTTAACGCTTCAAGTCCGTCCATTTCTGGCATAGTAATATCTAATGTTACAATATCCGGTTGAAGTTCTTTAAACTTCTGAATTGCTTCTACTCCATTCTCTGCTTCACCAATAATTTCAAATTCAGAATTACTTTTTAATAAGTTTTTAATCATCGTTCGCATGAACATCGCATCGTCTACAACTAAAATTTTATGTGCCATTCTTTTTAATTCTCTCCTTCTATGTATAAATATATCTTAATATTTCACCTTATCATTCTCACTCATTATACAAAATAAAATGATAAAATTTAATATTTTTTTAAAAGAATTTTCGTATTTTCATTATTTTATTATTAAAATGATAATATACTATTCTTTTATGTAAATGACAACGCGACGGTTTTTCTCCCAATTTTGCGGTGAATCATTTGGTACAACTGGCTTTGTGTCTGCATATCCTACCGCAGCTAGCCTTTTATCATCCACATTATACACTTCGATTAAGTGGTGAATCATATTTGCTGCTCTTGCTGAAGACAGCTCCCAGTTAGAAGGGAATTTGTCATTATGAATAGGTCTACTATCTGTATGCCCTTCAACAACAATCGGATTTGGTACTGATTGGAAAAACCCAACTAATTGACTTATTATCTCTTTCGCTTCCGGTTTAACGTTCGCGTCACCCGTATCAAATATTAAATTATCTACTATAACGACGCTTACTCCCGTATCCTCTCGATATACATTCACTTGACTAATACCGTTATTATCTACATATGCTTTTAACTTTTTATATAATTCGTCCATTCTCTTTTTAGAGACCATTTTTTCATCATTTTTTTCATGTGAAATATCTGGTATTGTATTTCCCATTACTTTTGCATCTACTTGCTCCACGTCACTAAACTTTTCAAGCATCTTTGACAATTTTACTGCATCCTGCTTTGATGTAGCAACTAGTAATACAAAGAAAGTTAATAATAACATTGTTAAATCTGTAAAAGTCGTCATCCAACGAGGCGATCCCTTTTGCGGTCGTTGCATCATAACCATACCACTCCTTGAAATATTAGGCTGCTCGTTTTACTTTTTTTATCTTTGTTTCGTATACATATGTATCGAGTTTCAACTTTAATTTAGAAGGAATTTGACCGCGATATAATTCTGAAATCGCTTCAATAACAAACTTCTTCTCTGTATATAAATCTTCAATACCACGATACACCTTTTCAGCAAGAGGGATTGCAATCATATTTGCAAGTACTGACCCATACAATGTCGTTAACATCGCAACTGCCATCCCTGTACCAATTTGCGATGTGTCTTGCAAGTTTTGAAGCATAATGATAAGACCGATTAAAGTCCCTATCATGCCCCAAGCTGGAGCGAAATCGCCAATTTTATCTAATAATGCTGCCCCTTTTCTTAACTCATACACTTCCGTTTCAACATCTTTCATTAACACTTCTTTTAATTCATCTTCATCGTAACCACTTAACATTAATCGAATTCCTTTTTGAATAAAAGGATTGTCTACTTGCTCTCCATCAACTTCTAAAGAAAGTAGGCCGTGTTTTTTAGACTTTTTCGAAAAATCAACAAATAAATCCGTTAACTGTTCTAAATTTTCTTCTTTTCTATGTAAAACAGTAAAAATGCTTTTCGTATATTTTTTTATTTCTCCAAATCGATATGCCACAACAATTGTCGCTGTAGTTCCCCCTATGACAATTAAAATAGATGAAATATCTAAAAAGTTTTTAAAAGCTTTTATTCCGCCGCCGCCAATCATAATTGCCGCTATCACTATAGCAAAACCTACTATAATGCCGACTGGGCTAGAAATGTCAAACTTCCTTTTTCTTCTTTGTGGTCTAGCAAATCCTTGATTTTCTTCTCCCATATTCCTGCCCTTTCCTTTTCATTTTTATAAAACATTTTTTTATTTTAATAATGCGTTTTCACATATAATAAGTATTATACGCTTATCATCTGTTTATCGCAATATACTCATAAAATTGACACATTTCATTTCCATATTAGAATTATAGTATGGAAATATGAGGAGGATTACGATGGAACATAACATTTTACAAGTCATTGCACTAGCAGAAAAATTAAAATATGAAATGCGACATAGCTGGCTTTCTAACGGACGTCAAGAAAGTGTTGCTGAACATACGTGGCGCATGTCTCTAATGGCCATTTTAGTTGAGCCTTATTTAGATCAAAAAGTAAATATTGAAAAATTACTTAAAATGGTTATTATTCACGACCTAGTCGAAGCTGAAGCTGGTGATATTCCTGCTTTTGATACAATGAATAGTCATGAATTACAATTACAAAAACAAATAAATGAGCAAGAAGCCATTTTAAATATTAAACGAACATTAAAAGGTTCTCTCGGTGAGGAATTATATGATTTATGGATGGAGTTTGAAGCGAAAGAAACGTACGAGGCAAAAGTAGCTAACGCACTTGATAAGCTTGAGGTGAAAATTCAGCATAACGAAGCTGATATTGATACGTGGCTACCAATTGAGCATAAAATGACATTCCAAGTAGCAAAGCATACAAACTTTGATTCTTTCCTATCTAAATTACAAAAAATGATTGAACAAGATGGCGAAAAGAAATTACTAGCTGCTGGCATTGATGTGGAAGCTTGCAAACGATAATGAAAAGACACTCAATATGAGTGTCTTATTTTATTATCGTTGATATAGCCTGCTTGTATATAAGCTGTTGTTTTCCATCAACTAACATTAAAACGGTAAATTTGTCTATCGCAACAACTTCTCCTACTATTCTAACGCCACTCTTTAAAAAAATTGTAATAATACCTTTTTCTTCTTTTATTTGTTTATATAACTCTTCTTGTAAATGTTCCAAATACTTTTCTCTCCTTTTTTACAAAATATCTTAATATAAAAAACTACAAATTATTTATTTGTGTACTTTATCTTTTACATTCATAAACTTATTAATAAGTATATCTAAATCTCGGCTAAATAACAAAACTTTATCATGATCCAATCCGTGTCTAGCAACAAGTTGGATTAGCTCTTTCTTTTTGTTTTCTATTTTATTGTGTAATTTTCCCATCTCCATCTCTTTACTAAAACTCCCTTTTCCCATAATATTACTTGTAAAATTATAGTACAAATCCTCTCATAAAAAAATATAAAAATGGTTTTTTTTACAATTTTTATATTTTTTTATGAACAAATTGCAAAATATATAATGATTTCTTCACATACCCCTAGCACAATATACAATCAAAATAACCATACAGGCGTTTGTCTAATTACAAAAGAGACTGGCTCCTTTTCCATACAAAAAACATACTGTATATAGTAGTCCATGAATTATATAGATTAACTTACTCAAAAGGAGGAAAACATATGAGCTATGGTGGAAGTTGCTCTGGTTTCGGCGGTGGATTTGCTTTGCTTATCGTACTATTCATCCTTCTAATCATCATCGGATGTAGCTGCTGGGGTGGCGGCGGATACGGATACTAATATATCCTATCCTTAACAAATGAACGAAAAACTATACGAAAACAGCTCATATTCGAGCTGTTTTTTCATACTTTCGTATGAAGTGATATCCCTCTTTTTTGTGATTTCAACTAATAAAAAAACGTTTACTATGAAATAAGAAATGTTTTACTAAGGAGGATTACAATGATTAAAGGTCTTTACGAAGCACACTTACCTGTCAGTAACTTAGAGATATCAATATCTTTTTATGAATCACTTGGACTGAAATTATATAAAAGAGGAGATGATATTGCTTTCTTTTGGATTAAAGAAAACGAAAGTTGGCTCGGTCTTTGGGAAGGCACAGAATACAAAGTTAATTATCACCCTTCTTTACGACACATCGCCTTTCAAGTAAGCTTACATGATTTAGAAAATGCAATACACTGGCTAAACCAAAAAGGAATTTCAGCAAGAAAAGATTTTGGAATGGAACCAATTGAGCCGATTGTTTTTCCAGAATTAGCACATGCCGCCGTATACTTTAATGATCCTGACGGAAATAGTTTAGAATTGATCGCACAATTACCTGTTGGACTTCCTACAGCGGAGAAAGTGTATTTAAGCGAGTGGAAAAAACAAGTTCAAGCATCATCATTACATAAGGATTAATCTTTTTATGTCAGTTTCTTATTCCGCACTTCTTAAAACAAATAGTAACTTCAAAAAACTATTTTACGGTCAAACATTAAGTGTACTTGGAGATTGGTTTCATACTGTAGCTTTAGTAACATTCGTCTATAGCCTAACGGAATCGCCATTTATGATTGCACTCACTTTTATAAGTAAAGGCTTACCACAGCTACTTCTTAGCCCTTTTATAGGCGGAGTTGTAGATCGTTTTTCTAAAAAGAAGATTCTGATTTTTACCGATTTTTTACGAGGCATGATCGTCCTCACTTACTTATTTGCATTATATAAAATTGAGATTATTTTCATTTCTAATATATGTTTATCCGTACTTTCTTGTTTATTTGAACCAGCTAAACAAGCAACCTTAAAAAATATCGTACACCAAAATCATTTCGTAACTGCTAACTCTCTTTCTAGTACAATTAATGGTTTTATGTCTATTATGGGTGCTTCTTTGGGCGGGATAATTGCACAATCTTTACATATTGAGTTCGCTTTTTTAGTAAATAGCCTGTCATACTTTATTTCAGCCTATTTTATTTATACTATGAATGTCCCTTCTCATGATACTTGTAACAAGAAAAAAGCATTTTTTACTGATATAAAAGATGGTTACACATACATATTACAAACAAAAATCATTTTAACGTTAATTCTTGTCGGCATTTCATGGGGTATTATTGGAGGCGCTTATCAGCTACTTCTAACGATCTATGCCGAAAAGATTTTCCACACCAACATTGGAATTTTATATACGATTCAAGGGGCTGGGCTTATGATTGGAAGCCTCCTCGTTAACCTTTATATATCTAAAAATGAAGAAAAAATGAAAAAAGCATTCGGTTGGGCCTATTTCCTACAAGGAATTTTCTTTCTCGGATTCATTTTGTCCGATCAACTTATTATCGGTATCATTACATTGCTTTGTATGCGCATAGCAGGAGGAATTATCGTTCCACTTGATACGACATTACTTCAAACTTATACGAAGGAAAATATGATGGGTAAAGTTTTTTCATTCCATTATTCCATTTACGGATCTCTTATTCAGTTATCCATGTTTTTTACAGGAGCGCTTTTAGAAATTCTTTCTCCGCAAATTATTGGTAGCCTATTAGCTCTATGCTGTATTTTTGTTAGTTTTATATGGCTTTACCTGTTTTATCGCGGGAAACTGATTGAAGAATCTACTAACACTTAATAGCATGTTTATGTACATGCTATTTTTCTTTATGTCGAAATATAAAGGAAAAAGGCGATTTATTTTCCTTATGTTCTAATTTTTTAGAATGTACAATAAATTTAGATCATCAGAAAGGAGATATCATAATGTTTGACGATAGACTTACTATTTCAGCTGAGCAGCAGAAGCTCATTTCTAATGCAACTCGCATTCAAATTCTTCACCTTTTAAAAGACGAGGCACTCACTGCAAAACAAGTAGCTACTAAACTAAATAAATCTGCTGGTAGCGTTCATTATCACGTTCAAATTTTATATGATGGAGGGTTACTTGAATTAGTAGACACGAAAGAAAAACGAGGAATTATTGAAAAATATTACAAGGCAAAATCTGCTCATTTCTATATTGAAGAAAGCGGCACAGAAGGAACGAATACAGGCAGTCATATTGTATCTCATTTATTCTTAACTCCAGAGGAATTACAACAGCTTACTTGGGAAGTTACACAAGTTTTATTACGCTGGGAAAACAAAACCGCTCGTCAATCAAACTCCGAAGAGGAATACGCTATTTCCTGCAGGATTAAAAAACAATGAAAGAAAGGTCCAACTGCTTATGAAAAATAAATTATTATTATTGTCGGGAACAGGAATTTCTCGTTTAGGTGATTTTATGTATCTCATCGCCCTAAACTTAATGGTGTTAAATAGTACAAACTCCCCTGCTGCTGTAGCAGGATTATGGATTGTAGGTCCAATTGCCACCGTTGTTACAAAAATATGGTCTGGTAGTATAGTAGATCGATTAAACAAACGGTCCATTATGCTCATCACAGATATAATTCGGGCAACTCTTATTGGCTGTATTCCACTATTTGATTCTATTTGGGCCATTTATATTTTTATCTTTTTAACTCGCATCGCTACATCATTTTTCGATCCAGCTTCATTCACCTATAAAACAATGCTCATACAAGCTGAAGAACGCGCTCAATTTAACGCTTGGAATAGCTTATTTACAAACGGAGCTTTCATTATCGGTCCAGCTCTTGCCGGAATACTTCTCACCACGCACTCAGCATCCTTTGTAATTTACTGCAACTCACTTTCCTTTCTACTTTCTACCATTCTCATTTACTTCTTGCCAAACATTACGTTACAAACAAAGCAAGACGAAGAAGTTGCAAATACTTTCGTACAAACATTACGAAGTGATTGGAAACAAGTTTTTTCATTCGCTCGAACTGAAACTTACATCATTCTCATATTCGTTTTATTTCAAGCCACTATGCTTGTTTCTATGGCACTCGATTCACAAGAAGTTGTATTCACAAATCAAGTACTGTTTTTATCCAATATAGAATATAGCATGCTTGTTAGTATAACTGGTGCTGCTTACGTTTTCGGTTCATTTCTTGTTTCTCTCTTTGCTAAACGATTACCAATTCAACATTGTATCGGATTAGGTATGATTTTCACAGCAATAGGCTATGTAATTTTCGCCTTTTCAAATTCATTTATAGTTGCAGCGAGTGGTTTCATTTTACTTGGCATTTCTTCATCATTTGCTGGTACTGGCTTTATAACATTTTATCAAAATAACATCCCTGTACATATGATGGGACGTATTGATAGCGTATTTGATTCCATAAAAAATTTCATCCAAATCTTTTTCATTTTAGCAATTGGGGCATCCGCACAATTTCTTTCCGTTCAAATCACTGTAATAAGCAGCTCATTACTCATTCTTTTCCTTTCCTGTTTATTAGCAATCCGGGTAATGACGCCTTCACGAGAAAAATATTTTAAGGCTACAGGGTCATCATTGGAATATTAAATGCGAGAAAAAAGCGGCTATTTAGCCGCTTTTTTCCCGTTTTAAAGGACAGTAAGCCCCACTGATTAAAGTTTCACTTTATGTTAAAATATGTATTGGACCTAATTATGTAGGAGGACTATATTGGAGATTATATTCACTTTCATATGTATTATATTAGTAGCTTCTATTTTACAAACAAGTACAGGTTTTGGCTTTTCTATTATGGCAACACCTTTCTTACTCATGCTATTTCTACCACAAGAAGCTATACAAATAAATATCATTTTATCATTAATTATTTCTATATCACTCATCTGGAAAATAAGAATGGACATTGATTTTATTCTACTGAAAAGATTAATTTTCGGAAGTATAATTGGTGTTCCTTTTGGTATTATCATTTTCACTTCCATTAACATCAACACATTTAAATTAGCAATTAGCATCCTTCTCTTACTATTAACGTTGATGCTAATATGCAACTTTAAGATTCAATCAACAAAATCTAGAGATTTCATAGTTGGCGGATTATCTGGTCTTTTAACGACAAGTATCGGTATGCCAGGACCTCCACTGTTACTTTATTTTACAGGAACTGATACGAAAAAGGAGAAGTTACGAGCAACTACATTGGCTTTTTATCTATTTATATATTTCATTAGCCTACTAACCCAAATACTCTTCACTGGGACAAACAAAACAATTTGGGAATCCAGTTTATATGCTATTCCAATCGTATTTCTAGGTTTGTATATAGGTCAAATTATTTTCAAATGGCTTAATCAACGGATTTTTAAAATATTTACGTACATCCTTTTGAGTTGTACAGGTATGTATCTTCTTATTGAAAGTTTGCATTTATTATAAGTAAGTTTTTCAAGATAAAACGATTAAAGCTTGCTTCATTTTTCTCCTCCAAAAAAGGCAGACCTGCATGCAGGTCTGCCTTTTTTCTCATTTCTTATTAAATCCTTTTTCACTTAAAAACTCTTTCATATGCATTCTTTTTTCTTTAGCCATAAACGAACTCATTGATTCCGTCCATGTTACGTTTTTCTTGTTTGCTGATCTTTCTTTGTAATACGAGCTCATCGTTTCATCGTATTCGTTTAATAATTCATCATATTTCTTTTCATCATACCCATTTTCATGAAGAATTGCTGCTACTGGTAAACGCGGTTTCACTCCATGATTTTCATCTGGTACACCAACTGTCATTCCGAATATAGGATATACTTTATCTGGTAAATGAAGCAATTCACTTACTTCTCTCGGGTTATTACGAATACCACCAATATAACAAATACCGTATCCTAACGATTCTGCTGCTAACGCTAAGTTTTGCGCGAACAGTGAAGCATCTACCGTCGCAACGATAAAGTCTTCTACTCCTTCATGCTTAATCTCTGTACCATGCTGTTCACACGCCATTTCAAGTCGTTTTAAATCTGCACAACAAACAAAGAATGCTGCGCAGTCTTTCACGTGACGATTTCCGGATAGCTCTGCTAGTTTAACCTTTAGGTCTTGATCTGTTACATATATAACAGAATACGCCTGTACAAAATGCGAGGAAGCAGCATGCTGCGCAGCTTGCACCATTCTTTCTACTACATCTTTCGGAATTGATTCTTCTTTATATTTACGAACTGAAACGTGTTGCTCCATTTTATGTATGATCTCATTCATGAAAAACACTCCTTTTTTCTCTTCATAATGAAAAATTAACATATCTTTTTCAATATTCACAACTTATAAGCACAAAAAGAGCAATTCTTTTTGAATTGCTCTTTTTAAAACTTCTATTAGTACGGTAAATGAAATTATATCGACGATTCCTTGCATTATATCAACGATTTTTCGAATATATCGACTTACCAACAAATACCGACAGGTTTACATCAAATTATTTCTTGTCTTATTACGCTGTTTTCAAAACTTTAACACCTTTTACGATATTCCAAATGAAGTAATAAACCCCTACAAGAATGAACACCGCATATGTGATCATCATTCCAATTCCAGCACCATCAGATTGATTGAAGCTTAAACCATATATGCCGGATACTGCTAATCCACCAAATAAAACCGCATACGGGAAAATATGTGACCAAAATGCTTTTTTCGCGTGGTATTTCACTTCATCCTCCGCAACGAAGTAGACGATAATTGGCAGTAAAAATGGTGCAAAAAAGATACTAAAGTAACATAGTGAAGATAATATATTATTTCCTTTCATCCGATTCACCTCTAAATAGTTTTTGTTATCTTCATTATGTCAGGAATCGATTCTAGAAACTATCGCTTTACCTTTCATGAACATGACATATTTGTAAGATTTTCATCAAAAATAACCCCGACTGGACTTCCAGACGGGATTACTTTTCTCTATATTCGATTCATAAACCAATATTGCGTAATGGCTAAATACTCTCGTATATTCGATGGAATGACAATTCGCTTCGGTGTTTCAGCCGGAAGACCTTCTAATTGTAAACCTTGCTTGGCTGCTATTTTTTTCGCTCTAAACATATGGAAGTCGTTTGTTACGATCATTCCTTTTTTCATATTGTCCGGAATTAACGGTTTTGAGAATTTAATATTCTCATCTGTACTCGTTGACTTATCTTCCATTATAATGCGGTCTTCTGCAATTTTTAGTTTCATTAATCCATTTTTCATTGCTAATGCTTCTGAAATATCTTCTCCTTTTCCTTTCCCTCCAGATACTATAGCAATTGTTTTCTCATGTGATTGTAAATACTCAGCTGCTTTATCAATACGATATTGCAATGAGTACGACGGTTTCGTTCCATTTACTTTCGATCCTAATACAATTATATAATCCGCATCGTAGGTTGCATTCATCTGTCCATGCTTATAAATGTTATATTGTAAAAATCCTGCATAAACGGTGCAAATGATTATAATGCCTATCATATACTTAATTATTTTCTTCTTTTTCATATCCATATACTCCTATGTTCTTTGCTTCTTTCATGATAATATCCATTTATTTGTTTGTATACAGACAAATTCCAATTCAGCCTAATTTATCCTCTGGAAAGTAATATTTATATTTCTTTCGGGAACAGTAAGTACAACTTTGCACGAAGGAGTGTCTCTATTGCTTCTCTTTTTATGTAACGTATCGTTCTTTTTCATCTTATTTTTACTATCACTTAAAATGCTCGGTAAATCAGCTTTAGCACAACTAACTCCTCATGATTTTGGTGCTATTATCTTTTTATCTTATTTAGCTTTTCAGGCCATACCTGTCTCTGGTGCTTTGCAAGCTTTTCTCGGTATGGTCGTTATTACATGTTTGCATTTGCTTCTTACAAAATTAAGCTTACTAAACAAACTAAATCGTTTTATTCTCGGACACCCTATCATTTTAATTAAACATGGTGATATTATTTTTGAAAACTTACAAAAAAGTAGATATCCAATCGCTGAACTACTGTCTAACCTTCGCGTCGCAGGATATCCAAGTGTTCACGAAATTGAATATGCTATTTTAGAAGCGAACGGAGCCATTAGCATTTTACCAAAGCGTGAACTTGTACCATTAACTCCAAAAGATTTAAACATAGATGTTACGTATGCTGGATTACCAATTGCCCTTATCGTTGATTCGCAAATTCAATACGATAACTTAAAGTTAATTCATAAAGACGAAAAATGGTTATATAAAGAATTAAAAGAAAAGGGCATCACTAATATTAAAAGCGTTGCTTTCGCGTCTGTTCAAGAAACAGATGGATCTTTTGCGATTAGTTTAAAAGAGTAAAAAAATCCCCTTACTTGCTCAAGGGGATTTTCTTCATTAAATCGCTTCTTTCTCTCCCGCCATATTTAATGGAACAGGATGTTTCATACGATTCATCGTAAATACGATAATCGCTGTCAATACTTCAGCTACTGGCATAACGAGCCAAATTCCATTTATCCCAAATACTTTTGGCATAATCCATAATAATGGAATAATAAATAGTAACCCTCGGCTCATTATAATCAGCACTGATTTTGTCGTTTGTCGCACTGATTGGAAGTACTCTCCATACACAATGTTATATCCTAAAAATACATATTGGATAAAGAACAAGCTAATACCCGTTAATGTTAACTCCAATAACTCTGGAGATTGGACATCAAATAGACCAATAATATATTTCCCGAAGAATAATCCGATAACTATTGCAATACCACCGAGTACTACCGCAATTTTTACAGCGAACTTTAATCCTTCACGCAATCTTTCTGGTAAATTTGCCCCGTAATGGAAACTAGCGATCGGTTGTAACGCTGCTCCAACACCGAAGAATAGTAGTAATGTCATCGCATGAATACTGTTCACCATCGCATAAGAAGCGACTCCTACTTCTCCTGCATATTGAACGAATGCAATATTAAAACCAATCGTAACAATCGCTACTGTACTTTCTGCTGTAAAACTAGGAAAACCTATAATCATAATTTGTTTAACTGTATCCCATTCAAAATGGAATTTCGTCCACTTTAAAATACTACTTTTTCTAAAGAAATGCGTTAATAATACAAGGAAACCAATTGCTGCTGAAAGAATAGTCGCTGAAGCAGCACCTGTTACACCCCATCCAAAGATGAAAATAAAGATATAGTCAAACACTATATTTAATACAGCAGTTACAACTAGACCTGCCATTGCTAAATTAGGATTTCCGTCATTTCGTATAAATGTACTTAAAATATTTTCTAAAACGTATATCATTCCAAATGTTAATAACACGTGTAAATAGTCTAACGTATACGGTAAAATCACTTCGTTTGCACCGAATAAGTATGCTAAATCTTCTATTCTCCATAAGCAAATCGCTGCTAACACACCTACGATAATTACTGCTACCGTCATGGATTGAGTAAAAATAGATCTTGCCCTATCTAATTTATTTTCACCTAGTGCAATGGAATATAACGTTGCCCCGCCCATTCCAATCCATAATGAAATAGAGAAGAAAATTGAAAACGCTGGAATAGCCACGTTTACTCCTGCTAATCCGTTCGCTCCAACTCCCCTACTAATCATAACCGCGTCAATCACAATATTAACTGACATTAACACCATTCCTAGAACGGCTGGTATTAAATAAGAAATAAATAAACTTTTTATCGGTTTTTCTCTTAACTTTTCTGTTGTTTCCATCATATAAATGCTCCTTTTTCAATGCTCTGTTCACAGTTTAAACCTTCAAGTTACTTGAAGGTCAATAGAGAATTAAAAAATAGGTAACTTAATTATCGTGTTTGATGCCAATTTGTAATGATACGAGTCCTACAACTTATTGCTTTGTTTTTTCATTATAGGAATTTGAATTTCTGTTACTTGCTCCTCTGGATTATCTGTTACAGACCAATCAATTAATGCAATCTCAATCGCATCTCCACTTACTTCGTATCCTTCTTGATTAATATATTTCATTAACTTCTTATACGTTTCATCCGTTTCTTCATATGGTCCATGATGATATACACAGGCAAACATGCCTTCTTTAATTTCATCTGAACTATGTATTTGAAAAGGCATGTAATCCAAAAGAATAAAAACACTGCTATATGCTTGAAACTCATTTTGCATTAATCCTTTTTTCGCAACTGTTACACCGATATCTCCAGAAAATAAGCTATCATCCATTTGTTTCATATTTTTTTGCAACGAATGAATATAGTACTCAAACATATCATCCGTCGTATTCGGGGCAACCGCAATTGCTGTAATTTTTCGCTGCGGGATCTCTTTAATTACCATTTGTTCAGCTTTTGCTTTTGTCGCTTCCTTAATTAAATGAATTTTATGTTCCATTTTCGCCAAAGCATACTCAATTTCTCTTTGTTTTTTCAACATCATTTCTTGTTGTTTTTCCAGTAAATTGAGTGCGTATGCCGGATTTCTTTCATCAATATATTTCTTAATTTCCTTTAATGGAATATTTAATTGGCGTAAAAATTTAATCGTATCTAATAGTGAAAATTGATCGATCGTATAATAGCGATAATTTGTTTGCGGGTCCACAATGGACGGATGAAAAATCCCCTTTTCATCATAATAGCGTAAAGTAGATTCCGCTATATTATGCATTTTTGCCATTTCTCCAATTGTAAAACGTTTATTTAATAACATCTTTTATTTCCTTCCATTTCTATTTATTTCATTATATGTTCATTCTGTCTTCAAAACAAAAAAGAATTCCCCTAAGAGAATTCTTTTTATTAAATCTTAAACCTCTATTATTATAGGAAGGATCATCGGTTTTCTTTTCGTGTTAGTATATATAAACTTCCCTAAAGCCTCTCTTACTTCTCTTTTCAAAATACCCCAGCTATTCACATTCTCTTTCTTTAAATTATTAATCGTAATAACAGCTAATTTATTTAATTCCTTCAAAAATTCTTCTGAATCACGAACATAGACGAATCCACGAGAGATAATATCAGGACCGGAAATAATTTCTCCATCCATTTTATTAAAGGTAATAACTATTACGAGCATTCCATCTTCTGAAAGTTGTTTTCGATCACGTAATAAGGCATTTCCAACATCACCAATTCCTAAACCATCTACATATATATTTCCAGCCTGTATTTTTCTAGATTGAATGGCCACTTCATTACTTATATCTACAACATCTCCATTACGAACGATAAAGATATTTTCTTTTTCGACACCAATTGATTCTGCTAACAAGCTATGGTGATGTAGCATTCTAAACTCTCCATGAATTGGGATAAAATATTTAGGTTTCATTAAAGTGAGCATTAATTTCAATTCTTCTTGATACGCATGACCAGATACATGAACTCCAGTAGAACTACCTGATCCATAAATTACTTTTGCTCCTAAAGCAAATAAATTATCTATAATTCTTGAAACGTTACGTTCATTGCCTGGAATCGGAGTCGCCGCTATAATAACCGTATCTTCTGCTAAAACATCAACTTGTCTATAGTTTCCACTCGCTAAACGCGCTAAAGCTGCCATCGGTTCTCCTTGACTTCCTGTACAAAGTATCGCTACCTGCTTTGGATCTAAACGATTTACTTCACTCGCTTCAATTAACATGTCGTCTGGAATATGTAAATACCCTTTCTCTAGAGCAACTTCTACTACATTTACCATACTTCTCCCGAGCAGAGCTAGTTTTCGATTTGTTTTTATGCAAGCTTCAACTATTTGCTGAACACGATTCACATTAGAAGCAAATGTAGAAATAATTACTTTTCTATTTGCTTTCATAAATATTTCCTCTATCCGTTCCCCTACCGATCTCTCTGATGGAGTAAAACCTGGTCGTTCTGCATTTGTACTTTCAGATAGTAAAGCTAGTACACCTTCACTACCTATTTTAGCCATTTTATGAATATCAGGATGTTGGTTATTTACTGGTGTTAAATCAAATTTAAAATCCCCGGTGTGTACTACAGTACCTTCTGGTGTATGAAACACAATACCGAGACAGTCTGGAATACTATGATTCGTTTTAAAGAATGTCGCCTTAATAGAACCGAGATCGATTTCTGATTCTGCGTGAATAACGATTAATTCCGTATCATTTTGAAGATTATGCTCTTTTAATTTAATTTCAATTAAACCTAACGTTAACTTCGTCGCATAGATTGGTACGTTTAGTTGTTTTAAAAAATATGGTATTCCACCAATATGGTCCTCATGTCCATGCGTCACGACTAACCCGCGAATTTTTTCTTTATTTTCTTGTAAGTATGTGATGTCTGGAATTATTAAATCAATTCCTAATAAACTTTCATCTGGAAATTTAGATCCACAATCAATAACGATAATATCATTTTCATATTGAATAGCGTACATATTTTTTCCTATTTCATTTACTCCACCTAAAGCAACGATAGACAAATTGTTTTTTAATGACTTCAAATGATAAGCCCTCCCTTTCACATTTATAATTCTTGAAATCGTATTTAGGCTTTATTATTTGTAATGAAAAAGGGCTTCATACTATTTCATACATATAAAAATTCACACACTATTCTTATATGTATATCCCTAATAACACCTTTTCTCTCCAAAAAAGCTCCCATTTTTTCATTGATTTTTTGTAAAATATATTATATATTAATTACAGGTTCAAATTACGAGTTCAAAAGAACTTGTAATCAGACCCTTTGTTTAATGGGTTTTACATATTTTCATTAGGCAAATTCCGAGAAATCGTATGATAAAAATAAAAATGATGAGGAGAGGATCCGATGGATTTCGAATTTTTCTTTCAAATTGCACTTATTTTATTAAGTACAAAGCTTGCTGGTGACCTTAGTGTTAGACTAGGTCAACCTTCTGTACTCGGTAAATTAATTGTCGGTATCGTTATCGGTCCAGCTATATTAGGTTGGATTGAAAATTCAGAGCTTCTAACACAATTAAGTAATGTCGGTGTTATTCTTTTAATGTTTATGGCAGGACTTGAAACAGACTTAGAGGAATTAAATGCAAATCGTAATTCTTCTTTAGCTGTTGCCCTTGGAGGTATCATTCTACCATTCGTAGGTGGTTACGTTTCTGGTCTTGTTATGGGAATGGAACAAGGAAATGCTGTATTTTTAGGATTACTTCTATGTGCGACAAGTGTTAGTATTTCCGTACAAACACTTCGTGATTTAGGAAAGATGAAAACACGTGAAAGTACAACTATGCTTGGCGCGGCTGTATTTGATGACATTCTTGTTGTTATTTTATTAGCATTTGCAATGAGCTTCTTAGGTACAGACGATGTTAACTTAACAATGGTTATCTTGAAGAAAGTTGTATTCTTCGCTTCTATTATTTTAATCGGATGGAAAGGTGTTCCTGCGATTATGCGCTGGTTATCACCACTACGCGTATCTGAGTCTATCGTGAGCGCGGCTCTTATCATCTGTTTCTCATTCGCATATTTCGGCGAACTATTAGGAATTGCTGGTATTATCGGTGCTTTCGCCGCTGGTATCGCTATTTCTCAAACGAACTACAAACATGAAGTAGAAAAGAAAGTAGAACCAATCGCTTACGCTATGTTCGTTCCAGTATTCTTCGTTAGTATCGGTATGAATATTACATTTGACGGTATTGGCAATCAAATTTGGTTCATCCTAGCATTAACAGTAATCGCTGTATTAACGAAACTAATTGGTTGTGGATTTGGTGCGCGAATGACTGGATTTGACGCTAAGTCTTCTGCAATTATCGGTGCTGGAATGGTTTCTCGTGGTGAAGTTGCACTTATCATCGCAGGAACAGGACTTTCTTCAGGTCTACTAGCACAAGATTACTTTACAGCTATCGTTATTGTCGTTATTTTAACTACAATGATTACACCACCAATGTTAAAATACACTTTTGGTGCAAAAGATAAAGCAATGAAAGCAAGTAAATAAGTTTAATAAAAAAGGAGATTGCTATCTTATAAGATAGCAATCTCCTTTTTCGTTTTATCTTTAAACAATTTTATTCGTTTTTAACCATTTTTCAAAAATAATTCGTGCTTCTTCATCATCAATATCATTACTAAATGAATACACCATAATGCCGTAATCATCTATATATTCACCTAGCTTCATTTTCTCCACTTTCTTATAAAAATTGTCTACCTCATAGTGCGGAATATAAGCGTCCCAAACTGGTTCATTTATTCTTTTGTACGCCGTCACTTCTAAATCGTATCCATCTTCATAATACCCGATGTGATAATGTTGACTAGGGTCATATTTCTTCATAAAAGTTCCCTCCCTTTGAAAATTTATCATATTTCACATAATAAACAAAAGCGAGCTGTATATTACAGCTCGCTCGATTCATTAAATACGTTCCATCGCCGTCTTCAACGTTCCAACAACAAAGGCAATTTCTTCACTTGAAATAACAAGTGGTGGTGCTAATGTTAAGACGTTATTATATCCTGCTGTTGTCATGCCGTTTCGTCCAATAATTAAACCTTTTTCTTTACAAGCATTTACAACACTTGCAATTTTGTCGTTATCAATTGGTTCTTTCGTCTCTTTATCATTTACTAGTTCGATTCCAACTAGTAGACCTTTCCCTCTAATATTCCCAACAAGTGGATGCTCTCCAATTTCTTCTTTTAATTGCTCTAATAAAAGCGAGCCCATTTGTGCAGATCGCTCAATTAAATTTTCATTTTCCATAATCTCTAAGTTTTTAAGCGCTAATGCACAAGCTGCAGGATTTCCACCAAATGTATTAATATGACGGAAGAATTCATATTCTCCCTTCCCTTTAAATGCTTCATATATTTCTTTTTTCACAGCTGTCGCTGATAACGGTAAATATGCGCTCGTAATCCCTTTTGCCATCGTAATAATATCTGGCTGAACGTCATAATTCATAAATCCAAATGCTTTTCCTGTACGTCCGAAACCGCAAATCACTTCATCACTAATGAGCAAGGCACCGTGTTTTTGACACGTTTCATGAACAGCTTTCATATAGTCTTGTGGCGGCATTAAAATGCCTCCGCCCGTAATAATTGGTTCCATAATAAAAGCTGCAATCGTTTCACTTAATTCCCATGTCATAACGCGATCTACTTCTTTTACACATTCTACATCATAAATATTCTCTCTTTCTATTCCAGGCATACGATAACAATCTGGCGGCGTTACATGTAAAAATCCTGAAGCAAATGGCTCATATTGATATCTACGCTGTGCTTGTCCAGTCGCTGCCATCGTTGCCATTGTATTTCCATGATACCCGCGGTAACGTGACATAAATTTATAACGATGCGGTTCACCTTTTTGAGCATAGTATTGTCTTGCTATTTTAAAAGCTGTTTCGTTCGCTTCCGAGCCACTATTAGAGAAGAAAATAACATACTCTCCTCCAAGCCACTCATTTAATTTTTCTGCAAGCTTTATAGCCGGTTCATGCGATTGTGACATTGGAAAGTATGATAATGTTTGTAATTGCTTATAAGCCGCCTCTGCGAGCTCTTTTCTGCCATATCCACTATTCACACACCAAAGACCACTCATACCATCTAAATATCTTTTCCCTTCTATATCTTCAACCCAGCACCCTTCTGCTTTTGCCCCTACCATTGTACTATTTGGACTAAAGGGACGCATTCCGTGCCAAACATATTGCTCATCTTTTGCTAATAATTCATCAGTCTGTTTCGTTTTCATCATTTCTTCCACCTTCCATAACAACTTATTTTTCACAAAAGCTGTGCTGGTGCCATGATGATTTAATTTTCTCCCTGCTTATTTTCATTCCACAAAATTAAGACAAAATCCTACTTACAATACAGTAATATTTACAAGAAAAAAAGAGCTTTTCTTATATATCGAAAAGCCCTTCTCTTTTTAATGTGACGATGCATCACTAACACCATGACCTGTATTAGATTTCACAAGAATCTCATCAAATTTCGCAGCATCTTCTTTCTTACTAGATAACACGGTTCCTAAATATGCTGCAAGGAATCCAAGCGGAATTGAAATAATTCCAGGTGTCGTATATGGGAATATCGCTTCCCCAACAAATATAGCTTTTCCAGCTACAGGGTTCCAAACATTTGGACTTAAGGCTACGAGAACAATTGCTGATACAAGACCAACGACCATACCCGAAATGGCACCTGTTGTATTGAAGCGCTTCCAATATATTGTGAATAATATAACTGGTAGATTTGCACTCGCTGCAACTGCAAATGCTAATGAAACTAAAAATGCTACGTTCAACGTTTGAGCAAATAACGCTAGTATAATGGATAATACCGCTACCCCAATAGACGCATAGCGAGCCATTGACACTTGCTCTTTTTCCGTTGATTTCCCCTTGCGAATAATTTCATTATAAAAATCATGTGCAAATGCTGATGCTGCTGTTAATACAAGGCCTGCCACTACAGCTAAAATAGTTGCAAAGGCAATTGCTGATACGAAAGCAAATAAGAAATCTCCACCTAACGCTTTAGCTAATAAAGGTGCTGCCATATTACCAGCAGGGTTTGCTTTCATAATTGCCTCATTTCCTACAAATGCTGCTGCCCCAAATCCTAAGAAGATTGTCATAATATAAAATGCGCCAATTAACCACGTAGCGTACACAACAGATTGCCGTGCCGTTTTTGCATCACGTACTGTAAAAAAGCGAACAAGAATATGTGGTAATCCGGCAGTACCAAGAACTAGTCCTAAATTTAAAGACAGTGTATCAAGACCATCCTTATACTTTACCCCTGGATTTAAAAATGAATCTTTTAATGGCGTAGCTGTTTTCATTTGCGCGAACATTTCAGTCACACTAAAATTAAATTTTGAGAAAACGATAACAGAAATAATAAATGTACCAGCCATAAGTAATACAGCCTTAACAATTTGTACCCAGCTCGTCGCAGTCATTCCGCCAAAAATAACGTACACTGTCATTAATGTACCAACGATTAAAACGGATGTCGTATATTCGATCCCTAATAATAATTTAATAAGTGCACCAGCCCCAACTAATTGTGCAATCATATAAAAAATCGAAATCGTCATTGTATTAAGCGCTGCAACGCCGCGAACTTTTTTCGCATCAAAACGCGCCGCAATCATATCTGCTAACGTGTACTTCCCTAAATTTCGAAGTGGCTCTGCAACTAAGTATAATACAACTAAGTAAGCAACTAAGAAACCGATACTATAAAAGAACCCATCAAAACCAGTTAATGCGATGGCTCCGGCTATACCAAGAAAAGACGCAGCAGACATATAATCTCCCGCAATGGCCAGACCATTTTGCCAACCAGTTAATCCCCCTCCAGCTGTATAAAACTCACTCGCATTTTTCGTTTTCTTCGATGCAAAATAAGTTATGACGAGTGTACCAAGAACGATGATTAAAAATAATGCAAAAGCGGTTACATTCAAAGTTAGCCCCTCCCTTTTTGCATATCTTGTAGAATTTTTTGCGAGATTTTATCAAAGGATTCTGCTTTTTTGCTATAAATCATACATAATGACCACGTCATGATAAATTGCGCAAATGCAAACACCCATGCCCACGTAACATCCCCAAATGCTGGTGTATTGAGCACCTTTGAATACGATGTTAAAATAGGTAATGCAATAAAAAAGCTTAAAAAGAAAATACTCATCGGAACGATAAACTTCTTTTTCGTATTTAATAGCAATTGAAATTCTTCTGACTGTACAACCTCTGTATAATTCACTTCATTTTGTAACTTACGTGCTGATGTATCATCTCTTTTCATTCCCATTCCCCTCTCTTACTGAAAATACAATTCCCCCTTGTATACCTAAAGACTAAATTTTATAAATATTCAGAAACTTATTTCTATTTTAGACAATCCATACATTCCTGCAAAGATTTTTCGATAGACATTTTTCGCCAATTTCTCCTAAGTTTTTAATATACTTTTTCAACATAAAAATTACGCACTTCAATTCCTCACCAGTCAAGCTTTACAGGAAGTTATCTTCCATCTAACTTCCTCATATTTGCCGGATTTTGAGGCGGGAGTTTTACCACCCGGCAAATTTCCAAATAAAAAAAGTAGTGCTTATCGCACTACTTCTGTCTTTTTCTCTTTTTCTAAATTACGAGCTGTTTCACTTAATTCAACGTCTTTCCCATCTTTAAGCGTTCCAAATATGAAATCGAATACTGGATTTGAAACACCAAACCAAAACTTTTCATTTTTATAATGGTGTAATATGTGCTGTTTTTTTAGCCATCTTCCAAACTTAGTGAACGGACGAATCGGCTTATGTGCAATATAATGTTTCCATTCATAAACGAGAAGCATGATAATCATTCCAATTCCGAATGAAAGTGTAATAGTAGCACTTTTTGTTATACCATATGCTATAAGTAAATATATAGTAAAGCTAGGTATACTAAACCATACAGGCAAAAACAATAGTTTTAAATCATCTGGATATACATGATGATCATAATGTAATCTTCTTAACATTTTTAATAAAAATACGTTTTTAGGTGGCTTTAAATGGAATAAAAACCGATGTGTCATATATTCGTTAAGCGTATAAAAAACAATCCCAAACAAACACGCGAACATACCGATCCATGTGAAAAATTGCATTTTTAAAATAATGATGAAAATAAATAAAATACTATACATAATAACGATATCATGTTGTAAAAAGAACTCTTTCCCCACTCTCTTCATCTTCCTTCCCCCTTTTCCAAAAAAACAGCCGCAACATATCGTTACGACTATTTCTTTTATTTTTTATTTTATTCTATTCACTTTACAAATTTGCCTGCTGCTCTATTGTCGAGAAAAAATTGTTCGATCCAAATATATTTTGCTTTGGAATAATATGTTCCACCGCAAACACTGTTACTTCTCCTCTTTGTACCTCTCCAATAATGAGCCCAAATATTTCATGATTTAGCGCAAACGTTGGTTGCTTTGTTTGCAGTAATCTTGCTGCATTATGAAATACCGCTTCATATAGTGGATTCCTATCAGTAATTTCTTTTCGGATTTTGGGTGCTAACGTAATAATAATTTCTTTTCCGTCAATAGTGGTTCGATACATAAAAATCTCCCCTTCAATCTTATGTGAACAACTGTAAAGCTTTGTATGCAAAATGGATAGAATATCCTACTAAAATAATACCGGCTCCGGCTGTTATATAGCCAAGTGCTTTTTGCTTTAATAAAGTTCTGCCAAAATGGACAGAAAAAGCAATATTTAAATTCCATAAAATAATGCCAACGATAATACAAAGACTGTATAAAAAGGCTTCTTGTTTCGTTACCTTCGTAAGCAATGAGCTAAGTGTACTTCCGTATATACCAAACCAAAAAACAAGATTTAATGGATTGGATATCGCAATTAAAAAACCTGCCATAAACGATTGTTTAAGGCCACCTACCTCTTCCTTTTTATATTCCATATTCGAGTGGGAAATTCCTTGTTTTACACTTTGAAATCCTAAATAAAATAATAAGAAAAACCCTGTGCAATACATAAAAGCTTGTACATATGTATACATAAACACAGAAGATAAACCGAAATAAATGAGAAGCATAAACAAAATATCTGCAGTCATTCCACCAATTCCAACAACCCATGCATGCCAAAAACCTCGTTCAATTCCTCGTTTTAACATTTCAATATTAATCGGACCTACTGGCGCAGCTAATGAAATACCTAATACAATTTGTTGTATAATCGCTCCAAACATCGCTCTATCCTTTCTACTTCCTTTACTATTAAGTAATGATGTAATGATTAAAAATAGACTAGCTTTCATCAAAATATTTACTACTAAAATACCCTTTTTTATCCAAAATATGCAAAAGAGCCATCTGGATGATGGCTCTTACTTTTCTAACTTATGAAGAAAAGGACATTTTCCTTTTATCGGCTCTACATCGTCTCCTATGAAGTATTGTTTCCATTCGCGATGATCTGGATCACCATAATGACTAATGTTAGGGTGTTTCGGCAGCTGATCCCACTTTTCAACTCGATCTCGGACCGTTTGTCTTGAATATGCTCCTTTAGGGCGATCCCCTTCTAATCCATCAAAGATGGTACGCGGTTGAAATCCAATAACGAGAGAATTTCCTAAATGCCTAGTTTTTCGTTGTTTATAAGCTGGCGCATTTCCAAATGCGAATATCGGTTCACCACCAAATGAAAATTCCCATAAGTAATGGTCTGGGTCTTCAGGAATTTGCTTCGGCCATGTTTGGTCATCGTTTTCATGTAAATATTGTAGTACTTTCCAAAAGTAATCACGATAATATTCCAGTGATTGTTCCTCACATTCCGGTTCCACAAAAAGAAAGAATCCTCTTCTTACAATTGGGCGCTCTTTCATTAACTCTAAAAAAGATAACATTGTATGTGGCAAATGACTCCAATCATTATGAGAGAGAAATGAATAACGAAGTTCATTCTTTTTCAAAGCTGTTAAGCCGAAATAACATGGGAAAGTTGGTTCTAGCACGACACTCGAAAAATTTTGAAATTCTTTTGCAACCCAATTTGGTATGTCAGTTCTCGTTCTCATTCCTTCATTATCTAATAAATAAGACTCGTTCATTCTTTCTTTCACCTCATTATGTATAGCATTCAATTAAGAATATTACATACTCGGCCTGTCCTATACCTATTTAAAATTCGGCTGAAAAATTATTTAAAAATACAAAAAAATAAAACCGCTTACTTGACTAATTTCTACCAATTCGTGTATATTTAAATTAATCATTTAGCAGAATATTCAAGATTATAGCATTTTTAGTTTATATTATCTTTCAAATGAATTTCACTAAATGAAAAAAGCAAATGTTTTTAGGAGGAATTGTAACATGCAAGGAAAAGTAAAATGGTTTAACAACGAAAAAGGTTTTGGATTTATCGAAATGGAAGGCGCTGACGATGTATTCGTACATTTCTCTGCTATTCAAGGTGACGGCTACAAAGCTTTAGAAGAAGGTCAAGAAGTATCTTTCGATATCACTGAAGGAAACCGCGGACCTCAAGCTGCTAACGTAGTAAAACTTTAATCCAACATATAACAGGAGGTTACCTTACTTGGTAACCTCCTTTGTTATTCCTTTGTATATTTCCGTTTTACAGAGCAAAAACTATGTGAAATGCGCAATATACAAAGGAGGAAGTAATAATGGGATCAGAAGTAAATGATTTTGAAGAAGTAAAATTCCGTGTAGAAACAGCACAAAAAATGGTAGGGTCAGCGACAATTTCAATGGATCCAGATACATTAGAGCATGCGACTACTGCTGTAGAAGCCGCTCGCTCTCAGCTTGAAATTATGAAATCTGTTGCGACAGATTTAGATGAGCCATTTTTAATGAATGAGGAAAAGAAATTAAGTAAATGCGAGCATCAATTAAATGAAGCAAGACACTAAAAAACATCCAGAGAATTTTCTCTGGATGTTTTTCATGATAACTGTTCCCCATACTTTTTCAATGTTTCTCCAACTGTACATTGTCGTATACAAAATGAATGAGCGTAATACTTACTATTTGTCTTTCGATTATGTTCTCGCAAGAAACATCCTTCACAATACGTTTCTAATAAGTCATTTACCTCTGTAATGAGTTGCTTTTTATCCACCTTTGCACCTCTCTATTCGGTTATTTCTTTATGACTATCAATGACTGTTCCTTCTAATGCTTGCGTAGCTAATTGATGCGCTTCTTTATTTTGTTTTCTAGATATCGGCTCACATACAAGTTTTAATTTCATTTGCTTCGCTTTTTGTTCAATTTGATCTAAGTAATGATTTAAATGCTCATCATAACAAGGCCATTCTCCAGCCAATTGCTGCAGTACAACTTGAGAATCGCCGCGAAGTGTAACTGCTTCATACTTAATTCCGAATTCCTCGAGTATATTCATGCCATATAGTAATGATGCATATTCCGCTTCATTATTATCATATATACCTTCTATATATGCATTACGGCGAATTCGGTATTTTGTATTTCCTTTTTTATAGTATACACATATACCTACTCCAGCTTCTTTCGTCTGTACATCATAACCGCCATCAAAATAAACGAGGATTTCTTGGGGCTCTTCCTCCACTTGTTTACTCAGCTTTTTCATTTCCTTTAATGACCATTCTGCATCCATTTCATCATAAAATGATAGTTCTTTCACTCTTCCTGTTTTCTCGAAATCCTCTGCAAATTGCAATACATCGTCTATGTTCATATAATCTGTCGTTAATTTCGTCTGCAATCCGCTCTTTGTTTTATACAACCAATGAATTTTATATTTCATACTAGATTCCCCTTATATAAGACTTCTTATATGTAGTCAGCTAATGAAAGCCTCACTTTATTTTATTATATTGTATCAAGAGTCACAGCATTATATTCAATATGATTACATACAAAAAGAGCTATCCCTATAGGAATAGCTCTTTCATCTATTGCATAAATCTTTCAAATTGTACTCGTTTATTAATCCAGTACATTACAGGCATACCAATTGCCATGACAACAAATTCACCGATGGCACATGTTAACCAAGTCAACATAAATGGTAAATCAAATGCAAGATGAAGCTCAATTGCAATCATAAACATTGTAATTGTAAAAATAACTGTATTAAAAATCATACGAGCCCAAACACCTTTAATAAATCGCATAGAAATAATCGTTGCAACTAATGCAAGAATAGATTGCCCTACTCCAAATACTAAATCGTAAGCGATCATAGGTGAGAAAAAGAGATTTGTTAAAAATACACCTAATACAATTCCGTAAATTGCTTTCTTATTAAATACAACAAGATGATTAAACATCTCTGAAATACGAAACTGTACACTCGTAAAGCCAAATGGCTGAATAAGCATAGAAACAGCAATATATAATGCCGCTAAAATACCATTACCGACTAATGTTCTTATATTCATGACAAAATCTCCTTAGTTTTTTTACGTGGGATGGTTTCGAACCACGTTATTCGTTTTTTAAGCAACAAGAATACATTCTACGCAATACACACTCTCTCGTCAATAGATTCCTATCATTAACTACCTTTTTTCTTTTAGACAACGTATAATAAAACATATGAAAGTTTTAGGAGGTTTCACTTCATGACAGCAACAATTCAAAATGAAAAAGTGGTCGTTTCCATTTCTGACAAAGGTGCAGAATTACAAAGCGTTCGCTTAAAAGAAGATAACACTGAATACTTATGGCAAGGCGATTCTTCTTATTGGGGGCGCCGCGCACCAATTTTATTCCCAATTGTCGGCCGATTAGTAGATAATACATACTACGTAGATAGTAAACCATATTCTTTAACACAACACGGCTTTGCTCGTGATCTTACATTCTCTGTACAAGAACAAAGTGAAACGAAAATCACTTATATTGTAACTAGTAATGAAGAAACATTAAAAAAATACCCATACCAATTCGAATTACTCGTTTCTTATGAGCTAGACRGACAAATCGTTCATGTAACATATGAAGTAAATAACCCTACTTCAAAAGAGATGTTCTTCTCAATCGGAGCACATCCTGGTTTCAACTTCCCCTTATTAGAGGGCGAATCATTTACAGATTATCATTTATCATTTAATGGTTCTGAACGCTTAGAAACAAGCGTATTAGAAGGACCTTACCTTTCAAGTAAAAAACAATTAATCGCTGAAAATACGAATGAATTACCACTTACATACGATTTATTCAAAAATGATGCGCTTATTTTTGAAAATATGAATACGGATGAAATCTCTATTCGTTCTCATAAACATAATAAATTTGTAAAAGTAGAATTTGATGGCTTCCCATTTGTTGGCGTATGGACACCAGGTGAGAACGCACCTTTCTTATGTATTGAACCTTGGTACGGTATTGCTGATGAAGTAAATCCAGCAAAAGATTTCAAGGAAAAAAAAGGAATTCAATCTTTACAAGCGAATGAAACATTTACATGTCGTTATAGTATTACAATCGGCTAAGTTACTCTATCCCCTACTTCAAAGAAACATATAAGTAGGGGATCATCTTATAATTTGGAGGTTTCTCATTTTGATTGAAGTATATATTGATGGTGCATCAAAAGGAAATCCTGGTCCTTCTGGTGCTGGAGTGTTTATTAAAGGGGTGCAACCAGCTGTACAATTATCATTGCCCCTTGGGACAATGTCCAATCATGAAGCAGAATACCACGCTTTACTTGCGGCATTAAAATATTGCACGGAGCATAATTATAACATTGTCTCTTTTCGTACAGATTCGCAACTTGTCGAGCGAGCTGTCGAAAAAGAATACGCAAAAAATAAAATGTTTGCACCACTATTAGAAGAAGCATTACAGTACATAAAAAGTTTCGATCTCTTTTTTATTAAGTGGATTCCAAGTAGTCAAAATAAAGTTGCTGATGAGTTAGCTAGAAAAGCTATCTTACAAAATTAACGGGGGTATGAGTGTGAAAAAAGATTGGGTTGCTCCTCTTGCTTTATTATTTGTCTCTTTTATTTGGGGAGCTACATTTGTTGTCGTTCAAAATGCTATGTCTTTCGTTGGTCCATTTACTTTTAATGGTATTCGCTTTTTATTCGCTGGAATTATTTTATTATTCGTTCAAATGATTTTCTCAAAAAAATCTTCAAAACAAGATATAAAACAGAGTAGTCTCGCTGGATTAATCGTTGGATTTTTTTTATGCGTTGGCTATGTATTACAAACATTCGGCTTACTTTATACAACTTCTTCAAAAGCTGGTTTCTTAACAGGTCTTAGTATCGTTATGGTACCAATTTTGTCTTTTATCTTTTTAAAACAAAAAGCTACCATTTTTATCGTAATGGGCATTGCTGTAGCAACAGCAGGTTTATACTTATTAACTGCTGGTGATTCTTTTCAATTAAACATTGGAGATATACTCGTTCTCGGTTGCGCAGTTGCTTTCGCTGCCCATATTCTTGTTAACGGCTTCTTCTCTAAGAAAATATCACCTTTATTATTAAGCACGTCGCAAGTATTAGCTGTCGGTATGTTTTCTTCTATTTGCGCCTTTTTGTTTGAAGATTGGGAAAAATTATTTTCAGTAGCACTATGGACGAATTCTTCCTTTTTATTCGCTCTATTTCTAACTTCCCTATTTGCGACATCCATTGCTTTTTTTATTCAAACATCAGCACAAAAACATACGTCTCCAACGAGAGTAGCAATTATTTTCGCAATGGAGCCTGTTTTTGCTGCATTAACAGGCGTTCTCGTTGCAAACGAACAACTTTCTATTTCCGCTATTATCGGATGCCTATGTATTTTCCTAGGCATGGTTTTTGTTGAATTACCTTCCAAAACAAAAAAAGAAGCGCAGGCTGCGTGAAGTTACGCTTGTAACTTCCGCATAAAAGCCTTAGCGCTTTTTTTATCTGTAATTTCTTCTTCTTTCAAACGTTCTAATAACGCAACAAAATAACTCCCATCAAACTGTAATTGATGTTTAATTGTCGCTTCTATTGCTGCGTTCACAATTCCATCAGATGCACCAGTATATCCTTGTCCAAACATAATAAACCCTTGTGCTTCCTCTGATAGTTTAAATCCTTTCGTATGTAAGAATGAAAGATAATCTTCTACTGTTTGCATGATATTCCCACCTACTCAAAAATTCTCCATCTCCTATCATACATGTTTTTACACGCTATGAGAATGAAATTTCTTTGACAACTTTGTAAATCTATCGTCTACTGCATAGACAATAAAGGATTTCCTTGCAATATGAATGAATATGTATAGTGGAACTTATTTCATATTAAAGGGGAGACACGATGAAACAAGCACTATTAATTATCGATGCGCAGCAAGAATTAATGGATGGGAATGAACAAGAAAAAGAAGTTTTTCGCAAAAAAGAGTTATTATCTACACTAAATACAGCCGTACAAAAAGCAATACATGCAAATGCCCTTATTGTTTTCGTAAGAGATATCGATGTTGCTTCTGGTAGCGGAGAAGGATTTGAAGTACATAATGAAATCAAAGTACCTCAGTCTGCAATCCTTATTAATAAAGCAGCAACAAACGCATTCTATGGCACTTCTCTACTTGAACTTTTAAAAGAAGAAAAAATTAATCATATCGTTATCGGTGGATGTAAAACAGAACATTGCATCGACACCGCAGTTAGAACAGCTACTGTACAAGGATTTGATGTTACATTAATTAAAAACGGTCATTCCACAACTGATTCTAACGTGTTATCTGCAGAACAAATTATTGAGCACCATACTAAAGTTCTACACGGTCATTATAATGTGGATCATTTTTCTATGGTGAGAGATATCGAGGAAGACCTCTTCCAACCAACTCACGACCAATATCGTGATTAATAAAAAAGAATCCTTCATTTAGAAGGATTCTTTTTTATCCAAAAATTTGCGCTGCAATACTGTATAGTTCCCCATTTCTTTTCAAAAATTGATCACTATTTCTCATCATAATTGGAGGTGTATTAACCTTTTGAAAACCAGTAATCTCTAATTCTTTCATGAAACCTTTCTTTCCTTCTGATACATCAATTCTTAATTTACCATGATGCTCTCTTGCTAAATCATGCACAATTCTCATTGCCATCGCATCATTTTTCGCAACGACTGGACCTATTATTTTATTTTCTGGTGTTTGTATACTTAAACCGTAACCTAATACATTTTGGTTGTTGTCCTTTACAACGATGCACTGTTCACTTTGTATAATTCTTTTCGTTAAAAATGCTTTTCTATTTGTTCCAAACGCATTTTCATCTAATTTTATTATTTTTTCTAAATCACACTCTTCATAATTCATCATATAATCTTCATTTCCTACACAATAATCATTCACATTGTACGAGTTACATATGTATTTAGAAACATAGCTTACTGCCCTAAATCCTAGTTTTTCATATAACGGCTTTCCTTCATCCGTAGCAATAAGCATAATTGGAGTTTGAGCCGATACGCTCTTAATGCATGAATTCGTTATCGCCTTTCCAATCCCATTCCCCTCATATTTCGGATGTACAATGACCATTCCGATAGACGCTAATTTCTCCCCATATAATATAATTGCCGCGCTAGCAATAAGTTCCTTTCTCTTATTCCACACACCGTATATAATACCTGAATCAAAAATAGTCTCAATTTCTTCTTTATTATAATCCCACCCAATATAAGAAGATAATGCTACAATATCGCCTATTTGTTCGTCCCTAAGACGCTCCACCTTAATTTCCAATTCAAGCATACTTCATCCCCTTCTCTAGACATTTAAATCATTATTATTAAATCAACTTGTACATGTTTCCCTTTATTTGTCACACACATATCCTATTTTGACCAAGACTATATTATAAATGAGGTGACAACATGCCCATTACGAATCGATTTTCTACCACCACTAACGGCGCACTCGCGATTACAGGTAATACTTTAGGCTTAAGTAAAATTAGTAATCAAAACCGGGCTGGTACAATCGGGGCAATTGGTGCATTTATAACTATAAATACCGCTTTACAAGTACCGAGTTTTCCTGCTGGTACAACATTAAGTTATACACAAAATAGTTCTACCGCTATTTTAAATATCCCTGCTGGTAGTACTATTCTTTACGCAGAACTCGTTTGGGGTGGAAACTACTTATCTCGTGATCAAAACATTACGAGTGTATTAGGAAACCCGGTTTCTTTTACAACACCTGTTTCAACATACTCGATTACCCCTTCAGCTGTTACAGCTTCAAATCAAACATTCGTTTCCGGATCTGTCACATTTGGATTTTATACACGTTCCGCAGATGTAACATCCCTCGTTCAAGCTGGAGGATCTGGCTCTTATACAACCGGTTCTGTCCCTGGACTTGTTGATCCTTTAGATGCTTCTAACGGAGCTATCAATTCTTCTGGATGGACGCTCATTGTCGCTTATCAAAACGGTTCCTTACCCGCAAGAAATTTAACAATTTACGTAGCTGGTAACCGTGTTTCTGTAGAAACTGGTAGTGCAGATGTATCTGTCTCAGGGTTTTTAACACCTGCCGGAGGACCTGTAAGCGGGAGATTATTTATAAGTTCTACTGAAGGGGATGCTGATTTAACTGGGGATCAAGCATTATTTGGACCAAATTTCAGTTCATTAAATGCATTATCCGGGCCAAATAATGCTGTAAATAATTTCTTCGGTTCTCAAGTGAATAATGCTGCTGGAAATTTGGATACAACTGGGACATTTGGAACACGAAATCAAAGTGCTTCTACAAGTACAAATATCTCCGCAGGAAGGCAAGGCTGGGACATTACTTCTATTGATATTTCTCCTTATTTAACAAATTCCCAAGTATCCGCCGCGATCCGTTTAACAACTAACGGAGATGCATATATGTTAAATACAGTCGGATTACAAATTAATATAAACTCGCCTAACATACAAGCAACGAAAAGCGTGAATAAAAGCGTCGCAGCAATTGGAGATGTTCTCACTTATACCGTTACTATCCCTAATACCGGGCTTCTTCCTGCCAATAACGTTATTTTTATAGACAGTCTTCCTAACGGCACTTCCTTTATACCTGGCACTGTAACAGTAGATAGCATACCACAAACAAATGCAAACCCGGCTGCTGGTATATCTCTTGGAACCATTAATAATAACGCTTCTCGTACAGTAACTTTCCAAGCAACTGTCGTTTCCCTTCCAAATCAGAATCCAATTTCTAACACTGCGAATATTACATTTCAATATACACCAATTGCCGGTGGAACAACTTTTAACGGTCTTGCAACAAGCAACTCTGCAGGAACACAAATTAATCTTGCAGATATTAATGGTACAAAATCAGTTAACAAACTTTTTACTGATTTTGGAGAAACGTTAACATACAGTATTGCCTTAGCTAATATAGGAAATATCGCGGCAACGAACGTTATATATACGGATCCGATTCCTAGCGGGACAACTTTCATTCCAGGGAGTGTAACTGTTAACGGCGTTACTCAAGCTGGAGCGAATCCCGCTAATGGTATATTCATTGGAACCATTGCTGCTAATTCTACGACTACTGTTTCATTTCAAGTATTCGTTCCTTCTATCCCGCAAACAAATCCAATATTAAATAGTGGCACAACAACATATCAATACATTCCTGTACCAAATCAGCCAGCAGTAAGCGGGACTGATACGACCAATATCGTATCTACTCAAGTGAATAACGCTACTGTCACAATGACGAAAGCGGTAGATAAAAATTTTGCAGATATTGGTGATACACTAACGTACACTGTTTCCTTTACAGGTACAGGTAATACTAATGCGAATAACGTTATTTTTACAGATATCATTCCTACTGGAACAACTTTTGTTCTCAACAGTTTAACAATAGATGGAACGACACAAGTTGGAGCAAATCCTGCTAACGGTGTAAATGTAGGATCCATCCCAACTGGCACAACAAAAAATGTTTCGTTTCAAGTAGTAGTAAACACAATACCCGCGTCAAATGTCGTTTCTAATGGATCAAGCGCTTCTTATCAATATACCGTCAATCCTAGCCAATCACCCGTTACAAAAAATATCTCTTCTAATCTTGTTTCCACTCAAATTAACAACGCGAATTTAACATTAACAAAATCAACAAACAAACAATTTGCTACAATTGGCGAAACGATAAGTTATACAATCCTCATTACAAACAGTGGAAATACAGCCGCAACTAACGTGCAACTAACAGATCCACTTCCAAATGGAACGATATTGACTCCTGGTACTGTAACACTAAATGGAGTTTTGCAAAATGTAAATTCTCTCGTCGCTTTACCTATCGGAACAATTCCTGGCGGAGCTACTTTTACTCTTTCTTTCCAAGTAACAGTTATTAATATTACCGCCCAAAATCCTATCATTAATAATGCTTTCGCTTCTTATCTATATACTGTTAATCCAAGTCTGCCACCAACTTCAAAAACAGCAAATTCTAATTCTGTTACATCAACAATTAGACTAGCAAACCTTCAAGCTACGAAGTCTGTAGATAAAACATTTGCGGAAGTTGGAGATGTATTAACTTATACCTTTGCTCTTACAAACGATGGAAATGTTGCGGCGAACAATGTAGTACTATCCGATTCAATTGCGAATGGTACTGCCTTTGTACCAAACAGTGTTACAATTAACAATGTTGCTCAGCCAGGTGTTACACCAGCTAGCATCAATATTGGTAGCATCAATGCAAATACTACAATTACAGCTTCATTCCAAGTATTAATAACTAGCATCCCAAATCCAAATCCTATTTCAAATAGCGCTTCTATTTCCTATAACTTTATCGTGGATCCAAACGCTTCACCTGTAAGTAAGAACACTACTTCAACCACTACATTTATTCAAGTAAACGATGCAAATGTCATTTCAGCAAAAACAGTGGATCGGGCATTTGCTACTGTTGGGGATGTATTAACTTATACTATTCTTTTAACGAATGCAGGAAGTGTTACTGCTGATAGCCCTACTTTCGTTGATACGAATCCAGACGGTACTACCTTTATTCCAAACACTTTCCTTATTAATAGTGTACTCCAAAATAACGCTGATCCAAACGCCGGTGTTCCGTTACCTTCCATTCCTGCTAACGGTGAAATTACTGTTTCTTATCAAGTAACCGTCACTGCTTTACCTACACAAAATCCAACAACAAATTCATCTAGTACACAGTATAGCTTTATTCTAAATCCAGGCGATCCACCAACTATAGAAACCTCTTTAAGTAACACTGTAAGCACACAAATTAATTTAGCAAATGTAGTTATTGTCAAACAGGTAGATTTAACTATTGCTGATGTTGGGCAACCAATCACATATACAATTGCCTTAGCGAACCTTGGGAATACTCCAGCGAATAATGTAGTTGTTACCGACATATTCCCTCCTGGTACGACTCTTGTACCAAATAGTATTTTTATAGGCGGCGCTTTACAGCTAGGTGCTGATCCAAGTGTTGGTCTTCAAGTTGGAACAATTCCCACAGGTGGAATTACAACCATTGTTTTTCAAATTAGTGCAAATAGTTTACCTTCACCAAATCCAGTTCAAAATAGTGCTGCACTACAATATAGCTTTATCGCAGATCCAAATTTACCTGCTGTTGTTAGAAATGCCACTAGCAATATCGTAACGACACAAATTAACACCGCAAATCTTGTTGCTACGAAACTAACAAGTACAAATTTCGCTGATGTTGGCGATGTCATAACTTATGCAACAATTTTAACGAATAACGGCAATATCCCTGCCACTAATGTAACGTTTACAGATATCATTCCAGATGGTACCATCTTTCTTCCTAATACTGTAACGATTAACGGTGTCCCTATAGCAAATGCAAATCCTGCTAACGGCATTTTGATCGGTACGATTGGGGCAAATTCATCACGTACCGTTTCATTCCAAGTTTTTGTACCAACTATTCCTGCTGTAAATCCAATTACGAATCAATCAGGCACTACATTCCAATACACGTACGATCCATCCAAACCAGCCATCATGCAGATGGTTACTTCTAACATTGTACAGACAACTATTAATAACGCTACGATTACCTCTGCAAAATCTGCTGATAAACAGTTTGCGAACGTAAATGATATTATTACGTATACGACTACTTTAACAAATAACGGGAACACACTTGCATCAAGTATAGTATTTACAGATACCATTCCAAGCGGGACATCTTTTATTCCAAATAGCGTAACAGTAAATGGTACTACACTCTCTAATGCAAATCCTGCTAATGGCATAGCAATTGATCCGATAAATCCCAATACAAATACAACAATCTCATTTCAAGTAATCATAAACTCTATCCCTAGTCCGAATCCAATTCCGAACCAAAGTAACACAACATACCAATATGTCGTAAATCCTAACTTACCTCCAGCATCCGCCAATGTGTTAAGTAACTTAATAACAACTCAAATTAACAATGCTACGATTATCGCTACAAAATCAGTGAACACACCGACTGCTGCAATTGGAGATATCGTTACCTATACGATTGCAGTTACGAACACAGGAAATATTCCCGCTAGTGCAACTGTTTTAACGGATGGACTTGGCGCAGGGGCTTCATTTATCCAGAATTCTGTAACTATTAATAATGTTCCACAGCCAGGATTAGATCCATCACTTGGTATTCACTTAGCAGATATTCCTCCCGGAGATACTATATTCATTACTTTTCAAGCACAAATTTTAGCGATACCACCTAGTGGCACATTAACAAATAATGCTCTTGTAAATTATGAATATAACGTGAATCCAAACCAATCACCTGCTGTTGGTAGTACAATTACGAATACGACGGTTACTCCAATTATTGATGCTACTCTATCTATAAATAAAACTGTCAATTCAACATTCGCTACTATTGGAGATACACTCACTTTCACTTCTACCATTATTAATTCCGGGAACACTACCGCAAACAATGTTATTTTTACAGATTTACTGCCAGATGGTACGACATTTACCCCAAATAGTTTTACAGTAAATGGAATAACTATTCCTAATACAAATCCACAAAACGGTATCAATATCGGGAACATAAATTCAAATGCATCAGTTATACTCAGCTTTCAAGTAAACATTACAACAATCCCAAATCCTAATCCAATTCCTAACAAATCATCGCTTCAATATAGCTTTATTGTTGATATAAATGAACCGCCTGTTTCACGAACCGTTCAATCCAATAAAACTTTTACTCAAGTAAATACTGCCTCCGTTATTGCAACAAAAACTGCAAGCAGTACATTTGCTGCTGTTGGAGATACAATTACGTATACAACTACTCTCACTAATAGCGGAAATACTACCGCAAACACACCTGTTTTTATCGATATATTACCACCTGAACTTTCATTCGTTCCTGATAGCTTACAAATTAATACCATCCCACAACTTGGATTTAGACCAGATAGCGGGATTTCTTTAGACCCCATTCCAGTTGGAGGAACAACAACAATTAGCTTTCAAGCTATCGTTGGCTCAATACCAGCTACAAATCCTACGTTGAATCAATCCAGTACGACATATTCTATCATTGTGGATCCTACCCAGCCGCCAGTGACAGAAACAGCTACAAGTAATCCAACTTTAGTGCAAATTAACGAAGCAATTATTCAAGCAACAAAAAGTGTCGATCGTCTATTTTCTGACATCGCACCCGGAAATTCATTTTTAACTTATACAGTTTTATTGGATAATATAGGAAACACAACTGCTACTAATATCACTTTTACAGATCCGATTCCAAATAATACAGTATTTATAGAAGATAGCGTTCGAGTAGGTGGGGTTTTATTACCTGGAGTAAATCCGGCGAACGGGATACCAATTGGGGATATTATTGCAGGAGATTTTATAAACGTCACCTTTCGTGTGCAAGTAGTTAGCATCCCAAATCCTATTTTTACAATCGGACCTGGGGGACCAAACTCACCCGTTGTAAACGGAGCTTCTATTAATTATCAATTTATGACAGGGCCTAATTTACCACTCGTTTCACGAAGTACAACATCTAATCCGGTTTCAACACAAATAAATTCCGGAGAAATTTTGGCAATTAAATCTGTAGATAAAACTTTTGCAAAGATCGGGGATACACTTTCCTATACAATTTCATTAAGCAACCCTGGAAATGTCACTTCACAAAATATACTTTTCACGGATATTTTGCCTGATGGATCGACATTTATATCTGGTACTCTTGTAAATGATTCTGGTGCTCAGCAAATTGGAAACCCCGCTAACGGAATTCAAGTTGGAAATATAAATCCTGGCAGTACGATTGCTATTACGATAAACGTACTTGTAACAAACATTCCAAGTATAAATCCAATTTCAAATTTTAGTTCTGTACAGTATTCACATGTGGTCGATCCTAGCCAACCTGCCGTATCACAAACGAATATATCTAATACTGTTTCGACAACTATTAATAGTGCTATATTAACTACTACAAAAAGTGCTGATAAATCCATTCTTTCTGTCGGAGATACGATTACGTATACAACTACTATTACAAATACAGGAAATACTGCAGCAACGAATATTACTTTCACAAGCGCTATTCCAGCCAACACTACATTTATACCAAATTCGGTCACAATCAATGGTATGCAGCAACTTGGTGCACGGCCAGCACTTGGAGTCAATATACCCAATATCGCTCCTGGCGAAACAGTAACCGTTACTTTCCAAGTAACTGTTATTTCTATTCCCCCTTCAAGTTCAATTATGGATAACGATACAATTTTATACTCTTATACCGTTGATCCAAGCGCAGCTCCTGTTACTACTTCTACTTCAACGAACAGCGTTACAAACCCTGTACTAGATGCTATGATAACGATGATTAAATCAGTTGATCAAACACTTGTAACACTAGGTGATACTATTACCTATACGACACTTTTAACGAATAGTGGGAATACAAATGCTACGAATATTACGTTCACTGACCTTATTCCAGACGGTACAACGTTCGTTTTGGATAGTGTCACAATAAATGGCATCACACAAATTGGTCTTAATCCTAATACAGGTATTACAATTGGATCAATTGCTCCTAACAGCTCAATAGCAATAGCATTTCAAGTTACCGCTACTTCTACTCCTGTTCAAAATCCTATTGCCAATTCGGCTAGTGCTTCTTACACATTTATCACTGACCCTAATGCCCCTATTGTTTCAAGGAATGTTACTTCAAACACAGTGTTCACTACAATTAACACAGCTATCATTCTTTCATTAAAACAAGTCGATAAATCCTTTAGTCGTATTGGAGACACACTCACCTATACTGTTGCTTTAACAAACAATGGAAATTCATCCGTACAAAATGTTATTTTCTCAGATACAATGCCGAGCGGAACTACATTTATTGTAAACTCATTTTCTATTAACGGGGTTCCTCAAAGTGGTGCGGACCCATCGAACGGTGTAAATATTGGGCCTATAACAGCTGGGTCTACAGTAAATGTTTCATTCCAAGTAAACGTGGACTCATTACCAACTGAAAATACAATTGTAAACTTCTCATCGACATCGTACCAATTAGTCTCACCGCCTGATCCAGAAACTTCAATTAGTAATCCTGTTTCAACACAAATTAAAGAAGCTATATTATCCATGACGAAAAATGAAAGTGTCTCCTTTGCAGATATCGGGCAAACTGTTTTTTATACTACGTCTATTTCGAATATAGGAAATACAGATGCAACTAATATTGTATTTGCAGATGCATTACCAAGTGGACTCACATTTGTTCCTAACACATTAACTGTTGATGGTGTTTTACAACCTGACGCGAATCCAAATACAGGTGTATTACTTGCAACACTTCCACCAAATGAAATATATAGTATCGTATTTCAAGTTACGGTTAACAGCATCCCACCTATTAACCCTGCACCAAATATAGCATCAACGACGTATGAGTTTAGTGTTGATCCAGGTAATCCGCCGGTATCGAATACAGCTAGCTCCAACACTACACTTCTTCAAATAAACAACGCAAATATTATTAGCACAAAAACAGCAAATCTTACTTTTGCAGATGTTGGTAATACAATAACATTTACACTTAACCTTCCTAATACCGGGAATGTTGCTGCTACTGATGTAACTATTATCGATATTCTTGATAGCAATTTAAGTTTCATTCCAAATAGTTTCACAGTTAATGGGCAAACCATTCCAAGCGCTGATTTGTCTACTGGTGTAAACATAGGTTCAATTAATGGTGGTAATACGGCAATCGTTACATTCCAAGCAACTGTTACTACACTTCCAACACTTAATCCAATTTCTAATTTTGCTTCTACCACATATCATTATGTCGTTGATCCTAGCCAGTCACCTATTACAACTTCCAATCAATCCAATACAACGACAACACAAATTAATAGCGCTATCCTTACTGCACAAAAAAATTCAAATGCGGAAACAGTAGATATCGGGCAAGATATTGTATACTCAGTTACGATTACAAATAGCGGCAATGTTAGTGCGACGAATGTTATTTTTACCGACCTAATTCCAGACGGAACTTCCTTTGAACCGAATAGTTTTACACTTAACGGAACTACCATCCCAAATGCAGATATCATTACAGGCGTTCCAATTGGTGATATCGCGCCAAACGAATCTGTCATCGTAGCATTTCATATTAATGCCAATGAAATTCCACCTATAAATCCAATTACCAATCAAGCTAGCGCTAGCTTCCAGCATATCGTTAATCCGGCTAATCCACCTGTTTCAAAAAATATTACTTCTAATAGCGTTACAACAAAAATTGAAAGTGCTATTTTAAACACTATTAAAATAGGAGATAAAGCTTTTGCAACGATCGGTGATACGATTACGTATACAACCACTATTACGAATACAGGAAATATCTCTGCTAACAATGTTGTTTTCTCAGACCCTATACCGACATGGACACAATTTGTTGCAGGATCAGTCATTGTTGATGGCACTTCATTACCATCCGCTTCTATCATTGACGGTGTTGGCATAAATACAATAACTCCCAATCAAATCGTAATAATTATGTTCCAAGTGCAAATCATAAGCAACCCAACAACGTTCACACCTGAACTCCAAAACTTAGGATTTGTGAACTTCCAATATAACGTAGGAAATGCATTACAACCTCAGCCTGGCAATGTGGAAACGAACGTCTTCGTTACTTCTATTAATTCAGCAATACTTTCAGCCGTAAAAACTGCTAATACAGCCTTTGCAAATATCGAAGACACGATCACTTATACAGTTTTGATTCAAAATAGCGGCAATACAAACGCTACGAATGTAAATTTCTCAGACCTCATTCCAGCAGGAACGACCTTTGTTGAAAATAGTTTTACTGTAAATGGAAGTACCATTCCAGGTGCAAATCCAAATAATGGAGTGAATATCGGAACCGTTAACGCGGGTAGTTCCTTAACTGCTACTTTCCAAGTCATAGTTACATCTACTCCACCTTCGAATCCAATTACAAACGTTGCATCTATTCAATACGAATTTATAGTTGATCCGGCCTCTCCTCCTGTTACCGGCACAATAAATTCTAATAGTGCTTCCACACAAATTAATAACGCGACTGTTACAACTGTTTTAGAAGCAAATCGTACAATCGTATCTACCTTAGATATCATTACGTATACAGCAACATTAACGAATACTGGAAACTTCCCTGCAAATTCTGTATTACTCATTAACGGAGTTCCTGAAGGGGCATTATTTGTTCCAAATAGTGTCACGCTTAACGGGATTTCACTTCCAGATGCAAGTCCAACTCTCGGTATTCCAGTTGGTATTATCGCACCAGGTGATTCTGCTACTATTACGTTCCAATTTCTTGCAAGTTCTATTCCACCACAAGGAGCGATTATAAATCAAGCACTTACAAGTTACACTTATATTGTCGACCCAAGTCAACCTCCAGTTACAGCAACATCTTCATCTAATACGGTAAATATAGCTGTCGTTGATGCATCGCTATCTGTAATTAAAAATACAGATTCTCTCGTACAATCTACTGACGGTACAATCACTTACACGGTAGTCGTTCAAAATAACGGAAATACAACTGCAAATACAGTTACTTTAACAGATTTGGTCCCAGAAGGAACTGCATTTATTCCAAATAGCGTAACCATAAATGGCGTTTCAGCTCCGGGTGCTGATCCAAACGTAGGAATCTCCTTAAACGCCATTGCACCTTCAGAAATCGTCACCGTCACATTCCAAGTTATCGTTCAATCCATTCCAAACGTGAATCCAATTTCTAATATAGCCCGTATTGACTATACTTTTATCGCCGATCCAACTGCTCCTATCATCTCTCGAACAATTACGTCTAATCCAGCTTTCACACAAATTTCGGATGCGAATGTTCTTTCTTTAAAAGCTGTCAATGCACAACAAGCAACAACCGGTGACATTTTGACCTATATGATAACGCTAGAAAATACCGGAAATATTCCAGCTACTAATCTCATATTTTCAGATACGATTCCAGAAGGGACTACATTCGTAGAAAATAGTTTTACACTTAACGGAACAGCTATACTTGGTGCAAATCCAAATGCAGGTGTTACTTTGCCTAACCTAGTAGCAAACCTTATTTCGTTCCAAATTCTTATTAACGATTCATTCTCGCAACAATCGATTACAAATCAATCTAATACAACATATACAATTCAACCAGACCCAGGACAACCGCCTATTACCGAAACATCTACAAGTAATATTGTCATTACAAATTTCGTGCAAGCACAATTGACAGTTACAAAAACGTCCAATCCAATAACTGTAGATATTGGCGGAACTATACTTTATATTTCTGAAGTGAAAAATATCGGCAACGTTGACGCAATAAATATTATTTTTACAGATTCTATTCCAGCTGGGACTACATTCGTTCCCGACAGTGTCACAATTAACGGTGTACTTCAGCCAGGTGTAAATCCAGAAAACGGAATACCAATTGGAACGATTACACCAAACAGTTCCAAAACAATACTATTTCAAGTACAAACAAATAATCCACCAACTGCAACCGAAATTGTAAATCAATCATCTGTAAATTATCAATATGTAAGTATTCCTACAGCTCCACCAGTGAATCGCTCTGCAAATTCTAATATCGTTACAACATCACTTCAAAATGCAAACATTATTTCTGTTAAACAGGCGGATGTTACTTTCGTAGCCATCGGGCAAAATATTACCTACACAAATACAATACAAAATATAGGAACTGTTCCAGCTAACAATACGGTGTTCATTGACAACTTTCCAGAAGGTACTATATTCATTGAAGATAGCTTATCAATAAATAATGTGATTCAGCCTGGTGCAAATCCTCAAAATGGAATAACTCTCGGCACGATACAACAAAATGAAACAGTCACTATTTCATTTCAAGTACAACTTACAAATATACCAGAGGGCAACACTGTCATTAACATTTCAGACACTTCGTATGAATACCAAATTGACCCTAGTTCTCCGATTGTTCAGCGTAGATCATTATCAAATGCAGTAAATACTGAAGTGCGGACGGCAAATGTTAGTGCAATTAAATCTGCTAACAGATCTATTACACGTATCGGTCAAATCATCACATATACAGTCGCAGTTACAAACGCTGGTACAGTACCTATTACAAATACTATCCTAATTGACGCAATTGCTGCTGGCACTACATTCGTTCCAAATAGCATCCTTGTAGACGGCATACCAAGACCTAACGAAAATCCAATTACCGGTATCAATCTTGGTATTATCCTTCCAAATAATACGATTATTGTTACGTTCCAAGTAAATGTAGTCTCTATACCTGCACAAAATACTATTAATAATATCGCTGTTATACACTATGAATATAAACCAGAACAAAGCGCACCACCAATTTCAGAAACAACCTCTTCCAATACTACAAATATACAATTTATTGATGTGATTCTTATCGCTACAAAATCTGCTAATAAAGTATTAGCTAATATTGATGACACCATTGAATATACAGTATTCATTCAAAATAACGGATCTACTACAACTAACTCCATCTTTTTTACAGATACTATAGAAGATGGAACAGTATTTATTCCGGGAAGTGTAACAGTTAACAACACTGTACTTCCTGCAGCAGATCCGAATATCGGCTTTTTCATTCCTAATATTGCGTCAGGGCAAGCGACTACAATAACGTTACAAGTTTCCGTTACGAATTTGCCAGCTTTAAATCCAACGCCTAATACTGCAAACATCGTCTACGACTTTATTTTCAATCCTGACTTTGCACCAATTCAAAAATCTACTACTTCCAATACTACTTTCGTCCAAATTAATGATGCTGATATCGTTTCACTGAAAACTGTTGATTTAACTTCTGTAACGATTGGTGACATTTTAACTTATACAACAACTTTAACGAATATAGGAAATGCAGATGCTACTACTGTTGTATTTACAGACAATATACCTGACGGAACAACCTTTATAGAAGGTAGCGTTTTAGTAAATAATATTCCTCAGCTTAACGCGAATCCAAGTACTGGTATACTTGTAGGAACGATTGCTCCTAACGTTTCTATCCCAGTCACATTTTCCGTTACTGTGGTAGCTCTTCCAGCTAGTGGTCGTATTCAAAATCAATCAACTTCTCGTTATACAATTAATAACGAAGAACAAATATCGACTAGTAATATTACTATCACCGAAGTTATTTCTGCTCATGTAATTGCAACAAAAACAACACCTATCCAATACGCTGACCTACAAACGATTATCCCTTACACAATTTCCATCACGAACAATGGGAATATACAAGTTGAAAACATTATCGTTACAGATATTATTCCGGCGAATACGAGCTTTATAGATAATAGTGTTATTGTGAATGGAAACGCCCGTCCAAGTGACAATCCACTTAACGGGATACGAATTGATAACATTCCGCCTAATACGACAGCAACTATTCTATTTCAAGTACGGGTTACTTCGATTCCGCAAACAAATCCAATCTCTAACACGAGTACAATCGAATACCAATACACCATACCAAACCAGCCGCCTATTACCGAAACTATCATTTCATCAGCTGCCGTAACAGAAATTCATCACGCAAATTTAAATAGTAATAAAGCTGTTGACCTTGCATTTGCAACAGTCGGTGACACGTTAACGTATACGATTACACTCAATCAAACTGGTAATGTTGCAGCGAATAATGTAACCATTCAAGATATGATTCCTCAAGGTACTGCATTTATAGAAAATAGCGTCATTGTAAACGGAGAAGCCCTTCCGGAAGTTAATCCAGTAAGTGGTATACCAATTGATACTATAACTGTCGGCGGAAACGCTGTCGCTTCATTCCAAGTAACCGTGACTTCTATCCCAACACCAAATGAATTGACGAACCAAGCCATTACTACTTTTAACTATATAGTCAATCCAAATAATTTACCTGTTACAAACACGACTACAACAAATACCGTCACAACAACTGTCCAAAATGATAATGTCGTTGCCATAAAGTCTGTTAATGCTTCGAATGCTTTACCTAGTCAAACTGTAACGTATACAATTACGATTACGAATAGTGGTAATGTAACGATTGAAGATATTATTGCCATAGACACCGCACCAGTAGATACAACCTTCGTTACAGGCAGCGTTACGATTAACGGAATCAATCAGCCTAATGAAAATCCTGAAAACGGTATTACATTAGGAAGCCTTACTCCTAATGAATCTACTATCATTACTTTCCAAGTAACAATATCTCCTACAACTCTTCAACCAGCAATTAATAACGATGCTTCTGTTTCCTATACTGTTACCATTGACCCGAATGAACCACCTATTACAATTACAAAGCAAACAAATGTCGTTACAACAACAGTAGTTGATCCTATGGTTCGTATTAACAAAACAGCCGACACATCTATTGCCGTTATAGGTGATATGATTACATTCACATTAGAGGTATTGAACCATTCCCCGATTCCTACGATAAGTACTTCTATTTTAGATATCATTCCAACTGGTACAACATTTATAGAAAACAGCGTAACCATTAACGGCACTCCTGTTCTAAATGTCCGTCCAGACACTGGTATGAATATCGGTGCTTTACCAGCTGGCTCCGTAGCAAAGATAGCATTTAAAGTTCTCGTCACGTCTATCCCTTCAAACAGCACAATTATCAATTCTGCTTCCGTCACAGCCGCCTTCCAATTGACACCACAGGACCCAATTATTACTTTCATTGACAATTCAAATATCGTTCGTATACCAGTTCAATTTATAACTGCAACAGTAGTGAAAGATGCTTCCGTCAGCTCAGCTTATTTAAACCAATATTTTGATTATACGATGCGTATTACGAATACTTCTGATATTTCACTTTCAAATGTTTCGTTACAAGATACCATTCCAGCAGGTTTACAATTTATGAACGGTACTGTCTTTATTAACAGCGAACGCTCTCCACTAGCGAATCCGAATATCGGTTTCCTAGTCGCTACTAATTTGGAACCAAACGAAACAATTATCGTATTATTCACAGTACAAGTGATAAGTCCACCTGTTAATAATGAATTTAAAAATACGGCGGATATTTCTTTACAACTTCAAGTCTCGCCTACCGATCCACCAATTACAGTAACCGTTACAAGCAACGAAAACATCGTCACTTTTATTCCAAAAAATCCTGATGAAACACTTCCAAATTTCAATTGTTTCTTTGACGGCGAACGTTTTATACGCATTACTCCTCGAAATATACGAAATTACTTTTGGACTTGGATTTGGTGGCGTTAATTTAAACAAAAAGAGATTGTAGTTTGGTTGAAACCAAATTACAATCTCTTTTTTATTCCCTTTATCGTAATACCTAATAACTCGTCCAAGCATTTACAACCAATCATCATCTCAAGTTATTTTAGTCGTAATAAGCTGACCAGCCTCATTAATCGTTACTTTCCATTTTGCTCCACTAGCAGTCTTCATAATGATACCTTTACTTGCTTCTATTTCAATATCTCCAAACATTCTTCCACCAGTTGTCGCTAACCAAGCATTCCCATTTTCCATCGAAGACCTTGCAAACATACGATTAATCCGAAAACGTTTATGGTCTTGAGAATAACCACTCAATGTAATTCTTACTTTATATAGTTGACTCGCCTTCATATTCGATATAATTGTATCGCCTACATTTAATGGAACATCCGATGCAACAACCCAATTTCCAGTTGCACTTAATGCATATTCAATTTTAATTTTCTTCGGGCTCTCTCCCCATCCAAAATACATTCCAAAACAATTTAACATTTTGATTGGATTTTTCGTAAAATCTAGCTCAATCACAACTGGATTACTATCTGGAACATCGATATAGTTTACACTTTGTTCATCTATTAAATTGAAGCAATTTGCAAGATTCCCCCCATAAGGTAATTTCCCACTAACTTGCTTAACAGTATACTTTTGCTGAGCGTTTACTAAAATATCATCTTGATTCCCTATTAAATGTGGTTTATTTAACGTAATCGGTAACTGAATTCGAAGAGATTCTTCATAGGTAGACGTACAAACATTGTATTGCCCTTTATCTACAATAGTTGTGGAAAGTAAATTTGAAAAAAGGTAGTTACGATGTGAATTAGAAGAAAATTCAATGACAATCTGTTCACTACTCATCCGGTACGTATCCCAAATCATACAATCAAATGTATTATAGGCACCCGTACAACGAATGACTTTTTTCGTTTGCTGTCTACATTGCACTTGAATATTCTGAAACGTATTTCCTGAACTTTCATTTGGTAAATCACTGTTTCCATCAACTTCTATCCCATACTGACATCCATCAATAAATATAGATTGAAATACATTTGCGTTAATCCAGCAAGGTGTATTTATATCATCTATATATTCTGTCTTCAAATGTATTGCAGTTTGAAAGTTTTTAATTTGAATAAAGTTAACTTGAAAGAAACTAATATAATCCCATGCTTTTTGACAATAAAAGTGTATAGCCTTACCTTTATATGACGACGTTGCATTTATTATATTAATATTTGATATAAGAGAGTGATTAGGAACTTCTATTTGTTGTGAACCGGAAACATAAATGACAGCAGATTGAAACACTGGGTTTATAACTTGAACTGTACCACCTGTAATAGACGCATTTTGTTGCAGTTCAAACGCATTAAAATCTCCATCAATTTGCAACGTAACAGTAGGATCTAGCTCTAATCTTACATTTGATTTAATAACAATCGGTTTTACAATTTTGTACGTATTTATCCCTGTAATTCTAACCGTCGAAATACGGTTCGCTACACAATAATTTATAGCTTGTTGAATTGCTAATGAGCTATCATTCCCTGAGTTCGGAACTGCACCAAAACAATCAATATGGACACTATTTTCTGGTGCACAATCTTCTTGGGAAGAAATATATTCTGACAAAATAAATTCACTCCTCATATTACCTTTTTCATATAATATGTGAGTTTTCTCTTAAAAGTTTCTCTAATAAAAAAAACAAACGACTTGCACGGTCATTTGTTTAATTCATATATACTTTTCGTTTCTTCTATCATTTTAGTTAATGAGAAATATCTCTCTGCTTTCTCTCGTGCTTTCAGTCTAATACGATTCACCTTTTCCTCATTTCCTTGTAGTTCCTCAAGCTCACTTGCAAACCCTAATTCGCAATATTCAGATACCAAAACACCTGATTCTCCATCTATTACCGCTTCATTTATTCCGCCAACATCTATTGAAACAATCGGTGTTCCTGTAGCCATTGCTTCAATTACCACCATTGGAAACACTTCACGAAAAGATAATAAAAGTAGGGCATTCATATTTCCTATAAACCTATGTGGCTCTGAAATATTCCCTAACATCTTTACACTTTGCTGCAATCCATACTTTTCTATTTCTTTCATAATAGATTCTTTTTCTGGTCCATCACCAGCAATATAAAACAAAAAGTCATCTCTTTTTTTTAACACATTTGCAATTTTTACAAATAATTGATGGTTTTTCTCCTTGGATAGTCTTGCTAATATCCCTATTTTATAAATAGATTCTGTCTTTTTCTGCTGGAATAAAAACTTTTCAATATCCACACCGTTATAAATTGTCTTTATTTTCTCTTCTGCTACATGCATTGAAATTAAATTATTTTTTTCAAACTCACTTACTGTAATAATATTATTCACATATTTATTTATAAAATAACGAAAAAGAGTTGGCATTTTCTTTTCTAATATCGTTACATTATGTTTCGTATACACGACTTTTATCTTTTTTTTCATGAACTTTTGAATTAAAAAGGCATATAATACCATTCGCAAACTATTTGCATGAATAAGTTCTATCTTTCGTTTACAAATCTCACTTCGTAAGTAATGAATATTTCTCAAATGATTCCATCGACTAAGTAACATGAAATTTTCTTTTCTAGTAAGAGACTCATATAGTTCTCCATCACCTGCAGCTGTATAAACCGTAAATTTCTCATCACGCAAATTGCTTTCCAATTTACAGAAATAACTCTCGGCTCCTCCAGTTATCAATTTATCTGTCATCAACAATATATTCATAATTGCGTCTTCCCAACTACATTGATTTTATTTTTTCTATAGGCATGATAAGCATACTTACTAAAATAGTAAAGGATTTGCACAGCATTAAGTCGCTTTTGTTCCCTTAATAATTTCCAATAACGAAAAGCGGCTCTAATTTTATTTCTCGAAACAGAATTTGCTACAATTCTATACTTCGCTAACACTTGCTGTATCCCTTTCGCTTCATGTCCTTCATGTAATAAGTTCAGCCATAACGCTGTATCTTCCGGCTGTACACTAGGCATTTCAATATGCGGAATTTTTTCACGATCAATCATTACTGTTAAACAACCGATAATTGTATTTCCTGCCAAACAATGATAGTCAACAAATTTTGGTACATCCACTTCACGATTTAGTTCATTACTGTTTTCATCGATTAAACTATACGATGCATATGAAAAGGCCGCATTCATTTCTTCCATAAATAACAATTGCGTCTTCAATTTATGAGGCAACCATATATCATCGCTATCTAAAAAGGCAATATACCTTCCTCTCGCCTCTTCAATCGCTATATTCCGAGCTTTAGCAGCACCAACATTTTCTTTTAATGATAATAATCTAATACGCGAGTCTCCTTCTATTATCTCTTTAATTTTTGCAAGAGATTGGTCAGTTGAAGCGTCATCAACGATAATCATTTCCCAATCTTCATATGATTGATTCTGTACAGATAAAATCGTCTCACCTATAAATCGTATACTATTATAAGAAGGTGTTATTACAGAAACATGAGGCGCCTTATTATGTGCTGATAGACATTTTACCATCTACCTTTCCCCTTCCTTCATATATTGAAATGTACTTCACAACCATTGCTAAAAATAAAAAGAACGCTTCGTTAATAATAAGTGACAATGACATCATCTGAAATAAAAATGCAATTATAGTCAATAAAAGGTACGGTTTTTCACGAAACAAAGTATACTGCGTTAACTTGAACATTAATATGAATAAAAAAGCGCTATATAAAAGAAAACCAATTGTACCCGATTCAGATAAAATTTCTAAAAATGTATTGTGTACATATAACTTTTCATTAAATTGAAACTCATAATAATTCGAAAAATTAAACGCACCGATTCCGATATATGGATTGGATAAATAATATTTAAAAGCAGCTTCCCATAATGTAAATCTACCACTTCCATTATCGTGCGAAAAATCAGAAATTCGTTTATTCAATATGTCATCCAATTGGCCACCCATTACACTATTTGATAAACTAAAAATCACTACACCAAATAATAGTAAACTTATCATTATTTTTATTTTTTTTGCAAAACTAGATGTACATATATATACAAAAACGACAAGCATAAGTGCTAATATCCCTCCTCTTGAAAAAGTTAATAAACTTGTCGTAACACATAAAATCAATCCTATAATGTTCGTCATATTATGTAGATTTGTCATATAATACATAAAAAATATTGTATTATAAAAAATAAAAATGTTAGGATCATCTAGCAAACCAATTAATCTTGGATACCCTCTATCAACTAATAGTCCAGCAAAAATTTCTCTCTCTTCTCCACCGTATAATCCAAAGTGCTGTAAACCGACTATATAAAGTATTAGGCTTACAACATTAAATACGAATCCTACATAGACGATAGATGATTCGAGTGTTGCTATTTCAACATTTCCTAATAAATTTCTCATTATAAAATAACACCCTAAAACAAGTAGCACACCAAGAATCATACGAATACTAGCATTTAAATATATAGAAAGAATTCCACTCAAACAATAGATGAAATAAAATAGTAAAAATACAACTTCATGAAAATATAGCTTTTGAATATGAAAGTTTTTAATTGTTAAACAAAAATATATAACTAAAAAAATCATATATATCTTCAGCGAAAATCCAATATATATGTTGTATTTACTTAACATGACAAATAATATTAAGAGCATAATCCATTTCATCGATATCTTTATATTATTTTCCATAGGCTATATCCCCTGTTTCGTAATATAATCCTTTTTGCGTGTTTTTCTTATAAACGAAAGAAGAAGTTTTTTCAGCTCGTAATCATATAGGAATATACCAACTACTACGATTAACGTATTCAGAACGAGCGCAATGAAATGATATGTGTGCAATATATATTGCACTCCAATAAAAGTTACGCCAAAATAAATTGTATACGGTATTACAATTTGGAATACAATTTTTTTCTTCACTACACTTACCGCTATATACCCAACTAAAGCCACAATTTCAAATAAAACCATAGCGTAAGCCGCTCCTATCACTCCACCAATACTACTAAAGCTATAAAGCATAATCCCACCTATCACTAATGCTATACATTGCACCACCGTTCTTTTATTTTGACGTCCACTCGTTGTTAAGCCGTCAGCTATAGCAATATTTAAACTTTGCAGCACAATGAGAAATGATAATATTTGGAGTGGTTCTACTGCATTTCTCCATTCCTCCTGAAAAAATATAGAAATAAAGTATGGCGCTAAATGATATAAACCTATCGTCATACATATTCCCACAATCGCCATTGATTTTATTTGAAGTAAGTTTAATTTCGTATGCTCTTCTAAATTATTCTGATTATAATGCTTAAAGAGTACTGGATAAAATGCACCTGCAATCACCCCTGGCACTTGATATAAAGCTGCTGGCATCCGATACGCCACTGCGAAAACACCTACCATACTTAATGGCAATGTATAGTTAAGTAAGATAGGTGCTAATTGTGGCGTACTCATTATTAAAAAACCACTAATAATAAAAGGTGTCAATTGCCAAAATAACGCTTTATGAATTACGACCTTCATATTCATACTCGTCTTTCTTTTCATTACATATATGCTGAATACACCACCAATCATATAACCAAATCCATATAAACGAGCAGTTATATAAACTGGTAACTCTACGAAAATACAAAAACATGTAATGATAATGACAACTGCCGCTGATACAACTTTAATAAGCGCTATATACTTCATACGCTCCGTCAGCTGAAAGTAGGCAATCCCTATATTTTGCCAAGTTAATCCTATTAACATGAAAAACATTACGTTTATCATCATATAAATCAAATTTCTATCCGCATACATATAATGAATAGCAATATAGCCGATTATAGAAATAAAAATAAGTAGAATCATCCTTACTTTTATATACGACGATAAAATTGTCTCTAAGTCTACTCCATCTTTTGCCCCTTCTCGAAGAAACGTATTCGTAAGTCCTAAATCTGTAAAAAATAACATAACAAACGTCACTGCTATGGCAACACTAAACATCCCATAATTTTGTGCATTAAAAAAATTTGCTAAAACAATTAAACTCACAGCCTGAAGAAGATTAGCTAAAATTGTGCTATAAAATAGATGGATAATATTATTTAAAATAGATCTCCCCATACCTGCTCTCCTTTGCAAGCAACCTACTTACATATATTTATCTTGCACCATTACCGTTCAATACTATTAAAACAGTTTTACATAAAATCCGAATATCCATCTTAATCGTTTTCAATTCAATATACTCCATATCCAATTTCAACTTTTCTTTCGGATCAAGATTATATCCTCCATTTATTTGTGCCCATCCTGTCAACCCTGGCTTCACTATTAAACGATCCTTGAATTCTGGAATATACGTATCAAATTGTTTATAAAAATACTCTCTCTCTGGTCTTGGTCCGACAAAAGACATATCACCTTTTAAAATATTTAAAAGTTGCGGTAACTCATCAATTCTCGTTTTCCTTATAAACGATCCAACTTTAGTAATTCTTGGATCATTTTCATTTGCCCATTGTGGTCCATTTATTTCAGCATCTTTTACCATCGATCTTAATTTAAATACATTAAATTTCCTTCCATTAATCCCTAAACGTTCTTGAAAATAAATTGGAGCTCCTGCTGTTTCGAAAGCAATCATAATACAAAAGAACAACATAATTGGTAGCGTTAATAGTAACAATATGAGTGAAAATATAATATCAAACAAGCGCTTTATACTTCGATTCAAAATACTGGTCTTTTCTTGAGCCGGAATCGTATACAACTTGGCTTGATTTGTTTCACGAATCATAGATCGTTACCCCCACATTCAAGAATATAAAACTATACCTATTAATTCACATTCTTTCCTCTTTATATTTGCTATCACTTTTTGCACCTTACGTAGGGAATCTTTTCGCTTTTTGACTGCTAAGACCACTCCATCGCATTTCCCTGCAATCATGTGCGTAGCAGGAAGCTCAAATACTTCAGAGGAATACAAGAAAATATAATCAAAATCTTCTTTCCACTTCGCCATTACATGATCAAATTCATCCGTAGCAACTAAAGGCGTTCCGGTGTGTACTGTTTTTTGGGCAGGAATACAATATAAGTATTTAGATAAATTACTAGAAAAAGATTCATAACTACAAGGGGAATCGTTTATTATATCGTTCACTGTTTTCGTATAATTGCTTTGTAATAGTAGATGTAGTTTAGGATCAGAAAAATTCACGTCGATAAGTAACACCTTTTTTTTCATCTCTGCAAACACTACCCCTAGATTTACTATAAGCGACGCGATAACACCTCTATCCTTCGTTGAAGTAACTGTGAACACTTGTTTCCCCGATTTTTTCAACTCGTGATACACCGTATAAAACTGCTCTTTCATAAAAGCATCATGCGGATTAAATGGCAGCTTTTTCTTTGTCTTAAACATCGACATGTTCACCTCGATATATAGATGATTGCGCATCAACTTCTGTAGATTTCTTTTTTCTATTCGGTTTCATATTTATGTGACCAATAACAGATACTGTTGTTATTTTCTCTAAATCTTGTTCCACGTATATACGCTCATCAAAATAATCTCGAAATACAGCTAAACCTATCCCAACAAAAAAACTAACAATTAAAGAGATAGGAATGATAAGTTGAAATTTCGGAAACAACTTTTCAGCTTTTTCCTGTAACTCAGGGTCAGTTAATATTTTTATCCCCTGTACATTCGTATACTGTTGAAAGCTTTTTTGAGATTGTTCTGCCAATGACTTTACAATTTCTTTGACGATTGTAGGATCCGAATCTTTTACTGTGACAGTAACGATTTGTGAGTTGTCCATATTCACCACTGAAATTTTTTGTGCTAATTCATAAGTTGATTGCTCTAATTTTAAATTTTTTTTAACCGTTGAAATAATGAGTGGACTTTTTAATATATCAACATACGACGTTACAAGTTGCTTATTTTCCTGTGTTTTATTCACTGCATTTTCCTTATTAAACCCATCTAAATTCCCAACGAGAATTTGCGTTGAATATTGATACGAAGGCTTTAATATATACATAGAAATAAGAATTAAAGAACCTGTTACACAACACATCGTCAAAATAATTGTTACTACTCTTCTTTTCAATAGCTGCTGAAAATCCTTCATACTAATTTCTTGCTTCAATTATTTCACCGCCTTTGTTTGAATGACATCCTGCAACTCACTTTCTGCAGATAGTCTTTTCTTTTCTAAATTCGATTGCTTTGTTATATACTTTCCGATCCTGAATGCAAATTTTTCTACAAACAAATAAGAAATTATTGCTAGTATAAACGAAAGAATGAGCGATAACATTAAAACAATAGGTAACGGAAATATTTCATGAAGCATATACACTAGGGAAAATAAAGATATGATGTGGTATAAATAAAGACTGTAAGAAATCTTCCCCAAATATAACAAGTATTTATTACGTAGCAAGGATGACAAAGTTGATACTGACAAGCTTAATATGACAAATAAACATGCACTTATCGCTACTACGTAGTCTCGAAATATAAAATTATTAAGCAAATTAATTTCTCCAACAAGCCCTTCATACATATAAAGTAAAACCGCAAATAAAAACCATGCAATTTTCTCATTTTTAGTACGATTACTATAAAAAACTATTAAATTATTTTTATATTTCGCAACTAGTGCTCCTAGTAAAAACAGCACTGTGTAATGCAGAGTTAATGCATAACTAGTTAATGTTAAACTTGAGTGAAATAAAAATAAAATCACGACAGAACATATACTAAAACTAAACAATGACAATAATGAATACCTCAACGTTTTTCGTAAACAAACCATCAAAACTAACGGAAAAATTATCGATATTCGCATTTCATGAACAAGTGACCAAATTACGCCGTTATATGCATCTGTATTATATTTCCCAATTAATAAAATATGTTGCGCTATTAAGCTTAAAGAACTTTCAATCGTCCATGAGCGATTAAACCATTCACTTAAATTAGAAATACCATATTTACTCATTGTAGTCTGGCATAAAATAGCTATAATTATTGCTACGATATATGGAATATAGATTCTACATATACGCTTTAAAAGGAATGATCCATAGCTATCGTAGTTTTTTTGAATGGATCTATACAAAACAAATCCACTCAAAACAAAAAAGATAATAACAGATTCGTTACCACTACTAAAAATTAGACGAGCAGGTGTTTCTTTTAATAGATAAATAACAAATGGTTTATTATCTTCATAACTGTAATTTTGAAATACTGAAAAAATCATTAAATGATGGCCAATCATTACTATTAATGAAGAAATTCCTCGTATAGAATCCAGTTCTTCATACCTATCCATCGTTTTACATCAACTCCTACTGAAATGATAATAATCATTTCAAAGCGACACCATTATTCATATTCCTCTCCTTTCTTTTCATTCCAATTTTTCATATTAAAATGATTTTATAGCGTAATTTTGAATGTATTGTAACATTTTTTGTAATATTATGGATAGTGAATCTTCAAAATTGATATATACCAATTACAACCTCGAAAAATGAATAATATTGACAGAAAAACACTATAAAAACATCTTGCATAGTTACAAAATTAAAGAGAGGAATAGAGTTTTTCAATATAAAATAAAAAAGATAGCCTTTAAAGGCTATCTTTTTTATTTTATTTAATTATTGGCACCACTATATGCTACATGTCGTTTCTCAATTCTCTCTTCAATTTCTTTCATATTTTCTTTATTATTTAATAGTGATTGTTTATTTTCAATTAATAATTGTTTAAAAGATTTTCTCACTTTTTTCTCATTTTCATTGTCCTCCTTGGGGGATGGTTTATATAAAAGATAAGGAATTATCTGTGTGCCCTTATAATAATTGATTGTTGTGAATTCCATTTGAACTTCATATGAAAATTCCATTTATTTTCTGACAACTTTGTGAACATACAAAAATGTGATCATCTTAAAACCATTTTGAAATTGCTTCATTTCATTATAAAAGTTGCTATTGTCATCAACTTCTATCAATATATTTTGTCGAAACATTTATATATTTAAAATTGAGTTCGATATAATTTTATTTACTACTATACTGTTCTTAAAAACAAAAAGAGGGGTGTTATATAAGTCAAAGTTTGACTTATATAACACCCCTCTTTCAAAACTATCTATAGCATATTGATTAATATTTCAGGTCTTCCCCAATTCATTTCTTCACAAACGAATCTAAGTTTTTCTTCATCCATTGTGTGTAATCCTTCTTCTAGTAAACATGAAATTGGAACTTCACAATGAATTTGTGCCAATTGTAATGAAATATTTAAGTTCTCTAAATCACTTTCAATCTTTGTGCGCTGCGCTTTCGTTAATGTTGCTACATTTTCTAGTACGGTTGCTACTGTTCCATGCTCTTGAATCAATTTATACGCTGTCTTTTCGCCGATACCTTTTACACCTGGGTAATTATCACTCGTATCTCCCATAAACGCTTTCGCATGCACGATTTGCCACGGCTCTACGCCTTTTTCTTCCATGATTTTCTCTGGTGTGTAATATTCGTAATTTCCAATTCCTTTGCGCAAGAGCATAACTGTAACGTTCTTATCAACAAGCTGAAGTAAATCCGTATCGCCTGTTAAAATATAAACTTCCGCTTCATTACAGTATTGTTTTGCAAGCGTACCAATACAATCATCCGCTTCATACCCTTTCATACCGATAACTGGAATAGACAATTTCGCAGTCATTTCTTGAACTAAATCAAATTGCGGAATTAATTCTTCAGGCGGCGCTACACGATTCGCTTTATAATTCGAGAACGATTCTGTTCTAAATGTCGTACTACCCATATCCCAGCATGTTACGATATGTGTCGGTTCAATTGCTTGCATAGCTGTTAATAAATGTTTCATATAACCATGAATCCCATTTGTAGGGGTACCATCTTGTCGTTTCATAAATTGTCCGTAGACACTTGTTGCGTAAAAAGCACGAAATAATAGTGCCATACCATCAACTAATAATACTTTTTTCATAATCCCTCTCCTACCAAAAAAATAATAACCCCACGTCATCACGTAAGGTTATATAAATAGATTACCATTCTACGTTTTTTCAACTTTGTCTATTATACATTGTTTTTGTATATTTAGCATCATTTACACATTAAGACGTTCTACTACAACAAGTATGAAGAATTCCTGTATACGTATTTTTCCCAGTCGAAACAACTACAGCCTTTGCATTTCCGCCAACAATATGAGTCCCTTTGAAACATACGTTTTCAAGTTCAAGTGGATTATAGTCTTTCATTCGTTTTAAAGGAATAAATCGTTTACGCTCAAGGTGATAGCAACTTTCAAATTTCTCAATACTTGCATCTTTTCCTGTTAGCACGGATTCATTTACTAATAAATCATTCGCGTAAATGATACGTACATCTGCTGGTACTGTATCACCTTCTGAAAGAAAAATCATATCCCCAGGAACAAGCTCTTGTACTGGCACATTCATCATTTTTAATTCACCGTTTAAACCTGTTACACTAGAACATTCTACTCGAGACACAGTAATTTTCTCACATTGTAATCCATCACGCACATATTGTTTTGAAAAACCTGGAATCATTCCACTTAGCTTCATCATTACTTCCGCAATACGCGCTCTTTTTGAAATTAATTCGTTTCGGCCGTATACTTGAATGCGTTTTTGTGCCTCTTTCATAGATAATCCGTCTCTTGTTGTTTTAAAATACGCAAATACAGATTTTACATCTCTCGTTGCGATTTCAATTAATAAATCTTTATTTTTTTGAAGCATTGTTTGTTCTTTCATTGATTTTTTACTTAATTTATATGACGTGTTACCCACAGTTTTGTTTGCATATAACATATTATCGTCTCCTCCTGTACAACATAGGAAGAAACGCTTTGTTTCTCAATTTATCCACTTTACCGTAACAGTGTTTAGCGCTTAAACATACATATAAACGCTACATTATGATAAATATAGAGGGAGGAACAAGTCGTTTCCTGCCTACATCATATATTTTTGATTTGAAGTATATGGGTAACGGAACCGAGTCAGAATTTGACATGCTCCTCACCTCCTCGTTTAATTTTATAGTTTATACTATGAAGTTACTCATAGATTTGTAACAAAAAGACCCTTACTCCGAAAAGAGTAAAGGTCATGGCATACACAAATAAACGATTCCTAAACAATTAGAAATCTACGGACCTCTCCCTCACCGAGTTTTAGCACTGTATAGCATAGGTACATTACCAGCTACGTTAAGAAAAACCTTAATTCGATCATTCCTGTTGACCCATTGGCGTCTCTCGACATTTTTGGGCAGTAGCATTTCTCTATACAGGAGCCTCACCTAACAGAGACTTATTTTTATTACATAGAAAATGTTACTCTTATTTAAAATAGATGTCAACAGTAGCCTACAATTTTTTCGAAAGGTATGGCGAACTAACGTATATAAAATAAAAACCTTTACGTCTAAACGTAAAGGTTTTAATAAGTTATACAACCAGCAATTACAATCCCAATGGAAAGCGATAAAAACATAAGAAAAAGACCGACTGCTTGATTATCTTCTTCAAGACTTTTGTTTATATTAAAGCGTGGTGTAAGCCACTCAGCTAAATAAAAGACGATAATTTGAGCCAAAATCCCAACGGCTCCCCACGAAACCATATCAAGAAGTGAAATGGAATTAGCTGCTGTCGAATATAAAACAATAGCTAACCCAAGTAATCGTCCTCCAAGTACATAGCTTACCGCCTTATTCCCTTGGGCCATTAACTTAAATTCTTTTACTTTCGTTGTCACTTCCATGAGGAACAGACCAATGCATAAAAGGCCCAGTGTTACTGCTAAATATAATAAAAAATTAATCATATACTTTCCTCCTTTTTTATACCTACCGGTAAATAGTACGATTCATTCCCCGTAATTTTTTCCCCAGCGCGAATACCGATACTACTCGCTTTTCCAGCAATTAAAAACGAACCAAACACATACGACAGTTTCTCCATCCCTTTCTCTGTTTCCAAAGATACGACTGGAAGTTCTGTATACTTTTGAAATATCGGCAGTGACGCTTTATACGTTTGGTGTGCATTTTGAATCATAATATTTTCGTCCTTATCGCGAACGGTAATTGTGTCTCCTTCTCTACCAAATGAAGGTTTTTGAACGAAAGAACCTTTTCCCAAAAATAAATCTCGTTCTAAATATGTAGGTAACATATATTCTTTAATCCACTGTTGTTCCTCATTTGTATAAAAGGCCTTTTCTTCTGCTAACCCCCAAATCAGACACTGAATTGATTTTGGCTGAAGTAAAAATGCTGACAAAGGATTTATTATAAAAAGCTTTCCGGCTTTTACAAGTTGCAACAGTTCCACACCTACGAAGTCTCCTGTTTCAGGATCTTGATCCTCAATTAAATCTTCTATCGGATATGTTTGGCGATATAAAATATCAATCTGTACTCCATCCCTATCCACTAAAGCATCTTTTGTAATTCTAAGTTCTGACATTGGCACTACTTTATTTTCAACATGGCATAACTGACTCAAATACATAGTCGTATTCCAATCCTCAATATGTTCATGATGTGCTGTAAAAACAACATTTGGGTTATCTATTCCCTTTGTCGCTTCCATTACGGCCTTTGTAACACCAGAAGATAGTAATCGTTCTTGACCCAAGTTTGGATCATCATAGCCTAGTTTTCCACAAACTTTTCCATTCATTTGAAAGCATTCCATAATAAAAGTTGGTGTATCACTATTAAACTCAAGCATTTTAATTTGGTTATCACTTGTTAAAACGAAATCAAATCGTGAAATAACAGATTCAGGATATAATCCTTTCATTCTAATAAACGATAAGCTTGCAGGAGGATACCCAAGTTCAAGAAGCTGTTCGTCACTTAAATTCCGCAAAAGTTTAGCAGTCTTAAAAAATATTTTCCCCATTCGTTCAGTTGCTAATTGCAATTGTTTCATAGTCTGATTTGTTATAGAGAAAACATGAAACAAACTATACTCACATTCATATAAATCCGACCAAAAATTCGGATATTTCGAATAAAACGCTTTTCGTTCTCTTATGTATTGCGACATATGTTAGCCCCCAAATCCTCCCTTTGAACCGCTTCCAATTCCACCTTTAAATTCCGCAGACGATTGATAAGATTTAAACGCCGATGAATTTTTAAAAGTGGATTTATTTTGATAGTAACTCCCACCATAAAAATAATGCCCACGATAACCTGACCTACTATCATCACACTGCCATACCCCAAGTTCATCATCCCAATCCCAATCTGAACAACTATTATCATTCGGTTTTGGGGGAAGATCTTGTGCGCAGCCAAATAAGGTGCCAGTCATTAAAGACGTTACGACACCACCTACTAGCCATTTCGTTTTTGTCACCTTCGCACTCCCCTTTTTAAATTCTATTCCTATTATATAAGATAGCATGATAAAGTAGAAGAAAAAGGAAGAAGAGGGATAAAATGCGCTTAGAATATCGACTTAATGATGAAACGAAAAGATATCCTGCTTTATGGAGCTACGCAAATATTTCTAACTCTGAAATCATCGCACGCATGACGTGTGAATATTTTATAAAGGATAACAAGACATATGTTGTTACTGCTACTTCAGTAGATCCAGACGGAACAGCAGTTATATATATTCAAAAAGAAGAGTTTGCAAATGACCCTTCAGATCCTACATACTCTCACATCGGTTTTGAGGTTAGAGAACTAAGTGAAACGAGTTCAAGCATAATAGATCGGAAAGATGTATGGAACTATGAAGAAATTTTGCCATCTCTTCATTCAGACCTTATATATATTCAGCGCGACGGCATGCATATGGAGTTCGCTTTAGATTCAAGAGAGATTGATGAAGATAGAAAGTGCTATATTTATTATGGAAACTTCACAGGTGAATCCAGATAAAATAGATATATGTATGCAACAAAAAAACCTTACGTATAAAACGTAAGGTTTTTATATAGCCCCACATATGCCGTTCTCTCTAGATGTCCATAAACCTGCTCTCACAGGTGGATGCTCTCACAAATGTTTGTAACTTCCTTCTTAAAAAGATGGCATGTTAGCTACATTTAAATATTGAACTTCCATATTAAACTTATTGGTTTAAGACATGCATAAGCTACGTACACCGTAGGAATTTTATATAATGTTAGTTGAAATAAGACCCCCGCACGTGCCGCTCCTCGTAAATGTCCAAAAACCCGCTACTCGCAGGTGGATGCCCTCACAGTTACCGTACATCTTCCTCCACAAGGAAGGCTTGATGATGGTCGCTAAATATTGAGCTTCCGTATAACTAACATCGGTTTTAGACATAAATAAGTTACGTACACCGCAGGATGTATTATTTACTTGTCGTTATATTATCACATTGTTTCCAATGTGTAAAATACAAAGTTTTTCGAGCAATTTCTTGCTTGTGACCTTATTTTAATACAAATTATTTTTGCATGCAAGTGATTAATCTTCTTCTTTTGCAATTTGATTTTCTGGATAAGAAATCCAATCACTCCAGCTACCTGCATACAATTTAACATTTTGGAATCCAGCTAATTTCAATGCAAGGATATTTGGACAGGCTGTAACACCAGAACCACAATATACAATTGTTTCCTTATCTTTCGAAAGATTTCGGAATCGTTCTTGTTGCCCAGCTTCATTCTTAAATTGCCCTGATTGTACAATTCCATCCTTCCAAAAATAGTTTACTGCTGTCGGAATATGTCCTGCTTTTGGATCAACTAGTTCCTCTACACCAGCATAACGTTTTGGCTCTCTAGAATCAATTAACGTAACATCTGCACCTGCATGAATATTCTCTCTCACCGTTTCCATCGTTACAAGCATATGATCTTGTACATTTGCTTTGAATGTTTTTCGTATAGCAACAGGAATTTCCATTGTTATCGGTAGTCCATTCTCTTTCCAAGCTGGAAATCCACCATCTAATATATATACTTTCTCATGTCCTACATAGTTTAATAACCACCAGAGACGAGAAGCATTTGCACCCGCTTGACTGTCATATGCAATTACTGTCGTATGTTCATCAATACCAGCTTGTGAAAGCTTGTCTGCAAACTCCTCAATATTCGGCAATGGATGGCGACCACCATGTTCTGTTACAGGACTTGATAAATCTAAATTCAAATCAAAATATAATGCATGAAGAATATGTTCTTCCTCATACTTTTCTCTACCCCAATTAGGATTCGCTAAATCAAAACGACAATCGATTATACGGACATTCTCATCTTCTATATGCTCACGTAACCATTCGACTGTAACTATCATCTTTAACGACCTTCTTTCTCTTGCAAACGACTTACATACTCCATAACCATTTCTTCTGTAACATATTTACGCTCTAGTGTAACACCATTTTTTGCAAGATCATTAATTTGCTTTGTTACAACATTAATGACATCAACCGAAAATTCTTTCCCATTTGACGCAAGAGATACGGCTGCTTCAATAGCTGCTTCACGCTGCGCATCTAATTGTAAACATGCTTTTACACTTTCATTTTGTTTACGAGAATGTGCTGTAATTGCTTTATGTACTTCCATCTTCTCTTCCCCCTAAATAAGTTATACGTTCTCATTCAATTCCATTGCAAGCCGAATCATATCACGGCATATAATCCCATTTTCAATAATCTCTTCTTCATAATGCTTCGAAAAGTAATCAAAATCAATAGAAAAAATACGAAATCCACATTTTTGATATAAAGCAAGTTGTGAAACACTAGAATTGCCCGTACCAACTTCAAGTTTTGACATACCATATCCTTTAGCAGTTTCTACGGCATGACTTAATAGCTGCTTTCCAATCCCTTTTCCTTGCAAATGCTCTACAACCGCAATATTCATAATTTCCATCGTCTTCGGCCTTGTTTCCAAAAGAACATATACACCGACAACTCTCTCCTCTTGCTTAGCTACATATGTTTTCCCTCTTTGTACATATGTATCAATTTGCCCCTCACTTGGATCAGCAAGCAATAATAAAGGTTTCGGTATAGCTTCTTTCGAAATATACTCTATTACTACACACATAAAAAACTCCCCTTTCTCTATTGTTCTAAACCCTCCTTGTCTACCATAAATAATAGAAAGGAGGGATTCACCATGGACAACAATGAGAAAAAGTGCAACGTCATCTCTATTGATGGAAAGAAGAAGAAAAGCGACACGTATTCCTACCCAAAATTAGTAGTAGAAAACAAAACATATGAATTTTCTTCATTCGTCTTATGCGGTGAAACACCAGACGGCAGACGCCTCGTTCTTACTCATATGATTTCTACCGATGAATTTGCTGGGTTTGTCAAATCTTTAGATACAGTATTGCAAAAGAAAATTGAACGAATCTTTTTCTCATAACGACTATATCACATAAATTTCTTTTTCAATCTCTACTAACTGCTTTTGCAATTGTTCTTTACTTTGTTCATATAGTGATACATCAATTGTTTCAGCCAATGCAAATAATACACTTTCATAATAATTCATCACATCTTGCTGCATCACTTTTTGGAATAAGTTCCATTTCAAATCCCACTCTTGCTTATAATGATGAACAAATATATCTTTTTCATCAGCTACATAGTTTGATACGAAAGGCTCTAATACAACTTTAGCCTCTTCTTGCATGAAAGCTTTATCATTTTTTTCAAAAAAGCTTTTTTCATTTTTAAAATGCGCCAGTGCTTTTTTGAAATCTTTTATTTCAACTGAAGGGAACGGTTCTTTATGTGCAATATCTTTATATTCATAATCCACTGTTCCACTCATAGAAATTGATTCATTTTCTACTTTACAGTTCACCACAATTTCATTCTTTGCACGCTTCATCGCTTCATCTATCCATTTCTCAAGGCGTAATGATGTCGCACGCATTTCTTGTAGTAAATCATGCTGAATAAATGCCACTAATTCCATAACGCACTGTTGCAACTGCACTTTCACATTCCCATCCGTTCGCAGCGATGCTGGATTAATAAATTCAGTAAACACATCGTTATAGCGTAGGAATAGACGCTGTTGCACGTAATAAAGCAATTCTTTCACTTCATTTTGCATCGCCTGCTCTTCAGCAAGCACACTATATGATGAAATAATATGAAGTAGCTGATCACGCTCTGCTTCATATTTTTTCGTTTGCTTCTCTTTCTCTTCATTCCCCTGCTTTGCACCGTTTATCATATTTACTAAAAGCTGATCTGCTCCTTGCAATGTACCATATAAAGCGTGAACAGATACGAGCATTAAATCTCTCATCATAAAGGATGTAAATGATTCCTCGAACTTAGCAATCCCAGAGTTTTGTAAAATACCGTACTTCTCTTTTTCAATATTCTTTCCTTGCTTCTCTTCAAGTGCACATAAACTTGAAATTGCAAATAAACGCGGATTTCTAATACCGTATTGCAGTAGCTGGTCTGCGATATAACCTTTTACCATTTCAAGTTCTTCTTCAGACTCTGCTAAATCGGCCGCATTAATTAAGAAGAACATTTTATCAAGTGCAAAAGTATCCTTTACACGACCAAGCTGGATTAAGAATTCACGGTCAGCACGAGAGAACACATGATTATAATACGTTACAAATAAAATAGCATCTGCGTTTTTAATATACTGGAACGCAACGTCCGTATGGCGGGCGTTAATAGAATCCGCTCCAGGTGTGTCTACAAGCGCTACTCCTTGCCTTGTTAAAGCACAATCATAATAAAGCTCCATGTACTCAACAAAACATGATTTTTCTTCATTCGCTACATAATCAGAAAACTCTTCTAATGTAACTTGTACTTGCTCCCCTAAATGAGCAGAAACCGTATCATACCCTTTTTGTACCGCTCTTAAAAAGCTAAATGTTGTTTTTTGCTTCCCAGTTGGTGAAGGATATTTCATAACTTTATCAATTTGTGCTAACGCTGCATCTAACGTAGTAATCTCATAATGAAACAACTTATAAACAGCTTTCATATCTTCTAATAGAGCTTGCTTTGATTTGAATTGAACCATTACTGTTCCGTGTGGTTTTTCCTCTGTAACCGGCAAAATTTGATTAATCGTTGCCGTCGTCGGATTTGGTGATACAGGAAGTACATTCCCACCAAGCAATGCATTGGCAAATGATGATTTCCCAGCACTAAAAGCTCCGAATAACGCTACTGTAAATTGTTTCGTTTCCACACGACGCCTTTTTTCTATTACCTCTTGCTGTACATGTTTCAGCGCTGGCAATGGCTCTAATATCGTTTCAGCTTTCTTCACTTTCTCTAATATACGCTGAATATTTAAAGCTGCTGTTCCTTTTATCTCTTCCTCACAAGCCATTACGTTATCGTTTACGCTTTCCTGCTCTTGTAGTGTGAATTTCTCACTAACAATTTGTATTTTACTTTGCAATATCTCCTCTATTCGCAAGCCTTCTGGTGTAGCAACACGCTCGTGCCAAACATTTTGCAAATAACTTTCATATGTCTCTAAATTGTTACTGTATTGCAATTGCGTTTCTTTTGCCGTTTGCAACATCATATATTTTTCAATCTCTTCTTCAATGCGTGCAACTGCTTCCTTCACCTTTTGCTTTAAAACGACTGCACTTTTATCAAAAATTTGCTGCGCTTTTGTAAAATAACGTTTCTTCAGTTCATTCGCTACATCCGCTGTATAAAGAAGTAAGTAATCACCTGTGAAACCTGCACCTTGTTTAATGACTTCAGCTAACATTTCTGGTCCAAAAGCAATTTCTAAAGCATATATGTCTTTCCCAATTTCCTCTGTGAACAATCCTTCTTCTTTTAAGAAGGCAACAATAAATTCTTTCACATGAAAATCAAGTTGCGTTTCAACAGTCTTTTGCAAAGCAGAATAAAAAGCATCTAAACGTCTCTGTTTTTCTTGCTCCGTCTTTCCTTTCGCAAACAACAAACCGACCTTAAATTTAGTTAATTTCGTTTCTAAATACGCATTTGCCAATTCTCTCATTTCAAATGGCATTAAATACGCGTTATCTAATATAGCTTGTAAGCCTTTTATAAATTCGTTTCTCACATGAGATTCTTTACTAGCCTCGCGTTGTTTAGTTTCCGTTAGCTCTTCTTTCTTTTCAACTATCTCTGAAATAGAAAGCGGCGATGCTAGCTCTTCCTCATATTTCAAAAGAGCTTTTTCATTTTCTGAAAGAATAAATGAAAAATGTTCCCCCATTAAATATTCTGTTTCTCGCTCCATTCCATCTCTTACATACTGCACTTTTTCTTTCATAATAGAAGTAATTAATGTTTCTAAGCTCCCAATTTCATTATGTGTATGGTTCATCATTCGTAATGAAGTATAATACACTCCATCTACTTCAATATCCCAGTTAGAGAACGATTGTTTTACACTATCTTTATAATCCTCAAACGATAATTCATTTTCTTTATGTTTATCTATTTGATTTACAACGAGATAAACCGTTTTATTACGTTGTTTCAATTCTTTAACAAATTGCAAATTCACTTCCGATTGGACGTGATTATAATCCATCATATAAAAAATCACGTCTGCTAGATGCAGCGTTGATTCTGTCGCTAATTGATGGGCATCATCTGTTGAATCAATCCCTGGTGTATCAACTAACATAACACCCTCAGGAATTGGCGCATCATTCCGATAAATATGAACACCAATTACCTCATCACCGTCTTTACAAATTTGTTTTAATTCTTCAGCTGAATATGCACCATCATATTCGTACTGTTCTCCAGATTTAACTGTTACAACAACACGATCCATTCCTTTTTCAATTTTGACAACGTTAGCGCTTGTCGGAATTGGACTTGTTGGTAACAACTGCGCTTTATATAGATGATTCATCATCGTTGATTTCCCTGCAGAGAAGTGACCGCAGAACGCTATCATAAGCTGTTCTTGTTTATATTTTTGAATCACCTCAAACAACTTTACACTATTCTCTGCATCGCCGTGTTTTTGCCACTCTTCATAAAAACAAACAAGTTTTTTCATACCGTTTGTCTGTACTATGTTTGTCATCCCCTTGTTCCCCTTTATCCAAGATGTATATACTTTTTCCCGCTATTTGCGAGCTCATAATCCTCAGGAGATACATCCCCTCATCGATTACAGTTTCACTTTACTATCATACTAAATTTTCAGCATATTCTCATTAAAAATAAAAAATCCCTTTCATTCTTTTTACAAATGAAAGGGATTTTATGTCATATCACTCATTTTGCTGTTCCTACTCCATTTAAAACATACTTTGCAATAACTGCATATACAGTGACTGTACCTGCTACTAATGCATATACCATACTCATGCACCAACCTTTTTTGATAATGATTATCACTTTTAAATACATTTTATCATTAAAGAGAATCATTATCAATACTTTTCATAAAGAAAGCCCCTTATAGAAAGGAGCTTTACTGCCTGTTTTGAAGAAGGTTAAAACTTGTTGTGCACTCTTATTATATCTCATAATACATATCTTAACAGTTTTAAAAATTGGAAATTACCTATATACCCTCCTCTTTACATTTTGTATAATAAAAGGGAATTACTTAACAAGGAGGAAAATAATGACACAAAATATTTCACAAGGCGAGAGGATACATTCCATAGATATTATTAGAGGAATAGCTGTACTAGGTATTTTTCTTGTTAACTGGCCAATTATCGCCGGGGTTGACTCACGTGATATTACAGGAATTTACGAAGGGATAGACAGCTATATTCGCCTATTTTACGATATGTTTATTCAAACGAAATTTTATACAATTTTTTCGTTTTTATTCGGATTAGGTTTTTATATTTTTATGAATCGTGCTGAGGCGAAAACCGATCGTCCAAAAACTTTGTTTGTTCGCCGCTTACTTATTTTATTATTATTTGGTTTCTTACACTACGTTCTTTTATGGGACGGGGACATTTTACATACTTATGCAATTACCGGATTTTTCTTATTTTTATTTTACAAGAGAAAGCCACGTACTATTTTAATATGGTCAATTGTACTATTAAGTTTCATGCAATTGTTCACATTAGTAGGTTCTCTTCTCATGTTATTAGTGCCGGTAGATGAACTAGGCCTTTCCATAGCCATTATGCCGTTAGAAAACTGGGGCTTACAAATTACAGACAGATTCCATTCTTTCTATTCTAAAGCAATAAGTAACAGTCTTATTATGCTTCCTGAAACACTAGGATTGTTTTTACTAGGATTATATGCCGGTAAAAAAGACATTTTCCGCCGTGCTAAAGAATTAGATCTAAAACTTAAAAAATGGCAAATCATTATGTTCATTTTAACATTACCGATGTGGTTTATTATGGTTTACTTCTTTATGAACAATCAACCATACACACCATTTTCACTTATGGGTATTACGATGATAAGCGGAAAGACATTGTTCATCTTCTACATTGTCACGTTAATGCGTTTATTACAAAAAGAAAGATGGCAAACATTATTACGTCCGTTCCAGTATGTTGGTCGAATGGCGTTAACAAACTACATTTCACATACAATTATTACATTACTTGTATTCGGACTATTGTTCAAAAATGATTATCTTGCTCCATTATGGGTAGGTCCTCTATTTTGCATTAGTTTCTATACGTTACAAATCTTTATTAGCCGCTGGTGGCTGTCACGTTATCAATACGGGCCACTTGAGTACATTTGGCGTCTTGGTACGTATGGGAAAATGATGCCACTTAAAAAGAAAAGCAAGGTCTCATAATGAGACCTTGCTTTTTTACGCTTCTCTTACTGCACTTTGCATAGACACTGGCTCTTCTTTTACTTTCACTTTACGCTGCGGCACCATATTAAATACAATATTTAAAAGTACTGCTGACGCACTTCCAAGTACAATTCCGTTATCTGTTAAAATACGAATGTTTTCAGGAAGTTGTGAGAATAATGTCGGAACAACTGTAACCCCAAGCCCAATTCCGACAGAACATGCAACGATTAATAAGTTTTCTTGTTTACCAAAATCAACGCTACTTAACATTTTAATACCATATGCCATTACCATACCAAACATCGCTAACATTGCACCGCCAAGTACTGATTTCGGGATAATAGTTGTAATAGCTGCGATTTTTGGAATAAACCCAAGAACGATTAACATACCACCACAAGTATAAATAATAACGCGATTTCTTACTCCAGTTAATTGAACAAGTCCTACGTTTTGAGAGTATGTTGTATATGGGAACGCGTTAAAAATACCACCTAACACCATCGCTAATCCTTCTGCGCGATAACCTTTTGTTAATTCTTTTTCACCAATCTTTTTATTGCAAATATCAGATAATGCAAAGTAAACACCTGTTGCTTCTACAATCCCTACGCAAGCAACTAAAATCATCGTAATAATTGGCGTTAATTCAAATGTTGGTGTACCGAAGTAAAACGGCTGAATACCATGGAACCAATCCGCTTCTCCAACCGCTTGCAAACTTACTTTCCCCATAAATGCTGCGACAATTGTACCGAACAATAGACCAAGTAAAATAGAGATTGAACGAATAAATCCATCAAAGAAACGATACATAATGATGATAAATAGTAATACACCAAATGCTAACGCTAAATTTTCAAGACTACCAAAATCCTTACTTCCTACTCCTCCAGCCATATCATTAATTGCTGCTGGAACAAGTGTAACTCCAATTACGGTAACGACAGATCCTGTTACAACAGGTGGAAACAGTTTTACAAGCTTTCCAAATAATTTCGCAAAAATAACAACGAATAACCCGGCAGCAATAATCGCTCCATAAATAGAAGACACACCGTATTGTTTCCCGATTGCAATCATCGGCCCAACCGCTGTAAATGTGCAACCAAGTACAACGGGAAGTCCAATACCGAAAAAGCGATTTGATAATGCTTGTAAAATCGTCGCAACGCCGCACATTAATAAATCAATCGAGACTAAATATGTTAACTCTTTTTGATTTAAACCAAGTCCGCCGCCCACAATAAGCGGAACGATAATTGCGCCAGCATACATCGCCAGCATATGCTGCATACCAAGCGATGCGATTTTAAATGGATGTTGCTTCATCGTTTATTTCACCTCCGCAGTTTCTTGCTGTACAAATGTAACTGTGCCGTTATCAAGTGATGCAATTTCTGCTAGTGACTCAACACGAACTCCTTGTTCACGAAGCTTCTTTCCTCCATCTTGAAATGCTTTTTCAATAACAATACCAATTCCTGCAATACTTGCTCCTGCTTGCTCTACTAAACTCATTAAACCTAAAGCAGCCTGACCATTTGCTAAAAAGTCATCGATAATTAAAACACGATCATTTTCATCGATATGATTTCGAGATAATGAAATTTCATTCGTTTCTTGTTTCGTAAATGAATATACGTTTGCAACGTACATATTATCTTGTAACGTTAACGATTTACGTTTTCTTGCAAAGATTACTTTTACACCAAGCTCTAATGCAGCCATAACTGCTGGTGCAATGCCTGAAGATTCAATCGTCACGATTTTTGTAATGTTCTCTTCTTTAAAACGTTTAGCAAATTCTTTTCCGATCTCTTGCATAAGTACTGGGTCAATTTGATGATTTAAAAATGCATCTACCTTTAATACGTCACCAGATAAAACCTTTCCTTCGTTCAAAATCTTTTCTTGTAATACTTTCATGTTTGTTCCCCCTCTTATGCAATAAAAAACTCCAAAAGCCGCCACCACTCGTTACAAGTGAGAGACGCGCTTTTGGAGTTTCGCAAAAAAGAATGCTAAACAAGCAAATATATTCGTCCTCACTCATAGTCAAAGTATTTACGGTACTTCGGTAGAAACTTGCAGGCCATATCCCCGCGATTATATGAGTGTAGCTAACTATTTATTTTATAGAAGGATTATAACGCACTTTTTATACTTTGAAAAGCATTTCTTAATAAAACACGTACAAATTTTATAAAAACATCATTTTTGTTCGAGTTTTGTAAACTCTTACATATTATTTCAAAGTGTCGTTAAAATAATCGGCCCATCTTTTGTAATCGCAATTGTATGCTCATATTGCGCTGATAATTTCCCGTCCATCGTTCTTGCAGCCCATCCATTTAAATCTACTTTTGAATATCGCATACCTACATTGACAATAGGCTCAATTGTAATTACCATTCCTTCTTGTAGTTCAGGCCCTTGTCCTTGTTTCCCAAAATGAAAAATTGCTGGTTCTTCATGAATCTCTTTACCAATCCCGTGCCCCGTAAAGTCTCTTGCAACCGAAAAACCTTCAGTAGCTACATAACTTTCAATTGCATAGCCAATGTCTCCTACATGATTACCGATTACCGCCTGACCAATCCCTTTATATAAAGCATTCTCAGCTACTAACAATAACTTTTCTGCTTCATCAGAAACATTTCCAATTCTATACGTCCAAGCAGAATCTGAAAGACCACCATTTAAGTTTACTACCATGTCAATTGTTACAATATCTCCCTCAGTTAAAGGAACATCGGCGGGAAACCCATGGCACATTTCAGCATTTACAGATGCACATATCGCATATGGATACCCGTTGTAACCTTTCTGCTGAGATGTTGCACCATGCTTTTCTAAATAAGCTTCAACAAACGTATCAATTTCTTTTGTCGTAATACCTGGTTTCATCATTTTGGCAATTTCCCTATGACATGAAGCAAGTAATTTCCCAGATTCATGCATCAAATCTATTTCATTTTTCGTTTTAATTGTAATCATTCTACCTCTCCTTGCTAAACCTGCTATTTGCTACTAAAGTTCAATCATACACATCCTCTGTCAAAATTTCAAAACTCTCAATTACAACAAGTACAAAAATATGTATCCTATACTTCTAAATCAAAATAAAGAAACAGAAGATCCCCTCTGTTTCTTAATCATTTTTACATATATAATTCATTTTCAAAAACTCAAAACAACTACCATTTGTTTTCTGTATAAACGTTCCAACAGCTTCAAATCCTGCTCTTTTATACACTTTAATCGCTCTCTCATTACATGTCGCTACTGATAGTGTTATATAATTGCAACCATATTTTTCTTTACTAAAAGCTAGTCCAGCGTTTACGAACTGTAAACCAAATCCATTTCCAGTTATATCAGGTCTCATTCCAAGACCTATATCAACCGTTCCATCATTTATTTTACAAACAGTAAAAAAACCAATGAGAGTGCCATTTTCCTTCACAGAAAATGTATGATTTCCTCTACTCTCATCATGTAAAAACTCAGCTAAATCTTCTTCATCTGCACCTATATCGTAAAAGGAATACCTCCCTTCATAATGCCAGTTATATGCAATTTCTTCTGCTTCTTCTTGCGTCATTACTGTATATGTATAAGCCATTCTTCTATCCCCCTTGAAAAAAAGAGCTGCAATTAAGCAGCTCTTTTTTATAACTCATAGATTTCTTTATACTTCGCTTCTAAATAATCTGCTAAGTAGTTTGCATTTAATCCTTCACCTGTCACATCTTCTAAAATTTCAAGTGGCTTTTTCGTTTTACCGTATTGGTGAATATTTTCTGTTAACCATTCACGAATTGGTGTTACGTTTCCTTCTTCTAATAATGCATCAAAGTTCGGAATGTCTTTTAACATTCTTTGCTTAAATTGCGCTGCATACATATAACCAAGCGCATAAGATGGGAAGTATCCAAATGAACCACCAGCCCAGTGAACATCTTGCAATACACCTTGTGCATCGCTTTCCGGACGAATTCCTAAATATGCTTCCATCTTATCATTCCAAGCCACTGGCAAATCCTTCACTTGTAATGTACCATCAAATAATTCTTTCTCAAGTTCATAACGAACCATGACGTGAAGCGGATATGTAAGCTCATCTGCTTCTATACGAATGAACGATGGCTTCGATTCGTTAATCGCATCATAAAACTCATCTACTGATATATCATTGAATTGACCATCGCTATACTCTTTTAATAAATCATAATTTTTCTTCCAGAATGATTTATTACGACCGATAAAGTTCTCAAAGAATAATGATTGTGACTCATGAATACCCATAGAAGTTCCACTACATAGCGGTGTACCTTCGAATTTCTCTGCAATATTTTGTTCATATACAGCATGGCCACATTCATGAATTGTTCCAAACACTGCCATACGGAAATCTTTTTCATCATAACGTGTTGTAATACGAACGTCCCCTCTATTTAATGTAATCTCAAATGGATGTACCGTTTCATCAAGACGACCTGCTTTAAAGTCATAATTCAATTGCTTTAATAACTCTAATGTAAAGTTCTTTTGTTTTTCTTTTGAAAAATGTTCTGATAAAGCACTTGTCTTTAATCTCTTTTGTGACTCCGATATTTCTTTTACGAGCGGAACGATACGCTCACGAAGTTGACCAAATACGTGATCTAACACTTCTACTGTAATACCTGGCTCATACATATCTAACAATGTATTATATTTATATGTTTCGTAACCCCAATATGTAATGAATTTCTTTTTAAATTCAACTATTTGTTCTAAATACGGACGGAACATTTCGAAATCAGATTTTTCCCGAGCTTCTTCCCACACACTTTCCGCTTTCGCTTCTAATTTCACATACGCCTCGTATTCCGCTTGTGGAATTTTCTTATTTCTATCATATTCTTTACGACACTCTTCAACCATTTTCTTCGTCGTTTCAGAAAGTTTATCTTCACTTATTAAAGCTTCAAGCTCTGTTAAATAATTTCCCATCTCATCTGAAGTCGACATAACAAACACTTCTGATGAAAGCATACCAATTACTTCTGAACGCTGGTCTACACCTTTTTTAGGCGCACCTGTTCTTAAGTCCCAAAACATTAAGCTTAATGCTTCACCGTAATTTTGTATCTTCTTCACATATGTTAAAAATTGTTTTTCTACTTCATATGTAGCTACTGTCATCGTATAAAACCTCCCTTTTCTACCTCAAACTTAATTCGACATGGAAACCTAAATTCCTTTTATAATAGAAAAAAAGCTTGGCAAGCGCCAAGCTTTCTCCTTATAATTCTTTACCTTCTACTGGTAGTACGTTTTTCACCGCTTCTATCACTTTCTCATCTTCTGTATCAGATAAGAAGATTGATATAGCCCCTTTATCGTCGCTCGTACGAATTAAACGTCCAATCCCTTGACGAAGACGTAAAATCATATACGGTACATCTACATCCCAGAATGGATTATTTACATGTTTACGCTTCGCTTCAAACACAGGATCGTTTGGAGGGAATGGTAATGACCAAATAATAACATGCGATAATGATGAACCAGGAATATCTAAACCTTCCCATAAATGAACAGCACAAAGTACAGTCTCTTCTTCATTTTGGAAACGAGAAACGAGCTGACTAATTTCTTGATCCCCTTCATATAGGAACGGAACGGACATTTGTTCTTTACTTACATATTCTTTAAACGCTGCAAGTTCTTGTGTTGTACGGAATAATACAAGTGTACGTCCATTTGTTTTCTGTATATTTTCAAGTGTATATTGACACTTTCTTTCCCATTCGTTCTCTTTCGTATGCGATAGTAAGTTTACTGCCATTTGCTCCTCATAATCAAACGGTGAGGCAACTGAGAATGATAAGTAATCTCTTACCCCTAGGCTATTTGCTGTAAATGCGAATGAATCGTTGTTAGATAATGTAGCAGAAGAGAAAATATACGGGATTTTCTTCGAGAATACTTTCTCTTGTAATACTTCTTCAACTGCACGTGGCATAATCACTAACGTGAAGGCTCCATCACCTTCTTCACCCCATGTAATTACATTTTTCTCGTGCATGAACAGACGAAGTGAATGTTCTAATACATCTAAATGTTCATCAACGATATTTAAATCATACGTGTTTACTGTATGCATTTCACTTTCAAATACTAATGCATCACCGACTTCACCAATTTTCGCATAAAGTCTATTCGCTTCAGCTGTTACTTTTTCTGTCACAGTAATTTCTAAACGATCAGAACCGGCGATTTCCTTTTTATTTTCTTGTAACACATCAAAGAATCGCTCTGTTTGCCAAATTGTTTCTTCTACTAAATGTGCAAACTCTTCACGAATATCGTTTTGCAACAATCTTGTTAAAAGTTGCTCCATCATCGTTTGCTTTAAACGATATGTTAAAGCTTTTTGAGCTGCATATTCTACAAGATGTCCTTCATCGAATACAACGCAGCTACTTTCAGGTAATAACGGAATTTGCCCTTCACGCTTACGAGCATCGTACGTCCAAATATGATCCATGTAGAAATCTTGAGAACAAATAATTAAATCTGCCGCTTTACGATAATGTTCACGAGAAAGAGTTTGACCACAACGATGACGAGAATCACAAGTGAAGCAATCTTGGAAGTAATCCCAATTTACTTTTGACCATTCCTCATCATTTAAAAGTGGAAATTCTTTTCTGTCGCCGTAGTGAGTAAAGTTTTGCATCGTACCATGATCGAATACAAACTGTGGTAATTCGTAGTATACATCTTCAATTACTTCTGGAGCTCGTCCACTCATAACATCTTCAAGTTTACGTAAACATAAATAATTATCCATTGATTTCGCAAGTCTAACATCAACAGATAGTCCTAATGCTTCAGATAACTTAGCAATGTCTCCTTCTTCTTTCACAAGCTGCTCAATTAACGTTTCATCAGCACAAGCGATAATAGCCGGTTTTCCAGTATAACGCGCATAGCAAATTGCATATAGAAGATATACAATTGTTTTCCCTGTTCCTACACCCGCTTCTGCGAACATTACTTTCTTTTCTTGGAAAGCACGCTCTAATTGAAACGCCATAAAAATTTGTTCATCACGCTCTTCAAAGCCTTTTTCTGGAAGGATATCGTAAAACACATCTCCAATCCATTCATTCAACTTATCATAAAAATTATCTTGTTTTCCTACTTCAAATGGTAATCTCTTCTCAGTAAACATCCTTAGCCTCCAACCAAAAAGTTTTTCTATAAAAAGATATAGCAACTGCTACTCATATGTGTGCAGCCACTTTCCCCTGTTGCCATACATAGAAATACACGAAAAAAAATTTTCCTTTCGAAAAAGGAAAATTTTTTTCTATATTAATGACTTTAAATACCGTTTATCAATCGCTGTTTCGTGTGAAAGAGCTGACAAATATTCTTCTTGTGCTTTTTGTATTTCCTCTACAATCGCACCTTGGCTATCCACTTCTTTCCCGATCTCATCATACGTACGATGAATAGCTTTTTGAATCATAGATAATTGGAAACTATCCATATCACGTCCTCCTTTACGCATTACATAATAGCCAGTATATGCGCGCTGGAGGAGTTTTATACTATGAATTACGCGGTGGACGTTTTCCGAAGTATTGGTAGTAATCTGTACGGATAAATCCATTAAACAGTTTACGTTTCTTCGATGCATCTTTTCCATAACACTTTTCAAATGCTTCGTAGCTGGTTAATACATACGCTGACCATGTATCTAATGGGCGGAATACTTGTCCCATTTCTTTGTACAATTGTTCAACGAGTGCTTTTTCACTTAAACGTTCTCCGTATGGAGGATTCGTTACAACATAGCCATAATCCTCTTTTGTCGTGAAATCTTTTACTTGCATTTGTTTAAATGTAATTAAATCACTTAAGCCCACTTCTTCTGCATTATCTTGAGCAACTCGGATCATACGATGATCAATATCTGATCCAATGATTTGTAGTGGTTGATTATAATTCGCTAAATCTTCAGCTTCTTGACGAGCTTCACGCCAGTTTTGTTTACCAACCCAGCCCCACTCATCTGATGCAAAACCACGGTTAAATCCTGGTGCAATATTTTGTCCAATTAATGCTGCTTCAATCGGAATTGTACCTGATCCACAGAAAGGATCCACGAAAGGACGATCCGGCTTCCAGTTTGTTAACTTAATTAAAGACGCAGCCAATGTTTCTTTTAATGGGGCTTCCCCTTGATCCATACGGTATCCACGTTTATGAAGTCCAACACCACTTGCATCAATTGTTAATGTTGCAATATCCTTGAGCATTGCGATCTCAATACGGAATAACGGACCATCTTCTTCAAACCAAGTTGTACGTTTATATGTTGTTTTTAATTTTTCAACGACAGCTTTTTTAACGATACGTTGGCAATCTGAAACACTGAACAACTCAGATTTTAACGATTTACCAATTACAGGAAATTCCCCATTCTCTGGAATATAATCTCCCCAGTTTAATGCTTTCGTCTTTTCAAACAGCTCATCAAATGTTGTCGCTTTGAATTCGCCAACTTTAATTTTCACACGGTCCGCAGTACGTAACCATAAGTTCGTGCGACAAATCGCCTTTTCATCTGCTTCAAATGTTACTTTGCTGTTTTCCACTTGGCATTCATAACCAAGATCACGAACTTCTCGGGCAACTAACGCTTCAATACCCATTGCCGCTGTTGCAATTAAAGTAACTTTTCCCATTTGCATTCACCTCTTATGTATAGTTAAACAATAATTAATAGCAATTTGTCCTATTAATCATTACATTTTACGAAGAATTTTCTCATTAACCATTTTAACTCATAATTTATAACTTCATACAAATAAAAAGCCCTCCTCTAACAAAGGAGAGCTGAGTTATTTCATAGTTGGTTCATAACGTTCTGTAAGCCATGTTCTGTTCCTTTGTACTGCAAACGGCCCACGCCTCGTACTCCGGTGGCAATCATCTATCTACAGGTTATACAACCTGTCCTTTCCCATCGTTCATTTCCTTGGAAAAGATTCCCCTACCATTATTTGGGTTTCTCGCTCGTGGGGTTTACCTCGTTCCACTCCTATCATTTCTTCAAGGACTTCGTCACTGTGGCACTTTAAAGGTAGTCAAACCATATCCGAAAGGACTTAGGTTTTTTCCCTGCCGTTAAACCAGCCTTACAGCCAGAATACCCTAGCTTATGAATTGGCTAGGCACGAACACTACAGCCATCTCAGGCCGTGCGAGCATGGACTTTCCTCTACAACGTTGGCGTTGCAGCGATTACCCAAACGTTATGACATCCATTAGTATAGTGGAAACAAAAAGATTTTGCAATGTTTTTTTCTATGTAAAATGCTTTAACCTTTTTACCACTAGAAATTATTCGTATAACTTACTTCCAAATACAGCTTTTTCTAAATTAGATAGACGTTTTAAAATGTCCGTATTCGTGTTGTTATATACAGGTTGTGCAACTGGTGTTTGTACAACTGGTTGTTGTGGCACTTGCGTTGCTACTAATTTTTGTTCCTCTAATTCACGCTTTAAACGAGCATTTTGTTGCTTTAATTGATCAAACTCCTTGTGGAAAGCTTCATAGTCTTTAATGATCATATCAAGAAACTTGTCTACTTCTTCTTGTTGATAGCCTCTCATGCCTGTTTTAAATTCTTTTTCTAAAATATCTTTCGCCGTTAATTTAATTTTATCCGAAATCATTTTCTTCACCTCAAATTTTTGCCAAAACTTTCATTACCTAAATTTTTTCAGAAACAATGCCTTTTGTCAATCATATATACGAGTACTATATTACATATTACTCAGCATTATTCCACTGTTCCTCTTCTATTATATCTTGTAAATCAGAAAAAAGAATAAAATAACTATGATAATTTTCTATTTCTCCTTTTTTCTTTGCTGCTTCTACAATATATTTGGGACTCCCTGGTTTTTCTTCATCATATACAGCTAAAAGTGCATCACTTTTTTCAATAAAAAATTGATTTTTTAATTTAAATTGTTCCGGGCTTTCGTACTTCCGTTTCGTAATACTATCAATATGGTCTGCTTGAGAGAGAATACATTCGTAATATTCACGGTTATCTTCCTTCCAGCTTTCTTCTTGTTCTAAAAACGGAGTAAATACCGCTAATTTTAGATCTGGATATTCTACTTGAATTTCAAAAACAACTTCAGCAGCCCATAATTCGACTCCTAACTGCCCACTTATTATCACCCATTCCAAACCTTCTTCTACAAAAGTAGTTAATTTTCGATGCAATGCTTTTTTTATACATTCCACCCCTGGATGATCATTTTTAAATATACCAAGTTCAAATGGCTTATATCCCGTTACAGCAATAACTTTCATATCAACACTCCAATTACAAAAAAAGAACTAGCATTTCGCTAGTTCTAACATATCATTTACTTTTTAAATATTCCACCAACGTTTGGTCCAATATTCGGACCTACTGGTGATACATTATTCGGTAAGAATGGTGATACATTTGGTCCTGGACCAAATGGAGATATTTGATGTCCAAAATGTCCATGATGTCCATGACCACATGGTCCACATCCGCCGCCGAATCCTGGATCAACTGGGTCTACCACATTTACATTCGAGTTTGTTTGTGGGAAGAAGTTTTGGTTTTTAATTTGTTGATGGTGTACATGTGTTGTATGCGTTGGGAAAATGTGTGGCACCACCGTTGTTGAAAAAGAGTGTGTTACGCATTGTTTCGTCGGATGAATGACAGGAGCAGTTGTACAAATAGGTCCTACAGGCTTATGCCCTCCAAAACAAGGATGACAATGATGCATAGTTTTTTCTCTCCTCTCTCGTTAAAAAAATCTGACTACACTTTACAATATGAGAAAAGAGAGAAAGCCGTTTGTTATATATACCCATTTATTACAAGGAAATTTGTCTAGCCTTCTGCTTTATACGTAATGCTTTTTATAGACAACCCCCAAAATTACTTACCAAAAAAACCTCCAACTTGCTTTACAATACCTGTCACTTGGTTCATCGCATTCATCATTTGTCCAGCTGTATTCATCATTTTATTTACATCATAGTTACCATCTGAGTTTTTAAATTGGGAAACAAAACTAGAAAATTGACTCGGTTGCTGTTGTTGTTTTTGTTTATTCTGCGTCGGGTACGGTTGTTTTGGTGGATAAAACATCGCTTGTTGATTTCCATAGGGAGATGGTGGTGGCATATAGTATTGTGAATTCATATAAGGTTGCTGTTGTTGATCCATATAAGGCTGCTGTTGTTGTGGTTGATTCGTATAGGGTTGTTGCTGTTGCTCCATATAGGGCTGCTGTTGTTGATTCGTATAGGGTTGCTGCTGTTGCTCCATATAGGGCTGCTGCTGTTGATTCGTATGTGGTTGCTGCTGTTGTTGTGGTTGATTCATAAACGATACTTCAAATGGCTGGTAATAATTTTGATTTCCATAATTAGGTTCGAAAGGATACATATTATACCGTAAATATGTATCCGTATTATATTGGTACATATTTTGCTGTGCATATGGATAAGATTGCTGATATACGTTAGATTGTTGAAACATGCATTCTCTCCTCCTTCACATAAGTTTCTACATATATAATATGTACTTGTAAAATAATTTGTGTGACGGAGTATCTGTCTATTTTTGTCGGAAGTTTAAATTTTTAAAAAATTAAAAAAGAAAACCCTTCCATGCTATGATAGTGAAGAAGAAGATTCTCATGGGGGAGGAATCAACATGGTATTAGGGGATTTAAAACAAGCGTTTTCTCAAAAAAAGGGGTATTACACAGAGAATGTAAATGAATTGTTAGACTTTGCGAGACATTGGTATCTCGAAGGGAAAATATGCATTTCAGATTACCGAACATTAATAAAAGAATTAGAAATAAACGGTGCAACAAAACCTACAACAATGACAGAAGCATAAAAAAAAACAAGAGGGTTTCCCCTCTTGTTACTTACATTGCTCAATTATATTTTGCAAAGTATACGAAATGGCTTGATGTGTTTCAAAGAATCGCTTACCTTTACCTTTATTTACAAAACATTGCAACACATTTGTCTGTAAATTATCGTACACTTGATCAATTTGCTGTACATGTATATACTTCGGTTTTTCTTCCTTAATCCATTTATAAGCTAATTCTTTCCACACTTTTAATTCCTCATCTACCATATCTACAAATGGTTTCATATCCTTATAAAAATCGTACTCAATCATTTCTCTTTTTTTCACATTCGCTTCATTATTATACTGCATGAGTTTTTCTGAAGATTGTATCAATGCTTCATACTTCATTTTATTCCCACCTTATTATGCACTCACTACGACGTTTTGAAATGCCTTCACCCAATTCCCTTTTTCTTCGTGATGCACTAATTTATTTTCCATATGCTCAATATGCATTTCTGTTATTTCTATCTTATTGCATATTTTTTCACCCGTATCCTTCAATGCATGATTCATTCTAATCCCTATATTCATTTCCAGCAAATCGAGAGAACTTAACATTTGATCCATTGTTTTCATTACATCTTCCTTCTGAACCATCGCCATATACAAAACGCCCCCTTCTTTGCTTTTCCTTTGTCATGTAATTTCGCCGAATGACTCCTCACTCCTGCTCACATGACAAAACTAGTTGTTATTCGTCAAAGAAATCATTTTGTATGTCATTTATAGAAATGGTAACAATACAAAAAGGAGGTGTATGAAAATGACAAAGAACAAAAACGACAAAAAGAAAAAACAAAACAAACAAAATAAACCCGAGACTGGCAACCCTAAGTTAGATGGTCCAAACTTCCCTGCTACATAAAGTGAAACTTTAGCACTTTTACAAAAAGCTAATTTCTGAAGCATCCTTAATCTCCTATATTCATTACGTTTTGAGATTAAATTGTTAGCATACACGGCAGGATTACTTCACATTAAGAAGTCCCGTCTTCATTTATGAAGACGGGACTTCTTTTTTATTATATCACGAACTCATCCATCCTTTTAACAAAACGATTTACGATAGAAGCAACATAGATTTGCTCCCTCTTTCTTTTATACCATTCTGTTATATCAACTTCACCCTTATACTCTTCCAGTAGAAACAACTCATTTATTTCCATATCTCTACAAAACCAATCTCTCATACTTATTTCCTTATGTGCAACGACAGGATAAACCTCTCTAAGGGCTGGCGTACAAGATTTTCTAGCTTCTCTTACATAATATTCATAATCTGCTCTTGATCCTGTGTGTATAGTTTGCAATGCAAACCTATGGAATAAACTTTTATAATTCGGATGAAACAGTAACTCCGCTAATTTCTGCCCTAGTTCTATACGCTTTTGTAACGTTTCAAATTGATAAACTGAAAAACCATACATCCTCCCTTCAACAGTCGGAAAAATAACAGCACTAATATGAAGCATTTCTTGCAATTTAAAAAGTGCAGTATGGAATACATGTTTTTTAAAATATGCATTCTCAATAACTGGTTTTTGAATTTTATTTTGCTCATTTATAATAAGCGCTGTCATGAGCCTATTTATATCTTTTTTTTCCCAAAAATAAATCCATTCTTTTTCCATAAAAATTGATACGTTAAAATATTGTAACAAATAGAATAGTGGTACCTGCCTCCTCTTACTTTCTTCGTATAACAATAGCTGAGGAAATGCATCTAAAAAAATAATCCAATTCGCTTCTTCATAAGTCAGAAACAAATGTTTTTTTACTGTTTGAGGTAAAACAGTAGCATAATATCTCCCTTTTAAATCAGTCATATTCCATCCAGCATTTCTCGAGACCATACTTGCTAAAAAGGCCCACCTAATTTCACTGTTCCTTACATAATATTCTTGATAAGACTGTGTTCGAGAAATATTGTCCATATTAGCCATTTCTATTTTCCTCTTAATGTTATAAACGATTGTTTTTTCTTCGTCTGTACAAACCATATTTTTACGATATTGTTTAATTTTCTCATAATCATTCCATGTAAACATAAATAAGTCATCATGCCTTTCTTCAAAAAGGTCACATCTTTTTTCATTTTTTGTTATAATCACCTTTGTAAGTAATTCTTAGCAAGTTGGGAGTGGACACACTATGACCATTCGTTACCCAAACGGAAAACGGTACAATCAAGCTTCACAACCTCATAAAACACCAATTAAAAAACATACTTATAGTAATAGAGGTATGTCCCTTGAAGAGGAATTGAATGAAACAAATGAATATTACTTAACCCATAATATTGCATGTGTACATAAAAAACCTACACCTCTTCAAATTGTAAAAGTAGATTACCCCGCTCGAAGTGCTGCAGTGGTAAAAGAAGCGTATTTTAAACAACCTTCTACAACAGATTACAACGGTGTATACAAAGGGAAATACATCGATTTTGAAGCGAAAGAAACAAAAAATAAAACCAGCTTTCCACTTCAAAACTTCCACCTTCATCAAATTGAACATATGAAGCAAGTAATCGTTCATGATGGAATTGCATTTGTTATTATTAAATTTACACTTTTTGATGAACTTTATTTACTAGATGCAAAACATATTATTGCATTTTGGAATCGTCAAAATACTGGTGGACGGAAATCGATTACGAAAGAAGAAATAGAAGAGCATGGATCTTTATTATCATGCGGTTATCACCCTCGGATTGATTATATCCGTGTACTAGACACGGTTTATTTTTCGTGATAGAGTCATCACTAAGGCTCTTTTTTCGACTTTTGGGGAGAGAATGAAAGGTAGGAGAAAGTATAATGTCAGATAATTATCGTTCTCGTACAGAACGAAATCATGTAAAAAATCAAAATCAAAAGCAAGAAACAAATAAAGAAAAAAAACCAAAGAAAAAAGGCTCCTTTTTTAAAAAATTCCTTATAGGTTGTCTACTTCTTGGTATCGTTGGTCTTATAGCTAGCGTTTCCGCTTTCTTTGTTATGGTGAAGGACGCTCCAAAATTAGACAAATCAAAACTTGTCAATCCTTTATCAACAAAGTTTCTTGATAAGAATGGGAACTTTTTCTATGAATACGGTGCTGAAAAACGAACCCACGTTACGTATGATCAAATTCCAAAGGTAGTTGAAAGTGCATTCCTTGCAACTGAGGATTCACGTTTCTATGATCATAATGGAATTGATTTTAAACGAACTACAAAAGCAGTTATGGAAAATGTCACTGGAGGGTTCGGATCTCAAGGTGGTAGCACGATTACACAACAAGTAGTCAAAAACTATTTTCTAACGATGGACAAAACTGCGAAGAGAAAAGTACAAGAATGGTACCTATCTTACAAATTAGAGCAACAATACTCTAAACATGAGATCTTAGAAATGTACTTAAATAAGATTAACTTAGGTAACCGTTCGTACGGTATTGCAACAGCAGCCAAAAAATATTATAACAAAGATTTAAAAGACTTACAGTTACATGAAGCTGCAATGCTTGCAGGTTTACCACAAGGTCCTAATATTTATGATCCAACAAAAAAAGACAACGTTGAACGAGCTACACAACGTCGTAACGTCGTATTATCATTAATGAATCGACATGGTTATATAACAAAAGATGAAATGAATAACGCAATGAAAATCTCTGTAACTGAGGGTCTTCAACCGTCTTCAGAAATAACTGAGATGAAGTATCAAGCATTTTTAGATGCTGTTGTAAAAGAAGTTGAAAAAGAATATCCCGATGTAAATATCGGTTCAGATGGTTTAACAATTCATACAACAATTGATCAAGATGCTCAAGATTACGCTGAAAAAATTATGGATGGCAACCTTATTAAGTATCCGAACGATCAATTCCAAGGATCATTCGTATTTATGGATACACAATCTGGCGAAGTTCGAGCAATTGGAGCTGGGCGTAAAGAAAGTAAGTCTACTTTCAAAGGTCATAATATGGCAACTGATTTAAAACGCCAAGTCGGTTCAACGATGAAACCAATTTTCGACTACGGTCCAGCATTTGAGAATTTACAATGGTCTACATACCATCAATTAAACGACTCAGAGTATACGTATTCCAATGGTAAGAAAATACGAAATGCAACAAAAAGTTACAAAGGTGACGTTTCACTACGTGAAGCTTTGAAAAAATCATTAAACATCCCAGCTTTAAAGACAGCTCAAGCGGTTGGTCTTCCTAAGTCACAAGCGTTTGCTGAAGGCTTAGGTATGACATTTAAAGACGGCAAAACATATGAATCAACAGCAATTGGTAGTAACGATAGTTCTCCATTAGAATTAGCAGGTGCATATGCAACCTTTGGTAATGATGGTAACTATAATAAACCGCACTTCGTAAAAGAAGTCATCTTCCCAGACGGTAAAAAGAAAAGTTTTAAACCGAAAGAACAACGTGCAATGCAAGACTACACAGCTTACATGGTTACTGACGTTCTTCGTGACGTAGTAAAACCTGGTTCTGGTGGTACAGGTCCAACAGCATACGTTTCTGGTTTTGACGTAGCTGGTAAAACAGGGACACAAAACTTTGATGAAGACGTTCTTAAAAAATATGGTATTCCAGCTGATGCAAACAGAGATAGCTGGTTCGCTGGATATACACCACAATATACAATGGCTGTTTGGACTGGTTACGAAAAGGATGGTCCAGAAAATTACATTGGTGATCGCTCTACTAGAATTGCACAACAAATGTTCCAAGTAATGATGAGCAAATTTGCTACAGATAAATCTCGCTTTGAACGTCCTTCTTCTGTACAAGAAATAAACGGAGAATTATACGTAAAAGGTGCGAAAAAAGATGCAATTAAACAAATTAAAGTAGATGCACCTAGTGGTCTTAATGTTACTTTCGATGGGGCTAGCACCGTTACACTAAACTGGTCTGGACCAGCAGAAGTTGATGCGTATGCAGCAAGCTATAAAGCAACTGACGGTTCAAGTGGTAGTTTATCAATAAATGGTACGACAGCTTCTCTTGGTGGTATTAAACCAGGCGTTACTTACAGCTTCTCTGTGGTAGCGAAAAAAGGTACTGGAACAAGCCCTGCAGTTGGTGCATCCTTCACTGCACCTGGCGGAACTCCAGACCCTAAGAAAGCTGAAGAAGAGGCTAAGAAGAAGGCTGACGAAGAAGCTAAGAAAAAAGCTGATGAGGAAGTACAGAAAAAAGCTAATGAAGATAAACAAAAACTAGAAGAAGCTCAGAAAAAAGCTGCTGAAGAGCAGCGTAAACAACAAGAGCAACAGCAACAACAAGAACAACAACGTAAACAACAAGAAGAAGCTCAGAAAAAGGCTGCTGAAGAAGAAGCCGCTAGAAAGAAAGCCGATGAAGAAGCTGCTAGAAAGAAAGCTGAAGAAGAGGCTGCTAGAAAGAAAGCTGAAGAAGAGGCTGCTAGAAAAAAAGCTGAAGAAGAACAACACAAGCAACAAGAACAACAACAAAATACCGGAGGAGATACACCTCACGCAGACGGAAATGCTGTTATAACAGAGTCTTAATACAAAAAGAAGTCCTTTCTCTTAACGAGAAAAGGACTTCTTTTTTGTTATCATTTTCTTTACATATAGCTTTTCTATTTCAATATACAACTGCGCTAACTGAATATAAGAATGATAATTATTCGTTTTTTTTATAATGAACGAATATCGCTCTACAAAATTAACTGGTTGTACTTCCAATATACTCGTGTAATCTTCCATTTCGTTCAAACTATGGATAGGTTGCTCATTTAACCAATATACAATTGATAACAAATGCGCTGCAAAAAGAATCATTGGACCTTCAACTTCTTGCTTATTTCTGTTTCGAAATAGTGTAGCAATGTCTTCATGCTTACTTTTCCATACATTCAACAGTACAGGAATACTATTTTCAATTTCATTCCACGGCTCATATTGTCTTTCAATATCAAATATAAAGTAAGTATTTTGTATTATTTCTTCAAAAGACTGATCTGTATGATACGTAATCGAAGTTACGCTTTCTGTAAAAAATGGTAAGCACCGAAATTCTTTCGGTATTTCTATAACTCGCTCCATCCTTTATTTCCCCTTCATTCGCTTCTTTCCTTCACGACACACTTCTAGTAATCGGCACTCTTCACATTGTGGTCGCTGTGCTTTACAGTGGTAACGCCCAAAGAAAATCATACGATGATGTGTAACGCCCCATTCATCCATCGGAACTTTCTTCATTAATGTCTTTTCTACTTCTAACACCGAATCTTTCCACCTACAAATCGCTAACCGTTTACTCACTCTCTCTACATGCGTATCAACAGCAATCGCTGGAATTCCAAATGCAACCGAAACAACTACATTCGCTGTCTTTCTTCCTACTCCTGGTAATTTCGTCAGCTCGTCACGGTCTTCTGGAACTTTCCCGTTATAATCATCTAGCAACATCTGGCACAATTTTTGAATATTTTTCGCCTTATTTCTAAACAATCCAATGGAACGTATATCTTGTTGTAATTCTTCTAAAGACACGCTTAAATAATCTTCTGGTGTTTTATATTTTTGAAATAAATTTTTCGTCACTTTATTTACAAGTGCATCTGTACATTGTGCAGATAACGCCACCGCGATTACTAATTCAAATGGATTATCATGAATTAATTCACAATGTGCTTCTGGATACATATCCGCCATTGTGTCTAAACAATAGCGAATTTGCGTTTTATTTAACATATACTTCCTCCTACATTACTGCTCCAACCAATTATAAAAAGGCACTTTCCCAGTAAATTTCGTCTCTTGTTTTGTCGTTTGCTGCGTTCGTTGTTGATTTGCTCTAAATTTCCGTCCTTGGTTTTGGGCTTGATCTACTGTTTTAATACCATTCTTTTTCCACTCAAATAAAATACGATCAATATATCGGAAATTAAGCTTACCGCTCATTACAGCTTCCCTGAGGGCCGCTTGAATTAAATTCGGATGATGTTGATCTTGATCTTCCCACATACCCAACGTTTCACATTCAAACGGAGAAAGTGGTCTTCCAAATTCTTTTTCAAATACTGTATATAAATTTACTTGCAGTTGTTTTATTTCTTTTTGTTCTTCCTCTATTGATTCGTTCATTAAGAAATGCAATATTTTTTCCCATAGCGGTTGTAAAGAATAACTTTCACACATCATCGCTTCTGATTTTTGTCCACCTTCTAGTGATAAAAAACCTTTTTGAATCAATGTCTGAATTACTTCCATACATTTCATTTCAGTAATCGTCATCCGTTCTGAAATCTCTGACGGAGTCGGAAACGAATTGCCCGATTCTAAAAATGTGTGTACATGAAGTACAACCATAAATTCCATTTCATTTAGCCCTAATTTTTTATAATGCATCATAAGTAATTTTGGAATTGCAATGCTTCCCTGCTCAAACCACTGTAACATCATTTTCTTTTTCATCACCAAACACCTCGCTCTCTAGTATAACACACCTTTCGCTATTTCTTTTTGCCACAATTCGTCAAAAAAACCTTCCTATTATGTAGGAAGGTTTTTTGTATTGCGTTAATAAAATATACAATTAAGCTTGCACTTTACTTTTCATAAACGTATGAATGCGTTCCAATGCTTTCTCTACTTGTTCAAGAGATGTCGCATATGATAAACGAACGTTATTTGGAGCACCAAATCCTGTACCTGGTACAAGAGCCACTTTTTCCTCTTCTAATAGAGCTTTTGCCCAATCATCCACAGTTTCGTATCCTGATAAAGCTACAGCTTCTTTTACATTAGGGAATAAGTAAAATGCACCTTGTGGTTTAATGCAAGTAAAGCCAGGGATTTGAATTAATTTATCATAAATAATGTTTAATCTTTCTTCAAATGCTTGACGCATTGTTTCTACAGGTTCTTGTGAGCCTGCATATGCTGCAATTGCGCCGTATTGAGCGATTGAAGTAGGGTTTGACGTACTATGACTCGCTAAGTTCGTCATCGCTTTAATAAGCTGCTTATTTCCTGCTGCATATCCAATACGCCATCCTGTCATAGAATGAGATTTAGATACACCATTAATAATAAGTGTTTGTTCTTTTAATGCATTAGAAAGCTGGGCAATCGAAGTATATTCTGCTCCACCATAAATTAATTTTTCATAAATTTCATCTGAAACGATTAAAATATCGTGTTCTAAACATATTTCTCCAAGCTGTTGTAATTCCTCTTTGCTATAAATCATTCCTGTTGGATTGCTCGGTGAATTAATAATAACTGCTTTCGTTTTCTCTGTAATTGCCTCACGCAGCTGCTTCGCTGTAATTTTGTACTCATTGTCTTCCAGGCCTTCTACGTAAACTGGCTTACCGCCAGCAAGCTTTACTTGCTCAGGATAACTTACCCAATAAGGAGTTGGGATGATAACTTCATCTCCTTCATCAAGTAACACTTGGAATAATGTATATAATGCATGCTTTGCACCGTTACATACAATAATTTCAGATGGATCATACGCAATTCCTTGATCACGTGTAAACTTCTTCACAATTTCTTGTTTTAACGCTTGTAATCCACCTGTTGGTGTATACTTCGTATGTCCTTCTAACATCGCTTTATGTGCAGCATCCATAATATGTTCTGGCGTATTAAAGTCAGGTTCTCCTGCCCCTAATCCAATTACATCATGACCTTCTGCTTTTAATGCTTGTGCCTTTGCTGTAATTTCTAAAGTTGCAGATGGTGTTAAAGCAGCTACTCGCTTTGCTAATTTCATTTGTAGTTCCCCCTACATCTATTTTTCAATGCTATATCGTTTTAAAAACTGACCATCTTGAAATGCAAGATTGTAGTAACTATAACGATTGTCATCATCAATATATGTAACTTCCCATAGTGGTATATTGTTTTCAACGCCTAATTTTACTTTTAAAATTTCTTTAGGCTTACTCTTGGACTCTTTACTGTCATCTCCGACTTGTTCAATCGTTCTTTGTAAAGCATCTTTTTCAGAAATACCTTCGCTCTTTTTCCTTACTATAGTTTCCCCTTTTTTCTCAGGCACCCAAACGATAAGTTTTTCTCCTTTTTCATCTGTACCTTGTACGACTGTATATGAAGATTCTCCATTATAATAATCAACAGATTTTACTTTTGTAAGCTTTGCCTTTTCTTTCGCAATTTCTACAGATTTTGCCTCTTTAGGGATTTTCTTTTCCATTGCTTTATTGTAAACATACGCCCCATATATTCCGCTAGCAACGATTACGATAACGATTGCAAAGATCCACTTTTTCATTGTATCACTACGTTCTGTAAATCGTAAATACAGCTATTTCTTTATCTTTTTCGTCTAATGCTAATCCGAACATGAGGTCCTGTTCTTTTAACGTACGATTCAAACTATCAACAATTTTATACAAGTCAGACGAATATTTAATACGCGTCGTTGATAGGACTTCGATTTTCTTATCCATGAAAAAACTCCTCCGTTACACAAAAATTTCTAATTATAGAAGAACGCAATACGGTTACAATAAGAGTACATTCTTTACAACCCCTGCTTCATCACCCATCTATTATAGCAGGACATGTACTGCAAAAAAAGGTTTCAAGTCGAAAACCAATACATTTTGTATACAAGAAGTAAGAAAAATAAAATTCCTCCTACCCACATTTTTTACGCCTGAAGCTTAAATGTACTTCAGGCGTATTTTTCTTCCAATTTTATTTATTTGGCCATGCCTTTAATTGTTCTAATAATTCTTCTAGAGGGCCTTCATAAAGCGGAACAGTTGGGATTGATTGTAAAAAACGTTTTCCATAAGAAGCGCTTATCAAACGACGGTCTAATACAAATACTGTTCCGGTATCTGTACTTGTTCTAATCAGACGACCAAATCCTTGTTTGAAACGCAAGATTGCTTGCGGGAGTGCTAACTTAGCGAATACGTCCTCTCCTTGATTTTTTAACCACTCTCCTTTTGCTTCCATCATCGGTTGATGAGGAGGCGTAAAGGGAAGCCGTACAATAACAAGACAACTAAGGGCATCTCCAGGTATATCTATCCCTTCCCAAAAACTACTTGTTCCTAACAAAATCGATTTGTCGAACTCTTGAAATTTACGAATGAGACGACTTCGGCTCTTATTATTTACACTTTGCGTTAATAATAAATACCCCTCTAATTCCTCATCATTTTTCAAATTCGTATACGCTTCTTTCAACATTTCATACGAAGTGAATAAAACAAGCATTCTACCTTTTGTAGCTTTCGCGATTTTTGCAATATGTGCCGACACAGATTTAATATATTCTTCATTACTTGCTTGCTTAATAAAAGGCACATCTGTTGAAACCATTAATTTCATCTGTTCTTCAAAACGGAATGGTGATGGAACCTGTAATGTATTGGGAGCAAAATCATGTAAACCTAGCTCCTCTTTTATATAGTCAAATGAATCGTTTACTGTTAACGTTGCTGATGTGAAAATAACACTCTTTTTCTGTGTTAAAAATTCATCCGCAAGCCTTTCACCAATATGAACAGGCTGTGCATATAAAACGGTTGAATGAATTGTTCCCTTCGTTTCAGTCTCCATCCATGTCACATATGAATTTTTTTCTAAAATGAGTAATTGTAAAGATTTTTCCATCTTTCTCAACAACTCAATTAAATGCATAAATTCACCTGTAATAACATGCATCTCCCATTCTAATTTACTTTGCAATATATCAACTTGCTTCTCAAGTATAGTCAATAATTTTCTTACATCGTATACAAAACGATTTGTTAACTCGGTAATGCTATCCCATAACTTACCTTTCTCTACTTCCGTGTTATATCGATAAATGAGTGGCATATTGCTTATCCCTTGTTCCTGCTTTGTTTGTTTAAAGATGAAAGCACGTAACATTTGGAATAGCTCATCCGCATCAAATTTCAATTCCTTCAAACTATGACTCACCATACGGAAAGTCGAACGAGAGGCTTGCTCTGATTTTTTCATCATTTTATATACTTTAGAAAGTACATCATCTGTTTCTAGCGTACCAAGACGAGATAAAACTAATTGAAAATACATACAGGAGAACTGTTCACCTAATATTCTACTCGCCGCTTCCTCGATATGATGAGCTTCATCAAAAATAATATGTTCACATGAAGCAAATAGTGGTTCTTCACTTGAAAAATCTTGAAATAATAACGCATGATTTGTAATAACGATATCTGCAAATAATGCTTTATTCTTTGCTCGTTGATAAAAACAACGGCTATACCAGTTGCTTTGCATCCCGCCTGGACTATGTACATCACTACAAATACGGTTCCAAAGTAACTTTCCGCCCTCAGGAATATTTAATTCATCACGATCGCCAGTTTCTGTTTGCAATAACCACACTAAAATTTTTGCCTTTGTGAGCGCCATATCATAATTTTTCTCTTCCTCTTGCAAAGCATATTCAAATTTATGTAGACAAAGATAATGCTTTCTTCCTTTCAAAAGAGCTACTTCAAATGAAAATGGCATTATTTTCTGTAATAATGGAATTTCTTTTTCTAATATTTGTTGTTGCAGTTGTACTGTTTGGGTACTTATGATGACAGGTTCTTCTTTTTTCGTTGCAAAATAAATACTTGGAAGTAAATATGCAAGAGTCTTTCCTGTTCCTGTTCCTGCTTCAATTAGTGAAAACCTAGAATCTCTTAGTGCTGTATATATTTCCTTCATCATAATCTGTTGGCTTTCTCTTTTTTCAAACCTTGGCATATTCAATTCAAGTTTATCGATTGCCTTATGCAAGAAAGCATCAAATTTAGATGAACATGTTTCACTGAGATTTAAAGCATAATTCCGTTTTCGAAGCGCAATATTTCGATACACTTCATACCCCTCTGCCACTTTTCTACCATGCATCATTTTCTTTAAAATATTTTCAGAAAGTACATCCGCTATATCACTTTGAAAAACATCGCTCAATTCATAAAGCGATTGCAAGGTGACAAGTGGTAACTTTTCAATTTCATTTAAAAATTGTAAAAATAATTCCGCTGTTGCAAGAGCATCACTATCCGCACGATGCGGTTGATCGTGCTCTAATTCATGTTGTTTAGCTAAATCACGTAATTTATAACTATCAGCTGTCGGCAAAAGAATTTGCGCCAACTCCACTGTATCAACTTTCGGACAATGTACTTCTGTATATCCAGCCCACCTTAATTCTTCCGTTAAAAAATTCCAATCAAAGTGAACGTTATGTGCAACAAAAGCTGCACCTTGCAATAGCTCAACAACCATCGGGGCTACATCATGAAATAACGGGGCTTGCTTAACCATACTCTCATCAATCCCTGTTAATTCTGTAATAAATGGCGGAATCTCTCTCTTCGGATTAATAAAAGATGAAAAAATCTCTAGTATCTCTCCATCTTCCACTACAACAGCTGCGATTTGGGTAATTTTATCCTTCCCGTCCTTCCAGGAGTTCCCTGTCGTCTCTAAATCCACAACGACATAACGTTTACTCATATATGTAACACCTCAATTTCTTACCTATCAATCACAAAATTATATAATGTTACTATACCACGTTTTATCTCATCTTAATGAAAAGATGCACAAAAAAGCTATCTCCATAATAGAGATAGCCTTCTTACTTATAATATCGTACCCGCTTTTTCAGTGCCTAACATTTGGATAATTTGATTATCATCGTCTAATACTGCAATTTTCGGCTCTTGGTTATGAATATTTTCTTCTGCCACTAAACCGTAGCAAATAATAATAACTTTATCCCCTGGCTGTACAAGCCTTGCAGCTGCACCATTTAAACAAACAACACCGCTACCGCGTTCTCCTTTAATAACATATGTCTCTAAGCGCGCACCATTATTGTTATTTACAATTTGTACTTTTTCATTTTCTAAAATATTTACTGCATCCATTAAATCTTCATCAATTGTAATACTACCTACATAATTTAAATTTGCTTCTGTTACTGTTGCGCGATGTAACTTCGCTCTCATCATTGTGCGAAACATAGATGCTCCCCCTTATTAAACCGTTAATGTTATATTGTCAATTAATCGTACATTCTCAAATTTAACTGCAATTGCTAAAATGATTCGTCCTTCAATTTTATCTATTACTTGTAGTGAAGGATAGGCATATAAATCAGCATAATCTACAGTGCCTTTCGTATACGTCTCAATATACTCTTTCACAAGAGTTGTAATGATTTCTGCATTACGTTCGCCTGCTTCAATTCTTTCTTTCGCTATACATAGACTGCGGTATAAATGAGGAGCCTCTTCACGCTCTTCTTGTGATAAATACACGTTACGAGAACTTTTCGCTAATCCATCTACTTCCCTTACAATATCCACTGGTACGATCGTAACCGGAATATTAAAATCAGCGACAAATCCTTCAATGACAGCAACTTGCTGTGCATCTTTCATACCAAAATAAGCACGCGTTGGCAATGTAATATTAAATAGTTTCATTAGTACAGTCGCAACTCCAGCGAAATGACCAGGTCTTTGTTTGCCACATAATACATCGGTACGCTTCACAACTGCTACTGTTGTCGTTTGTTCTGCTGGATACATTTCTTCTACGCTCGGATAAAATAAATATTCTACACCGTTTTCTTTTGCTACATTTTCATCTCTATCAATATCACGAGGGTATCGATCTAAATCTTCATTCGGCCCAAACTGTAGCGGATTGACAAACACGCTTAAAACCACAATTTCATTTTCTTCTCTTGCCTTACGTAATAAAGTCGCATGGCCTTCATGTAAATAACCCATCGTTGGAACAAAACCAATACTTTTTCCACTTATACGAAGTTCGTTTGTAATTTGCTGCATCTCTTGCACTGTAGTTACGATTTTCATTATTGTTTTCCTCCGTATAACGCTAAGCATTCTTCCTCTTTCATTGTGAATGAATGTTTTTCTTCTGGAAATTGCCCTGTCTTTACTTCAGTAACGTATTGTGAAATCCCTCGCACAATCTCCTCTTGAACAGACGTATATTGCTTTACAAATTTCGGAACACGATTTACGCCGTATGAGATAAGATCATGATAAACAAGTACTTGCCCATCTACTTTTTTCCCTGCTCCAATTCCAATCGTCGGAATTGTTAGTTGCTTCGAAATTAATTCCGCTAACTGCATTGGCACACATTCTAACACAAGCGCTATCGCACCAGCTTCCTCACATCTCTTCGCATCTTCTATTAATTTTTTTGCACTTTCAGCATCTTTTCCTTGTACTTTATACCCACCTAGTACTCCTACAGATTGAGGAGTTAAGCCTAAGTGTGCCACGACAGGAATTCCCGCATTCGTCAAGTAATGAATAGTTGATACCACTTCCCCTGCACCTTCTACCTTCAGTGCATGAGCACCACTCTCTTGAACAATGCGGCGTGCATTCACCATCGTATCTTGAGGCGACACATGATACGACATAAATGGCATATCAGTTACAATAAACGTCTCTTTCGCTCCTCGGCGTACAGCTTTCGTATGATGAATCATATCCTCTACTGTTACAGGTACTGTTGAATCGTAGCCAAGCACAACCATCCCAAGGGAATCTCCAACTAGAATCATATCAACTTCAGCTTCTTCTGCTAACTTAGCAGATGGATAATCATACGCCGTTAGCATCGTAATCGGCTCACCTTGCTCTTTCATCTTCAAAAAATCTGTTTTTGTTTTCAAAAACTACTCCTCCTTTATACAGGAGAGAGGAGATGGCCGAAATCATATAAAAAACCCCTCTGGCCATAAAAGGGCAGAAGGGTTGTGTGTTAGTCGGCATTATTCATCCCTCTGTCCCAGTCCGTTATTGGATCAAGGCAGAATCCAAGTTATTATTTTTCGTATTGCTTCGAATCATGGTGCAGTTCGCTCTGATACTGCCCACATTCGAACTAATTATAGCAAACTCCAAAAAGGAATTACTACATTTTTTTGAAAAAATAATTTTTTATTCCTATTATGGTATGTGAAATTTTTTATAAATAACTCAATCATAGAAAGATTAAGCTTTGTTTAAAATGCCTCGTATAACTCTTAAACTAATGATGCAGGTTAATGGAGAAAAGTACTTACAAAAGGAGAATTGCGCATGTTTATGAACAAATGGTTATTTCCATTCACCGGTTTGCTTCTGATGATTGTAGGGATGATAACTTTTAGCTCCTTCCATGCATTTGCCTCAGTTAACGTCGTAACACAACCTATCGATTCAACGAAAGTAATTGAGGTCGAACTGAATGATGATTACTTTCATCCAAACGTCATCACCATTCCAATTGAAGAGTCAACAACATTGTTATTAAAAAACAAAGGTAAGAATGAACACACCTTTACAGTAAAAAAACTCGGCATTGATGTCGTAGTCGAGTCAGGAAAAGAAAAAAACATTACCGTGAAACCTAAAAATACTGGTACATATGAATTAATATGCCGGTACCACCTTCTTAAAGGAATGGAAGGCAAAGTAATAGTCAAATAAAAAGAAGTTCCCAAAAGGAACTTCTTTTACTTAATTTCGATATCCGCAGAATGAATGTGATGTACTTTCCCTTCATGGTCCTCCAGAAGCAATACACCATCCTCTGTAATTCCTTTTGCTACGCCTGTAATTGTCTCTCTCATCGTTCGAGCGGTAATTTCTTTCCCGATGCTCACAGCGTAACTTTCCCAAAGAATTTTAATGACAGAGAAACCATTTTGTAAATACTCTTCATATAATTTTTCTAGTTGTAAAAAGATTTGTTGCATCAGCTCTGCACGAACAATTGGCTCACCGGATTCAATCGCTAAAGAAGTAGCAATATGCTGAATTTCCTCATCAAAATGCTCTTGCTTTTGATTTGCATTAATACCAATACCCATAATGACAGCATTAATTTTATCAGGATCAGCCTGCATTTCTGTTAATATACCTACAGCCTTTTTACCTTGAATTAAAATATCATTCGGCCATTTTATTCCTACGTTTACACCCGTGCACTTTTCAATTGCTTGTGCAACGCTAACAGCCGCTAATAAAGTAAGTTGTGGTGCATGATGAACCGGGATTGATGGACGTAAAATAATACTCATCCAAATTCCTGTTCCTTTTGGTGAATGCCATTTCCTACTTAAACGACCTCTGCCGGCTGTTTGTTCTTCTGCAACAACAATCGTTCCTTCTTCTGCACCTTCATAAGCAAGTTTTGCTGCAATATGCTGCGTAGATTCAACAGACTCTTCAAAATATACCGTTCTACCAATATGTTTCGTTTGTAACCCTAACTGAATTTCATTAGCAGTCACTTTGTCTGGCTTACTCGCAATTCGATAACCTAATCGACGCACAGCTTCAAGTTCATATCCCTCATTCCGAAGGTCCTCCATATGTTTCCACACAGCGGTTCTTGAACAACCAAGTTTATCACTAATCGTTTGGCCAGATACAAACGCGCCATCCGCTTCTGAAAAAACTTGCAATAACTGCTTTCTTATAGTAGATTGCATTCTTGCAGCCACTCCCTTATACACTCTTTCTCATTAACTACGTTTCCTTGTACAATTGCTTCCTCAATTTTTTGAATCATTTCAGCAACCCACGGACCTGGCTTTTTATTTGCCCAGTTTAATAAATCATTCCCAGTCACATTCATTTCTTGTCGATTCTTGATTGGCAATGCTTCAAACAACGTTTGTACTCGTTTCACAGATGTATTATCATAGCTTTCAATCATCGCTTCATATACTCTTTCTGCCATTTCAGCGATATGAATTCCCGTTTTATAAAGAAAGACTGTATCCCAATCCTTCTCCTTTCTCGTACGGAGTGTTAATAAAACTGCGACGATATCTTTTATTTTTTTATTTGAAAACTTCCATTGACGTAAAAAGACAGATGGATGCTCTTCCCCAATACAATATAAGAAGAATGCCCATGCCTCAATGTCCGTTTCAAAAGAATCCCAGTTATACTGCGTAGCTTTTAATAATCTCTCATCTGACATTTGTAAATATGGCAGATGAGAAAATAGCTTCGTTTCTACTAATTCTTGCAAGCCCTTCACGCAATATGTACCAGTTAACAGTTTCTCAAACTCCACTGTAATTCGCTCAATTGCAATATGTTCTAGCAAATGTCCATATGTTTCTATTGCTTGTTTCGTTTTCATTTCTAAAGAAAAACCTAACGTACTTACGAAACGAATACCACGCATCATTCGCAGGGCGTCTTCTTGAAAACGATCCGCAGCATTGCCAACCGTCACAATTTCTCTCTTTTGAATCGCTTGCTGTCCAGCAAATAAATCAACCATTTTGCCTTCTTCTGTCATCGCAATTGCATTCATTGTGAAATCACGACGTTTTAAATCCTCTTCTAATGAACGAACAAATTGAACACTACTAGGTCTTCGAAAATCTTCATATTCGCTCTCTGTTCGAAAAGTGGTTACCTCATAAGGTTCACCATTTTCTACCACAATTACAGTTCCATGCTCAAGACCAACAGGAACATGTCTTGGAAATATAGCCATCACTTCTTCTGGTAAAGCAGATGTCGCAATATCAATATCTCCAATCGGCCTATCGATAATAAGATCTCGTACGCTTCCACCGACAAAGTAGGCCTCATGTCCTTGTTGCTTTAAAGTCTCAATAATAGAACTAGCTTTTTTAAATCTTTCCATTTTTGTCATCCCTTAGTACATCATAGTAAATCGTTTCATATTGTGAGACGATTTTTTCAGAGCGGAACTGCTCGTAAACACTTTCTCTTGCTCGCTCTCCCAAATTACGGTGAAGTTCTTCATCCTTTAATAGCTGAATGGCTTGATTTGCCACTCCTGTTGGATCGCCAACTTCACATAAATATCCTGTTTCACCATGTTGAATGACTTCTGGAATACCTCCAACCCTTGTTCCGATACAAGGTACACCACACGCCATCGCTTCTAATAAAACAAGACCAAAACTCTCCTTCTCTGAAAGAAGCAACATTAAATCACTCATCGCAAGTAGCTCTGCAACATTATCTTGCTTCCCTAAGAATAAGACGCGATCTTCAATATGTAAATTTTTTACTATCTGTAAAATCGTGCAAAATTCTGGTCCATCTCCAACAAGAAGCAACTTCGCATCTACTTCTGTAACAATTTTAGCAAATGCCTGAACAACATCTTGCACACGTTTCACTTTACGGAAATTTGAAATGTGAATCAGTATCTTTTCACTCTCACTTATACCGTATTCTTTCTTTAATTGAGACATATCACGCTTGAAATATACACGCTCGTCTATAAAGTTATATACCGTTTGAATGTTTTTATTTGGTTTTACAAGCTCATGCGTTTCGTTAATCAATGAATGCGAGACAGCCGTCACAACATCAGATTGCTCAATACCAAAACGAATTAAATTATTTAACGAAGGGTCAGAACCTAACACAGTAATATCTGTTCCATGCAAGGTTGTAACAATTTTAATACGCTCTCCAATCATTTGTTTTGCTAAATAAGCACAAATGGCATGTGGTATTGCGTAATGCACATGTAAAATATCTAGGTTCTCTCTTTGTGCAACCTCTGCCATTTTACTCGCTAACGCTAAATCGTATGGTGGATATTGAAATACAGAGTATTGATTTACCGTCACTTCATGAAAATAAATATTTGGATACACTTTATTTAACCGGAATGGTAAACCCGATGTAATAAAATGAATTTCATGCCCGCGTTCCGCTAATTGCTTTCCTAATTCTGTTCCAACAACTCCAGAACCACCTACAGAAGGATAACATGTAATACCTATTTTTAATTTCATTTACATCCCCCCTATTAAATCAGCATGTAATAAAACCGGTTTCTTACTCATAAATCCCTCGGCATATAAGACTCCAACTTCTTTTCCAAACATTTTCTCTCGAGCGACCACAGTTTCAACGTAACCTTCTGTTAACGGCGTTTTCACACCATCACTCCCTGTTGAAAACTGACTTTCATACGCTTCTAATGCTTCCACTTTTATAGAAAGGTACTCACTTATATCTATACAAAAATTCGGTTTATGAAAACCATTAATCATATAATAATAAAAAGACTCCACGCGATGTGGCGAAACCTCTGGCATATATTTACGAATTCCCGCTGAAAAAATAGCTTCTTCCACAAGTTTTGCACAATTTGCATGATCTGGATGACGATCTTCATAATACGGCGCGAAAACTAGTTTCGGTTTATATGTACGAATCACCTTTACAATTTCACGTATATACTCTTCTTTCATATACAAACCACGGTCTGGCATCGCTAAATTCAGTCTCGTTTTTACTCCCATTATACGAGCTGCCGCCTTTGCTTCTTCTTTTCTCAATTCTATCGTTCCATTAGAAGAAAGGTCAGCTTCTGTTAAATCACAAATACCTACTTCATACCCTTGCTTCGTATATTTAGCAATGGTACCAGCCATGCCGATTTCGACATCATCGGCATGAGCACCAAACGCTAATATATGTAATCCACTCATAATTGTTCCCCTCATTTTCTAAACTTGCGGTAATCTAAATCTCCTCGCTCTAATGCGTGCATTAACATTTCAGCACTTGCCATATTCGTTGCAAGTGGAATCGCATATACATCACATAAACGAAGCAATGCATTTACATCTGGTTCATGCGGCTGAGCAGTTAGTGGATCTCGGAAAAAAATCACCATATCCATATCGTTTTTTGCAATCATGGCACCAATTTCTTGATCGCCACCAAGAGGACCCGACTGAAATCTTGTTACAACTAAACCAGTTGCCTCCATAATACGAAGTCCTGTCGTCCCTGTTGCAAATAATTCATGTTGTTCAAAAATTGGTTTATATGCGTATGCAAACGAAACCATGTCATCTTTCTTTTTGTCATGTGCGATTAAGGCAATTTTCATCCGTTGTCTCCCCTTTAGTCGATAATATTTTCTAAACCGTACACAAGATGATCTAGATTCATTACTGTATCAATTGATAGTTTTACACCCGACATAAATGATGCACGATTGAATGAATCATGACGAACCGTTAACATTTGTCCATCTCCACCAAACATTACTTCTTGGTGTGCAATAAGTCCTGGTAAACGTACACTATGAATGTGAATGCCGTCTACATTTGCACCACGAGCACCTTCTAGTTGTTCTACTTCATTCGGATGACCTTGCTGCTTTGATTCACGATTTTGACGAATTAATTCTACTGTTTTTACTGCTGTACCAGATGGTGCATCTAACTTTTGATCATGATGCAATTCAATTACTTCAACATCTTGGAAATACTTCGCTGCCATTTGTGAGAATTTCATCATAAGAACTGCACCAATTGCAAAGTTTGGAGCGATAATTGTTCCTACTGCTTTTTCTTTCGCATTCTCTCTTAATTGCTTTAGTTCTTCTTCTGTAAATCCAGTTGTACCAATAACAGAACGAAGTCCACGCTCAACTGCTAGTGTAACGTGTTGTTTCCCAACTTCTGGCGTTGTTAAATCTAACAACACATCTGCTTCTACTTCCTCTAAACAAGTATGTAAATCTGCGTAAATTGGCGCTTGTAACGCTGGCATGCCCGGTAAATCAGAAATTTTCTCTCCACCATGCTTATAATCCACTGCTGCTACCAAATTAAAATGTTCCGTTCTTTCCATAAGAAGGACTGCTTCATGTCCCATACGTCCTCTTGGTCCAGCGATAATTACTTTAATTTCTTTCATTATTCTTTCTCTCCCTCATCAATACGTGTCCAGCGATCTTTATCACGTGTATTAAATTTATTCATTACAATGTTATGTGCCGTTTCTAAATCAATATTTAAACTATTTGCCATACAAATCATAACAAATAATACATCTCCAAGCTCTTCTTCCAGACTACGTTCTTTTTCAGTTGTTTTCTTCGGTTTCTCACCATAATAATGATTTACCTCTCTTGCAAGCTCCCCCATTTCTTCCGTTAAACGAGCCATCATTGCAAGTGGACTGAAATAACCTTCTTTAAACTGACCAATATATGCATCTACTTCTTTCTGCATATCCTTCATCGTTTTTGCTTCCATACAATTCACCTCTAATCCTTCCTCTTTCATGTTAGCCAATTCATCGCGATTTGACAAATATTATTCCCCGCCAAACACCTATTTGCGACCCTTTTTTGGATAGACTATAATAAAGTGAAACTTTCTTTTGCGTTTTTTTTACAGCCTTCTCTATTTTTACTAACAACTAGAAATTACTTATCATTATGTTTTACCGTATCAGCGGAGCAATGCAATTTACATAATTAGGAGGATTTCTATATGACATCAAATGTGAAGATTCGAAATATCATTTTCATTTTAATCGGTTCCGCTATTTTTTCTTTCGGTATTGTGAATATCAATATTGAAAATCACCTTGCAGAAGGTGGATTTACCGGTATTACACTATTATTGTATTTTCTATTTAAGTTTGATCCTTCTTATTCAAACTTAATTTTAAATATCCCTATATTTTTTATTGGTTGGAAGTTACTTGGAAGAACGACATTTATCTATACACTAATCGGCACCTTCAGCGTATCTTTATTTCTATGGATTTTTCAACGTTACGAAGTTCTTAACTTACATTTAAACTTACAAAATGATATGACACTCGCGGCTTTATTCGCCGGGGCATTTATCGGTGTCGGTCTTGGCATAATATTTAAATATGGCGGGACTACTGGCGGTGTAGATATTATCGCAAGACTCGCTCATAAATATGTTGGCTGGAGTATGGGGAAAACGATGTTTATGTTTGATGCTATCGTCATTATCGTCTCTATTCTTACCTATTTATCATACCGCGAGGGCATGTATACGTTAGTTGCTGTTTTTATCGGGGCGAAAGTCATTGATTTTATGCAAGAAGGAGCCTATGCGGCAAAAGGAGCAACTATTATCTCAGATAAAAACGATGAAATTGCTGCCAAAATTTTATCTGATATGGAACGCGGAGCTACTTTTTTAAAAGCTGTTGGATCGTATACGAAAGTGGAACGGAACGTATTATATTGCGTTGTTGCTAAAAATGAAATCGTGAAATTAAAAAATATTATTACTTCTGTAGATCCTCATGCCTTTGTTGCTGTAAGTGATGTACATGATGTAGTTGGTGAAGGTTTTACGTTAGATGAAAATAAAAATCCGTTACATAAATAAACGCAACTAGAAAAGCTCTCTAGCTTTTCTAGTTTTTTATTACATATTTTTTAAGTTTATCTAAATCCTCATAAATAAGCTCCAATAAACTCCGATTATAAAAAATGGAAGCAGGATGAAAGGTCGGAAAGATATGATATTCTTGCTCTGACCATGTAAACACTGCACTTTGCATATCCTTTAATTTTTGAATGGGCTGTTTTAATAATTGTCCGTGCACATCTGTTATTTTTTTATTTTTTCCTGTTAAACGTTGAAGACCGATATTTCCAAGGGTGACGATAAGCTTCGGATTTATTTTCTCTAATTCATAATCTAACAAAGGCGCATGGGCAAGTATTTCTCCTTGATTTGGTGTTCTATTATATTTTTTCTGTATGATTTCACCATTTCGTTCTTTTTTCTCTCGCCATTTATAAGGCCTACTTCGGACAGCGCTCGTAATATATACTTCTTCCCTTGTAACATGAATCCGTTCTAAAAAACCCATTAATTGTTTTCCCGCTCTCCCGCTCCCATTATGAATTTCTGTTTCACCAGGCGCTTCTCCTAACAGCATAAATTTTGGATTTTCAGGACCTTGTCCACTTAAAAAGCCTTCTAACTGATAAGAAGCGCTTTGTTCTTTCACTTGTTTTACTAAACGACTTGGATATTTCACTTCCCCCACCGCCTTTCCGCATTACTTCTATTCCTTCTATTATTTCTATTTGCAATACATTATATAATTCAATCCACAAAACAAAAAAGACTATCAAAATTGATAGTCTTTAGTCGTCGCTACGCTGCATACCAGTATACATTAATACGAGACGTAATAATTCAAATACTGCTACAGCTGCAGCCGCTACATATGTTAATGCTGCCGCATTTAATACTTTACGAGCTTGGCCATATTCATCTGTTGATACGATACCTAACGCTTCAATTTGTTGCATTGCACGCTTTGATGCATCAAACTCAACAGGTAATGTCACAAGTTGGAACACAACACCTGCTGCCATTAAAATGATACCTAATAACAACAAGTTAGACATAGATGCAAAGGCACCAATCATAATAAATACCCAAGAAATATTCGATCCAAAGTTTGCAACTGGCACTAACGAATGACGAATACGCATAAAGTTATAATCTTTTGCGTCTTGAATTGCGTGTCCTACTTCGTGTGCTGCAACTGCTGTACCAGCAACTGAATGACCGTAATAGTTATCTGTTGATAATCGAACTGTTTTGGCAGTTGGATCATAATGGTCTGATAAATGACCTGGTGTTTCTTCTACAGCTACGTTGTATAATCCGTTCTCATCTAAAATTTTTCGAGCCACTTCCGCTCCTGTCATACCTGAAGTTGAATAAACTTGTGAATACTTGCTATAGGCACTACGTACTTTTGACTGTGCATACAACGGTATGATCATTATGATCGCGAAGTAAATTAAATAAAACATCATGAACCTCTGAACCTCCATTGAAGTTTTAATTATAGTACTTCTCATTCTATTTTCTTCTGACATCATTGTCAATGAATAAACCTTACAATCCGTATCTTTATTTATTGCATTATCTATTCTTAGAGTGTACATTACTTTTTCTTTTTTCTCTCTCTCCTTTATACTTTCTCCATCCAACATAAGTTAATGTGAATAAAATAAGACCTCCAGTAATTGTCATAAACCAAATGAGTGAGGGTGCAATTTCATCTTTTTTTACTGTGTGAAATATTTTTTGCAAATCCCCTTTAATGATTCCTACTTGCATTTGCCCCCCTTTCGTATTTAACATAACGTTACGAAATTCATCCAAATAAGATAAATGGGCATTTACACGCTGCACTTCATTTTCTGGCAGGGCGATCATTAAGCTTGGATAAATAATATTAAATTCATGTAAAAATGTGTTTAACGTTTGTTGAAACTGTCCCGTATCTTCTTTTTTCATCGCTTTTTCCATTTGAGAAAAGGCACCCATTACTTTTCTTTCTCTTTCCATCCAAAGCGGTTGATATTTCGACACTTGCGCATCAACAGCGAGCTGCAGGGCTAACACATTATCAATTTTAACTTGTTTACCTAAATCTGTTTCCGAGAGAGATTGTTTCGCCTTGTCGTAAGCTAAAGAAATAACTCTAACCTGATCTGGCGTTACTTCTTGCTTCTTTTCATTCCCCTTTATAACAAACTGCTCGGAGAAATGTTGTAATACTTGTACTGCTTTTCCATCTTCATTACGCTTCACTAATTGTAATGAGTCGTCTAACAACCCTGTTAGTTCACTCCACTCTTCAGCATATATACGTAACGGAAACATTATAATTAGAAATGCTATTAATCCAATTAATGTTCTCTTCATCACGGTCCCCCCTATAACTACTAGTACAAAATATGTTAATTTGGACAAGAATAGAACAGAACTGGACCGAAAAATATATTATCATTTTACAAACAAAAAAATTCTCTTTAAACAGAGAATTTTTCCTTTGAAACCCTTTTCTTTTTTACGAAATATCTATACAAACTGTAACAAATTATGCTGCCGCATAAAATAAATAATAAAATAGCACACGCAGCATGCATAAAGAATTCTTCTGGTAACATTAATATAATTGGATCCGTTTCAATATCAAACATCCAATAATCATTACTGAATAAAAGTTTATGGAATAATACAAAACTCTTTTCAAAATTAATAGCGATCGGTAACATGAGCGCGATCGGTAAGATAATTGTTAAAATTGATCCGTGCAGTAAAAACTTTTCATTTTTCTTTTTTAATAAATAAATCCCGCCTATTATTGCAATCATAATTGTCGCATACATCACATATTGAATTTTCACTAAAATATTTTTAACATCTACAAAATGAATACGGCCATTTGTGGACATATCTAATGTTGGAAACTGTAATGCTCCGTCATAAAACGGAGATAAATATGTGATAAGCACATCATAATTTCTTTTAATATCATCCTTCGTCATATCCGCTAAGTCTGGAATGTTTAAAAAATCAATTTCAAAATAATATAGCCATTTTCCGTACACCACCACCGTTGTTGCGAGTGCAAATATAGAAAATGCTATGCTATATGAAACAACTATCGTAATCAATCGATCCAATATTTTTGTACGACTCTTATTCTTCTTCATTTTCTCCCCCTAAATGTTCATAAAGAAAACTGTTTTCGGTTCTCACGTAAGCAATAATAATATGTAACACAAAGCACTGCGATACTTAGCCAGAACGTAAAATAACCAATTTCTCCTACAAACAAATGCATAATTCCATATCTCGGCATTTGCCAAAATAAATAATCAATTGCATCATTATGTAATGTCCATATAGCTGCTACCGCAAAATGCCATTTTTTTATACGGTAAAACGGCGCATATAGCACTGCTTGTACTGCCATCGCAAAATGCGAAAGCATTAACATATACCCCATAAGACCAATAGGACCTTTTACATAGATCATAATTGCATTTACAACAACAGCCCATATACCATATTTCATTAAAGTAACAATCGCTAGCGCCTCTATTAATCCCCAATTTCTCTTTCTTAAAAAAGCAATTAAAACAAAGACAAAAAAGAGACTTGCCATCGGGCTATCGGGTACAAACGGCCAAAATATAGGTGAGGTTTCTTTTAATTGATTTCCATACCATATAAATCCGTATATTGTACCTAATATGTTAACAACTAATAAAAATAATAATATAGAGCGTTGTCTTAACATTGCATACAAATAAACCAAGCTGTATGTCCAACACCTTTCAAACAAAGTCATTCTTTCCTCAAACTCTACTCTATTATATAGTAAACTTTCTTTCATCAAAATAAAAAGCTGACTACAAATTTTTGTAGTCAGCTTTTTATTATTTTTTATTATACTTTGCAACGAATTCCGAAAGTTTCTTCAGTTCCTCATCTGTACCTTTAAATACCCCTTTAGGCATTGAACCTTTTCCATCTTTCGCAATTTTAGCAATTTCTTCTGGCTTTAAAGTTAAGTTTTGCAGTGCAGGCGCTGCTGCCCCGCCCTGTAAATTGTCACCGTGACACGTTAAACAAGTATTTTTTTGCATTAATTTATAGCCGTCATCATTTTTATCAACTGGTGCTGTTTTTACAATTGCTCCTTGTTTTTTTGCAGCTTCCCAGTCGTGGTGTGCTACAGATTCCCAAGTTAAAAAGATAATCGATGCAATTGCTAAAAGCATAAATCCAGTTGCTACAGGACGCTTCAATGGGCGTCTTTCTGGGCCTCGGTCAAGAAATGGAGCTAACAATAATGCGCCAAACGCAATCCCTGGCATAATAAACGCTCCAATTACAGTAAATGAACCAGAAGCATAAGAATACTTTAATAACTGATACAAGAATAAGAAATACCAATCTGGAAGTGGTATATATCCGGCATCAGTTGGATCTGCCATTCTCTCAAGTGGTGACGGATGCGCCACTGTTAAACATAAATAACCGATTAAAAAAACTGCACCAACCATCCATTCTTTTAACAAGAAGTTCGGCCAAAACGCTTCTGTTTTTCCTGGGTATTCAGAATAGTCTTTTGGAATATTTGGTTTCCGAGCTACTGGTACCCGAGAATCTCCTACAAACTTCATCCCTTTGCCTCGATGCATAATCTCCCTCCTTTAGTTCTTTCCCCTTTAATTTAGCAATCTCTTATAGCGGACCGGAAATACCTTGTTTGCGAATCATGATGAAGTGGAAGGCCATTAAACCTAGAAGTGCTGCTGGTAAGAAGAAGACGTGAATAGCAAAGAAGCGAGTTAATGTTTGAGCGCCAACAATTTCGGAATGACCAGCGAGTAATGTTTTAATATAAGGACCAATGAGCGGCGTTTGCTCTGCAATTTGAATCCCTACTTTCGTAGCAAATAATGCTTTCATATCCCACGGTAATAAATATCCGGTAAAACCAAGACCTAACATAACAAAGAAAATAAGAACACCAACAATCCAGTTTAACTCACGAGGCTTTTTATACGCACCCTGGAAGAAAACTCTAAGTGTATGTAAAAACATCATTACAATGACGAGACTAGCGCCCCAGTGGTGCATACCACGAACAATTTGCCCATATGCAACTTCATTTTGTAAATAATAAACCGATTCCCAAGCATTTTTAATATCAGGCACATAATACATCGTCAAAAACATTCCTGATAAAATTTGAATTACAGTAACGAAAAAGGTAAGTCCTCCAAAGCAATAAACGAATGCAGAAAAGTGATGTGCCGGGTTTACATGTTCAGGTACTTCATGATCAGCGATATCACGCCATATTGGTGTAATATCTAACCTTTCATCTACCCAATCATAAATTTTATTTAGCATCTACTTTGCACCCCCTTTTGGCTTCGCTTTGCCTAAATACAGCGTTCCATCTTTTACTTTGGACTCGTATACATCAAGCGGAGCAAGGGGCGGCGTGCCTTTAATGTTCATCCCGTCTTTTGTGTAACGGCCCCCGTGACATGGACAAAAGAATTGATTCGGATGTGCTTTGTCCGAATTCCAGTTAACTGTACATCCTAAATGTTTACATACTGGAGAGAACGCAACAATGTCTCCGCTTTCATCTTTATGAACCCAAGCTGATTTTGGCTCTTCGGACTTGTACCAACCATCAACCTGCTTCACCTTAAAGTCGAAACGTTTCGGCTCTGTTGTAATATCCTTTACTTGTGCAACAGCAACCATATCCGTTCCCGCTTCTTTTCTTAACACCGGATCAAGCGCAAATCGCGTCATCGGCATTAAAATACCCGCTGCCATAAAGCCTCCTACCCCTGTAAGGGTGTAATTTAAAAACTGTCTTCTTGATACACGATGTTCTTTCTCGCTCACGAAAATTTCCCCCCTCTATCAGAAATTGTCCCCTCGTGATAAATTATATAAAAAATAAAAACTAGGACACTATCATGATATAATACGCTTAGGTACAGGTCAATATCATACTACTCATAATAATAAGAACTTTCTGTTTATTACTACTTTCCCCATTTTTCTTCTAACATCACCATTATATTTTTTATATGTGCATGAATAACTTCTCTTTTCGCTTGATCACTAAATTGTTCTAACGCTAATGAAGGAAACCAAAATAAATCTCCTTGTAACTCTTGCATATCTTCTTTCCATGAAAAATCACTTGTAACATAAGCAATATGCTTAAAACCTTGCTTTTGCAAATGATTTGTCCATTCTTGCAAACGACCTTTTTCATTTTTTTGACTTTCTACTAAATACGTAAATGCAGGTAGTAAAAGTACTCTTCCTTTATATTCTCTTTCCAACTCCATACTCAACAATTCGATAAATTCACCTTGTTCTACTACCATTTTCATTTCTTTTGCTGCCGAAATTGATAAAAGTGGTATAACACCAGTATCTACATAATCTCTTGCTTGCTCAAACTGCTCCACATCTTTTACACTCCATTTCAAATGTCTTCCCTCCCTTCATTTTCAAATGACAGAACTTTCACTTTATATATATTAAACCATACTAAAAGAGGTAAAAAAAGAAAAACTACCTATATTAAGGTAGTTTTTCTTAAAAAAGTCTGAAATTTGTAAAATTTTATGAATCCAAATGAATTCTATAACATCTTTAACTCAGCTGTTAACTTATGAAACGCTTCCTTATCTTGCTTATCCAGCGCTTCATCAATTTGTTTCAAAAGACGTTCTCTTCTAAAAGAAAATACACTTTCTTCTAAAAATCTTTCTGCAAGTAAACGATCTTTTTCATTTACTTCAATATGCTTTGGTAAATACGGGTTTTCTTCTAATACAGCTACATAATTGGCATTTTGAAACGATGATTTAAAATTGAGTTGAATATAAATATCTTCATCTCGATTTAAACGAATATCATGAAACGATTTTTCAGCATCTGTTGTCATAACATTTTGTTTAAAAAAGTGAAATGGTGTGTCTTTCACACAATTCGCGGACATCACTAAACCACGCGGACAATATTTTGCATGCTCTACGAAGTGGACTTTATGCATCAATTGGTCATGACTCATTAAATAATTCAAAATCCATACACATTCACGCTGTTTCAGTTGGTAATTATTCAAAAACCATTTTACAAAATCCTTCTTCTCGTTTACAGAAACAGGGGTATTCATAGCAATTAAGTCCCTCCTCTGTCTTTCTCTTTTCTTTTTAGATTCAAGAAGCGGTATTCAGTTTCCTTCCAACTTATGAAAAATCCTCTAAATTATATAACAATTCTTCAATATGAATTTGTGTCGGGTCTAGTTGTATTAACTGAGTAAATACTTCTTTCGCCTCTTTTCGCATACCTTCTTCCAATAAGAAATAACCGTACTCTTCCAAGAAGTCTGGATGATTCTTAAAAGAAGTATATGCACTTTCATAGTGTTTTAATGCATCCGAATACATTTCTAATTGTTTTTTTGCAAACGCAAGATCCCAAAGTAGTTGTGTATCTGGTTCTCCGCTGTCAATCGCACGCTCTACAACTGCAATTAACTCTTCATATTTTTCTTGTTCTTTTAAGATATACGCATATTTTAATATCGCACCTAAATGTCCTGGATCTAACTCAAGCGCTTTTTGAAGCACTTCCTCTGCTTCCGCTATTCTTCCTAATTTCGCCGCAATGTTCGCTAATTCTACATAAAATGGTACAGAAAGCTCATCTACTTTAATTCCTTCTTGAAGTGTTTCATAGCTTTCTTGAAGCATTCCTTCTTTTTCATAGCTTTTCGCCAAATACATGTACAGCGATGCATACTCCGGATCTAATTCTTTTAGTTCTTGCCAAGCACCAATTGCTCTTTGATATTCTTCACCTTGGTATAATGTGAAGGCATATCCAAATAATGAGTGGATATCTTTTTGTTCCTCTAAACCTGCTTCATAGTAAGAGATCGCTTCTTCCCAATTTCCAATCGCACTTAACGTTTCTGCGAGGCGAAGTGCAATGACAACACCACCCATGACTTTATGTTCTGCTAATAGCGACTCATAATGAGTGATTGCCTTTTGTTCTTCACCTTTACTACTATATAACTCTGCTAATCCAAACGTAATAACAGGTTCGTCAGGCATCATTTCTTTCGCCTTTAATAGTTTTTGTTCTGCTACATCATCGAAACCTTGCATTTGGAATAAATCTGCAACAAGTAATAACGATTGAACATATAAGTCATCATTTTCTGGAATATCATGAAGCACTTCAATCGCTTCATCTTCTTTGTCTAGATCAATATATAATTCTGCTAAAAATACAGTGAATTCACTTTCTTCCGGATACAATAAACGCAAGTCTTCTGTAATAGCTAACGCTTCATCCGTAAATCCAAGTGTATGATAATAGCGAGCGATATCATACTTCTCTTCATCATTCGCAATTTTTAATTGTTCTTTTAATAATTGTAATCCTTTTTCCGCTTCACCATTTTCAATATATGAAACAGCTTGTTCAAACTTTTGCATAAACGTCTCCTTTAATTCTAACAAATATTATTTTCTGTTCATTTACCCCGATTGGTGCGGGCTAATAATCAGTGAGGGGATGAGCATCCCCTCACTGATTAAAGTTTCACTTTATCATAAGCAACTAGGTGTACGAACGCAACCTTTAGAATGAGCATACTTCATCTTGTACTTTCACTGACAACGATTCAAACATGACACCGATACCGCATTACTACTTTCTATTGTACCGTTTTCTTTCATTACCGTGCAAATAACTTCCCTTATTAATTATTAACACGCACGGATCAAGCTTTACAGGCCTTCATTTAAATAAAAAAGACTCCTATATTAGGAGCCTTCACAAACTCTTAAGAGTATGTTTCTTCTTTCTTTACTTGCTCGTTTACAAGCTCTTTCAATAATTCTATAATTTCATCATTTTCTTCTTTCAAACCGACAGTAATACGAATACCATCATGTATACCAAATGCAGCACCAGAACGAACAATATATCCTTTCTTCATTAATCGTTCGAAAGCCTCATTACCAGGAATACCGAGTTTTAAGAAAATGAAATTTGTTTGAGATGGATAATAGAATACGTTATATTCCTTACAAAATGCGTAATATTGATTTAATCCTTCTTCATTTTTTTTCACACATTCTTGTAAAAATACTTGATCTTCTAATGCAGCGAGTGCTACAGCCTGCGCTACAGTCGATGTATTAAATGGTAACCTTGCTACTTCTAGCTGCCCGATTAAATTCGCATTACCAACCGCATATCCGATACGGAAAGCAGCTAAACCATATGCTTTTGAAAACGTGCGTAAAACCATAAGATTTTCATACTGTTCAAGAAGTGGTAATGTTTGCGGATAGTCTTCTGCCCCCGCATATTCATAATATGCTTCGTCCATAATAACGAGCGCTGACTTAGGAACTGATTCTAAAAATGAAAGTAAATTTTGTTTCTCTACATATGTACCTGTCGGATTATTCGGGTTACAAATCCATACAATCTTCGTTTTATCATCTACTTGCTGTAACATCGCATCTAAATCGTGAATGCCATCTTTAAGTGGTACTTCACGAACTTCTGCTTCTTCAATAACAGCATGGTGATGGTATTGCGAGAATGTTGGATTCGCCATTACAACATTTGTTCCTTCATGTAGTAATGCACGACTAATCATTTGAATGACTTCATCTAATCCACTACCAAATAACAGTTGTTCTGCTTTGACACCTAACTGCTCTGCTACTTTTGTCCGAAGTTCAAATGCATATCCATCTGGATAAAGAGCGTATTGACTCGCTAAAGAAGTTAATGCTTCTGTTACGCGTGCTGAGCAACCGAATGGATTTTCGTTCGATGCTAATTTCACAATTTTTGATAATCCATATTCCCTTTTTACTTCTTCAATATTTTTCCCAGGTACATATGCTCTCAAAGTTAACAATTGCTCTTTCACTCTCATTTTTCTTCCCCCAGTCGTTTTATTCAATTCAATTACAATAAGGTTGTAATTTCTCACTGTAATCGTTTATCTTAACCGTCACTATTACGAGGATACCTTTAAACAAGCACTTCTTAGCTCTTAAACCATATCCTTTTGAAATGCCTCTAACGCAATATGAACAGTCTCATCTGGAATAGATACGACATTCACTACCCCATATTCCTGCATTAACACCATATGAATTGCTCCAGCGTTCGCTTTCTTATCTTGTTTCATCAATTGAACGAGACGCTCTACACTCAAATCACTTGGCATTTTTGGATATCCGTACTTTAAGAACCACTGCTTCATCTCTTCATAAGAAAGATTAACCTTGTACACTTGCTCACTTAAAAACAAGGCAAATAACATTCCAACCGCTACTCCGTCACCGTGAGTAATATTTCCATATCCTAGTTCTTTTTCAAGAGCATGGCCTAACGTATGTCCAAAGTTCAAATGAGCACGTACACCTTTTTCTGTTTCATCTTGCGATACAATGTTTGCCTTTACAGGAATTGCCTTCGTTAATATATGGATTAACTTCTCATCACGAAGATCCGCTAATGTTTGCACTTCTTCTTTTAACCAATGATACAGCTTTACATCACCAATAAGAGCATGTTTTATCACTTCTGCATAACCTGAACGCCACTCTTTTTCAGGAAGTGACTGTAAAAACGGCGTATGATATACAACTACTTCCGGTTGATGGAATGCACCGATCATATTTTTACCTAACGGATGATTGATCGCTACTTTCCCACCCACTGCGCTATCGTGAGCTAATAAAGTCGTTGGAACTTGAACGAAGCGAATTCCACGCATAAACGATGCAGCAACAAAACCAGCTAAATCTCCAATCATCCCGCCTCCAAGTGCAATAATTAAAGAATTTCTATCTAATTTATTTTCAAGAGCTGACGTATGAGCCGCATAGAAATTTTCAAAAGACTTCTCTTTTTCGCCACTCGGTACGACAAATGAAAATACTTTTTGCTTTATTTGCAACGCGTCTACAACTGTCTGTAAATGTAAAGACGCAACAGCTTCATCTGAAATGATCATGATGTTTGACACAGATGGCTGCATGTTTTGAACAATCGTTGTCAACTTTGACAACGATTGTTTTCCTACATGTACATCATATTCTTTTGATTTCGTTTGAATATGTATGTTTCCCATTAAAATCCCCTCGCATATTCATTATGTTTCTCAATATTTTCACGAATAAGGTCCATACGATCTAATCCGAATTGTTCTATTAAAGCTGTCGCTAATTCCCAAGCCACAACCGCTTCTGCAACGACACTAGCTGCTGGCACAGCACAACTATCTGAACGTTCAATACTTGCTGTAAAAGGCTCTTTCGTATCAATATCTATACTTTGAAGAGGTTTATATAGTGTAGGGATCGGTTTCATCACACCGCGCACAACAATTGGCATTCCAGTCGTCATACCGCCTTCTAATCCACCTGCATTATTTGTTCTTCGTGTATATCCATGTTCCTCATTCCACAGAATTTCATCATGAACTTCACTTCCCGGTCTATGCGCTGCTTCAAAACCAATTCCAATCTCGACACCTTTAAAAGCATTAATGCTCATAATTGCAGCTGCTAATTTTGCATCCAGTTTTCGATCATAATGCACATAGCTACCGACCCCAATTGGCATTCCTTCCACAATCACTTCAACGATTCCACCTATTGAATCACCATTTGCTTTCGCATCATCAATTGCTTTCATCATTTGGTTACCTGCTGCTTCATCTAAGCAACGTACAGGTGATGCTTCTGTAATACTTTTTAATTCTTCAATTGAACTATAGGTAAATTCCTGAGCCTGTACACCGCCAATTTCAATTACATGGCCCGCCACTGTAATACCAAGTTCTGCTAACACTTTTTTAGCAACCGCACCAGCAGCAACACGCACTGTCGTTTCGCGTGCTGAAGAACGCTCCAGTACATTTCTCATATCTCTATGACCATATTTAATCGCACCATTTAAATCAGCATGCCCAGGTCTTGGTTTTGTTACTTTCCTTTTCATTTCTTTTTCTTCTTGTTCCGTTAAAGGCTCTGCGCCCATAATTTTTGTCCAATGTGCAAAATCACGATTTTCAACAACAAGTGCAATTGGAGAACCTAATGTCTCTCCATGTCTAACACCACTTACAATTTGCACTTGATCTGTTTCAATTTGCATGCGTCTACCACGCCCATGCCCCTTTTGCCTTCTAGCTAACTCTTCATTTATATCATCCGCTACTAAAGGCAGTCCTGCCGGAACACCTTCTATAATCGTTGTAAGTTGTGGACCATGAGATTCACCAGCTGTAATATATCGCATACGTTATTCCTCTTTTCGTATATGTATTTATCCCGCTATATTAAGCAATGATATTATCTTTCCTTACTCTAAAAATATGAAAGAAATTATATATTTGATCAGCCATTCGCTTATTCTCCGATAGGCCTTTTACTTTACATATCAATATATCATAACAGCTCTAACTTCGTAACTAATTGAAACAAAAAAAGTGCAAGAAGAATACCCCTATTCTCCTTGCACTTTCTACTATTATCACAGTGATTAAAGCGTTTGCAAATTATTTCAAAATAATTAGTAAATCCATTCATTCATTAATTTTGAGTAGTCAACTAATTCTTCTTCCTTAAAGAAAATAGCAATCTCGCGCTCTGCACTTTCTAACGAATCAGAACCATGGATAATGTTTTTCGCAACAGTTACACCGAAATCTCCACGAATTGTTCCAGGAGCTGCTTCATGTGGTCTTGTTTTACCCATCATGTTACGAGCTGTATCTACTACGCCTTCACCTTGCCATACCATTGCGAATACAGGTCCAGATGTAATAAAGTCTACTAATTCACCAAAGAAAGGTTTCTCTGTGTGCTCAGCATAGTGTTGTCCAGCAATTTCCGGAGTGACTTGCATTAATTTTGCACCAACTAATTGAAAGCCTTTTTTCTCAAAACGAGCTACGATTTCCCCAATGAAGGCACGTTGTACACCGTCTGGTTTTACCATTAGAAATGTTTTTTCCATAAAAAATCTCTCCACTTCTGAATTATGTATGTAATTGTATATCCCCACACACATATTAACACCCTTATCACAATTGCGCAATAGTTTTGAAATAGAGAGATTATTTTATTTTTTAGAAAAAACACTAAAATTTTCGTTTCCCAATATACTTTGCTACATTTTGTAATGCATACTTCGCTTGTCCACGCGGAAGTGGTTTTATGATTTCTAATGCTTTATGTAAATAACGTTCACTAAACGCAAATGCTTGATCAATAGCGTCACTATTTTTTACAGCCTCAATAATTCCTTTCATTTCGTCCGCTGTTGTATTTTCATGTACAGATGTGATTTTCTTACGAAGCACGGGATCTTCCATAGCGTATAGGGCAGGAAGCGTAATATTCCCTTGTAACAAATCACCACCAGCAGGTTTTCCAAGCTTCTCTTCTGTGGAAACGAAGTCTAAAATATCATCAATAATTTGATACGACATTCCTACAAAATACCCATACCAAAATAGTCGATTTACCGTATCACGATTAGCGCCAGCAGCAATTGCTCCTAGTTGACAACTCGCAGCAATTAATAAGGCTGTTTTTCGCTTTATTCTTCTTAAATACGTTCGTAAATTTTGGTCATAATTGTACTTATCTTTAATTTGTTCAATTTCACCTTTACACACTTCTAAAATGGTATGCGATAGCGCCTGATGCGCCTCTGGAATTTCGATATTTGTTATACATTCAAGAGACTTAGCGAACAAATAGTCCCCTGTATACATTGCAATACGATCTCCCCATTTCGCATTCACAGTTGCACTACCACGTCGTAAAAATGCAGCATCAATAACATCATCGTGAACAAGAGAAGCCATATGAATAAGTTCTAACGCAACAGCTACATGTTTAATTGCATCTAACTTATAATCTCCAAATTTTCCCGCAAGCAACACAAATACAGGACGAATTCGCTTCCCACCAGCTTCAATAAGTTGTAATGCCGCCTCTTCTACCAATGGCTGTTCAGAAGCAACTGTCTTTTTTAATTCTTTTTCTATCACATTAATATCCGATCGTAAAAAAGAGTACATAAGTTGTAACTTCATATTGTTCACCTTAACCTAAAACTTCTTTTTTCTTTTTTCTTTTTTCTTTTTTCTTTTTTCTTTTTTCTTTTTTCTTTTTTCTTTTTTCTATTTTGATTCTGGTTTCATACCTAAGTGCATCGCTGCTACCCCAAAAGTAAACGGCTTCACTTGTACACGTTCAAGTCCAGCTTTTTCGAACATATGAGCCAATTCTTTCATACCTGGGAATGTACTAGCAGATTCTTGCAGCCATGAATATTCTTTAAAACTTTTCGCAAATAACTTTCCAAATAAAGGCATGATATATTTAAAGTATAAAATATACCCTTGTCGAAAACCAATCATTGTTGGTTGAGATGTTTCTAAACAAATCACTTTTCCACCTGGTTTTACTACACGCGTCATTTCTTTTAATACGTGCATATAATCCGGTACGTTACGTAAACCAAATCCAATCGTTACATAATCAAATGTGTTATCTTCAAATGGAAGTTCCATTGCATTCCCGTGTAAAAGTTCTACTTGTTTTAATTGTAACGCCTCTACCTTTTGCTTACCGACAGATAACATATTTTCACTGAAGTCTACACCAACAACCTCGCCCTGTTCACCTACCGCTCCAGCTAGCGCAATTGTCCAGTCCGCTGTCCCGCAGCATACATCAAGAGCTTTGCTACCTGGTTTTACATCCATAATGCGCATCGTCTCTTTACGCCACGCTTTATGTCTTTGAAAACTAATGACAGAATTCATCACATCGTATTTATCAGAGATTTTCTCAAATACATCATGTACTCTTTCTTCTTTTGATTGTTGCATGCTCGTACCTTCTTCCAATGTAAAATTGCTTATGTCTTCGATTTATCTCTTAACACAGAGTTTATTTCGCTTATATCTGTGTGGTTTTCCAAATATTGATTTTCTTTCTTTCTGAGTTCCATCATCCATCCATGAATAACTGTTTCTACCTCCGCTTTATCCTTCATAATCCCTTGAACTGCTTGAAAAACAGGTGAATGTTGTTTATCAGCGTGCAGTTCATATTCTTTTTGAAGACGGTTTTTTCCTAGTACATACGTTATAAACGGCTTCCAATGCGATAAATGAAAATGATCACATGTTTTTTGCAAGAGTGCAGACTCAATCGTTACTACACTTTCCATTATGTCATCCATCGTTTCATGCGCTTTTTGATATAACATTATTTTGTGTTCATTAATTTCTTTAATTCCTTCAGCAAGCGCACGAATTAAAACAATATCACAATTCATAGACAGTAAGTAATAATATAACCCACTATAGTAATCACCAGCAAGCACTGTTAACTGGCGACGTTTATGCGATTCATTTGCTTCTTCCCCTGCTTTATTTGATACTCTTTCATGTGTATCAAGTGCAATTTGCACAAGCATAATCGTTACTACATAATGCTCAATTTGTTCTATATGTAAATTTTCACTTTTTAAAGCACCATATAACAATGCTATTTTTTCTTCATCAATAAATGGTTCTTCAATATAGTTTATAAAATAAGGATGGCGTAATTTCTCCATCAATTTCTCTCTTATACCCGCATACCCTCCGTAGATGTCACACACAAAAATCACCCTTGTTTTCTAATTCATAAAACTTATTATAACACATACATTCTATTTTCTATAACCAAAACTTGGCTACTCTTTCCAAACTTCCACCGAACTAAATAACATCTTCCATTCTTTTTAGTAGTCTTTCTATTCTCACTCTGCCTTGCTAAAACTATATCATTTATTTACATAAAAAAAAAAGAAAAGCAGTTTCCTACTTTTCTTTACTTTGTTTTAATAAAAGATAAAATTTCACTACGTGCCGCTGCATCATTTTCTAACACACCACGTACTGCTGTTGTTACAGTTTTCGCGCCCGGCTTTTTCACACCACGCATCGTCATGCACATATGTTCCGCTTCTACTACTACCATTACACCATGCGGTTCTAGTACTTCCATAATAGAGTTCGCTACTGTTGATGTAATACGTTCTTGCAGTTGTGGACGACGTGCAATTGTATCTACAGTTCGAGCTAATTTACTTAACCCTGTCACTTTTCCGCCTTGCGGAATATATGCAACGTGAGCAACTCCATAGAATGGAACTAAATGATGCTCACACATCGAATAAAACGGTATATCTTTTACTAGTACAAGCTCCTCGTGATCTTCTCCGAACACTTTATGCAAATGTTCTTTCGGATCTTCATGCATACCCGCGAACACTTCTGCGTACATTTTTGCCACACGCTTTGGTGTATCAAGTACTCCCTCACGATTTGGGTCATCTCCGATTGCCTCTAAAATAAGGCGTACTGCATGTTCAATTTGTTCTAAATTAACTTTTGCCATCCGCTAGCCCTCCCGAAAACCTAAAAGTGATACGAACACATTCTAGCATATTTATGTTTTTAAAAGCAAAAAGAAGAGTTCCCAAAAAGGAAACTCTTCTTCCCTGTTAATATGTAAGGATTATTTAACCGCATCTTTTAACGCTTTACCAGGTTTGAATGCAGGTACTTTACTTGCAGCGATTTCAATCTCCTCACCTGTTTGTGGGTTACGACCTTTACGAGCCGCACGCTCACGAACTTCGAAGTTACCGAATCCGATCAGTTGTACTTTATCACCTTGTTTTAAAGCTTCTAAGATAGAATCAAAAACAGCGTCTACTGCTTTTGTTGCGTCCTTTTTAGAAAGGGAACTTGCTTCTGCAACAGCATTGATTAAATCTGTCTTGTTCATGCCATTCACCTCCTCCCAAAGATAAGACTGTATAATGATCATAAAATGAGTCTTACTTTCATTTGTAGGCAATTTTTACAAATTCTATACTACAAAGATGTAGATAAATCATTATCAACGCCTATATTATACGATTCTCCTTTATAATTCAATATTTTTAAGGAAATTGTTACTCTTAAAATGTGAAAATCTGATGAAACTTGACAATTTACAACAATATATTAGATAATGACTGTTTATTTTGCTATTCTATACGCGAAAATCAAAAAAAATCCCTCTACGATGAGAGGGATTTTTTCTTATAATATAATCGCAATTAATCCGCCAGATCCTTCATTAATAATTCTTTCTAGCGTTTCTTTTAATTTATATCTTGCATTTTCTGGCATTAAAGATAGTTTCGCTTGAATGCCTTCTCGAACAATAGAGCTAAGTGAACGTCCGAATATATCAGAATTCCAAATTGATAATGGGTCATCTTCAAAATCCYGCATTAAATAACGAACTAATTCTTCACTTTGCTTTTCAGTACCAATAATTGGCTCAAACGTTGACTCCACATCTACTTTAATCATATGAATAGACGGAGCTACAGCTTTTAGTTTCACACCAAACCTTGAACCGTGACGAATAATTTCTGGCTCATCTAAGCTCATGTCAGCTAACGCAGGCGCTGCTACACCATATCCTGTTTGCTTTACCATACGCAGGGCATCCGCCACTTGATCGTATTCTATTTTCGCATGAGATAAATCGAGCATAAGCTTTAATAAATGATCTTTCCCTCGAATTTCTACTCCTACTACTTCTTTTAAAATTTGATCATATAATTCATCTGGTGCATATAAATCAATCTCTGCTACACCTTGCCCCATATCAATGCCAGCTAAGCTCGCTCGATCAATAAATTCATACTGACTAAACTGCCAAACGACACGGTCCACATCACGAAGACGTTTTATATCCTTCACAGTCTCTTGAACAGCTTCTTGATAACTTTGGCGTAACCAATGCCCTTCATTTAACACCATCACCCAGCTCGGAAGGTTAACATTCACTTCTAAAACCGGGAACTCAAATAAAGCCTCTCGAAGCACATTGTACACATCTGTTTCCCTTAAACTTTCTACACTCATCGCAATGACTGGGATATCATATTCTTCAGATAAACTTTGGCGCAATTGCTCTGTATCTGGATGATACGGCTGTACAGTGTTAATGATCATAATGAAAGGTTTTCCGACTTCTTTTAACTCATTTACTACGCGTTCTTCTGCCTCTATATAATCTCTTCTTGGAATTTCACCAATCGTTCCATCTGTTGTAATTACAACACCAATTGTGGAATGTTCTTGAATTACTTTACGTGTTCCGATTTCTGCAGCTTCATGGAATGGAATAGGTTCTTCATACCAAGGAGTATTAATCATGCGCGGGCCATTCTCATCTTCATAGCCTTTTGCTCCTGGAACCGTATATCCAACGCAATCTACCAATCGAATATTCACTTCAAGACCTTCATCTACTTCGATAGAAACCGCTTGGTTTGGAACAAACTTCGGTTCCGTCGTCATGATTGTACGACCAGCAGCACTTTGAGGCAGTTCATCCTGCGCCCTTTGACGGTCAGACTCATTCTCAATATTAGGAATAACTACAAGTTCCATAAATTTTTTAATAAATGTTGATTTCCCTGTTCGAACAGCTCCTACAACTCCAAAATAAATATCACCGCCTGTGCGTTCCGCAATATCTTTAAAAATATCTACCTTTTCCAAGTGATTCCCTCCCTCAATATTTTTGGGAATAATTCCACATTTATAGTCAACTAATACCTTCTCTAACGTTGCCTATAATATCTGATATAATATAATGGTATTCTAGAAGTTCGGACAATATATCATATAATTTTGTCCAATTTCATATGACTATTAAAAAATACCTTTTGTTTGCATCGCAAGTTGTGTAACATAAAAAACCTTTCTTCTAGAACTTATTCACTAAAAGAAAGGTTCATGACTTATGATTTTAAAAAAATTGGTTCTCCATTCTTTACCGTATACGGTAAAGAATACGCAGGTACAAATGGAGAATCTTTCGAAAGTATATTCCGAATATCTTCCCCTTCCTTAAATTGCCCTTCATTTTTTTTCAACGCTTCATATAAGTCGATTCGATAATCAACATAAATTTCTCCCTTTTCATTGATTACAAAAGGAAGCCCTTTACCAGAATACGGACTTGTCACTTGCGGCACATCTTTATATCCTAGTTTTTTGAAATCTAATTCATATACACCATCTGAAATTACCTTTTTAAAAGGCGGATATTGATGTTCATCCCGATACATCCTAAGCTTTAATGATAATTCCTGGATTTGTTCAGCCATCCTAACATCAATTAACTTTACTGTCGGGTTTGCTTCAACGTCTATTAATACGTATTGGTATACTCCTCCGCTTTCATACGCATTTCCTGGCGCTTCCTGTATGTACCGCGGAGCAATCTTTTGAAAATCGATTGGATACTTTTGATAAATAGGCGTACTCATATCCCGCGTCTTAATTGGCAATATCCCCTCATTTTGCTCCTTAAATGTCACTACAGCTTTTTGAACAACCTGTATCTGATCTTCATAAGGAACGGCATTTTGTTTCATATTTTCTTTCGGATACAGACATCCTGTTAAAAGGCTCATACAACAAAATATTAAAATAATATGGACTTTTTTCACTAGCAATCACCTTTTCATACTAATATAACTTGCTCCGTATGTAGCATTTTCGAGACCATTCCCTTTACTGCTGTACAGGTCCACTAAATACAACAAGAAAAATAACAATTCCTGACACAATCATAAGGGTGTACGCTACTAACGCTGTAATCCCTTTCAAAAATTTATTCTTTATTTTGTATCTACTTAGTAAAATAAAACTTACTGCAAAAAACATAAATCCAATTGCTCCTAAAGCAAACCACATTTTTATGAGCCCTTCTGACATATACACACCCCTTTTTATTAATCTATTTTTATACTATTTTAACAAATTAAAATCTTTAAACAAATACAAAAAGAACATTTTACTACAAATTAAGAATATATAACTTTAATCAACAGGTTTTTTCGCATCTTCCACTAATCTAAATAAAAATAAAACCGAAGCGAGTGTATCTCTCGCTTCGGTTGACCAAATATGCCCAAAACAGCTCTATTCCCATACTTTCATGGCTATCATATGCAATCTACAAACTCTTTGTTTCTTATATCTTATTTTTTAAACATTTTGCTTAACGAACCAAAATCAGCGGGCATATTATTGTTAATAATCGCTTTTATAATTTGATCCTCTTGTTCTTTCGGCACTTCACGTCCTGCCATAAGAGCCACTTGATGAATCAATTGACGAAGCACAGTCTCATCACGTAAATTCGCATTCTGTACAGATGATGCTAATTTAAAAATATCTTCTTTATTCACTTTCGCTTCTTTTTCAATGTTATTAAAAATGTTATTATCCATTCTTTTCACCCTCTCCTCAAGTTACTCTTCATCCTATGCAAAATTAAAAAAATGGTGAAAAGACCCATAAAAATAAAAAGCGACAGAAGTACAAATGTACTTCTGTCGCTTTTCTTTAAAGTAAGTCAGGTATAGCTTCCACTTCATGTTTTCGAACACGTCCCATTAATGAGCCTACTGCATCTTTCACATTATTCCCATTGAATAGCACGTCATATAAAGCAGCTGTAATCGGCATTTCAACTTCCATTTTCTCTGCTAATTCGTGAGCAGCTTTCGTTGTTCTTACACCTTCTACAACCATACCCATGCTTTCTAACACCTCTTCTAAAGAGTGTCCTTTTCCAAGCATATTTCCAGCGCGCCAATTTCGGCTATGAACACTTGTACAAGTTACAATTAAGTCTCCCATACCAGTTAGACCAGCAAACGTTAATGGATTTCCGCCCATTTTTCTTCCTAAACGAGCAATCTCCGTTAAACCACGTGTCATTAATGCCGCTTTCGCATTATCACCTAATCCAAGTCCATCAGTTATCCCAGCAGCTAATGCGATAATATTTTTTAACGCACCACCAAGCTCAACTCCAACGATATCTGGATTTGTGTATACACGGAAGTAACTATTCATAAACAAATCTTGTACTTCCTCAGCCGCTTCCATACGCTTTGCTGCAGACGTAACAGTTGTCGCTTGACGTAAACCAACTTCTTCAGCATGACTCGGTCCAGATAGTACAACAACATCTTTAATCAAGTCCTCTGGAATTTCTTCCTCAATCACTTCCGAAATACGTTTTGATGTACCAGGTTCAATCCCTTTACTTGCATGAATCCAAGTAGTCGGACCTGCTACATATTTCTTCATATCTTGTAATACCTCTCTATACGCTTTCGTTGGTACTACAAGAAGTACTACATTTACATCTACTAATGCTTCTTCTAAAGAAGAGTAGGCTGCGATTGTGCTTGGCAATGTAATTCCTGGAAGGTATCGACTATTCTCATGTGTTGTATTAATCTCATCCATAAGTTCAGAACGATTTCCCCAAATACGTACATCATGTCCATTGTCAGCTAATACCATCGCTAACGCTGTTCCCCAGCTACCTGCTCCAACTACTGTGATTTTTGTCATAAAATCACATCCTCTCCATTAGTCTCTTGCTCTAGCGATAATGTGAATCGGCGTTCCTACAAAACCGAACGCTTCACGTAAACGATTCTTTAAGAAGCGCTCATATGAAAAGTGCATTAATTCTGTATCGTTTACAAATATAACAAATGTTGGTGGTTTTACCGCAACCTGTGTCGCATAGAAGATTTTCAGACGGCTACCATTATGAGTTGGTGTTGGATTCATCGCTACCGCATCCATAATTACATCATTTAATACGTTCGTTTGAATACGGATACTATGGCTTTCATTTACTTCATTAATAACTGGTAATAATGTTTGTGTACGCTTTTTCGTTTTCGCAGATAAGAATACAATCGGCGCGTACTCTAAAAATTGGAAATGAGCACGGATGTTTTCTTCAAATGCTTTCATTGTTTTTTCATCTTTTTTCACTGCATCCCATTTGTTTACGACGATAATAACAGCACGTCCTGAATCATGAGCATATCCAGCAATTTTTTTATCCTGTTCAATAATTCCTTCTTCTCCGTCTAAAACGACTAAAACAACGTCAGAACGTTCAATCGCTCTAAGTGCACGAAGTACACTATACTTTTCTGTGCTTTCGTATACTTTCCCTTTTTTACGCATACCAGCTGTATCGATGATTACATAATCTTGACCATCTTTACTATATGGTGTATCAACAGCATCACGTGTCGTTCCCGCTATATTACTTACAATTACACGTTCTTGACCAAGAAGTGCATTTACAAGTGATGATTTCCCTACATTTGGACGTCCAATTAAAGAGAAACGGATTGTTTCATCATCATACGCTTCTTCTTCAATCTTTGGAAAATGATTTGCAGCTTCATCTAACAAATCACCAAGTCCTAAACCGTGTGTACCTGAAATCGGGAATGGCTCGCCAAATCCTAATGCATAAAAATCATAAATATCACTACGCATTTCTGGATTATCAACCTTATTTACCGCAAGTACAATTGGTTTTTTAGAACGATATAAAATTTTAGCAACTTCTTCATCTGCTGCAGTTACACCATCGCGACCATTCGTCATAAAAATGATAACATCTGCTTCATCAATCGCTACTTCCGCTTGTTGACGAATTTGTGTCAAGAACGGCTCGTCTCCAATATCAATTCCACCTGTATCAATAATGTTAAATTCATGATTTAACCATTCTCCCGCACTATAAATACGGTCTCGCGTTATACCTGGTATATCTTCTACGATTGAAACTCTTTCTCCAACAATTCTATTGAAAATAGTAGATTTTCCTACGTTCGGGCGGCCTACTATTGCTATTACTGGTTTCGGCATATACTTTCATCCTTTCAACTTGCTTCTGTTTATTATGTAAAAAACCCTTCTTTGTGCAAGAAGGGATTTGCATTCCAGAATATTTCTCAGCGTATCAAAACACCTCACATTATACCACACGTTACTAATGTTTCACAATAATATATACATTCTCTTGTAAGCGATGCGCAATACCATCTAAAATTGCCTCTAAATTATTTGCAACAAATTCTAACTCATCTGTCGATTCACAAGTAAACAAAGGGGCACCACCAGCAAATTTCTCCGGCGTTGTTGTAATAACCGCGAGAATTACACTTTCTAACATCATCTTTTATCTCCCCTTCCTTTCGGGGCTTCCGATGACATATGAACAGCACTTTCTAACGTCGGCACATTCCCTATGACACCTATCGCTTTCTCTGCATCTTGATCTTGTGGCAAGACAAAAATCCCAACCCTACCATCTTCTAAATCACGCTTTGCTAGCGGCACAAGCGCTGGCGTACCAGAATCTCTATAAATCCCTAAAGCAACAGAAACATCATGTAAAATAGCTTGTCGTTGTCCTAAGTTTGAGATTGTCACCATCGCATCAATTGTTTTCGGCCTTAAAATAAAGCCCATTCCATATTTCATAATTTCCTCTTGCCTTGCTGGCAATCCAATATTCATAATGTAAATATTATCAATATACAGCCCCGCTCCTTCAAAACGAAGTGGAACATGCTCGATATCAACAAGATCATGTAACCTTCTGCCAGACATTAATTTTTTCGCGATAATAAATGCGATTATAGCCATAATTACTCCAGCAATCCACGAATGGAACCCTATATACGCAAACGTCGTTGCAAACGACGTTAACATCGCCAAATAGTTTCGACTTTCAAAAACTAATGCAATCCCTTCAATATATGTATTTCCACGCGGTACGAGCTCATATCCATCTAATTGTTGAAGGGTATTTCTTTCCATATTACGCACATCACGAAACTGTGTTGCTGCTAATGTAAGAAATGTAATAGCAGAAAAATCTTTTTTCAAAATTGACGGAATCGCAATTGCTCCTAAAGCCGCTGCAATTAACCCCATCGCAACGTGAATAATTTTTCCGTGGAGCCTCGTCGGATATTGACGCGTATCTGTCCGGAGCATTAGCACTCTCGTTACTGTCCCCGCTATTACTCCGCATAAAATGGCCGGTGTATATTCAGTCATGTATTACCCTCGCCTTTCTTTTACGTGCTTTCCTCTTGAACTGTTCCATGTATACTGATGCTTTTGCAATCCAAAACAAAATTGCCATGAAAAATGTAGCAACGGCGACGATATCAAAAAACGCTAAACTTCCGTAATCATAAGGGAAATGTAGTTTTCGAAAAATAAGTGTCACTAACAATTCCCCCTGTAACATTCCTATATAAAGAGAACATAATCGTAATATGCGATCCTCATGCAATAAAACCGATGCATACACAAGAGCACCACTTACCAAAAACAACCTGTCCACCACAATCCAAATCGGATCATATACTTCTAACAAATGAAAACTTGTATATAACATTGCAATAATAAGTGCCGAAAGTAAGCTATATAATTTTTTCCAAATAGAATATAGTGCGATTCCTATAAAAGCAACAATACAAAGCAAAAGTGCATTTACTGATACCGTGAATGAAGCAATCGTTACATGTAACGGAGAGCAAATAATAAAAATCAATATACAAGCGCTTATCTTCCACCGCATAGAGTCCTTTTTCATAAAAAAAGTTACAACAATCCACCCTATCCAAGCTAAAAAATAAAAAGTACTCCCTTCCATCATTTCACCTCCTATGTTTTCCATTATGGGAACTTTTTATGAAAGTTAATCCACTTTCTTCGCGCATAGTTTTTTCATATAACAGCAACACTTTTAATAAGGAGGTGCTATTCATTATGGGTAAAGATCGTCAAGAACGAAAACTAAGAGAATCACGACGCGTTGAATCTGATCGTGACCAATCACTACAATATCCGGGTGCAACTGGACTGGATACACCAGAGCAAGCCCGAAAACAAAATCAGCACTAATGAACACAAAAAGACGGTTTCGATATTGTACGAAACCGTCTTTTACATAATTATTTTAATGATTTTTACTTATATCAAAATAATATTTAACATCCGAATTTTTCTATGGTTTATTTTTATCTCCACCTATTTTTCCTTTACGAAATTAAACCCTCCCTAATAATTCAGTAGCAAACTATCTACATTTTCCAGCCTCTTTTTCAGTCGCAACTTGCACAAGATAGTGTTTATATAGGAATAATTTTATTTTGATAGAATATTAATTCCATTCCTCACTTTATATTACTAAAACGAACAAAAAACAAAAAATCAACCAAACGGTTGATTTTTTTATCTTCTACTATAATGCGTCGTATCAATACCACGCTGCGTTAACCAATGATACGTTTCGCCCTTTACAACAAGAGGTACAGCCTGTAACTCTTCTATCGTCTTTGCACCAAGAGCTGTCATAATAAATTTCAAATCTGTATGTAAAAGATCAATTTCATCCACTAACTTCTCGATACCATCTTGCATTAAAATACGTAAAAAGTATCCAGCAAACGCAGTTGTATTCGCCCCTAATGCGATTGCTTTCGCTACGTCAAGCGCTGTTTGTATACCCCCAGATGCAATAAAAGAGAGGTTATTATTTGTAGAGGTTGCTTCAATAATCGAGGTTGCTGTTTGTATGCCCCAGTTATTAAAATAAGAAAGCATTCGCTGTCTTCTTTCATTTTCAACAGCAGCAAAATTTGTACCACCTTGTCCACCAATATCAATTGCCGTTACACCTATGCTCGCTAGCTGTTGTATTGTTTCCTTACTCATCCCAAATCCAACTTCTTTCACAATGACAGGAACTTTACTATTTAATACAATTTTCTCAATGCGCTGAAGTACACCAGTAAAGTCACGGTCTCCTTCTGGCATCGTTAACTCTTGTATGACATTTAAATGAATTTGCAATGCATTCGCTTCAATCATATCAACGGCACGCTCTGCTTGTTCGATAGTTGCCTCACTACCTAAATTAGCAAAGAAAATACCATTTGGATTTACTTTTCTGATAATCGTATAAGAAGCAGCCTCACTTTCATCTTTTAACGCCGCCATTTGCGACCCTACAGCCATAGCAAGATTATGATGTTTCGCTACATATGCTAATTGCTCATTAATATGTAACGTTTTCTCTCCCCCACCACCAGTCATCGCATTGATAAAAATCGGCGAACTTAGTGAAAGTTCGCCGATTTTTGTTTCACATGTTATTGTGTCATAACTTGAATTTGGCAATCCTTGATGCACAAAATCAATATCATGAAATCCATGCGTACGAGACTGACCAGTAGAAAGAGCGTATTCAATATGATCTAATTTACGTTTTGCCCTTACCACTTGTACCCCTCTTTATTTCTTTAATTTTTTCAGTTGTTCACCAATAATATCACTTAATTGGAAAGTAGCAGAATCAGCATTTGGTTCATACTGACTGTAATCCTCAATTACATTATTTTCCTCAAGCGTTTCTTTTATACTTAAAGAAATACGTTTCTCTGCAACATGGACTTCAAGCACTTTCACTTTTACTTCTTGTCCCATTTCCAATACTTCATTTGGATTTTTCACGTGACGATTTGCAATTTGAGATACATGCACAAGACCTTCAACGCCAGGTAAAATTTCAACGAATGCACCGAATGTAACAAGACGTTTTACTACTCCCTCACGAATATCTCCAGCTTTTATTTCGCCAGCAACATTCTCCCAAGGTCCTGGCTGAGCTGCTTTAATTGATAAAGAAATACGTTGTGTATCAGCATCAACAGATAATACCTTTACCTTTACCTTTTGACCTTGCTCTAATACTTCAGAAGGTTGCTCTACACGTTCGTGTGAAATTTGTGAAATATGAACTAAACCGTCCACACCACCAACGTTAACGAAAGCACCAAAATCCGTTAATCGTTGCACTGTTCCTTCAACAACGTCTCCTTCTTTTAATGAAGAAATCGCTTCTTTTTTCTTAGAATCTAGTTCTAATTCTACTACTGCTTTATGCGAAAGGATTACACGATTTTTTTCGCGGTCTAATTCAACAATTTTCACGGCTAATGTTTTGCCTTTATAGTCAGTAAAATCTTCTACATAATGTACTTCTACAAGTGAAGCTGGGATAAAACCACGAACACCAAGGTCCACAACTAATCCACCATTCACGATATCTTTTACAGTAACATCAAACACATGACCAGAAGTAAATTTCTCTTGTAATTCTACCCATGCTTTTTCTGCATCAACAGCACGTTTAGATAAGACAAGATCATCTTCTTCTAATTTAATAATTTTCAATTCTAGTATTTGATCTAATTCTACAACATCGCTTGCTTTTTCAATATGAACGTTAGCTAATTCACTAATTGGAATTACGCCATCTGTTTTGTATCCAACATTTACAAGCACTTGTTTCTCTTCAACTTTCGTTACAGAACCTGTAACAACGTCACCAACTTGTAATTCTTTTGAATCCATAACTTCTTCATTCATTTTCTCTACCATGGAAATACCTCCCTACAGAATTGACAAAGCATTTTTTATGTATATACGAAATGAAAACATATGTTTTCATTTGCATGTTTAAGAATTTATCATCACATACTCAGTTTTCATACATTTCACTAGAAAATATATTAAACCTATATAAATAGTATACAGCAAAATCATCTTGAAGAAAGTATGTTTTGAAATATAATAGCGAATATATTCTGAAAGTTTTATCCTTCTTTTACTAACTTCTTACAAATCCGAGCATTTGTCAAGGAAAGAGACTCACAATTCACGCATCCTTTACATTTCTATATAAACAAAAAAAGAAAGAGGTTATCCCCTTTCTTTATTTTGCAAACACTCCTGAAACAATACTCATAATTTTTTGGACAACTTCTTCAATTGATAAAGAAGTTGTATCTAATTCCAATGCATCATCAGCTTTCTTTAGAGGAGAAACCTCGCGTTCTGAATCTAATTTATCACGCTGAGCAATTTCTTTTTTTAACTGCTCTAAATTAGAATCGAAACCTTTATTTATATTTTCTAAATGTCTTCTTTCTGCTCTTTCTTCAACAGAAGCAAGCATAAAGATCTTCACTTCAGCATCTGGTAACACATGTGTACCAATATCACGGCCATCCATTACAACGCCGCCTTTTTCCGCTAACTCTTGTTGACGACGCACCATTTCTTCACGAACAAGGCGATGTTTCGCCACAATAGATACTCGATTCGTCACCTCAGGTGTACGAATTACTTCAGAAACATCTTGTCCATTTAAAAATACAAGTTGTGTATTTTCTCCTTGCTGAAACTCAATATTTACATTCTTTACAACTTCCATTAACTTCTCTTCATTTTCAATGTCCACTTTTTGTTCAAGGGCTGCATATGTAATCGTGCGGTACATTGCGCCTGTATCAATATAAACGTAAGAAAGTTTCTTTGCCACAACTTTTGCAACCGTACTTTTTCCAGCAGCTGCTGGACCATCTATAGCAATTGAAATTCGTTTATCCATTGTAACACCTCATTTTTTCACTTATAAAACAAAACGAAAAGCAGGTATTCTCCTGCTTCTTCTCATTTGCTTCACGTCATTAAATCCTCAATTATTGTAGCATAATCCTTCATAGAAGAAAATGAAAACTACCTATTCACCTGTAAGATTTCTGCTTTGTTTTTTACCATGACACCTTCATAATAAACAATTTTAGATAAATATTTCACTGATGACTTATGTATAAATAACAATTGCACAACAGAAAGACAAATGAATTGTATTACTAATATACGAATAAAAATTTTCTCCATCTTTTTCAATGTAATTGCTCCCTCCTATCCTACATTTACACATTTCGTTTCGTGATTTTATACATCGTATATATAGCAGCTAACTTTATTGTCATTTCCGAGGCATACTTTTATACATTTCCATTGTCGAATTTACTCAAAACATGTTATGTTCTAAATGTATTTTTCAACTTGAAAGGGGTATAAGCATTGAAAAGAATCCTAGTTTTACACACAGGTGGAACAATTGCAATGGAGGAAGATAAAGAAACTGGGGTCGTACAACCAGGTGAAAAAAATCCTCTTTTAAAATTTATTCCTGATTTAGAAGGCGATGTTGATTTAATCGTTGAAGACGTGTTCCATCTACCATCTCCTCATATGACACCGAGCGAAATGTTACAATTACAAGTCATCATTGATGAAAAAGTAAAACAAGACAACATTCATGGCGTAGTCATTACGCATGGTACGGATACATTAGAAGAAACAGCCTATTTCTTAGATTTAACAGTGCAAGCAACTATTCCAATCGTTGTAACAGGTGCAATGCGTTCTAGTAATGAATTAGGTGCTGATGGTCTATATAACTTCTTATCGGCTGTAAAAGTAGCTAGCTGTAGTGAAGCTGCTGAAAAAGGTGTTTTAGTCGTATTAAACGACGAAATCCATTGCGCTACAAATGTAACGAAAACACATACAAGTAACGTGGCAACATTCCAGAGTCCACAGTATGGACCAATCGGTATGGTAACAAAGCGCGGCGTTGTATTCCATCACGCTTTAGTACACCATGAAACATATTCAGTAAATAAGGTTTCTAAAAACGTAGTTGTTCTAAAAGCATACGCTGGTATGGACGATACATTGTTAGCAGCAATTGAAAACCTTCCAGTAGACGGGATTGTTATTGAAGCACTTGGACAAGGTAATTTACCTCCAAGAACACTTCCTAGTCTAGAACGATTAATCGACAAAGGAATCCCTGTCGTATTAGTTTCTCGCTGTTTCAATGGCATCGTGCAAGATGTATATTCATATGAAGGTGGCGGCAAACAATTAAAAGATATGGGTATTGTATTCACATACGGTTTAAATGCTCAAAAAGCACGTATTAAATTATTAGTTGCATTAGAGAATACAAATTCTCATGAAACAATCCAAAATATGTTTATGCACAATTAAAAAGAAGCTGTCGAAGTTTATTTCGACAGCTTCTTTTTATATTTCCCTTGACGCAATGGTTTGCGCAATCGCATCCCCATGAAATCGACCGTTCTCAATAAATATTTCATTCGCATTATTTCCAGCAGCAATTACACCTGCAATGAAAATATTTTCAGCGTTCGTTTCCATTGTATCCTCTGCATAAATCGGACGTCCTGTTTCTACATCAATCCGAACACCCATCTTCGTTAAGAAATTATGATCAGGATGGTAACCAGTCATCGCAAATACAAAATCATTTTGGATTGTATATGCCTCATCATCGACTGTAAACGTTAATGTATGTTCAGTAATTTCTTTCACGTGAGCCCTGAAATGCATTTGAATTGTGCCGCTTCGTACTAACGCCTCAAACTCCGGCAAAATCCACGGCTTAATGCTTGGTGAATACTCACTTCCGCGATATAAAACCGTTACACGCGCACCGGTTTTAACAAGTTCTAACGCGGCATCTATACTCGAGTTTTTCCCACCTATAACTACTACATCTCGATCAAAATAAGGATGTCCCTCTTTAAAATAGTGAGCTACTTTCTTCAGTTCCTCGCCGGGAACATTCATATAATTTGGATTGTCATAATATCCAGTTGCTACAACAACATATTTCGCTATATATATTTCTGTACTTCCGTCACGCTTTGTTGTCTCAACATGAAAAACTTCTCCATCTTTTTGTACTTTCTCCACTCGCTCAAAAGCATTTACACGTACAGATTTACGCTTTACTACTTCACGATAATACGCAAGCGCTTGATTTCGAACTGGCTTACGATTTTCTGTAATAAAAGCTACATCACCAATTTCTAATTTTTCACTAGAAGAGAAAAATGTTTGATGAGTTGGATAATTATAAATCGCATTTACAATGTTTCCTTTTTCAATTACTAACGGATTTATCCCTACCTTTTGCAACGAAATTGCTGCTGCTAATCCGCACGGACCGCCTCCAATTATGATAGCTGTTTCTTTCTGCATACTCAGCTCACTCCTAGTCTTCTACCAATACGCTATTTATAAAAACAAGAAAAAACCTACTTACAGCAGTAGGCACCTATCTTTATTGTATTCATTTTTCATATATTTGTCATCTAAACGAAACGTACATCCGATAGACATCTGCTAAAAACTGCTGAAATTTAATACCTTGTTTCCCTAATACATTTTCAGGATCAATCTTTCTAGCTGGGTCAAGTGTTTTATGTGATACGATATCTTTCTTCGGATTCAAGCCGAAGTTTTGACATAAATACGCATGATACCACGTAAAACGGGTATATGCTTCCCAAAAGTTAACATCACCGCCATAACAAAGTTCCACTCCAATGGCAGCCTTATTAGCATCATAACCATATAAGTCATTATCTGTCGGCACACCATATCGAACGTGATAGGCAACTTCATTTATAGGAACAATTTCCAATATTGTTTTATCATCTATAAATGTATGTGCCGAAGCTTTCGGTTGTATTTCATTAAAATAATCCCGATTCCCTATCGCATTGCTACCAGGGTTCCCCGTATCATGACTTACAATAAACCTTACTTTAGAAAGAGGAATTCCCGGTCGTGAACTTCCATACCCAATATAGTTACGCTCTATAGGAAACATCGCCATTACTACCAACTCCCGCTTCAGAAGATTACCTTACTTCTTTATATATGTATTCGGTAGCAATGTCCTTATCGCATATTTCTTACGCGAAGAGAAAATCGAAAATATTTGATGTGAACACCATAAATAATAAAATACTTACAGCAACTCCATAAAAACCGTAAAACCAAACACAATCTTCTTTCGTATCTAAACCGAAAAATTTATTTACAGATTGTAATAATGTGCCGCGCTTACTTTGTTTGTTTCTTAATACTTCCACTCGTTCTACAACATCTGCTGGCATCATAAATCTTTGGTCTACTGTCATTTTCATCATTTATCTCTCCTTAAAATCATTTCCGTTTTGTTTATCTAAGGAAAGTATAGCACGTTTGTTCGTGTAGAACAAGCGTTCTTTTTTTGTTTTTATTTTATTTTTCAACAATCCAAGTAAGAATTGAGATTACAAAAGCGATAATCGGCCCTACTACAACTGCACCAAATATTAAAAACAGTAGTCCTTCTCCGAACATCCGAACGTTACTTGTTTTTCGGGCTTTCATCGTTCTTGAGAGTTCTCCCTCTAACCTCTTAACCTTTTCTTCTAATTGTTCTACTCGTTCCATCATTTCATTTTCCATATACAACACCTCACACTAATACTTCAACAAAAAAACGTGATTCCCTCGAAAGGAATCACGTTTTCTCACGATATAATATTATACCCAACCTCTGAAGCGACTTGCTTCAGCCATTTTACGAACACCGACCATATACGCAGCTAAGCGCATGTTCACTTTACGAACTTGTGCTGTTTCATAAATAGAATCAAATGATCTTACCATTACTTTTTCTAAACGTTGTTCTACTTCTTCTTCAGTCCAGTAGTAACCTTGGTTATTTTGTACCCACTCAAAGTAAGATACTGTTACACCGCCAGCACTTGCTAATACGTCTGGAACAAGTAAAATTCCGCGATCTGTTAAAATTTTAGTTGCTTCTAATGTTGTTGGACCATTTGCAGCTTCAACAACGATTTTTGCTTTAATATTATTAGCATTTTCTTCTGTAATTTGGTTCTCAATTGCAGCTGGAACTAAAATGTCGCAATCAAGTTCTAACAATTCTTTGTTTGAAATTGTATTATTAAATAGTTTTGTTACTGTACCGAAGCTATCACGACGGTCTAATAAATAATCAATATCTAATCCGTTTGGATCATGCAATGCACCGTAAGCATCCGAGATTGCAATAACTTTCGCGCCTGCATCATGCATAAATTTAGCTAAGAAGCTACCAGCATTACCGAATCCTTGAACAACAACGCGTGCACCTTTAATATCAATGTCGCGTTTTTTTGCAGCTTCGCGAATACAAATTGTTACACCTTTCGCCGTTGCTGTTTCACGTCCATGTGATCCACCTAATACAAGTGGCTTACCTGTAATAAATCCTGGTGAATTAAATTCATCAATACGGCTATATTCATCCATCATCCATGCCATGATTTGAGAGTTTGTGAATACATCTGGAGCTGGAATATCTTTCGTCGGTCCTACGATTTGGCTAATTGCTCGTACATAACCGCGGCTTAATCTTTCTAACTCACGGAATGACATTTCACGTGGGTCACAGATAATTCCACCTTTACCTCCACCGTATGGTAAATCAACAATACCACATTTTAAACTCATCCAGATTGAAAGTGCTTTCACTTCATTTTCTGTTACATTCGGATGGAAGCGAATTCCACCTTTCGTTGGACCAACAGCATCATTATGTTGTGCACGATATCCTGTAAATATTTTAACAGTCCCGTCATCCATACGAACTGGTATTTTCACTGTCATCATACGAATTGGTTCTTTTAATAATTCATATACTTCGTTTGGATAACCCAATTTTTCTAATGCTTCACTAATAACAATTTGTGTCGAATTCAATAGTTCAAAATGTTGTTCCCTTTGTTGTTGTGTTTTTGTTTGAGTTCCCTTTTCGGCTACCATAGTAAGTAAACCCCCTGTAATTTCACTTGTTTAGTAAACCTTCATTGCCTAGTATACACCGTTAAATTTGGAATGCAATAGAAAACGCTAACAAATATATACAAACTATTTCCTGTTGCAAGCGTTTTCACTATCATTATAGTCCTTTTATTGCTTTTAGAAAAGTAAAATACTTAAATATTTAAATGTTTTTTATTTTACTTATATATAACAACTTAAGAAGATATTTTTAAGTATAGTAAAGAGCGCCCAAATATTTATGATTCCCGCTATACCATTAATTGTTTTGACATTTTCAGACCAACATTTTAGGTTTCTCCAAATAAAAAACAAAACCTTAGCTTTGTTATATTAGCTAAGGTTTTGTTTTTTCACAAAGTAATTGTGTATTTGTTCAATTGCTTGAGAAGCCATTAATTCTTTACCATACTCCATTAGACGATAAATAGTTGCTGTAGACGGATTACCATATTCCGCTAAAATAGCTATAAAATCTGCCTTCAGTAATTGAACCTGCTCCTCTTCTTCCATCCAAAGATAGAAACGCCCATCCCACGTATATAGTTTTCCGCCAGTTACATCAAGGTTATATAAACGATTCGACAGGTTAATTACGTCATCTAGTGTAGCAAACTCATAAAGTATATGCTCGCTTTCATCTAGAGTCACTTGCATTTCAATAAACTCGTCACGGAACTCATCATCTGTATCCACATCTTGATGTTCTTTCGTTACAATTACGACCATTCCTTGCGCTTGTAGAGAAAATACTTCAACTGCAATTGGACCATCCGCTTCAAACCCTAGTTCCTTATTTGCTTCTTGCATCATATCACGAAATAATTGCTGTACTTTCGGTGCATTTCTCCACAAATCTTCTTTCGTTAATCCTCGTTCAGATAAATCATCAAATGTTAAGAAAATTTTTATCTTATTGTAATTTAATCGTTCCAGCCTCATCTCATACCCTCCCTACGTAACCAATGAATATAATTTTTATTATATGAAATAGAAAATAGATGGTTCTTTTCGAACAACTATTCTAACATTTTTAACCAATCATCCCATTCTTCTTTCGTATCACCAATTAGGCATGTTTGAATGTTCAACTGATCCCGAGCACCTATTTCTCCTATAAACCCAACAGAAAGTTTCTCACTTTTTTCTTGCAACAAATTCATGTCCTTTATCGCGTTCTTAAGTTCTCGTTCCTCATCAAAAGAGACTACTACATATGTAGGTTGTATTTGCTCAACAGCTAACAAAATACCATCTTCCGCTAAGCTTGACCTAATATATATCACCTCATATCCTTTTAAGCGTAAATACGTTGAGAAAACAAACCCTTTCAACATATTATTTTCTAACACGACAACTTTGTGTATAGAAGAAAATGATGATGCATTATGATACACCATTCCTAGACGAGTTTGTAAAAATGATACGACATATTGGAATTGCACCATTGTAACTTCATTATTATTTTTTAACGTTAACAATTTATTTGACACTTGAAGAACAATACTTGCTATGACTTTTTCTGTTGCATAAATACTGAAAGCCTCGTTTAACAATGCAGAAGTTGTAATTTCATCAAATTTTAACAAAGCTTGCAGTAAATCGTCCACTAAAACAACTTCTCTATCGTAATGTATTTCTTTTTGAACATTACTCTGCAAACGATTCCCTTCTAATAATTGAACTGCTTGTCCAATCATCATGCCGGAAGAAACCTTGTCCATTAACCATTTCAAAATTTGAATATGCTCTTCTGTATATAATCGATGCCCCGCATGATTCCGCTTCGGGGCAATAATTTGATATCGTCTTTCCCATGCACGAAGCGTACTCGGCTGAATTCCAATTATATTCGAAACAGCTTTTATGTTATATTTCCCGTTTAGAGTTGGCATCATTTCCCTCCGCATAACGTAATAATATGTGTTTGAGCAGGTGCTCGGAAGCGAAGTGGAATCAACGTTGTTCCATACCCATTACTAACAAAAAGAGTCATATTTGAATGCTTATATACGCCACCTTTTAAATATTTTTTAGATGGGAATAATCGAATCTGTCCTCCATGTGTATGTCCACTTAACACAAGTGAAATTTGTTCTTTTCCAGACATTTTATTTATTATATCAGGGTTATGGCTAATTAATATGCGAAAACCATCTTCTTTGCAATCAGCCAAAGCTAAATCTAAACGATCACGCTTCAAACCAACATCATCTACACCGAGCAAACAAATTTTTTCTCCTAGTTCAGACTCAAATACAACTCTTGTATTATCTAAAACTTTCACATTATTTTCTAATAACAAAGCATCTAATTCATGATATTCAATCTCATAATCATTATTTCCCCACACAAAATATACAGGAGCTATCGCTCTTAACTTTTGTATATTTGCAGAAATTTTCGATAAAGGGACGCCTCTTTCCGCTAAATCACCGCCAATAATTACAAGGTCTACTTTTCCTTTTACTTGTTCAATTAATGAACTTGAAATGACCCTTCTATGAATATCAGAAATAAAAAACACCTTTACTTTTTGAAAACTTTTCGGAAATTCTTCAAAAAGTAAAGTATGTTCTAACACAGTATTACGCATCGCTTCTGTATACATTACCATTACAAGAAGAAATATAATACCAATACATATGAGAGCACTTAATAAGATAATCCATATCATATATTTTTCACTCCCTTCCGCATAAAGATAATCCTCAGTTTTTATAGTAGGTATGCTACTAGCTATCCTGTTTTGCGGACTTATCTTTTATCGGAATTTTTATTTCTTGACCTACATTCACTTCATCTTCTTGTAAATCATTATACTTTTTAATCACTTCAATCCCAGTTTCATCTGAAAAATATTGCTTCGCTATACTTTCTAAAGTTTCTCCTTCTTTTACCGTATGCGTTACTACTTTCTCAGATGTTGCCTCAGACTCAGATTTAGCTGAATCAAAGAAAATGACCTCAAACGCACTTTTCCCAGCGTTATTACCATCACTTTTCACCTGAATATATTTATCTGTATACCATAAGATACTAATTGGTAGTAATATGAATAGAAATGTTAAAACTCGGACGAAAATATGATTCATTTTAAACTTTTCTTTTTTCTCTTTATTTCTATGAATTTCACTACGCGGCGGTAAACTTTCTTTTTCTTCCACTCGCTCAACTTCTAATTCCTCTTCGAAATCAGGAATTCGTTTTCTCATGTTGTTCACCACCACCTTCCATTTATTTTCTTAATTGGAGTCCCATTATAAAATCAACAAGAAAGTGTGCAAAGATTGTTATAAATAAATTTCCTGTCCATTCAAACACATAACCAAAGACAAAACTAATGAAACAGACGAAACAAAACAAAAATGGCTTTGTTATATACCGAATATGTAACACTGCAAATACTAAACTCGCTATTACAATTCCAAAGTGCGTCTGCACTACACCTCTAAATAAAAATTCTTCTGCAAAGCCGATAATGAACGTAATAACGAGTAGGTGCATAACTGACATTCCTTGAAACATCTTATCGTTAATACCACCATCATCAAACCAAGACTCTGGAAATACTCGCATTGCAACATAATCTAATAACACAATACCAATCGCCAACAAGCCACCTATTATAAGTATAGACACCGGTTCCCACTTCCACAGACTATACACCGATTTTATATCTCGGAATAATACATATGCTAGTAAACAACCGATACCGATAATAATGAACTGTGTGATATACAGATTCAGCCTTATTTCTTTCGGACTCATATCTTCAATATTATGCCTTTGAATGTTCATCATTCCCCCATCTTTTCTAGACCGAAAAGCTTTTGTAACTCTGTTTCCCAATTATAGTCGAAATCCGATTGTTGCGCTTGTCTTTTTTTATAATCTGTTTTTGTAATACCACAATAGTCACAGCAATTTTTCAACTCGTTCTCTTTTCTATAACCGAACTGTTGTAACAAATATTCACGCCTACATTCTTTCACTTGTATCCACGATTTCATGTTTTCTAGCTCACTATATTTATTACGTAGCCTTATTTCTACTTCAACTATTAATCTGTTCATAATTTCATCTGACAAGCTCTCTAATTTTAATTTTCGCTGTTGTATGATTCCAAGCTGTTCAAGATGATAGCGGATGAAACGCCAATATTGTTCATTAAATCTTGCTGCATTATAACAAATTTCTTCTACCTCTTCTATTGGTAATTCTTTCGTTTGAAACATTCTTTCTTGTAGTAAAGAGAATAAAAATTGTATTTGCGACTGACTTGGCAATTCATCTTTAATTATTGAAATTGGTAAATCGTGATCTAACGGACTACATAGTAAGATAGCTATACTCGGTTCACCATCTCTTCCAGCTCTTCCGATTTCTTGTAAATAGGAAGCTATATTAGTCGGATAATGAAAATGAATAATATAGCTCGTATTCGACTTATTTACTCCCATACCAAAAGCACTTGTACATATTACAAGCTGCAACTGGTCATTCATAAACTGCTGTTGAATTAACATACGCTCTTCATGTTCCATACCACCATGATAAAAAGCGACACCAGTCACGCCTTTTCCTCTTAAATACTCCGTTAAACGTTCTGTCCACGCTCTGCTTGAACAATATACAATCCCTGGCCCTTGTAAATACATCACCTGGTTCAAAAGCGCTTCTTTCTTCTCTTCTATCGTCTCCACAAATTGTACTTCCATCGCAATATTTGGACGATCAATAGAGTATACATGCTGCGTCACTTTCTTCAAATCTAAACTCTCTGCTATATCTCGGAGTACATCTTTTGTCGCTGTTGCCGTTAATGCTAGCACCGTAGGAGACCCGATATTTTCAATGACTACATTTAGTTTTTTATAGTCTGGCCTAAAATCATAACCCCATTGTGAAATACAATGAGCCTCATCCACAACAAATAATGAAATATGAACTTTCTTCAATTCTCTTATTAACACTTCCGACTGCAACATCTCTGGTGAAACAAAAATAAATTTATATGAAGCTAATTTTTTCATCGCTTCTCTTTTTTCATGTAATGTCCGAAAACTATTAAGTGCTATTACTCGGTTTTTCACAACATACTTTAATTGTGTAACTTGATCTTCCATCAAAGATAATAATGGTGATACAACAAGCACGGTTCCTTCTTGCATTAGCCCTGGAAGTTGATAGCACATAGACTTCCCTCTTCCAGTCGGGAGCATTGCTATAACATCTTTTCCTTCTAATAAATCTGTAATTACCCCTTTTTGCCCTGTACGAAATTCAGAATATCCAAACCATCTATATAAATATTCCTCAAGCTTCATTTATACCCTCCATCCGCGCCAATACAAGACGAACTTCAAAATAAGAGATACCCTCTCCAACCGCTTGTTTCAACTCACGCAACTTACGTGTTTGTAATGCCTCAATTACTTTTGTTACTTTATCTATTTTGTCTTTTTCCATAAACATCTCGATTGAAAACTCTTTTTCCCGCAAAGCAATTTCAACAAAATGATCTTCTATCGTTGCAACCTTTAAATTTCTAATTGTCGCTATTTCATCTAAAGAGCGTCCTTGTCTCCAAAAATTATATGTTTTTTTCGTTGATAAACTAAATAATTCAGCTCTCTCATTTGGATAAGAGATAATCTCAGCCAATAGCGGAAATTCATTTTCTTTATCGTGAACTTCTTGTATAAAGAAGTGAATCGTACCCCAAAATAAAAAATACACCCGGAATATATCTTGTTTCGTAATTTCCGCTAATTGCTGCAATGTACAACCGATACGTTCATATCCTGTTAATCTATATGTTACAATCGTCGCTTCTACTACATCACCTTTTCCTAAAAGATTATGTATTTCTTTCCATAATCTTTTAGCCAATTCACTTCGCCTATATGGTATACCTGTTAAAAAGCGTTTTACCCACATCATTATTTCTGTATCTTGTTGAATGGGAATAAATTTCGTATTATTCTGTTGTAAATTAGATATAGTTTGAATAATTAATGATAAACGTTTCCAAAATGTTTCACCTAATTCACCATAGTGTAAACTATGTAAATGCGCGGGAAAAGCATACACTTCCTCCCATGTATGTAACTGCATTTTACCTTTAGATGTTAACAAATATGTATTTTCATGTATTTCTCGAATCAAATCTGCTTGCAACAACTTTGCAACTTCACGATCATAGTCTGTTCTATTTAACGATTTATATATTCCAAACAAAAATGAAATTCGGAACATGTTTCCATCTTGTAACGTTTGCGAAGATCGTTTTCCTTTTAATAAATAATAAATAGAAGAAACGGTCCTTTCACCATTCAATTGTTTTAAACAATACAATAAAGTATATTGTAGTTGCATTACCGCTTCCACCTTTCAATCTAGCTTAATTACTTTTTAGTATGATTGCACTTACTCATTAAACTTATCATATCGGCACTATGTACTTGTATATAGTATATTGTACCAAACGAAATAACATTTACGTATTTTGAAAATCTTATGACATAATGCAAAAATTAGTTGACACTCTAATTGATAAGGATTATCATTATAATTTTATGTTGAAAAGTTTTAAAAACCGTTTTACAATAAGGTTATAATTTTTATGGCGAGCTTTTCACATACATATTATCAGGAGGGAAAAAAGATGGCAAAATATACAATCGTTGATAAAGATACTTGTATCGCATGTGGTGCTTGCGGCGCTGCTGCACCAGACATTTATGATTATGATGATGAAGGTATTGCATTTGTAACGTTAGACGATAACCAAGGTATCGTTGAAATTCCAGATGTATTAATTGAAGATATGATGGATGCATTCGAAGGTTGTCCAACTGACTCAATTAAAGTTGCTGATGAATCATTTGATGGCGACTCTTTAAAATTCGAATAGTCTTTTATTAACTTCAAAAAATATCCCTCATTCATATGAGGGATATTTTTTGTTTTCTATTTTCATTCTACTTAATAAAAAACCACTAATAGTTCCATACTACTAATGGTTTTATTTTATATTTTATGCATTTTTCATTTTTGCAAACACCCATACTTTCAGGCGTGAGAATAACGCTACAAATACAATTGTCACAACAATTCCTTTAATCAAATTAAATGGTAAGATTGCCGTTACAACCGTTGTTCTTATAGCCTCGCTAGACATAGCTGGTGAATTTAAAAACCAAGTGTAAGCTGGGAATATAATGATGTAATTTAATACACTCATAATGAGCGCCATTGTAATTGTCCCTAGCATTAATCCTGTCGTTAAACTCTTAACAGTACGATACTTTCTAAATAAGAAAGCTGCCGGTCCAATAAATAAACATCCTGCAATAAAGTTAGCAATTTCTCCAACTGGCACTCCCGTTAAACTCCCTTGAATTCCGTAATGTAAAATATTCTTTATCGCCTCTACAATTATCCCTGCAACTGGCCCGAAAATAATTGCTGCAATTAGAGCTGGTACATCACTAAAATCAATTTTTAAAAATGGCGGAAGCCCTGGAAACGGGAAATCCAACATCATCAGTAAATATGCAATACTACTTAGCATCGCTACACTCACCATCTGCACTACACTGTTTTTTTGTTTCATCTTTCTCTCTCCTTTTCCATCGATCTTCTCATGGAAAGTGGAAAGGTTCTGCTATGCCTACTTTTTCATAGAACGAAAAAACCCTTTGTGTTTTACACAAAGGGAGAATTTAAGGCACATCAAACAGACGTTCAAATCCATATCTTTTTTGAACGCTTGAACCTCCATCTTCTCCCATCCAGACTATACTGTCGGCTTTGGAATCACACCAAATCCTGCCTTAACGGCTCGCGGGCTTAGAACAAAATCACATATAGTTCATCACCGCCGGTCGGGATTTTCACCCTGCCCCGAAGATAGACCGATATTCTATTTTCCACTTTATTATACAACAACATAATCGTATTGTGAACAAAAAAAGTGTAACTTATTAAAAATAAGTTATTAATTTTATATAATTAAAACCAATCACTATATTTTACAATACACCCCAGATTTTTTAGTATTCGGCATTTCCCCTATGAATCCCCTAGTCATATATAATGAAAAGTGATAAGATGTTGAATTGTTAAGATAAGAACATTTTCTGGATTATGGAGGAAATGTCATGAAAAAAGAAAAGAGACACTCTATTCGAGAAGCAATGAAAAAAAACTTAAGAAAAGAATACTTTTACTTAAAAAAAGAATTACTTTTCTACTGTCCAATTGATTTAGGCACATTCTCAAGCGAGACATACTATGCTGCTTTCGATGAAGATGGCATCAGTATTTATCAGTATGATAAAAAAACAGAGAGTAAATTAAAACTGTGTGAGCGTCACCCATGGAAAAGTTGGAATAAAGTGAAGGTGGATCATTATTTGACAACTTCTCAATTTATTTTTCAAGGTGAGCGAAACTGGATATTATCCCTTTTCCAAAAAGGAAAAGAAGCTCAAAAAATAATTGAAGAGCACACATCTTTACAAACTGAAGTTGTTTCCCGCTCCTTCTTGAAAAAACTTCCAGGGTTCCGTTCTAATGCACCGTTGAATAAATACATCGGCAGCATTTGCTACACTGCACTTATTGCATTTTTATTAAAATGGATGATTCCATTTCAAGCACCACAAATCGCCCTGTACTCCATTTCAATCGGTTGTATGCTTCTTGGTTTACTTTGTTTGACAATCGGTTTAATTGAACCGACTATTGTACTATTTCGAACGAACGAAAAAACAAGAACGAAAGTATTTTACTTATATAGCTACTTAGCTATTTCTGGATTTATATGTGTCTTTATTTTTTGGTAAAAAAAGAGCTAGTTTAACTAGCTCTTTTTTTACTTTACGTATAATTGTTGATTTGGATAAATCCTATCTTGCTGCAGTCCATTTTTATCTTTAACTTCCTTAACTGACATACTAAATTTCCGTGCAATACTAACTAAAGTGTCCCCTTTTTGGACGACATATAAGGATGAGGAAACAACTTCATTTCTCTGTTCATTTAGAACAAGCAATGGATTCATCGCATTCTTTTTCGCCATCGTCCATCTTCCTTGATGAACTTCTAAATGTAAGTGTGCACCTCTCGATTCTCCTGTATTTCCTACTTCTCCAATTATTTCTCCTTTTGAAATATAATCCCCTTGAACTACATATCTCTTATTTAAATGCGCATACACGGCCTCATATTCTCCATGTTTAATAAATACAACGTTTCCATAACTACTTGAATAGTAAGACTTTGTTACCTTACCTTCTTGAATAGCTGCCACAGGCGTGCCAATCGGTGCCGCTATATCTATACCGTAGTGTTTTCCATGCCTTGTCCCAAAATAATCACTTATCTGCCCTTCAACAGGCCATGTCCATTGATTTCCCTCTGCGTACACATGTAATTGAGAAAAAAACAATACCGTCAATAACATGACGCCACATTTTAACACTTTCATATACATCCTCCGTTTTCTAATTAACACCATACCTTCTCTTATTTTGGTATATTACAGAAAAAAGTATACAAAAAAAGAAAGTGAATCACTCCACTTCCTTCTCGTTTTTATCACGAAAAACGATTGCACTGCGATTATACTCCACATCTTTTACTTGTAATCGAGCGTTTATTACTCTAGCTACCGCAAACAAATAATCAGATAATCTATTTACATACTTTAGAACAACTTCATTTATTTTCCCTTCTTTTTGCAAGGACACTACACATCGTTCTGCTCGCCTTACAACTGTACGTGCAATATGAATAGCAGCTGCCGCTTCGCTTCCACCTGGTAAAATAAAACGCTCTAACGGCGGTGCTTCTTCTATATACGAATCAATCCTTCTTTCTAAGCTTTCAACCATTTCAACCGTTACTTTATAAGGAATTTTCCCCTCTACTATCGCCAAGTCTCCCCCGCAATCAAATAGTTCATGTTGAATATTTTCAAGTTCATTGTAAATATCTCCAAAAGATCCGCCTTGTAGCTTAGTCATTGCATATCCAATATGAGAATTCGCCTCATCTATCGTGCCATATGCTTCAACTCGGATATTATCTTTATCCACTCTGCCGCCTATTACACTTGTTGTCCCTTTATCTCCTGTTTTCGTATATAATTTCATCGCTTCACGACACCCCTCTTGCTATTCTTCATTCGACTAAGACAGAAAAAAAGTTCTACTATTATTTATTTAATTGATTTTACAAAAAAATAAAAAACAGTAGAACTTTATTCATTATCAACTTTAAAAACGTATATCTAAATTATACGATTCGGTAAATATACAGAGAATGTAGTTCCCTCTCCAACAACACTTGAAACAGCAATTTTACCATCATGGCCTTGCACAATATTTTTTGCAATCGCAAGCCCGAGCCCCGTTCCACCTTTTTTCCCACGTGTTCTTGCTTTATCAGCTTTGTAGAAACGATCAAATAAAAATGGAATATCTTCTTCTGGAATACCAGCGCCCGAATCTTGTACTTCAAAAGTAAGACCATTATTTTTCGTATTAATTACAAGCGTTACATGTCCGCCTGCATTCGTATGACGAATTGCGTTATCAATTAAATTCGTCAATACTTGTTCCATACGATCTGCATCAAACGGGTATTGTTCAATTGGATTCTGGAAATCAACCGTTAATGCGACTTCTTTATCCTTTGCAATTCCTTGGAATTTACGACCTATTTTTTCAACGAAAGGATGAATATCAACTTCACCTATATGTAACTCTACATTACCACTTTCCATACGCGCTAAATCTAATAGTTCATTTACAAGTTTACCTAAACGAACGGATTCATCATAAATAATTTGAACAAACTCATTAATTTCTTCTTTCGTTTGCACAATATCATCTAAAATCGCTTCACTATACCCTTGAAGCATTACCATCGGTGTACGAAGTTCATGTGATACGTTCGCAATAAAGTCTTGACGCATCTTCTCAAGACGGCGCTCTTCCGTCATATCACGTAATACAGCTACAGCACCACGAATTTTCGTTTGATTGTAAAGCGGCGTCATAAGAACTACATAGTTCCCTTTTTGTAAATTAATTTCAACCACTTGTTGTTGTTCACTTTCTACAACGAGATGGAATAGTTCAACAAGTTCAGAAGGTAGTTTTTTACTGAGCTCTACTTCCTTTTCCTCTTGCCAAACTTGTAAGAAATGTTCAGCCGGCGGATTAATTACAACGACTTCACCTTCTTGATTTAACGTAATAACCCCATCTGCCATACTACTTAAAATACTAGCTAACTGTTCTTTTTCTTGCTGCAGGGCATTCATATTAAACTTCAACTGTTTCCCCATTTGATTTAAGGCCGTTGCAAGCTCACCAATCTCATCCTGAGATACCATAGGTGCTTTCGCATCAAACTTCCCACGCGCGACCTCAAAAGCAACCTCACGCATTTTACGGAGTGGTGCTGTAATTCGAGTAGATAAGAAGAATGCAAAGAACGTTGTTAATATAATCGCAATCCCTGCTGATAAGAATATAAAATCAGTCGTTCTCTCCATACCTTGTATCGGTACTTGTAAAGATTCGTATACGAACACTGCACTTTGATTTTTTGAATGCACTGGTTTTCCGACAATCATAATATCATTTTCAGTGTTTTTATTCTTTCTACTATTAGAGGCTTTTCTAATGTTATTCTTAATTTCTTTTTTGTCTGTAAAAACAGCCGCTAATTCTTTGTCTTCTTTCAAATCATCCATTGTAAGAGTGACTAATCCTTCTTGTTTCGGCGAAGAAGATATTTCTTTACCATCTTCTACAATAATGATCCTTGAAAGTGGATCAGAGAATTTGTACGCGATATTCTCAATCGTTTTTACATCGGCACCTTCCTCAATTAACTCTGAAACACTTGTTGCAACTTTTTGAAGCCTAGCTTCACTCATATCAACATAATATGTTCTAAAAAACTGTGAAAGTAAAATCGCAACAAATCCGAGCACAAACGAAACGAGAAGTAATATAGTCATCCATAACTTCCCTACTACACTTCTCCAAAGCATCAGTCGTTCACAACCTCAAATTTGTAACCTACGCCCCAAACGGTAACAATCATCTTCGCAGCATCTGGTGATTTTTTGCTTAACTTCTCACGTAAACGCTTTACATGCGTATCAACTGTACGTAAATCTCCGAAGAATTCATATTGCCATACTTCTTTTAACAATTGCTCACGATCAAATACCTTATCAGGCGCTTTCGCTAAGAATAATAGTAATTCGTACTCTTTCGGTGTTAAGTTTACTTCATTACCATCTGCTGTAACACGGTGTGCATCATTATCAATTGTTAAATGAGGGAACACAGTAACATCTTTTGTCGTTGTATCTTGTGTAAAGAACGTTGTTGGTACAGAACGGCGTAAGACCGCTTTCACACGAAGCACTACTTCACGTGGGCTAAATGGTTTCACAATATAATCATCAGTTCCTACCTCAAACCCTTGTACTCGGTTTACTTCTTCACCTTTTGCCGTCAACATAATAATTGGCGTCGCTTTCTTCTCACGAACCCCTTTACACACTTCAATACCATCTTTACCTGGCATCATAAGATCTAATAGGATTAAATCGTAATCATTTTGTAACGCCATTTCTAAAGCTGTATCACCATTGTCCGCTTCTTCAATTGTGTATTGTTCTCTTTCTAAATACATTTTCAACAAACGACGAATACGATCCTCATCGTCTACAATTAAAATTCTTGATTCATTTTCCATTTCTACCCGTTGCGTACTTTTACCACAACGGTTTACACCTACCCTTCTACACTAGTATGTTGCGCTATTCTCGTTTATTTAAGCAATCTTCTAAATGTTTCACTTCCCATATTATGCTTCACAAGAATAATAAAGTTTGTTCAATTTTTTTCCAAAACTATGTATTTTTTTTGAACAGGATATAATGTCCTCGACATCATTTTACAAAATCAACCGCTACTTTGTCATGTTTTTCTCAAAAAAGAAGAAAAGTTGACAAAAATAAAATAGGAAAGTGACATTCACTCTCCTATTTTATTTCTCTATGCGTATGAATGTAAACCCGCGATAATTAAGTTTACTACAATAAAGTTAAACATAATGATTGCAAAACCAATTACCGCTAACCACGCTGACTTCTCTCCGTGCCACCCTTTTGATAAGCGTAAATGTAATACCGCCGCATAAAAGAGCCAAGTAATAAGCGCCCAAACCTCTTTTGGATCCCAACCCCAAAAACGTGTCCACGCTATTTGAGCCCAAATCATGGCAAAAATTAATGCACCTAATGTGAAAACCGGGAATCCAATTGCAATAGAACGATATCCGATTTCATCCAGTAAATCACTATTTGTATTCTTTACTAACGGCTGAAGTGCTGCCGATACTCGTTTGCGTAAAACAAGTCTTAATACAATATAAAGTAATGTCCCAACTAACACTGACCAAATAACAGTATTTAATTTTTTCGCATTTACAATCGCTGGAACTTCAACTGTCGGTTCTAATTTATTTTCTGTCAATAACTTTCCTTCGTGCGGTCCTACTAAAGCTGGAAGATTGTACTTCATTTCCACTTGTTGTTCATTTTTATCAACCCATTGAAACTTCGCTTCATATTTCATACTAGAAAATAACGTTGTCACTCCAATAAAACCAACTGTACAAACAAGTGTGAACACTACCGTTTCTAACCAAAATGTACGTTTGCTTCTCGTTGATTGGTCTACATTTTTCAATAAATACATAACGCCCGTAATAAAACTAATTGCTAAAATTGCTTGTCCTGCTGCTGCAGTCGTCACGTGAATATGCAACCAATTACTTTTTAAAGAAGGAATAAGCGGAGATATTTCCCTCGGAAACATACTTGCATAGGCAATTAATAAAAGTGCAACTGGTAATGCAAAAAGTCCGATTATACTTACGCGATACATAAAATACATGACAATAAATGCTCCGACAAGCATCATGCCGAAAAATGTACCGAATTCAAAAAAGTTACTAACTGGTGCATGTCCTGATGCAATCCATCTTGTAACAAAATATACTGTTTGTGCAATAAACCCTAAAATTGTAATCGTTATTCCTATATTTGCCCATTTATGACCTTTTTCTTTAATTGCTCCCCCGAAAAATAGAGTTGCAATTAAATATAAAATAAATGCGGTAAAGAGAAAGTTACTACTTATTTGCACCATATCGTTTCCCCACCTTAACTAATTTTTTTATCCACTACTTTATCGCTTGGCTGCGGAATTGCCGTACCTTCTAGTACTCTTTCAATATCTTTCTTTAAACCGAACCAATTTTTATTCGTGTGTCCTGCAATCCACCATTCATCATTAACGCGTTGTATCCAAATACGACGATGATTCCAATACATCCCTTGAATGACACCAACCATAAATATAAATCCTCCAATACCGAGAATCCAAAGCGTTAAATCTTTCCTTACAGTAAGTGCTGTTGCATTTTGCATTTCCACACCTGCAAACGACATTTTATATTTATTATTTCCATCAGGTTCTATATTTTGCTGAATACCAACAAAACTCACTTCACCATCTGGTGTTTCAGGCGTAAACATTTTAAACACAAATGCAGGGTTGTTTGGTAATTTCGTTTTCGTATTTGGTCTTCCACTCTCATCAAAATAAAAGTCAGGGAAATAGCTTAATAGTTCTAAAGAATAACCATTTCCTAAATCATATTTTTCTGTAGGGTTCGTTAAATCAACTTTGATCGGTCCCCACTTTTGATTATTTTCTTTGTTTTGCAAATGGAATGACATGCTTTTAAATTCACTTTCTTTGTAATCCACTTGATATATAGCAAATTGATCAAATTTCAGCGGTTCATTCACTCGAATTTCCGCTTCTTTTACTTTTTCTAATTTCGGTTTTTGTCCTGCTATATTTTCGCCGACCGCTTTATATAATACAGCATTCGTTTGGAAGTTTTTCGCAATCATTTTATCGCCTACACGATCAATCGCTTCATCAAAAACTTCCTTGTCCTTACTTTTATCATAAACTTCCTTAATAAATTTCTCGTTTTTTAAATAGTATTGACCATCCGTTCCTGGTATTTCTTTCGTTTCACCGTCACGTAACCAAAGGGCTTCGTCTACGTACATACTCGGTAAAAAACGGAGCATTGCACCGAATAAAAAGATAATGAGACCAATATGATTCACATATGGACCCCAGCGTGAAAACCGTCCCTTTTCCGCCAAAATATTTCCGTCTTCCACTTTCACGTTATAGTTTCTTTTCTTTAAATTCTTTTGCACTCTTTCAAGATCACCATCTTGCGGTGTACCAGTACCGTATAATCTTTGTCTCTTTAAAAAGCTAGGGTGTCTTTTCACCCCTTGCTTCTTTAAAGCTTTATAAAGTGGAATGACACGGTCTAAGCTACATATCACAAGTGAAATACCAATTGAAGCAATTAAAATCATATACCACCATGAACCGTATAAATTATTAAATCCTAATTGATAGTATAATTGCCCTAAAAATCCGTATTCTTGCTTATAATATTCAGCTGGTGCAATTCCTGGAGTTATGTACATTTCTTGTGGAAAAATAGTTCCTATCGCTGATGCAGCTAAAGTGATTACAATGAGCCATACACCCACTTTTACAGAAGAGAAAAAGCTCCAAATTTTATCGACTATCGTTTTTGTTTGCGTGAGAGATCTCCGAGCACTCCCCTCATAGCGCATATCCAATAGTTTTATATTTTCATTGCTTTCAAATGGTTTCCCACATGCTTCACAAAAAACAGTTCCTATCGGATTAACGTGTCCACATTCACACTTAATTTCTTTCAACACTCTCACCGCCCCTATATCTATATGTACTATTGTATATTCTACCCTCAAGTTACCGCAATACTCAGAATTTTTAAACCAAAGACGCTATAGGTAAGCGCCTCGTATGTAAAGGCTTTCTTTATTACGGAGTAATTTTCTTTAAATACTCTTCCAATTGTTCTATCGTTTGTTCACCTTTAATCTCTTGAATCACCTTACCATCCTTATCAATCAAGAAGCTTGTTGGTAACGGTATTACTCCATACGTTTTTATAATTTCTCCACCTTTATCAATTGCGACTGGGAACTTAAGATCGTATTGTTTCACAAAATTCTTAACAGCAATATCCGTTTCATCTGCATCTAACGCAATAATTTCAACGCCTTTTTCTTTATACTTTGGATATAATTCGTTCATATAAGGCATTTCTTTTTCACACGGTTTACACCAAGTGCCCCAAAAGTTTAAAAATACACCTTTTCCCTTTAAATCTTTTAATTCAATTTTCTTTCCTTCTAAATCTGTTACAACAAAATTAGGTGCTTCTTTTCCGATTTGCATTTTCTCTTCTTTAGTGAAATATCCTTGATAAAGTGTAAATCCTACAGCACCGCATAAAATGAGTAGAATCATAACGCGAAATAATAAGCGATTTTTTTTCATATTGTCTCCCCTCTCTTCGACGAGTGATAAATATATGTATTTTTTAATAAATCACCAGCGGAGCATTCCACTGGTGAAAGTTTCACACTATCGATTAGCGCGGCTTTGTAGAAGCCAATGCACGTAATTGTTTCACCTCATGTGGTGACAATTCTCTCGCATCACCAGGTCGCAAGCTACCCACTTCTAAAAAGGCGTAGCGTTCACGCTTTAGTTTCACTACTTTACAATCTAACGCTTCAAACATGCGGCGTACTTGACGATTACGTCCTTCATGAATCGTTAATTGTACAATCGCAGTCTCTTTACGCTTGTCCCAAGAAATAATTTTCACTTGTGCTGGTGCTGTTTTCCCATCTTCTAATGCAACACCTCGTTCTAACATGCGAATTTTCTCACCTGTTAATGGCCCTTTAATTTTTGCAACATACGTTTTTTCAACTTTATATCTCGGATGCATTAATACATTTGCAAATTCCCCATCATTTGTCATCAATAATACGCCAGACGTATCATAATCTAAGCGTCCGATTGGGAATAATCGTTGTCTAATTTCAGGGAAAAAGTCTGTTACAACACTTCTTCCTTTATCATCTGATACACTTGAAATTACGCCAGTTGGTTTATATAGTAAAAAATAAACAGGTTCTTCTTTTTCAAGAGGGATGTTATTTACTTCTACTTTATCTTGAGGAGTTACTTTCGTTCCTAACTCCTTCACTATTTTTCCATTCACTTTTACTTTTCCTTGCTGAATTAATTCCTCAGCCTTTCTTCTCGATGCAATACCTGCTTGCGCAATCACTTTTTGTAATCGTTCCATTTCTTTTTTTCACCTCGAATTTATCTTACCTTACATTAGAAAGACTTGGCAACCGCATACGCTTGACGGCCATTCGCTTCATCTTACTTAAACAACATAGCGATGATAATAAACATATAAAGGGCAAATCATGTTTTTACCTTTTATTATTGTCCATATTCTTCATATTGCTCACAATAAAAGTTCATCATTTTGTCAAAAATACCACATAAAAAAACCACTATTAAGCAACACCTTAATAGTGGTCGTATACGTATTATAAGCGAAATAGCATAAAAAATGAATAGCCGCCTTACTTAAACATTAAAGAAACAAACACAATTGAACAAATAATCCCGATTAAATCGGCAAAAAGTCCTACTTTTAATGCATCTCCCATTTTTCTAATTCCAACAGCTCCGAAGTATACTGTTAAAATATAAAAAGTCGTATCTGTACTCCCTTGCATCGTAGAAGCCAATCTTCCAATAAACGAGTCTGGCCCATATGTGGCAATTAAATCGGTCGTAATACTTAAACCAGCAGAGCCTGAAATAGGGCGTATAAGTGCTAGTGGAACAATTTCTGCTGGGACATGAATTAAATCTAACATCGGCTTCATTACTGATATCATTGCATCTAACGCTCCAGACGCCCGAAAAATCGAAATAGATACAAGCATTCCAACCATAAACGGTAAAATAGAGATCGCAATTTGAATCCCTTCTTTTCCCCCCTCAACGAACGATTCATACGTCGGCACTTTCTTTATCGTGCCATATAAAAGGATAAAACCGATTACACAAGGGATTACCCATAATGATATCGTATTGACAATACTCATTTTTTCCGCCCCTTCCTACTCCTTCTTCGGTAAAAATAGCGGTCAATCCAAATCGCTCCGATCATAGAGAGTACTTGTGCAATGAATGTTACCCCAACAATTTCAGTAGGATTCGCTGATTCATACGTCATTCGAATCGAAATGACAGTAGTAGGAATTAAAGTAATCGCTGATGTATTTAATGCGAGAAACGTCACCATAGAACGGCTCGCCGAATCCTTCCCTCCATTTAACTCTTTCAATTGTTCCATCGCTTTAATACCAAGAGGGGTTGCTGCATTACCTAACCCAAAAAAGTTCGCCATCATATTCGATAAAATAAATCCCATTGACGGATGATCTTTCGGTATTTCTGGAAACAACCTTTTTACTATCGGCATAAAAAGTGACACTAACTTTTTTAACAACCCTGCTTCCTCTGCAATTTTCATTAAACCGAGCCAAAATACTAATACACTAATAAGTCCTATACAAATTGTTACTGCATCTTTTGCTCCGTCAAATACGGCTTTATTTATTGCTTCCATCGTTCCATTTATCATGGCATATACAATCCCTATGACTGCCATCGCTACCCATACGAGATTAACCATCGCTCCCAACACCTATCATATGAGAAAAAATTTCTTTCACATTATTCCAATACATTCCCGTTGTAGCTACTAACTTTCGTTTACTATAAAATAAATTCCGTTCTCCAACTTTCTCATTGCCAACATAAATTTCCGTCTTCCCAACCTTTACTCCATCTTTAAGTTTTGCACTTTTATCAAGTTCAACTTTTAATACGACATTCTTTCTTTCCTGCTCAGTTAATGGCACTGCAAAACTATTTTTTGTATATACATGATTGGCATATTTCTTTTCAGTTATTTCAGCAAGAGCTCCTTGTCCTACAACGTTCGTTTGCTTGAAACGTTCAAAACCTTTATCAAATAAATTCATATGATCATCCCAATCACTAGAAGCGCTCAAAGTTACGACAATTAGATCTAGTCCATCTTTTGATGCTGTTGTAACAAGTGTCCGTCCTGCTTTCTTCGTAAAACCTGTTTTTCCTCCTGTCGCAAATTCATAATAAGATGTCACGAGTTTATGTTTGTTTTTCCACGGATAATCCCACGAATCTGATTTATACGTTTTTGTCCCAAAAATCTTCTTAAAGGTTTCGTTCCCCATTGCATACTTTGTTAAAAGTGCCATATCATAGGCTGATGAATAATGGGATCCATCTCCATCCAAACCATGTGGGTTTGAAAAGTGAGTATCTTTCATTCCAATTTGTTTCGCCTTTTCATTCATTAAATATACGAACCCTTCTATACTTCCTCCTACATTTTCAGCAATTACTTGTGCTGCATCATTACCAGATCTAAGCATGAGTCCGTATACTAAATCCTCTAACTTCACTTTCTGTCCAGGCTTTAAATAAATTGCTGATCCTTCTACTCTCACCGCTTCATTACTAACCGATACCATTTCTTTCATTTTTCCTGATTCAGCAGCTAACAAGGCTGTCATAATTTTTGTTATACTAGCAATTTTTTGTGGCTCATGTTCTGCTTTTCCGTATAATACACGACCGGACTGTTGCTCCATTAATACAGCATTTCGAGCACTGACATTACTGTTCATCTTTGCATATGTAGGAATTGGTATAACGCTTGCGTACATAATAAGAAGCGTGATTATTACACAAATTCGTCTCATATTTCCCCCCACGTCCTTTTGGCACTTTTTGTACAAGTGTATGCTTGGCCTTTTAAAATATGAACGAAATCTCTTTCTCCTTCTAATAAAAAAGACGCAGAGAACCTGCGTCTAATACGGTGTCCATTCAATTTGTTTCGCACTTTCAAATCTTTTTTCTACATCAGGCCAATTTACAACATTCCACCAGTTTTTAATATATTCATCTTTTCGATTTTGGTATTGTAAATAATACGCATGTTCCCACACGTCTAGCACGAGGAGCGGTATCGTATCCCATTGTGTAAATAATTGATGAAGTGTACTCTGCAAAATTTCTAATCTTCCAGATCGTGGTACCCAAACGAGAAGCGCCCAGCCTGATCCTTCCACTTTAGAAGCTGCTTCTGTGAAATGTTTTTGAAAACGTAAAAAACTCCCAAAATCTTGTTCAATCTGTTGTGAAAGAGCCCCTCTTGGACTTCCGCCACCATCTTTTTTCATGTTATTCCAAAATATCGTGTGTAAGTAATGACCTGATCCATGAAAAGCCGCTTCTCTTTCCCAATGCTTAATTAAATCAAATTGATTTGTTTTTCTCGCTTCTTCCATCATTTTCTCTGCCTTATTTAACCCTTCCACGTAACTGCGATGATGTTTATCATGGTGTAACATCATAATTTCTCTAGAAATATACGGTTCTAACGCATTATACGGATAAGGTAATGGTGGAAGTGTATGCCCTCCAATCGGAACAGCTCGTTCACTATCCCCTCTTTCATATAGTTCATATTCCTCTTCTCCTTGCACGAATACTTCCTGCAAATGATGCTGAATATGTTCTACATCATCACTTATTTCATACATAAACTCTGCATCTGTATCATACTCATGCTCTTTCATACGATCTAATAACGTTTGAATTTTATAAGCAAGCATATGGACATCATACACTTCCATTGCACGGCTATCTAATACGTGAAGAACACTTTCACACCAGCTTTCTACTTCATGAAAGTAATCTGTAAATACACCTTGCTGACTCATGTTACACCTCCTTAATGCTATCCCCATAAATATATTCAAAGGAAATCCCTTATATAACTTTACAAAAGGAAAAGAAGCTAAGTCTCCTTAGCTTCTTTTTCGCAATTAATATTTGTGTAACATCTTTGTTTGGTAATCCGTCTCATAATATTCTAGTTCTTCACGCATCAATTGAAATTTTCCTTCTAAACTCTTCATCACTTGCTCTATAGATGCTGGTGGCGTTTGTTGAAAAACGATGGAGTTTTTCCCTGTATAGGCAGACCGACTATTTTCATACCAATGATCACTCTTTGGTGAGAAAAACTCTGCAATTACTTGATGATAAATTTTATATAAAATTTTCTCAGCTGCTGTTTTTCGAAATGGCTGGCTATTTAACAAAACAAAACATGCATCATGTCCTTCTTCACAAAAAACGAGAAGACGTCTTATTGATGCTAATAACCCTTTATAATATTGCTCGTTCCCTGCTGGTTTTTCTTCTAATAAAGAAGGCAACGTATGATAATTTACATAATTGGTTATCAAAGTAATAACATCTTCTAAAAACATAGAAACTTGTTCTGTTTGATTTTCAACCATTAGATTAGACATTTTTTCCCTCTCCTTTGCCATTTCACGCTATTTCTACTCTTTTATTTTTATGTAATTCAGCTAATATTTCTTGTACTTTCACCACTGTTTCCTCATCAAAATATTGTTGGAATGCTTCTATATTATTTAAATATAAACGTTTTTGCATGCGATGCTCATTCTCTTTCAGTAAACAACATATCGCTACAATATCCCGTAAATATATGTCTTGTTCTTCTACTTTACATACTGGATTTCCTTCAAAAGGAGTAATTTCTTGTAAAACTTCTTCAAAATATCGAACGTATAAAACGGAAAAAGTTCTCTCTTTATTATTTAATATATATGTCACTTCAGATCTATTAAAGAAATCTTCTGATGTATTAGGTTTCGCTTTCTCTAACTCATATCCCGCATAACCTATTATAATCATCTACTTCCCCTCTCTTCCTTCTTTCAATTCATTTTAACTTAATTTTCTGACAAACGAAATACTCTTTTAAATATGACCCATATAAAAAATAGCTTCTCTATACAGGAATTTACCTTTTTATTTTTCTTGAAGTTTGTCATAATAATATTATTGTCTCAGTTTTCTTATACAAGGAGAGTTGTATTTATGTCGTTTTCATGGAAACGTTTCTTACAAATCGGGAAAATTATCTTCCCATTTGTTGTATTAACAATTGTATTCTTTCAAGCAAAAAAAGAATTAGCAGGCATTTCTTTTTTAGAAGCAATCAATACAATTAAAAACATTCCAACCGGAGGAGTCTTTTTAGCAATTACACTTGGTGCATTTGCCGTATCAACAATGTTCTTTTATGACTATGTTATGCTTCGTTATTTAAAAGCTGATATACCAGTCCAAAAGATTTTTCGTATCTCATGGATTGCTAATACTTTAAATGGATTTATTGGGTTTGGTGGTCTCGTTGGAGCTGGTGTACGCACAATGCTTTATCGTCCATACATAAAAGAAAATGGCAAACTTATTAAAAGTATCGCCTGGATGACAACTGCTTTTATTAACGGACTCGCAATTCTTTCTTTCCTCGGTCTTATTGGAATATTAGACACAAGTTTTATTTTGCATGAAAAACCGTGGCTATGGCCTGTTCTTATTTTCTTCGCCCTTTTCGTCCCTATATACATTGGCTTTTCTAAACTAAAAAATAGAAAACCAAAGCAAACCGAAGGGCAAGAAGAAGGGGAAGAAGAAAAAAATCCAACTGTTTTATACTCATTAGTTTCATTAGTTGAGTGGGTATCTGCCGGTATTGTTATGTACGTCATACTAATATTATTTGGTATCGATATCGAATTTCAAAAGTTTTTAGGTGTGTATGTAATTGCTGCTTTAGCTGGTGTTGTTAGTCTCGTTCCTGGTGGACTTGGTTCATTTGATCTTGTCTTTTTAACTGGGCTCGGACAATACGGCATTGATACAGGCGTATTACTACCTGCTATGTTATTATATCGCCTCGTCTATTACATTTTACCTTTCTGCCTTGGTCTTATTTTTGCAGCTTTTGAAATGACAGGCGTGGCCATTAAAAAGTTTGAAGATAAACCTTTTATTGCGCCTGCATTAGAAACAACTGGTGTTATATGGACTTTGCAGCGTGATTTTCTAGGAAAACTAGGTTCATGGGCCTCTGCTGCTTTAACAGTATTTGCTGGATTAATGGTTATTTTATCGACCATTCTACCGACAAGTATAAACAGGGCACATGCCTTACATATTCTAGCTCCAAAACATCTTATTCAATTTTCTTTTAGCTTATCACTAACATTTGGTATTCTCCTCCTGATCCTTTCGCGAGGGATATATTATGGAACAAAGCGTTCTTACTATATGACGATTATTTCTTTAATCGGAGCAGCCATCTTTAATACGCTAAAAGGGATTGATATTGAAGAGACGTTTATTTTATTAATCGTACTCGCTGTATTATATATGCTTCGTAAAAGATTTGTACGCGAGAAAATGGAAGTCTCACTTTCTGATATGGTAAAAGTTTTTATATTCTTACTCATAACTTTATATTTATATAAAAACTTAGGTATTTTATTTGCAGGTGCAAAAGAAGCTTTTAAACCTGATTTTGTCGTTCGTAATATTACACAAGTGAAACGAAGTGCATTAGCAGCTGCCTTTTTCGTTCCTACATTTTTACTGATTGGCTCACTCATTGCCAATCGTTATCGAAATGAATTTCCCGGGCAACCAGCTAATGATAAAAGGTTGCAAAACTTTTTAGATGAACATGATGGTAATGTACTTAGTCATTTAGGATTTTTAGGAGATAAACAATTTTTCTTCAGTAGTGATGGGAAAGCGCTCCTTCTCTTCTCTATAACTGGAAAACGTCTCGTTGTGCTAGGTGATCCAATTGGGGATCCTTCCTCCTACCGTACTGTGTTACAAGAGTTTTTAGCTGAGGCTGATCGATTTGGATACATTTGTGTATTCTACCAAATAGAAAGTAAATGGATGAGTTTATATCATGATTTTGGTTACAACTTCTTTAAACTTGGTGAAGAAGCTGTCGTTGATTTGAACACATTTACAATAACAGGAAAAAAACGAGCCGGTATGCGAGCGACTTTCAACCGTTTCGAACGAGAAGGCTATACATTCTCTATTCATCAGCCACCATTCTCAAACGAATTATTTGAAGAGTTAAGAAAAGTTTCAGATGCGTGGCTCGGCGGAAAAAAAGAGAAAGGTTTTTCACTCGGATACTTTGATCGTGAATATATTAGCCGAGCACCTATCGCTACATTATGTGATGCTGATGGAAAAATCATTGCATTTACAACCTTTATGCCCGTATATCAAGACGGATCATTGTCTGTTGATTTAATGCGCTATTATCCAGATGCACCTAGCGGCATTATGGATGCAATTTTCATCCACCTATTCCAGTGGGCAAAAGAAAATGAATACCACTCCTTTAATATTGGTATGGCACCACTTTCAAATGTAGGTTTATCGACACAATCTTTTTGGTCCGAACGAGTTGCTGCTGCCATCTTTAATAATGTTCGTTATACGTATAGCTTCAGCGGGCTACGTCATTTTAAAGAAAAATATAAACCAGCATGGAGCGGTAAATATTTAGCATTTAGAAAGAATCATTCTTTACCAATTACAATGCTCTCTGTAACAAAATTAATAGGAAAAAGAAAAAACAGCTAAACATTTAGCTGTTTTTTCTTTTTTGAACTTGTACAATAAATTCTTTTTCATATTTCTTACCATTTATATAGAAATCTCCCCATATTTTATACGTTCCTTCTATAGGAAATGTAATACGGTATTGTAATTGCTCATCTGTATCAACAGGTATTGCGTATAAAAAGTTTTCTCTCGTTTCGTCCACGATATAGAGCGCTTCCACTTCTCCTCTCTCTGAATGTAATTTCAATTTCTCACCCTTTTTCGCTTGGAATTGAAATGTTAACGTCGCTGGTTCATTCGGATGCAATGCACCAAATAATAGAGAAACTTCATACTCCCCTATTTTTTTTGTAAGCACACTATCGATTGGAAATTTTACTTTTTTCTTATTTTTCTCCTCTATTTCTCTCCCAAAATCTTTCTTCGCAAATGATTTCACAGACTTGTTTTTGTCTTCATATAAAAATATTGTATACCTTTCATCTTTCGCTATGTTGGAAGATACCTTATATGATCCATTCCCTGCAAATGTAGGTTTCATTTGTTGTACATGTTTTAATTGTCCGTCTACAATAACTGCCCGAATTTGATCATTCACACCACGAACTTCGTTATTTTTATTATTTAGTAATTGAAACAAAATATTTACTTTCTCATTTCCTTTTCCATTTGACACATCCCATTTTACTTCCTGAACATCACCTACAGTCTCTGTAGTTTCCTGATACTTTTTTATGTAAAATCCGCCTACTACAATAAATAGTAAAGCAACAAGTCCAATGACAAGATTTTTCAAAATATCACCTACCATTTTTATTGTCTCTGTTTATACAAAACTTCTTACATATATATTCTAGATTATGATTTATGAAATCCTCCTGCTTTGCACATATTACAAATAATTAAAAGATTTTAATTGAAAGGATTGATAGTGTATAATGCAAATGATATTGATTTCTATCAATACATTATAAGGAGGACTTTTCATGAGTGTACATATTGAAGCAAAACAAGGCGAAATTGCTGAATCTATTCTATTACCTGGTGATCCATTACGTGCAAAATATATCGCTGAAACATTTCTAGAGGACGTTACTTGCTATAATAACGTGCGTGGTATGTTAGGTTTCACTGGAACTTATAAAGGAAAACGCGTATCTGTTCAAGGTACAGGTATGGGTGTTCCTTCTATTTCTATTTATGTAAACGAATTAATCCAAAGCTACGGAGTTAAAAATTTAATTCGCGTTGGAACTTGCGGTGCGATTCAAAAAGACGTAAAAGTACGTGACGTTATTATTGCAATGACAGCTTGTACGGATTCTAATATGAACCGTTTAACATTCCCAGGTTTTGATTTTGCACCAGCTGCAAACTTTGACCTTTTAAAGAAAGCTTACGATGCTGGAACTGAAAAAGGCTTACACGTTCGTGTTGGTAATGTTTTAACAGCAGATGTATTTTACCGCGAAAGCATGGACATGGTTAAAAAACTTGGAGATTATGGTGTACTAGCAGTAGAAATGGAAACAACTGCTCTTTACACATTAGCAGCGAAATACGGTGTAAACGCGTTATCTGTATTAACAGTAAGCGATCACATTTTCACTGGTGAAGAAACAACATCTGAAGAGCGTCAAACTACATTTAACGAAATGATTGAAATCGCTTTAGATGCAGCAATTCAACAATAATACATTAAAGAACTCGTCATACGTCTGTCGAGTTCTTTTTATGTGACTTTTTACTAAAAACTACTTTCGGAAGAGACAGATTTTCTCCTCTACTTTTTTGTAACGTTTGTTATAATAAAGAAATCATTTACAGTATTTCTCACAAGAGGTGACGCAGTGAAAAACAGAAGTATCGTCTTTAAACTATTTTTATTAACATCAACATTATTTACAATCATATTCCTCCTTTTTTTCTTAGGACAATCTCTATTTTTAGAGAAATTTTACATTAATAAAAAAGTAAAAACAGTTCAAACTGCTTTTGAGAAGTTCGTAAATACTTACGAAGAAAGTGGTAAAACTTATGAGGAAATTCGAAAACTAAAACAAGAATTTCATGATAAAACAAATGCTGAAATGCAGTTTTTAAATACGAACGGCATTATTAAAAGTGACAATAATTTCTACATTGATGTAATTAATCCTAAAAATAATAAAGCATATTCCATTCCACTCAATAATGTTTTAACGCCAGAAGAATATAATAAATTCGAAAACTTAGGATTGAAAAAAGATGGGATGATAAACGTCGTCGGTTTTGTACAAGATTCCACCATAACACCACTAGAATTGACAACAAACTATAATCGATGGCAAAACGAAAATGTCAACTCAGATTTTCAATCCATTAATGGAAACCCTGCTAAAAATAGACTTACAAGCCGATCCAAAACTGTGACTCAAATTGAGTTTACTGGTATCGTATCTAAGTTACAGCTTCCATCCAAAGCGGATGTTCGTCTTGCAAATGATTTTGAAACATTACAAGCCGTTCAATATTTTGCAGAGATTATTAGAAATGGCACTGCTAACTCACACCAATTAAACACTTATATAATAGATGGTGGAGAGAATATAAAAAATAGTATCTTTGTAAAACCTATTGTGGAAAATGGAAAAATTACAGAGTACGCTTTTGCGATAGCATCTTTACAACCTGTTAATGAAGCGATGCTCGTTTTAAAGGATTATTATGTCTATGCCTTAATCATCGTATTTCTCGTAATTATTTTATTATCCTTCTACTACTCAAAAATCATTGTGAAACCATTAATTAAAATGAATCGCGTTACAAAAAAAATGGCCAATTTTGATTTTAGTGAAAAATTACCTGTGACAGCAGACGATGAAATTGGCGGGCTTTCCGGTAGTATTAATACGTTATCTGTAAACTTAAAAGACCGAATCGATCGATTAAATGTTGCCAATACAAAATTACAACAAGATATTGAACGTGAACGTCAATTAGAGAAAACGCGAAAAGAATTCATTTCTGGTGTATCACACGAATTAAAAACACCACTTAGTGTAATTAGAAGTTTCGCAGAAGGAATTAAAGATGGCGTTAGTAAAGATACGACGTATTACACAGATGTTATTTTAGAAGAAACAGAAAACATGAACAGACTTATTGTTGAAATGTTAGAATTAGCAAAACTAGAATCTGGTACGTACAAACTAGATATGACGACATTCTCAATCGGTGAATTAATTCAACAAGTCTATACAAAGTTATTATTTAGCATGGAGGAAAAGCATTTACAAGTGAACGTAGATGTAGACTCTTCTATATTCGTTAAAGCGAATCGTAGTCGTATTGAGCAAGTCGTTGTGAACTTACTTAGCAATGCAATTCGCTATACGCCAGATGGAGAAAAAATACACGTCTCCGTTATAGAACTGGAAGATATAGTAAAAGTCGAAATCGAAAACACAGGAAACCCTATCCCTGAAGAAAGTCTTGAAAAAATTTGGGATCGTTTCTACCGTTTAGATGCATCTCGTAGCCGTCATACTGGAGGTACCGGTCTCGGGTTATCTATTGTAAAAAACATTTTAGACCTCCACCATGCCGAGTACGGTGTATATAACACGACTAATAGTGTTGTATTCTACTTTAATTTACAAAAAATAAAAGAAGTCAAATAATTTGTCTTAATTTCACTAGGAGTTCACATGAAATTCACACTCTCCCTTTATAGTAGGAAACAAGTTAATCCTTTCCTTTACACACATAAAAGAGGAGAGTGCGTGAAATGAAACAAGCAGGACAACCTATTCAAAATGAAAAACAATTAGAAACTATCAAAAATATACTTTTACAATCTTCGAAACGTGATGGCTTATTATTCGTATTAGCTGTAAATTCTGGCTTAAAAGTAAGTGAAATCTTACAATTAAAAGTTAGTGATGTAATCGATGAACATGAAAATGTTCGCCATTCCATTTTATTTTACAATGAAAAAGTAAAGAAACATAAATGGTTTGCTGTAAATGAAGACTTGCAGCACGCGATCGAAGACTACATGAAAGAACGTAAAACTTGGAAACGTAATGAACCATTATTAAAGTCTCAAAAAGGAACGAAATCTATTACGAGACAACATGCATGGTACATTTTAAACAAAGCTGCAAAAGAAGTTGGATTAGAAGGGATTAGCTCACATACACTTCGAAAAACTTGGGGATATTGTGCATACAAATCAGGTGTTGATATCGCATTTTTACAACACTTCTTTGATCATAGTACTCCATCAAAAACTTTAAAGTATATCGGTATTGCTTAATAACTCTTATACATAAAAAAAGTTACCATTTATAAATGGTAACCTTTTTTATGTTTCACATTCTCTTTTCTTGTCTCTCCTATATTGTAGTGGTACTCTAATAGTAAGGGGGAGAAATTATGAACACATTAACAATTGAATTACCGAAAGAAACGGCTGAAAAACTTGATTTATTAAAACAAGCTTATGAAAAGAAAACAGGTGCTTCCATTTCTGAAAGTACTCTTGTTCAAACACTTATCTCAAAAGAGTTTATCCAAGCGATAACTCCTTTTGATTTACAACAATTCGTCACTGGAAAAGAACAGCATTAATTGCTGTTCTTTTTTTTTGATACTTTATTAGGAGTTTACTAGCATTCTCCCCCGAAAAACTTCTTTGCTTCAGCCAAACCTTTTATCAGGAATCTTCCTACCCGGTAATGTCTCATAAAAAGTTTTTTATTTATTTTTCGGAAAACTATTGACAATGATAATGATAACCATTATCATTTATTACGAAGCCAACAATTGATGAATCAACCAAACGCTCAGTAACATTGTTACCCCTCTTTTTCATATAGAAAGGCACTGTACATTCCCCCTGTTTGTACAGTGCCTTTCTTGTTTATTATCATTCAAACAAATTTAATTGCTCAGGCTTCGGCTCACCATATGTAATGTTCATCATTTTCATAAGCTGTTTCGCATTATCCGCTGCATCTCCGCCCGAATTATTGTTAAATAGTACATATATGTCCTTTGTCTTCTTTTTTAATTGCTCTAGTCTTTCTACCCATTCTTCTAATTCTTTATTGTTGTAGCGATATAAGCAACGAACCGCTCTCCAATTTTCCCCTTTATCAAGCCACCCATGAACATTCCTACCATGAAAACGTATTAACACCATCTCTGCATTCGTTACTTCTAATACGAGCGGTACCGAACCTATCCCGGCCTGCGGCTCATCACAAATGGTATGAATCCATTTCTCATGTTCTAGAAACTGTATCGTCTTATCTTTCATTTCGGGATAAAACCATGTTTGATTTCGAAATTCTATGGCACACGGTAAACCTTCCATTTTTTCTTTCGTATATCGAAGAAAATCCACATTTTTCTTTTTACAATCAAACCATGGTGGATATTGAAATAAAATCATTTTTAATTTATCAGCTTCTATTAAAGGCAGAATAGATTGTTTGTACACATCAAACATCTCATCAAACGTAGAAAAAGGGATTTCACCTTTCATATGTCCTGTCATTCCTTGATATGCTTTTACTATAAAAGCAAAATCTTTCGGTGTTTCCATTGCCCATTTTGTATAGTTTCGTGCAGGTTGCATCGCATAAAATGAACTATCCACTTCCACTATAGGAAAATACTCACTATATGTTCGTAATTTATTTCTATTTTCATAGGGATCTATATATAAAGAATCATGATCTCCCCACCCTGTCACTCCAATGAAAAGCAAATATATCCCTCCCTTTTTAACTTCACCTTCTATTCATTCTACTCACTTCCCGAACACTTCAGCTAATCAATTTTATTAAGTAGCCCCTTCTTTAAGAGTATCCGTATAAAAATATGATATACTAGATGGAAGAATTTTTAAATTGAGGGGTTATTTATTTATGCTTCCAAACGATGATATTGTATCTCATGAAAAACGAATAGAAGAATTAGAAAATAAAGTACGTTTTTATGAAGAACTTGTGAATCAATTACCAAATCATTTCACATACAAAAATCCACATATTGGTTTACAAATAAAGAAAACGAGAACGACTCATTCCATTCAAAACATAAAAAAAGAGAATAAAGAGGCTGATTTTCAACTTACTTGCGATTCATTATTTTTATTTGAGCAACTTGAAACATACTTCATTCATATTTTTGATGCTTTTTCACATCATGTAACCTTTGTTGATGCTAAAGGAAATATCACTTTATGTAACCAAGCTGCAGCAGATGATTTTGGTGTAGTACGAAATGATATAATCGGAAAGCCAATTCAACAATTACTACAATTGCCAGAAGAAAAAATTAAAGCTCTTGAAACATTAAGAACGGGAACAGAAATATATAATGAAGAAGTTTTAGACAAAAACTATGGCATTTTAAATAACCGAATTATTCGTGATTATAACGGAGAGATTTTTAGAGTTATTAGTGTCTTTCATTATTTAAACACAGAACGTGATGCAGAGAAATTTTCTTTAGCAGGGCGAATTGCAGCTGGGATTGCACATGAAGTACGTAATCCTCTTACAACCGTACGAGGTTATTTACAATTTTTACAAGAAACTGTTTCTCCATCTAATAAAGAATTATTTGAAAACTTACTTATTCCTGAATTAGACCGCGCAAATAGTATTATTACAAAATTTTTAGCTATTTCAAAAACACGCGAATTTACAAGAGAACCGTTTCCTATTAATACATTTTTACGTGAGTATATTCAACAGTTACTAGCTAGTGAAGTCTTTTTACATAATATTTCAATTGATTATAATTTTTCTACCGAATTAGATGATGTATTAGTCCATATTGATCGTCATGAACTTGTACAAGTTTTTTTAAACCTATTTCAGAATGCTGTCGATGCTCAAGGTGAAAAAAAACTTTCTATCCAAATTACTAGTTATCGCCTAGATAATTTTGTTCGTATTACTTTCACTGATAATGGAATTGGTATTCCAACAGCCATTCAAGAGTATATCTTTGATCCATTCTTCTCAACAAAAGATTCGGGCACAGGACTGGGCTTGTCAGTAACGAAGAAAATTATTCAAAATCATAACGGTACATTAAAAATGACCAGTAATCAAGATGGTACAACTTTCACTATTTCAATTCCAATTTTACCTAAAACAACCCTTGAAAGATTAAATGACTACAAATGAGGTACTCCTCCACAAACTGCATGCCAATTGTTAAATACCTACAACAATTAGCATGCAGTTTTTTATGCTGAATTTTTCGTCTTTACATTATATAAACCTTCTCTTTATCTTACTTATTTTTGCTAAGAGGGCCAATTTCTTATTTTTTTTAGAAATGGTAGTTTGTCCATCACGAATTTAGTATAAATTTCATTTTAATATATAGTAACGACTATTGATTCTATGAAAGAAAGGAAAAGTATTTTATGGTAATGATGGTTGCGAAGTCAGAGCTTGTAGTTATATTAACATCTCTAAGTCCGAACTTACAGAATTCGTTAGACTTCTTCAAGCTCTTGGCCAAGCTATTCAAGCTGTCTTTCAAAACCCTTCTCAAAATAATATCGATAACTTGATTGCTGCCCTAAATAACCTACAAAAATTCCTCAATTGCTTAGATTTATCTCCAGCACAAAAACAAATTGGAAATTCTATTATCGCTAATCTATTAACTATTTTAAAAACAAAACCTTTCTCATGCGGAGCATTGTACGTTGAGCTACAAAGCTTGCTTAATTATTTATTGTATATCGCTAAGTTATTCAAAGTAGATTGCTGCACTATCGACAAACTAGTTAAACTCATAACAGAGATCCAAACTATCCTAGTTCAATACGGGTCAGGTTGCCTTGGAGGAGGAGCAACAGGTGCTACTGGACCTCAAGGACCGGCTGGTGCTCAAGGTGCTACTGGTGCCCAAGGACCGGCTGGCGCAACAGGTGCTACTGGTGCTCAAGGACCAGCTGGCGCAACAGGTGCTACTGGTGCTCAAGGACCGGCTGGTGCTACTGGTGCTCAAGGACCAGCTGGCGCAACAGGTGCTACTGGTGCTCAAGGACCAGCTGGCGCAACAGGTGCTACTGGCGCTCAAGGACCGGCTGGTGCTCAAGGACCAGCTGGCGCAACAGGTGCTACTGGCGCAACAGGAGCAGCGGGTACTCCAATTCCTGTAACTATCGCAGCTATCGGAAACTCAAATCCACAAACTATATCCCCTGGAACAAACATCCAATTCAATCAAGTTTTTGAATTAACTAATATCTCTTTCAACGATACTTCAGATACTTTAACAATTTTAGAAACAGGCGTATATGATATTAGTTTCTCAGCGTCTACAACTTTCCCAGGATCTTCACCATTCGGATTCGGTATTTCATTCAATGGCCAACCACCTAATCGTAACTTCTCAACTAACGTTATCGGTAGTGCTGTTTCTTTCTCTACAATCGTTACTTTACAAGCTGGTACAACGATTGCTGTACAGCCTACAGCAAACACTATTTCTATTCCTAACACAGGCGATACAACTGCAACACTATCCGTATTCCGAATTTACTAATTTTCAATCAATAAGTATATTTATAATAATATGTATCGTTTAACCGTGCATTAAATCTCTCTTTATATAGAAAGGAGCACTTATTTGGGAGGATAAGTGCTCCTTCTTTACGTTTCTTTACCTCAAATTTACTCTGTCTTAATCCTCATTTTGTATGATAAATAGTGAAGTCAAAGATATGAAAGAGGGATGAAAATGAGAGTTATGTCACTAATACGCATTTGGGTTGCTCTTATGGTATGCATTATTTTATGTGTAGGATTTTTTTTAACTCTAAAATATTCCACTATATCAAAAGCAGAGAGAAAAACTGTTCCATACAAACTTTTGTATGCAAAACAAAGCAACATCCCTTATTCCAATGCCTCAAATAATGAAAAAAAAGTTATAAAAGGAATGCTTATTACGAAAGCTGCTAGTTCCGAAGCGTTACTTCAAATTGCTGAAACGATTAAAGTTCAGTATACAAATAAAGAAATTGATGAAATCACGCTTTCTATCCATAATGAAAATAATGGTAATTACGAAGAAGAATTACCTTACGAACCTATTAGTAAAGGAAAAATAATCATCACATACGATTCTCAATCCTTTGGCAGTACAAATGTTACACTTAACGAGTAATACTATTTATCCCAATTAATATGGGCTAACAACTCGTAGGGATAGATACAGCTCCTCCCACCGATTAAAAGTTCACTTAATTTCTCATACGAAAAAGAGGCGAATTTCGTTATTCGCCTCTTTCTTTTACCAAAGTGAAGGAATCCATTCTTTCACTTTGTCGAGCCACTCTTGTTGCTCTTTTTTTCTTTGCTGTTCCTCTTCTTTCCTTCTCTTCTCTTCTTCTTTTCTTCGTTTTTCCTCTTCTATTGTATTCAATTGTTTTTTATAATCAGCCTCAGATATGAGCGATAACTGGAATGCTTTTTGAGCTGGATTGGCATTCGCTTTTTTCATAATATCCCGGAACATTGTCGTCGTAATTTGACTCCCCCCTGGAACATAATGATCGCTATCTGTTTTATCAAATCCTACCCAAATCGCACCTACTAAATCTGGTGTGTATCCAACAAACCATGAATCCTTTGCACCGGTGCTTGGTCCATTTACAATTTGAGTAGTTCCTGTCTTACCGGCCGTATCAACATTATTAACTTTCGCCTTTTCGCCCGTTCCCTTTTCGACAACACCTTTTAATAAATATGTCATCTTTTGAGCAATTTTCTCGCTCGTCACTCGTGTCTCTTTCTTATACCACTTTCCAATTGTTTCACCTTCAGCATTTTGTATCTCTCTAATCGCATGAGCTTCCACTTGGACACCGTCATTTGCAAATGTACTGTATGCTTGAGCCATTACAAATGGAGAGGTCCCAACATGCATCCCGCCTAAAGCAATTGGATACGTACGATCTTCTGGCACTAATGGAATACCAAATCGCTCTAAAGATTTCAATCCTTTATCCAATCCAATTTGTTCCAATAGCCAAACAGCCGAAACATTGTACGACTTTGCCACGGCTTCATACATTGTCACATCACCGTGAAAAGTGTGATCACTATTTTGCGGTTTATATTCTTTAATATTAAATGGTTCATCTTTTAATATATCGTATACTTCATACCCTTGCTCTAAAGCTGGTACATATACAGCCAGAGGCTTTAACGTTGAGCCAGGTTGTCTTTTTAATTGGGTTGCATGGTTAAACTGTAAAAACTGATACGGTCCTCTACCTCCAACTAAAGCTGGTACACCACCTGTTTTTGGATTCATAAGAACTACACCCGTTTGCATAAGCTGGTCTGAGCCATTATCTTTGAAATAACTCTCATTATTCACAACGTCTTCTACAGCCTGTTGTTTTTTCGGATCAAGCTCTGTGTAAATACGATAACCACCTGCTAAAATTTCATTTTGTGTTAATTCGTACTTGTCCATAGCTTCCCTAACAATATAATCTACATATTGAGAGTATTTCCCTTTGTATTTATCATCCACACCACGTTTTAACACAAGACCGCTCTCTTTTTCTTTATTATACTGTTCGTCAGAAATATATCCTTGCTCTTTCATTAAACTTAATACAACATTACGTCGTTCGATTGACTTATTAAAGTTTTTATATGGTGAATATGCAGACGGTGCTTTAATCAAGCCAGCAATCGTTGCAGCCTCTGAAACCGTTAAATCTTTTACATCTTTATCAAAATAAGATTTAGCTGCCCTTTTTATACCCCAAGCACCTTCGCCAAAATAAATTTGGTTCATATACATTTCAATAATTTCATCTTTCGTATACGTACGCTCTATTTTTTTTGTTAAAAAATATTCCTTTATTTTTCGAGAGTATGTGCGGTCTTGTGTCAGAAATACATTTTTCGCAAGTTGTTGTGTAATTGTACTTCCCCCTGCTACAACTTCTCCTGCTGTAATATTTTTAAAAACTGCACTTATAATTCCACTATAGTAAATACCGTGATGGTTAAAAAACTCCTTATCTTCTACTGCAACAATTGCCTGAACCATAATGTCAGGAATATCTTTCCTTTTAACACCTTCTGTTTTAGAAGAAGCTAATTTAGTCGCAACTTCATTATTTGCATCATAAATTAAGGTCGGTTGCGGAACAGCTTGTTTTAATTCAGATATGTCTTGAATGGAAATTATTATATTTATAGCAACAAATAGAGTAGCGAGTAAACTCCCTAATACAATTAATGAATTACGAAGTTTCTTCCTCTTGTTGAACCACTCCTGCATTTTTTTTAAGTGAGTGTTCTTCAATTTCATTCGTTCACTTCCTTCGTTTGTTTACACTCTTCTTTTCAAAAGGAAGAATATACCTCCTTTTAAATTTATTATAATAACGTAGTCGTTCCTATAGTGTAAAGCTTTTCTTTCACATTCATACTTTTTGCAAGAAAAGGACATTCTACAAGTAAGATATTCACTATTGATTATTAATATTATTAATACAACAATGAGAGTTATGTTAAGTTTTTGTAAACTTTTCGATAAAATGTTTTAAAAAACGACAGTTTTTTGTTAGAATTGATTAGCCAATATATTTTACATATATTACTTTTGTGGGGGTAACTAATAATGGTATTTAAATCAAAAAAAGATAAATTTTCTGAAATGTTAATGAATGTTTCAGAAAATTTAAAAGAAGGCGCGCAGTTTTTCGTGGAGTATAAAATTAAAAATGCTAGCGATTTAAAAGAGTTTTCTATGCGCATGAAAGAGTATGAGTCAAAAGGTGACTCATTTATTCACGAAATCATTATGGAGCTAAACAAAGCGTTTATTACTCCAATTGAACGTGAGGACATCCTACAACTTGCAATGAGTATGGATGATGTATTAGACGGATTAGATCATAGTGCTGGTCTATTCGAAATGTATTCTATTACAGAAGCTGATGAATACATGATTAAATTCGTTGAAGCAATTAATCAATGTGCGATTGAGATTGCAAATTCTGTTGAACTACTGTCTAAAAAGAAGTTAGTCGACATTCGTACGAACGCGATTAAGATTAAGGATTACGAATCACAATGTGATGATATTCGCCGTCATGCAATTAAGCACTTATTCTCTCGTGAGAAAGATCCGATTAAGATTATTCAATACAAAGAGATTTACGAAGAGCTTGAAGAAGTAGCGGATAGCTGCCAAAGCGTTGCAAACGTATTAGAAACAATTATTATGAAGAACGCGTAAGGAGTTTGATCATGGATACACTCTTGATACTGACCGTTTTAGTAGTCATTTGCGCTTTAGCTTTTGACTTTATCAATGGATTTCACGATACAGCAAACGCTATTGCAACGGCTGTTTCAACGAAAGCTCTAAAGCCTAGACATGCAATTATTATGGCAGCTATTATGAACTTTTTAGGTGCGATGACATTTACAGGTGTAGCAAAAACGATTACAAAAGATATCGTTGATCCATTTGCCTTGCAAAATGGTTCTCTTGTAATTTTAGCTGCTTTGCTTGCGGCAATAGCTTGGAATTTAATTACTTGGTACTACGGTATTCCAAGTAGTTCTTCGCATGCAATTATCGGCTCAATCGCAGGTGCAGCTATCGCTGCTGCCGGTATTAGCTCATTAAATCTTAAAGGGTTCATAAAAATTCTTGAAGCTTTAATCATTTCACCGATTATCGCTTTTGTTATTGGTTATATCGTATACAGTATTTTTAAAGTGGTCTTTAAAAACTTTAATTTAACGAAAACGAACAAAAACTTCCGTTTATTCCAGATTTTCACTGCAGCATTACAAGCTTATACACATGGTACGAATGATGCACAAAAAGCAATGGGAATCATTACGATGGCTCTTATGGCCAATAACTATCATACTTCTGACGACATCCCGTTCTGGGTACAATTATGTTGTGCAATCGCAATGGGTCTTGGTACTTCTGTTGGCGGATGGAAAATTATTAAAACTGTCGGTGGACAAATTATGAAAATTCGTCCTGTAAATGGTGTAGCTGCTGATTTATCATCATCACTTGTTATTTTCGGCGCAACATTCATTCACTTACCGGTTAGTACAACGCACGTTATCTCTTCTTCTATTTTAGGGGTTGGTGCTTCACATCGTGTGAAAGGTGTAAAATGGGGAACTGCAAAACGTATGTTAATTACATGGGTTATTACACTTCCTATTTCAGCTTCGTTAGCTGCATTATTTTACGCTTTATTACACTTAATCTTTTAATTAAAAGTCGTCTTCCTTATTTTTCTAGGAAGACGACTTTTTTGTGAACAAACCTTTTTCTTATTAAAAAGCGTGTATAATAATTGGTGGATAAGTTATATAGAGGAGTTGGAAATTTTGGAATACATCATGTTACTTTTCATCGGGTTAATCGCCGGGACAGTCGGGAGTCTAGTCGGGCTTGGTGGCGGAATTATTATTGTTCCGTTATTAATCGGATTACACAGTCTATCACCACAACTTGCAGTAGGAACTTCAATGGTAACAGTCGTTTTTACAGGACTATCTTCCACCCTTACTTATATGAAGCATAAACGAGTAGATTACAAAAGTGGACTTATTTTATTTATCGGGAGTGGCCCTGGTGGTATCATCGGCTCGTGGGCAAACAAATTTTTAAACCAAGATACATTTTCTTTATATTTTGGGATTTTCCTTATTTTTGTCTCCATCCTTCTTATGTTACGAGACAAATTAAACCCCCTTTCTTTATCAAATATGACGGTAATTAAGCGTTCTTTTACAGATAACGAAGGAAACACTGTACACTATCAATTTCCACCGCTTCTCGCTATCTTTATCGCCTTTATAGTTGGTTTTATATCTGGATTATTTGGAATTGGCGGCGGTGCCTTACTTGTTCCAGCAATGATGCTACTTTTTGCATTCCCAGCACATATTGCTGTAGCAACTTCGATGTTTATCGTTTTTTTATCAGCAATTGTAAGTTCTGCAACTCACATCTCCCTTGGAAATGTCAGCTGGGTTTACGCATTAATTCTTATTCCTGGTGCATGGATTGGCGGGAAAATCGGGGCTTATATTAATACAAAATTAAGTGGTAATGCCGTAATTAATTTATTACGTATCACATTAATCATTCTTGGAACTAGATTAATCATTACTTCTTTTTTATAACGCGTTCTTTTTAGAATGCGTTTTTCTTATACACATGAATATAAAAATCCTCCTAAGAGAACAAATAAAATTAAACAAACACATAATAACATATAATTGGAAATATGTACTTTCTTCAAGTTGACCACTCCTATAACTGCGACTGTTATCTTTATGATAGCGAAAAAATAATTCACTTGCAGTTACAAAGTGCTAACAATGCAAAATCATTTATTACAAATTTTATCCTTATATTTCATTTCTTTGTATATTCTATCGTTTTAATAAAAAAAGATGTCATATTGACATCTTTTTTAGTGAAGAAGTGACCATCCCATAAAATCCTCATGTACTTGGCACGCCCTCTTATCGTTTCGATCATATAATTCAGCATAACTATCTGTTTCTTCATCATAAGCCATCGTATAAATAATTTGGCCGTCTACTTCAACGGATAACACGACTCCACCTTTCATCTCTTCTACATGAATGATAGCATTCGCCGGAATTCTCATATCCGTCATTTTTATCGCATCTAACAATATACTAAACCCCCTACAGCGTATTCATTGCTAGTACTATTACACACTAAATAGTATACTACTGTAATAGCATATATTTCGTCAATGAAATTGCTATTTAAAAGCATATTGTCTTTATACATATACGCTAAAATAGAAGAAATAGAAATGTTTAAATGGGGGGCTAACATTGATTCTACACAAAGGAGATGTACTATTCCGTCAAGGCGAGGACGGTCCTTTATATTTTATAAAAACAGGTTTATTAAAAGTAGTACGGATAGAAGAAGATGGAACACCATTTCTATTCAACATTATCGTTCCAGGTGAAACGATACCTCACCATTCTTTAATTTCACCGAAGGAATATCACGGTACAGCAATCGCTTTAATGAAAACAGAAGTTGAACCTATAATTAGTAATGAATGGTACGATCAACTTCAGGCAAATCCTGCATCATATGCAAATATTGCTATGCAACTACAATCAAAATTAAGAATGATGCAACAGCGTATCGATCAATTGACAACCGTCTCTCCGAAAGAACGTCTACATCGTTTACAAGAATGGTTCACACTATATTTAGGTGACATTCCTATATATGAAATATTAACACAAACTGAAATCGGTCAACTCATAGGTATACGCCGTGAAACGGTAAATCGGCTGTTACGAGAACAAATAAAAAACGAGGTAAAATAATACCTCGTTTTTTATTTATTTCAAACTTCATCTATTGTAAGCTTGCTGCTGGACCGAAAAATTCATAATGAATATGCTCTTGTTCCACACCTAAATTAGTTAGTGCAGCATTTATATGCTTCATAAATGGTACGGGACCACAGAAATAAAATTCTGCTTCAGTTGTCGGAATAATAGTTTGTAACCATTCAGCTTCAATGAAACCTTCTTTATCAAAGTTCTTCATTTCCATATCTTTTTCAGTTGGTGCAGAATAGCAAGTGTATGCTTTAACTTGTTCGTATTCATTATCTACTGTCTCAACGTGTTCTTTCATTGCATGTGTATTACTATTTATCGCTGCATGAACAAAACATACATTACGTTTTGAGTTTTGTTCAATTAACGTATTTAGCATACTCATCATTGGTGTAATACCTACTCCACCACTAATTAGCACAACTGGTAATGTTGAATCCATATTTAATACGAAATCTCCTGCTGGTGCACTTACTGGTAACATATCCCCTTCTTCTACATGATCGTGTAAGTAGTTAGATACTTTACCGTCCGGTGTATCTACACCTTTTTCTTTCTTTACACTAATACGATAATATTCTTTTCCAGGAGCATCTGATAAACTATATTGACGATTATGTGTATACGTTTCACCTTCTATATTTATTTGAATCGTTACATATTGTCCTGGGATGAATGAAGAAACTTGTCCACCATCTTCAGGTTTTAAATAAAATGATGTAATAACGTCGCTTTCCTTCACTTTTTTAACAACCACAAAGTTACGGAAATCTTTCCATCCACCTTCTTTATGTGCCGCTTCTTCATACATCTCTGCTTCAATGCTAATGAATGCATCAGCAATGACACCATAAGCTTCTCCCCATGCATTTAAAACTTCATCAGGTGCACCTGCGACCTCTTTAATTGCACGTAGTAAACATGTACCTACAATCGGGTAATGCTCTGCTTTAATACCTAAACTTCTATGCTTATGACCAATTTGTTTTACAACTGGAATAATAGCTTCTAAATTATCAATATACGTTGCAGCTGCATAAACAGCATTCGCTAGCGCTTGTTGTTGTCTTCCCTTTTTCTGATTTGTATGGTTGAAAATATTCAATAACTCCGGATGTTCCGAAAATAAAATTTGATAAAATCTCGTTGTAATTTCAACGCCTTTTTCTTGTAATAATGGTACTGTTGACTTTACGATTTCAATTGTTTTTGCACTTAACATTGTATCCCACTCCTCTATTTCCTTAACTGTTTTTAGTTTAACTGAATTGTATAGTACATATTGTGATTTTAATCACTATTAACACGGTGTTTTTGTGAATAATATATGAACATTGCACTTACAAAAGAAAATAAGCCAACTAGAATTCTAGCTAGCTTATTATTTGGACTGTATAGCTTGTTCAATTACCCTTATATCTTTTCCATCTCCAAACTCTGTATACCCCCAGATGTTCGTTTCACCTCTATATTTATTTACAATAATATCTAAGTCATGGTATACACGATGTGCATAAACTACATACTCAATATTTTGAAGTTCCACACCTTTTTTTACAATTTCATAGCTTCTATTTACATCACGTTTTATTTTTTCATTCTTTATTTCTGTATGTATATTTTTTAAAGACGATTCTTGTTGTTGAAACCATTGTTTAAATTGGTTCCAGTCTCCTTCTGTATAATTCTCTGCTTTACCGTAATTTAAGAAATTATTATAACTTTCATGCGTCATACGAATAAAATCTAGCACTTTTGTCTCCTCTTGCACATCTTCTATTTGAGCTATTGTACTTACCTCAGCAGGCTTATTCGCATAATGTAATAGCAATTTCATAAGACTATAGCTCGCAATGATCATTACGATAATAATCCCGAATACAATTAACAATTTCTTCATATACAGAACTCCTTCTCTACTAAAGATATTACAAAGTATGACTATACTTGTAACATTCTCTCGTAGAAATATAATTCCTGTATAAATTCTTCCTATCATTTCGACAATATTTTTCTATACATTTCTCGTTGGTAAATGTTCTTGTAAAACAATGTACCCTTCATAAGCTGTGTAACCGAGTATAGCCATTAATCCGATATAACAAGCAAAGACTGTCCATTTTGTTTTCATATCAACTTTATAATAGTTTTCCTGTTGTCTCTTTTCCGTCTCCCATTCCTGTAATTTTCTTTCTGACATTTCAAATGCTTCTCTTATATGAATTGTATGCGTTTCTTTTTCATCTTCATATGGAACGTAATCAAGCGGCTCAAACTTTGGTAAAAGATGCTCTAACACTTCAATCTTTTGAAGTTCTCCTACTTTTAATTCTTTCTCTCTTTCTTTTTGCCTTAATATATTTATTTCATGTTGCATCATATATATATTTCGATGCACCGCACCTGTTTCTTTTAACTCCTCTTCAAGTCTTGCAACATATTCTTTCATTCCATCAATTCTATATCCTAATTCCTTAATTGGCTCATCTCTCTTTATTACTCTATATAATTCCATACAGCCGATAATAAAAATAAATCCTCCCAAAATACTTTTAAAGTAAATGGCATAACCGAGCAATACAATAAGACCCGCTCCCCAAATCTTTGTACTTACAACTGAGATAATTCGTCCACCATCTAATGGAGAAACCGGAATCAAGTTAAAGAAGTTAATCATACTTCCAAGTAAAATAATTAATGCCCAAAATGGCTCTTTCGTTATTATATAAAGTGGAATCGCAGGTAAAAATGACAACAATCCGAAAAGAGGTCCCATGAAGGCGATGTAAGCTTCATCTTTTGCATTTTTCGGCATCTCTTTCATCCCAATAAGAGCGCCCATAAATGGAATAAATATTGCTGGCGATGTTGGTATACCTTTTCTTTTCGCAGCCCATAAATGGCCCATTTCATGAATAAACAACAAATAAATGAGCGCTACCCCAAATTTCCAACCATATATAACCGCGTATGCACCAAGTGATAGAAACATACTAAATACCGTTGAAAACTTTGCTAGTTTAAAAATTGCAAATACCCACTTTAACTTAGAAAGTAAAAATAGCCCTATTGCAACAATAATTCCCCATAATCCTTTTTTATTATTTTTCATATTCCTCTCCTTTATCTCTCATTAATGAATCATATTTATTCATCAAAACTATTCTTTTCTCTATTATGACATATTTTTTTCTATCGTTAGAAATAATGTTTATTTAATCCATTTTTAGCCAAAAATATAAGTATAAATATAAGGAGGTGTTTGCAAATGAATTTACAATCTCTCATAATAGGCGCTCTATCGTTTTTAGCTTCAACTCTTATTTTTTATACCGTTAGTTACGTATTATTATTAGATTTGTTGCCCAATCACGTATTTATTGCCCTTGTCATCCTTTCCGCTCTTATGATTTCTTTTCTTATTACACGAAAATCAATGAATGAGCCATCTGCAAAAGCAAAATAATAGAGAGGGGGTGTTTTCCCCTCTCTATTATCATTTCCTAGGAAAGGCCATATAAACTTTACTAATTACCTTCATCCCGATCTGTCAGGGCTAATTAAAGTTTCATTTTATCTTTGTAAATCCATTTTTTCACCATACTCTTTAACAATTTGAATGATATTTTGAAAAACACCTATTTTTTCTTTTTTGCTATTTAATATTTTCAAATCATAATTTTCATAATATGTTTCTAATGACTTTAATTGTGATTCTGAAGCATCTTTTACCGGAACAGTAGCATGCAATTCATATTGTTTATACCCTTCCTTTACCTTTTCACCTGAAATTTTTTCACTCTCTTTTGCTCCAATTAATTTTTGAACTTTTTCTGGGAAAACGACTTGTAAATAATACTCTTGTTCCTTCTCTAACTTGTTGTATAGTGATTGTGAAATCGTATACCGCACCGTATAATTCACTTTTTGATCGCCTGCTTTAATATGAAACGCAGTAATCTGCAAATCTTTTTTTGTTACATCCGTTAAAGGACCTACCTGCATCTCGTCTTCTTTTTGTTCTGAAACATTTGGAAATATAGCCAAAAGCTTTTCCGTATCTTTTTTATTCAGCATATACATAGCTTTCTTATATTGTACCCATCCTCGTCTGTCTTCTCCTCTTAGCCACGCATAATATGTTTCTTTTTTTCCATCCCTATTAATTTGTATTTCATATTCCGGTTCACCAAAACTACCTGTTACTTCTTGTTTTTCCGCTTTATCTATAATGTCTATTACTAACTTAGCTTCTGATTCCTGTAACTTTTTCTCTTTATGTTTTTTTTGTATAACGGTTACCCCTTTCGTTTCTTTCACTTCATTCACCGTCTCTTCCACTTTTTTTGTTTCTTTTTTTTGCTCTACTTGACCACAAGATGCTAGTAACGTAGCAAATAACAACAATACATATTTCCTTTTCAACTTAATCCTCCTTTTACAATAAGAAATTCTTATACTCTTCATATAAAAAACAAAAACGTGAAACACTATAAAATACGCTATACTAAGTATTGAAAGGAGGTCTTTTTCATGTCCATTAATTTTCACGATGCAAATAATAAATACACATACGCACAGCGAAACGCCCATATTTCTTGGGGAGAAATGATAAAAAGTATTACAAATATACAAAACAAGCAAATAATTGATATCGGCTGTGGTGGCGGGATTTATACGAAAGAACTTGCTCTTATGGGGGCCAAAAATGTCATTGGACTTGATTTTTCAAAAGAAATATTACAAGCTGCAAAAGAAAATTGTAGCGGCTTTCCAAATATTTCATTCATTCACGGTGATGCACATAACGTCCCATATCCTAATGATACATTCGACATTGTTATTTCGCGCGCAGTGATTCATCATTTACAAGACATTCCTGCATTTTTACGTGAAGCTTCTCGTATATTAAAGAAAAACGGTGTACTTATTGTACAAGACCGAACTATTGAAGATTGTACAATTCCTGAAAGCCCCGAACACATTCGTGGATATTTTTTCTCTACCTTTCCAAAACTCATTGAAATAGAATCAAAAAGGCGGCCAAAAACCACCACGATACAGCAAGAATTACAAAAATATTTTCTTCACGTATTCCCCTCTCAAACACAATGGGAAGTACGAAAAATACATGATTCTGTAGAAGCATTGCTACAAGATTTATCACCTCGAACAGGTCGATCCATTCTATATGAATTAACAGATCATGAACTTTCTCAACTTCTACAACAGGTCCAGACCGCATTACAAAGCATCTCTCCTATTATCGAAAGAGATCGGTGGACAATTTGGAGCGCCATGAAATTGTAAGGAAGGAAGCCTCACAACATAATGTGAGGCTTCCTTCTTTCATAATCTAATTTTGCAACACTCTTGATATCCTCCACTTCTGGCCTGTGCACTTCCACACTTCGGACATACTAAATATCTAGACTGATTTGTCAACAAACTACCTTTTTGAAAGAGTAAAACTTCTGCTTGTTTAAACGAACGCGAATAATATAACCACATAAAACCAATTATAGCAATAATGCCAAATAATACTCCCATTGCAAGCATTCCAGTCACCTCTTTTGGTTTGTTCTTTCCAGCAAGTGGATTGTTGTATTATTCTCTGTAAATTCAAACAATACCTTCTTTACTCCTATAAATATCAACTTTCTCTATAAGTTTTACAATTCTCTACAAATTTTTACTCCCATTTTACAATTCACCATTCCCTTTACAACAACGAATATCACATTCAATATTTCCATATATAAATATACCTTTCAAAAAAATGTTGACTTTCAAAAAAAAACATGTGACAATACTGTCAGAATACTTGAATAAAAATTCATTGACGAGAACGAGTACGTTATAGGACTGTCCCCCAGAGAGTTGGCGATTTGCTGAAAGCCAACGTTCAGTGCGTAACCGAAAATCATCTCCGAGAAGTAGAACCGAATGTTACAGTAAGTTCTTACCGGCTGTCCCCCGTTACAAGGAACACGTATCATGTTGTACGTTGTAAAGCCGTATACATATAGACTCATTTCTACATGTATAAATTAGGGTGGTATCGCGGGTAAATATAACTCGTCCCTTTCTTTAGGGACGAGTTTTTTGTGTTCTTACAAATGAATTTAAAAAAGGAGGAAAAACAATGAACACTGTATCAAAAAAACATATTTTTTTCACGGGTCTTATGCTATTTTCTTTATTTTTTGGGGCAGGTAATTTAATTTTCCCTCCCATGCTTGGACAAAATGCAGGTGAAAACTTTTGGCCGGCAATGATTGGATTTTTACTAACAGGAGTCGGTTTACCATTATTAACTGTTATTGCAATTTCTTTATCAGGAAACGGCATGCAACAACTCGCAAGTCATGTTCACCCATTATTCGGAATTTTCTTTACTGTAGTTGTATATATCGCAATCGGTCCTTCTATGGGAATTCCACGCGTTGCAAATGTCGCTTATGAAATGGGTGTTAGTTCTTTCTTACCAGAAACAATTCGTTCTAGTAACCTAGCACTATTTTTATACACAGTCGTCTTCTTCGCTATCGTATTTTGGCTTAGTTTAAATCCATCTAAACTTGTCGATCGCATCGGAAATATTTTAACACCTATTTTATTACTCTCTATTTTCTTACTATTTGTTAAAAGTGTATTTACACCACTCGGGCAATCAGGACCAGCAATGCAAGAGTATCAAACTTCTCCAATCTTCAAAGGTTTTATGGAAGGATACTTAACGATGGATACCATTTCTGCGCTTGCATTTGGAATTATCGTTGTAAATGCCATTTGCTCTAAAGGTGTGAAGGATCGTAAATCCATTGCCATCGCAACAGCGAAAGCAGGACTTATTGCCGCTACTGGTCTCGTACTTGTATATGGTGCACTTGGCTGGCTCGGTGCAACTAGCGTCTCGCTCGGATATGCACAAAATGGCGGAAAATTACTTACTGTTATCGTACAGCAATTATTCGGTCCATACGGTTTACTTCTATTATCTCTAATCGTTACACTCGCTTGTCTAACAACTTGTGTTGGACTTGTATCTGCGTGTAGTCAATATTTCTCAACATTATTGACTAAATTTTCATACAAAATGTTCGCGAGTATCATTTGTGCATTAGGATTATTAGTTGCCAACTTAGGTTTAACGAAAATTATTGCCATCTCTGTTCCAATTCTACTTGTTGTATATCCAGTTGCAATTGTACTCGTTCTACTATCGTTACTTCATAAATATTTCGGTGGATATCGCTCTGTTTATGTAGGTGCTTTAATTGGAGCAGCAATCGTAAGCGTATTTGACGGATTAAAACAAGGTGGCATTTCAGTTTCATTTATCACACCATATTTTGAATTTATCCCTTTATATAATGAAGGAATTGGCTGGCTAATACCAGCATTAGCCGGGGCTATTATCGGCCTTACAATCGCTAAGTTAAGCGGTGCGAAAAAAGTTCCCTTAATAACCGATTCCCGCGAAGTAAAAGCATCCTAAAAAACTCCCGAAAGGGAGTTTTTTTACTTTTGATAAGCAGTATGATTAAAACTGCTTATTTTATACGCTTTCGTATAATATTCGATATTTGTATCCACTGTTTCTACTTTGATAACATCGTAGCAATCTTCTTGCTTTACTAAAAATAAATAGTACTCTTCTGTCGCCTCAACAATTGCAATTTTATCTGTTTCAACATTATATTGTTCACAAAGCGCTTGTAATGCGTTCACATAATCCCCTAATTTTTTAGACTTATCCATGCCAAATATCGTTTGAACTAACATACACTCTCTCCCCTTTGTATGTACTGTTAACAACTTAATGATAACGCTTACATTTGTTAACGTCAATAAAAAGATTTGGCGTAAACTAATAATCAGCGGAGATACCCCCCACTGATTAAAGTTTCACTTTATCATTTCGTCAATTGATGTCTAAACGCATAAATAACTGCCTGTGTCCGGTCACTTACATTTAGCTTATTTAAAATATTACTCACATGTGTCTTTACTGTTTTGAGAGCAATAAACAATTCATCTGCAATCTCTTGATTACTTTTCCCCTCTGCAATTAATAACAAAATTTCAGACTCTCTTTCTGTTAACTCCTCATGCAAAGGTTGTTCTTTCTTCTGACGCATACGAGACATCATTTTACCAGTAACTTTTGGCTCTAATACAGTTTCTCCATCATAAGTAGCTCGTACAGCGTCTGCTATATCACTTGCTCTTGATGTTTTTAATAAATAACTTGTCGCTCCCGCCTCAATAACAGGGTACAATTTCTCATCATCTAAAAAGCTCGTTACAACTACAATTTTCGCTTCTGGCCATTCCTGAATAATAGCACGTGTTGCTTCAACCCCATCCATCTCGTCCATGACAAGGTCCATCAAAATAATATCTGGTCTTAATTGCAGTGCTAACTCTGAACCTTTTCTTCCATTTTCAGCTTCTCCAACTACTTCGATATCTGGCTGCGTTGATAAATATGCTGATACACCCATTCGAACCATTTCATGATCATCGACAAGTAACACTTTTATCATGATTCTCCCCCTCTCTCAATCATAATCGGTACTTTTACTTCTATTTGTGTCCCTTTAGCGGGGAAACTAAGTACTTTTAATGTCCCACCAATTTCATGAACACGCTCTTGCATTGATCTTAAACCATATGAACCAGCCTTATTCACTCCGACTTCAAATCCAACGCCATCATCAATAATTTTTAGAATTGCATATTGATCAATTTTCCGAAGACGTACTTCCGTTTTCTTCGCTTTCGCATGTCGTAAAGTATTGGATAAAGCTTCTTGCACAATACGAAATAAATGATCTTCTACACCTTTTTTCAATTCTATTGGCTCGATTAGCCATTCAATTTTCATATGTTGCTTTCGCGATAATTCCGTCAATAATTCCTCTATACCTTGTGTCAGTTTCTTACCTTCTAATTGTACAGGCCGTAAATGAAGAAGCAACGCTCTCATTTCTGATTGTGCATTTACAACCATATTTTCAACGAGCTGCAACTGCTTTTTTGTCGTTTCTGGAATTTCAGCTACTTGTTCATTAATAGCCGACATCATCATCGACATTGCAAAAAGCTGCTGACTTACAGAATCATGCAGCTCCCTCGCCAATCGATGCCTTTCTTGAGATATCGCTTCTTGTCTCATCTCTTCATTCCAATGAGCTCGTTCATTCGTTACTTTTTGAAAGAGTCCAGCTTGCTCCTCTAATCGACGAGCAAGACCGATTACTTTTCGTTCTACTTCATGAAATTCATCATCTGCAGTAAACGAAACATCACTCGGAAAATTCCCTCGCTCCACTTCAAATAGAAAAGTATTTAATCCTTGTATACGCTGCTCTATATAGTAACCGATTGCATATCCTACAATTCCCCCGATAAGTAAACTTGTAGTCATAATAAACAAGCCAATTGGAACAGAAGCGATGGATTCCTTCCATAATAAATCATACACTTGTTGCTCGCTTTTCCATACATATACAATTGTACAAATGAGTGCAATACTAACAGAAGACAACATAGAATAACGAATATACATCCACGAAATATTTTTTTGTTTCTTCATTATACTTTCCTCACTTCCGTATCGCCTACGACAAGCGAAGAAATAATTTTAATACGACGAGGCGCTTCTTTATACTGCTCTGTTCTAAATGTAACATTGCGATTAAATCCTGTCTCTTCATGTCCTGGCAGGAGCACACGTCCGACAATAACAGAATGATTTAAAGACAATTCAATATCATATGGCACATATAAACGAATATTACCAACGACACCTCGGATAACAATTACCGTTTCTCCTTCTGGAATCATAGCAGTTGTTAAATCTATTTCCACATCACAAGCACCATATTGAACATTAATATCCTCAAGTTCATAAATATGATCCATCATTCGTATATTCCCTACAAACATATTTTTTAAATATGGTTCTGTACGATATATTTGCTTCTCTTCGTCTATAATCCCTTTTTCTTTAATTTCAACCTTCATTGCTTTTTGCTGATGTCCTTGTTGAATCAGTTGATAACCAATTAAAGCTAAACAAGCAAATACGACAAGAACAAATGCTGCTGATGAAAATAAGAAGAATAAAAATACGATACCACCAACAAATAAAAAGACATTTCCCCTTACATAACGATTCTTCTTACGATAATGCCTTCCAAACATAAGCATAATAAATGCAAAAATGAGACCACCTGGTTCAAAATGTCCAAGTATCATATCAAGAAAAAGACCGAATCCAAATATGATGAGGAGCATCCCCATTAATTGTGTTTTTGAAAATTGTTTCTTCATTTCAGCTCCCCCCTTCTTGTTACATATACATAGAAGAAAAGGCATTGCTTTCCAACACCTTTTCTCCTATCACTATATCATAAGCCTGTTTTATAATATACTACTATTATTTTGTTAACTCTTTCGTTAACGATACATCATTCTTCTCTTTCATTTCACGCTCAAGCTTTGCAATCTTCATATCAAATGTGTCACGTTCATGCTCCTCATTTATACGAGATTCTAAGTCGCGAATATGATCTTCAATTTCCTCAAAGCGTAAGAACGGATTATTTTCATCCATTTTATGCATCGCTGTATTCATACGACGATTTGCATGTGCCATATTTTCACGTGCCATTAATTCCATACGTTTTGCGTGCATTTCTTTTAATTTATTTTTCATCTCAGCAAGACGACGCTCTAACTCATCAATTTGATCTACAACACCTGCATACATTTCTTCTAATCGAGTTACTTGCCCTTCATAATACGCTACTTCTTCTAGCGCACGCTCATGTAGCTGTAATTCGCCTGCTTCTTGAGCGACGATCGCTTGCTTTGATCTTTTATTAACGAAATAACGTGCTTGCTCAAGCTCACGAGCGAAATTAGATTTTAATGTTTTGTGGCGCTCAATTAACTTCTCAATTTTTGTTATTTCACGCTCACTATCGCGTAAATATTGGTTTAACATCGCGATTGGATTTTTTCTTTCTTTCTCATCTAACACATTATGAAAATCTGCTAAAATTGCATCGCGTACACGTCCGAATAAAGATTGTTTCATTATAATCTTCCTCTCTTCTACTTTATCAATTTGATTTGGTTTTTATTAATTTTTTATTAGTTTTTCATTAACTTGTTCCACTCATCTTCAAAGTTGCTATATGGTTTAGAACTTTCTGGTGCAGAATCAACAACTACATTTTTTTCTTTTTTCCACTCACGGTATCCGTAGTATAAAACTACTAATGCTGCGATACCGATTAATGCTGGGGAATGAGAAAGGGCGATGGACAAGCCGATCAAACCAACAATACCCCAAGCTAACTTTCCAAAAAATGATTGTGCTCGCACAAATGATTTATAGCTCCAGTACACAACTCCTGCTCCAATTGCGAATCCTATAATACCAGCAAGACTGCCAAGAGCAATTAAAGCTAAAATACCAGCCGCGATAAACGCTAGAAATTGTTTCATCTTGTGCTTGCCTCCCTTCGATTTGATACTCTTATCTTAACTATTTTTTCACTTTTCCATAACGAGCTTAAGAACCGTTTTCGACTCAGACTTAAGACTGAGTTGCATTCAGCCTTTTGTAAAAATATGCGGTAGGATAGGATGATTCACTCTTTTATCGCACATAAAAAGCCGTACAGAGAACATTCTCTGTACGGCTTTCATTACTATTCATAAACTTCATTTTAAATTATGCTGTTTTGTGATACTCTTTCTTTCCCGCTACTTTAGAAAACCTCGGGAAACCAATTAATATAGAAATAATTCCACATACTCCAACTAAGATAGGATAAAACGCATATGGTAACAATTCAATCGGAGATAACGCCGCAAATCCTGCTGCCGTTAACATTTGCGCACCATACGGAATTAACCCTTGCACACAACATGAGAAAAGATCTAATACACTCGCTGATTTACGAGGATCAATTTCATATTGATCTGCAATGTTTTTCGCAAGTGGACCTGTAAAAATAATAGAAATCGTATTATTCGCTGTACACATATTCGTCATACTCACTAAGCCAGCGATACCGAACTCTGCTCCTTTTTTCGAACGAATGTTACGAGTTAAAATATTCATTAAATATTGAATACCACCATTATATTGAATCAGTTCGACCATACCACCAATTAAAATAGCAAGTAATACTAACTCCATCATACCGCCCATTCCAGTCGTTACACTTTTAAAGAAACTCTCTAACGTGTAACTCCCATCTAAAAGACCTATAACGCCGGATAGTACAGTTCCACCAGTTAACACAATAAGTACATTCCAACCAAGCAATGCTGTAATAAGTACTCCTGCATACGGTAAAATCTTTATCCAGTCAAAGCTATGCGCTTTAATCTGCGTGTCACTTCCTAAAGTAACGATTACTAATAGTACAACTGTAATAATAGCTGCTGGTAATACAATTAAAAAGTTCGTTTTAAACTTATCTTTCATTTCTGTTCCTTGTGAACGTACAGCTGCGATTGTTGTATCTGAAATAAATGATAAATTATCCCCAAACATCGCCCCACCAACAACAGTAGCCATCGTAAGTGCAATAGAGATATCAGTTTGCCCACTAATACCTACAGCAATTGGTGCTAATGCAGCAATTGTTCCCATTGAAGTTCCCATCGCTAATGAAATAAATGCCCCTATAACAAAAATTCCAGCTACGATAAATCCTTGCGGTAAAATGGATAACGCTAAATTAACTGTAGAATCAACGCCGCCCATCCCTTTTGCTGTTTCAGAAAATGCTCCTGCAAGTACAAAAATCAGAACCATAATCATAATATCCGGGTTCCCTGCACCTTTAGCAAATCGTTCTACTTTTACATTAAAACTTTCTTTACGATTCATTGCTAAAGCGACTCCTACAGCAATTGAAATTGCTACAAGTATCGGCAATTTATAGAAATCACCTGTAATAATTCCAGAACCAATAAATAGCGCCAAAAATATCCCAAGTGGTAATAAAGCCAAACCATTTCCTCTCGTTTCTTTCAAAGTACCATCTCTCCCTAGTTTCAACCTTTTTCTAATGAATAACAAAAGACCTCTTCCAATGAGAAGAGGTCTTATACATCTATAAGGAACGCTCTTCTCATCTTTCAAGCACATGCTTGCTGGATTTGGCACAGCACTCTGAAATCGAGTCCGCTGCCGAGGCATCGTAGGGCCAGTCCCTCCGCCTCTCTTTATAAGAAGGTTTCATATTTATTTTTTAATAATAATTTCTTCCCTAACTTTACTCGCTTACAAAACAAAAGTCAATTATTTTTTGTATAGATTTTTTTGGTAATTATACAAAAATTTGAATACAACAATCATTTTAACTTTTTGATTTCTTCTTCCAATATTGAAATCCAATAAAATTCACTATTTTTTATTGCATCTATTATCCATTTCGTAGTGTACCAAGCTAACTCATACTCTTCTTTTGTAACATCGCCACTTTTATAAGCATCCTCTAGCTCATCTTCATCCAATATATACATTTTACCGTTCGGTAATAACACTACATCTAAATATAAATCATCAAAATACGGTAAACCACGGTCGTCAATTTTATATTCTTTCGCCACATCGATATAATATTGCACTAATTTTTTCTGATCATCTAACATAGCTGTAATCGCAAAGTTTTTCCCGTCTATGAAATATTGAATCCACGTATATTGATTCCCTGCGATACAAAGTTCTTTACTATCATATTCTTTACAACTAGGTTCTCTTACCTTTTTTATTTCTAATATTCCTAGCATTCCTTCTTCCACTTGCTTAACCGTATAATCCTTCTCTATTAGTCGCTTCCACGAAGAACCGTCACCATATTTACGTTTCATTACGTCCGCTCCCCTTCTATATAGAAAAGCCCCCACATATTATGTGAGAGCTTGTTCAAATTATAATTAAGCTGCTTGACCTTTTTCAGAAATCTCTTTCAAATAAGCTTGTCCTTTTTCAGCGTCATATTGACCTTCCCACTTAGACATAACTACAGCTGCTAAAGAGTTTCCTACAACGTTAACTGCTGTACGAGCCATATCTAAAATACGGTCAATACCAGCGATAAAGGCTAAACCTTCAGCTGGAATACCTACTGTACCAAGTGTTGCTAATAATACAACGAATGATACGCCCGGTACACCCGCAATACCTTTTGATGTAACCATTAATACAAGTAATAATGTAATTTGTTGTGTAATGGATAATTCAATACCGTACATTTGCGCTAAGAAAATTGCTGCAATTGCTTGATATAAAGTTGATCCATCTAAGTTAAATGAATAACCTGTCGGAATAACGAAAGATGTAATTGCTTTCGGACAACCGAATTTCTCCATTTTCTCCATGATTTTTGGTAAAACTGTTTCTGAACTTGCTGTAGAATATGCTAAGATCAGCTCGTCTTTTAAAATCTTAAAGAATTGGAAAATGTTAATTCCAAATAGTTTCGCTGTAAGTCCTAGTATGACTACAACGAAGAAAATCATCGCACCATATACAACTATGACTAATTTCCCTAATGGAATTAATGAAGATAAACCAAACGTCGAAACTGTTACACCAATTAATGCGAATACACCAAACGGTGCAAATTTCATAACTTGGTTAGTCACGTAAAACATCGCATCTGCTACACCTTGGAAAAATTGAAGAACCGGTCTTCCTCTTTCACCAATCGCCGCAACTCCTAAACCAAATAGTACAGAGAAGAAGATAATCGCAAGCATATCGCCCTCAACCAATGATTTCATAATATTCGTTGGAACGATATTCACAAATGTATCTGCAAACGAATGACTTTGTACTTGAGCTGTTGTTTCTGCATATTTAGAAATATCAGTCTTTGTTAATTGATCCATATTCACGCCTTTTCCTGGTTGGAAAATATTCGCTACCAGTAGACCAACAACAATTGCAATTGTTGTAATAATTTCAAAATAAAGAATTGTTTTCCCGCCTAATCGGCCTAGTTTTTTAACATCGCCAACACCAGCAACTCCAACAACAATACTTGCTACAACAATCGGCACAACGATCATTTTAATTAATCGGATAAAAATATCACCAATTGGTTTTAGGTACCCTACAACTGTGCTATCGCCATAAAAAATTGCCCCCACCGCGATACCTAGGGCAAGTCCAATTAAAATTTGCCATGCAAGTCCTATTCTTTTCATATTTGTTGTAACCCCCTCTTCGATGTGTCACTCTACCTCTCATTCTATATCTATAAAACTTGAAATTAAGAGTATTACATATTATTCGACAATTCACTACATTTTGTCCCTGTTAAAAATCATAAATCAAAAAATTAAATCTGACAACAAAATAACTTTTCCTGAACACAAATAATTTTCTTGACAAAAATAAAACCCATGTCAGAAAACCTAACATGAGAACGATTCCTCACTAGTATTTTAGTGGGTTTTCAACTTGAATTTCACTATATAAAATCACGATTTTTTCCCTTTATTTTACAGATAAAATCTAGAATACACCTTTGTTGCACAAACTAAAAAAGTAAAATCACCATTACAAATACTGTTGAAAAATGATAAATTCCGACAAAACTTAGCAACTTTATAAAATTTTCTTTACATTATGGTTACAACGATAGACACTCTTCTTCTTATGATATATAACATTCATAGGGAAAGGAGCCAGACAACCATGAAAAAGAAATTTGCAGCGTTTAGTGTTTTAGCAGCAGGAACACTTTTTGTTTCTCCGTTACTTTCACCCGTATACGCTGAAACGAATCAAGATAAATTATCTAATATTCAATCTGAATTAGAAGGAAAACAAAATGACTTACAAAATAAATCAGTTGAGAAAGAACAAATAGAAAAAGAAATTCAAGAATTACAAAAGAAAATCGACGATTTAACTACTTCTATTAATAAAAACGAAGCTGAATTAAACGATACAAAAAAAGAAATTAGTAAAACACAACAAATAATTACTGAAAAAAAGAAACATATAGAGCAATTACAAACAAACATAGATACGCGTCAGGAAGTTATTAAACAACGTTTACAATCTATGCAAGAAAAACCTCGTACAAACATCATCACAGAGGTATTAACAAATTCTACAAACATTGCTGATCTTGTTGATAATATGTACTCTGTAAGTTTAATTTTAAACAATGATACAGATATTGTTAAAAAGCAAACAACTGACCAAAATGCTGTGACGAAAGAAAAAGAGGCTGTTGAGAAAAAAGAGCAACAACTGAAAGAATCCGAGCAAAAATTAGAACAAAAACAGCAAGAATTACAAAATAACCAACAACAGCAGCAAACCTTTATTAGCGATCTACATACGAAAGTAGCAAAAGTAGATTCAGAGATTGAAGGATTAGAAGAATCTAAAGGCATTTTAGAAAATCAGCGTCAAGCTGTTCAAAAAGCAATTGAAGAAGAAAAACGTGCCGAAGAGGCTCGTAAAGCTGAAGAAGCTCGCAAGGCAGAAGAAGCTCGTAAACAAGCCACTACATCTGCTCAAACAGCTCAAGCAGCTCCAACACCACACGATACAAATATTGGCGGGTTTATTAAGCCAGCAGCTGGATCAAAAACTTCTGGGTTTGGCGTGCGCTCTATAGATAACCATAAAGGAATCGATATCGCAGCCTCAGGAACCGTTCCAATTATTGCCGCTGCTGATGGTGTTGTTATTCGCTCAGAATTATCATCTAGTTACGGAAACGTTGTGTACTTATCTCACCGTATAAACGGAAAAACATATACGACAGTATATGCTCATATGAGTAGCCGTTCTGTATCAAATGGACAAACTGTAAAACAAGGCACTCAACTTGGATTCATGGGAAATACTGGCCAATCATACGGGCAGCATTTACACTTCGAACTTCACCTTGGAGAATGGAATGTCGGTAAGACAAACGCAGTGGATCCATCTCCTTATATCGGATTATAAAAAAAACTCGGTTCATACCGAGTTTTTTTATTTCCACTTCACACACTATAGGCATTCCACATAGACTACAACTAAATGCCCATATTTTACGAGGTGAATCATATGAATACACAATTACAACAGAAAATAGAAGAAGCTAGAGAAACTTACATTGGCCGGTTATTTACATTTGGCGGCTCAGCATTATTTTTAATCGGATCATTCATTGCAGTCGTCACAGCCTATAAAGCGTATAATCGTTTATTGAATACACCTACAACATAATAAAAAGACGGAGAAATCTCCGTCTTTTTATTATGCAAACATTTTAAATACGCCTATCGCATTTAAAAATACAATAATTACCGTTACTGGAATAACATAACGAAGTAAGAAGAACCAAATATTAAATAATGTTTTCCCTTTCGTTTCCGTAACTTCTAATTCTTTCATTAACATTTCTTTACTCATTTTATTTGGTACGAATAGCGAAATGGCTAGTACTCCGAGCGGCAGTAATACATTACTTACCGAAAAATCGACGAAATCAAAGAATGTCTTACCAAATATTTTCACATCACTCATAATTCCAAACGATAATGCTGACGGGATTCCAACTGCAAAAATAAGAATACCAATTAATAATGATGCTGACGGACGCTTTTTCTCATTATCTTTCGCAACAGATGCTACTACAATTTCAAGCATGGAAATCGCAGATGTTAAAGTTGCAAAGAAAAATAAAACTAAAAACATAATGAAGAAAAATTGTCCAAATGGTATTTTCGCAAATACTGCTGGAAGGACGATAAACAGTAGTCCTGGTCCTTCAGTCGGCTTAACGCCTAATGCGAAAATCGCCGGGAAAATTGCTAATCCTGCAAGTACTGTAATAAAAACAGTTAAACTTACAATAGACGTTGCTGATTTAGCTAAATGTTCTTCTTTCTTCAAGTACGAACTATACGTGACCATTACTGAGGCACCTACTGTTAGCGAGAAGAACGATTGTCCCATCGCGTATAAAATCGTATCTGCTGTCAGCTTTGAAAAATCTGGTTTCAAAAAGAACTCTACCCCAGCAAAAGCACCATCGAGTGTTAACGCACGAATAATGATTGCAATAAACAAAATAAATAATAGTGGCATCATATACTTACTTGCCTTTTCTATTCCCTTCTCTACACCTTTACTTACTACAAAAATAGTACAAAGCATAAAGATAAATTGCGCTCCAATCGCACTTACTGGATTTGAAATCGTTTCACCAAATAATTTTCCATAATCAACAACACCATTCCAAAAGCTTCCTGTAACACTATAGTATAAGTACAGTAAAATCCATCCACCTACGACACTATAGAAAGAGAGTACACTAAAACAAGTTACAACTCCCATACGACCAATCCAAGGATATAATTTACTATTTGGTACTAGTACTTTATAAGCTGTAACTGCCTCTTTTTGGGTGCTACGTCCAATGACAAATTCCGCTATTAGAAGAGGCATACCTATAAATAAAGTTAATAGTAAAAATACAAGGAAGAATGCGCCTCCCCCACCATTACCTGCAACATATGGAAATTTCCATATGGCACCAAGACCTACTGCGGCTCCGGCTGCTGCGAGTACAAAGCCTATTTTCGACGTCCATTGCTGTGTTTCTTTCATCATAAATTCTCCTTTTCTGAATATTTAAACTTTTGTTAATTATACACTTTCATTTCATACTCGCACACCTCCTTTAGAAAATAAAAAAGTCCCCTACACGCAAATATGCATGTAGAGGACGATATATGTAATGTAAATACCGTGGTACCACCTCAATTGGATTGATAAATCCCACTTGTTCAAGTACAGGAAAATTCCGATACTCTATCCTTTTAACGGCGGAACCCGGGTTGCCTACTACAATGTTCAACATACCTCTCGCAAGCCCATTCTGTATATTTTATCGTACCGGGCTCACACCTTCCCCCAGCTCTCTGAACGTATCAAATATACATACTCTTCTTGCTCATCGATTTCATCTATTGAAGTTACTTGTGATTATAAATTATATTTTTATAGTTGTAAAGTACAATTTATTCATTATCCTATATGAACTCTTCTCTCTAATTCTTGTAAAAACAATTCTCTTTTTTGTTCATTTTGAACATATACCGACTTTAATACTTCTTGCAACAATATATTTCTCTCTCTTTTCTCTATTTGTAGTTCTTTCACTTTTATTCTAACTTCGGATAAAAAATCAAGATACGATTCATACGCCTCATCATATTTATTTGCAATATCATCACGAATTTTTTTTGCAAGTTTCGGACTCGCTCCTCCTGTAGAAACAGCCACATTCAATAATCCACGATGAATTGCCGCTGGAAAATGAACATTACCACTTTCCGGGTTCGTAATAACATTTACTAACTGATTTTCTGCGCTATCTTCAGCAACTTGTTCATTTAATACGGCATCACTACTCGCTGCAACGACCAAAAAAGCACCTTTAATGTCACTTTTTTCATACTCCCTTTGATACCAACGAATTTTCTTTTCTTCCACAAGTTTCACTAAATTCGCATCCAATTCAGGACTTACCACAACTATATCCGCACCTTGTTTTAGTAAAGGAATAATTTTGAATCCCGCGACTTTTCCTCCACCAATGACAACAATACGTTTCTTCTCAACTCGCACTGTAAGTGGATACATATTGATCTCCCTTCAATAATTTCTTCGTTTTCTGAATTAACATATATTGAAATGCTTCATTCTTTCCTAAATACGGACTTATTTTTATCTCATCCAACTCATATTGGCGCACTTCTTTTTCAATATGTTTCATAAGTAAACCTGTAAATAATAAGTAAGGCAGTACAACGATATTCTTTTCTTTTCGTTCAACAACTTCCTTTAACTTCTCCTCAAATTTCGGCTCGGCAGCCGCTAAATAACAAACCTCTACTTTTTTAATTTTCTCTTCATGTTGAAATAAAGAAGCAATCCAGTTTATATCTCTTAATACTTCAGGATCACTACTCCCTCTTGCTACGAGAAGTAGCGTCACTTCATTCTTATCTTCCTGTTCAATGCCACTTCCACTATACACCGATTTCACAAGTGTTTCTGATACACCAAACGGGTTACCGTAGGTCACTTTAACATTCGAAAATTGATTATTTAACTTTTCCAATTCAAACGGTATATCTTTTTTCACATGACCTGCCGCTAATAAAAAAACTGGAATAACAATAATCTCTGTAGCACCACGCTTCACACATGTACGGAACCCTTCCTTAATCGTTGGGCTCGCTAACTCTAAAAAACAAACTTCTTGAATACTTGCCTCTACACGGTTCATGCATGACGTAATAAATGCAACCGCTTCTTCTTTAGCTGCTTTCAAACGACTTCCATGGCATATATATAAGATGGCTTTCATTTTATAACACTCCACTTACTTGATAGGTACTTTCTGTCTGTTTCTCAAACCAATGGATTTTTTCTCGAAAACGGACCACTTCTCCAATTACAATCATGCTCGGATTTTGAATTTGTTCTTTTTTTGCAACATCCACAATTGTTCCTAACGTCCCAACAACTGTGCGCTGCATTGATGTCGTTCCCCGTTCAATAATAGCAGCAGGTGTACTTTTGTCTTTTCCATGCTTCATCAGTTGTTCACATATGTAGGGTAAATTGCTAACCCCCATATATACAGCTAAAGTCTCTACACCTTTCGCTAAATTTTCCCACTTCACTTCTTCTTCAGCACCTTCTTTCCTATGCCCTGTCACAATAGCAAAACTTGCACTTGCATCACGATGTGTCACTGGAATGCCAGCATAAGCAGGAGCAGCTATTCCAGCTGAAATACCAGGAACGATTTCAAATGGTACCCCTTGCTTTGCTAACGCTTCAGCTTCTTCTCCTCCTCTACCAAATACAAATGGATCCCCGCCCTTTAGCCTCGTTACAACTTTTCCCTTTTTCGCATATTTAATAAGAAACGTGTTAATCGTCTCTTGCTTCATCGTGTGATAATTTGGTAGTTTTCCGCAATAAATTAAATCCGCTTCAGGCTTTGCATGGGAAAGCAACTCTTTATTCACGAGACGGTCGTATAAAATAACATCTGCCTTCTTAATACATTTCAACCCTTTCACAGTAATTAAATCTGGATCACCAGGACCTGCACCAACGATATAAACCTTCCCCATCATCTCTCCTCATTTCTACTATTAAAGTGAAACTTCCATCCTTATATACGAATGGAAGTTTTCATTATTTCGTATTACCTTTTTCCTACTCATGAATAACAAATGCTGCACCTTTTCGAATCTTCTTTTTTTCAAATAGAGAAATCTCCTTTACTTCTGGTAACGGTAAAAAATGCTTTTCAAGCTCTATCTCCGCGAGCTTAAATGCCTGTTCTTCACTTTGAGCAACAACAACAATCGGAACAATACTATTTACTAACACAGCTTCAAATCGATATAAATCCATATTGTCCCTCCTAAGACGCTATTACTTCTTCTAACACAGTATTTAACGCTATTTGTAATGTCTCTATACCAACACGGCTGACAAAATCATAAAATGTTTCAGCTAGTAATTTATTCTCTTTGAAATAGCTTATAAATGATGCAAGTACATCAGGTAGATCCTCGCCATCTATTTTCCCTTTTAACTTTTGGTTATAAGCACCGCCATCTAACAGCGTTCCACCTACGTATATTTCAAATGCTTCAACAATTCCTTTTTCCTTCGTTTTCATTTTCACCCCTTGCAATCCAATGTCAGCAATTTGACGTTGCCCACATGAATTCGGGCATCCTACCATATGAATACGAACTGGAACATCGAGTGCAATTTGTGTATCTAAGTACTCTGCGATTTTGCGTAATCTTTCTTTCGTTTCTACTAAAGCAAGATTGCAATACTCAATACCGGTACAGGAAACCGCATGACCAATAAATGATTTAGGACTTGCTGATATGGCTTTAAACAACGGCTCATTTAGTAAACCTGTTACATTTTTTGGCGGAACATTCGGAATAATGAAGTTTTGCGAATTACATGTACGAATCTGTCCATTTCCATACTGCTTAGCAATTCTTGCAATCTCAAACATTTCTTCTGCATGTAGACGTCCTACCGGCACATTAAAACCTACATATTTTAGTCCATCTTGTTTTTGATCTTGAACACCATAAAAGTATCCCGCATTCCATCCTTTGAGAGCACTTTCTCCTTTACTTTGCAATGGTCCTATATACTCTATTAGTTTCTCTTTAAATCTCTCTGCTCCCCAGTCTGCAACTAGAAATTTCAAACGAGCTAAATGACGTTTTTCACGGTATCCAAAATCACGGAATATCGTAGCAATCGCAATTGCTACCGCCTTCACTTCTTCTGGTAAAACGAATACATCTAATTCATCAGCTAAATATGGACGGGCTGATAATCCACCGCCTACTTTTATATGAAAACCAACTTTTTTCTCACCATCTATCTCTTTCGTTGCAGGTGTAAATGCAACACAGTTAATCTCTGCGTTTGCTGAATTATAAATGTTAGAACTAATAGACATTTTAAATTTACGCGGTAAGTTAGAAAACTCTTCATTATGTTGAAAATAATCATATACCTCTTTCACAATACCCGTTGTATCAAACAGTTCATTTGCATCAATACCAGCAAGTGGATTCCCTGTAATATTACGCGTTATATCACCACACGCCCCCGCTGAAGATAACCCAACTCTTGCTAATCTTTTAAAAATATCTGGAATTTGATGAATTTCTAACCAATGAAACTGAATCGCCTGTCTTGTCGTAATATCTATTACGTCACGCCCATAATCCTCAGCGATAGAAGCAAGCACTTCTGCCTGTGCATTCGTAATAATCCCTGAAGGAATATTTACACGCATCATAAAATATCCAGCTTCTTTCGGTCTTTGTAAATATAACCCTGCCCATTTGAATGCGTCCCACTCTTCTTTCGGAATAGATTCGAAGCCATTTTCTGCATAGTAAGGAATATCATTAAAGATTTCCAATCCATCTTTTTTCAATTTATTTTTCTCAGTCTGATTTAATTTTTCATTGTTAGCCCATACTTTTTCATAACTCATTTTTTATCCCCCTATATAAAACTACGCTCTTGTAAGTACTTCACGATTTGTTCTGCACATTCTTCAATAGAATACTTGTGCGTTTCTACAATTAACTCTGCTTTCTCTGGCTCCTCATACGGTGAATCAACACCAGTAAACTCTTTAATATCACCCTGTCTTGCCTTTTTGTATAACCCTTTTGGATCACGTTTTTCACACTCTTCAATTGGACATTTTACAAACACTTCTATAAACTCATCTGCTGCTAATAGATCTCTAACTTGTTTTCGGTCTACTCGAAACGGTGAAATAAACGCTGTAAGAACAACAGTACCTTGATCTACAAATAGCTTCGCCACTTCACCAATCCGTCTTATATTTTCCATACGATCACTTTCAGAAAAACCTAAGTCTTTATTTAAACCGTGGCGTACATTATCTCCATCTAGTACATAGTTTCCAATATTCTTTTCAAATAGTTTACGAGCAACCGCGTTCGCCACCGTAGATTTACCTGAAGCTGATAGACCAGTAAACCAAACTACAAAACTATGATGCCCATTTCTTACTCTTCTCTCATCTTTTGAAACAGATGCTGTATGCCAAGTAATATTCGTATCCATGTCATTCTCTCCCTATTCTGTTACTACTTCTTTTTTCAAACCTTTAATTAGCACTTCCACTACTTCTTTACGACTAAATGTACTCGGCGGAACCTCACCGTTTCTTAATAGTTCTCTTACTTTCGTACCTGATAAAATGACATGATCCTCTTTTCCGTGTGGGCATGTTTTCGTCGAAGCCATCGCTTCACACTTCGTGCAGTAAAAACTATGTTCAAAAAATAATGGTGTAATCCCTAACTCTTCCACTGTAAAGTTTGTAAAAATTTCTTGTGCTTCATAAGTCCCGTAATAATCTCCTACTCCTGCATGATCACGTCCTACGATAAAGTGGGTGCATCCAAAATTCTTTCTGACTATTGCATGGAATATCGCTTCCCTCGGTCCTGCGTAACGCATTGCTGCAGGAAATACACCTAAAAAGACACGATCTTTCGGATAATAGTTTTGAAGTAATACTTCATAGCTTTCCATCCTTACATCAGCAGGAATATCGTCCGATTTCGTTTCCCCAACGAGTGGATTTAAAAAGAGACCATCTACAATTTCAAGGGCAGATTTTTGAATGTATTCATGGGCACGATGTACCGGATTTCTCGTTTGAAATCCAACCACTGTTTTCCAACCACGTTTTTTAAATTCTTCTCTCGTTTCAATTGGATCTAAATGATAAGAAGGAAACGGATTATTTTCAAAGCGTTTTGTAAGAATAATAGCTCCCCCGACATAAACGTTCGGTCGTTCATATAATTTTTTCACTCCTGGATGAGCCTCATCCGTCGTTTTATACACAAGTAACGCTTCTTTTTCCTTGTCAGGCACAAAAATATCTTCTATTTGAATGACACCATATACATTTTCAGCATTAACAAGTTTTACTTCCTCTCCAGCTTTTAGACTCTCTGCTACTTCTTCTGTTACTGGTAATGTAATCGGTATACTCCATATGCTCCCGTTTGCTAAGCGAAGCGTTTCTACGACCGAATCATAATCTTTCTTTCCTAAAAAACCAGTAAGTGGGCTATATCCCCCTGTCGCTAATAGCTCTAAATCACTTAACGCAATGTTGTCTAGTTCAATTTCTTTTTCGATTTGTGATACGTCGTAAGTCTCGTCTATACGATTTATTAATTCGTTTCTTGTACTCATTTTCTATTTCCTCTCTTAGCTTTATTTTCAAATTCATCTTATTGGTAATGAAGACCACATTCTGTTTTCACTTTCCCAGACCACCTACCATCTCTCGAATCGCCACCCTCACCTACAGGTAACGTACACTTCTCACACCCAATACTTGGATATCCAACATCATGCAGCGGGTTATACGGTAAGCTATGTTTGTATACATATCGCCACACTTCTTTCCACGTCCAATGAATGAGTGGACAAACTTTAATAGATTGAAAGCGATGATCTTGATTTATAAACTTTGTATGCTTACGTGTTTCTGATTGTTCCCTCCTTAAGCCCGATATCCAAGCTTTTTCCGCTGCTAATGATTTTTCTAACGGTAAAATTTTTCTAATTTTACAACAAAGATTCGGATTACTTTCCCATAATTTCTCACCATGCAACTTCGCTTGTTCATCAAGCGTAAGTTCCGGCTGTTTTTCTATAATATTTAATGAAGGAAATCGTTTCCGCACTTTTTGAATTAATTCATACGTTTCTTGAAAATGAACATTCGTATCTAAAAATACAACTTTAGCAGATGGATTTACTTGGTTTATAAGATGCAGCAATACCATCCCTTCCACTCCGAAGCTACATGCGTATACAATTTCACTTTTATATTCTTTATAAGCCCAACTTAATACAGATAGCGCGCCTTTCGTTTCATCTTCTTCTGAAAATGAAACATTATTTTCTTCCCACGTTTCATACGTCAACATGTTCTTTCCCCCTGTAAAAGCAAAAAGACGGTTTTAACCTAATATAATAGGTTAAAACCGCCTCTAGTTTTTCTAGTCAGCGCTTTTTACTTTAAACGTACCTTTTCACTTTTCTCTAATTGAATGACTTTCCCATCTTGCACAACAATTGTAATTGAACCATATTTCATATCAGCAAGCATCGCTTGAATTTTCTCAGATACTTCCTCAAAATGTTCCCGTACGCTCACGCGAACAGCCCCCCTTTTTATTCATAAAAAAAATCTTTCCCATTTCGAAAAGACTGTTCGGTAATATATTTTACCTTATCTTTCAAAATGGATTCCATTTTGCTGGATTTAGCACCTTGCTTTCTATAAGCAGGTTGCCGAGCTTCTTCGGGCCAGTTCCCTCCGCTTCTCTTGATAAGCTTTGTATTTGTATTTTATCACAATTCTGATTTTTTTCAATCCTAGTTTTCCGATATATTTTAATTATTTTGTTTTATAAAAAAGGAATTGCCCATCCGAACAACTCCTTTTTCCCATTCACACAAGTTCTTTAATACGTATGCGATCGTTCCCAATAATATTTTCATATGTTTCACGCTCTACAACAATTTGTGATGTGCCGCCTTTCGCGAAGACGACAGCTGGTCTACGAATCCGATTATAATTATTCGCCATCGAGTATCCATATGCCCCTGTACAAGAAATTGCTAATAAATCGGCTGAAGCAACTTTCGGTAGAGTGATATCCCAAATTAACATATCTCCACTCTCACAGCACTTCCCAGCAATCGAGACAAGTTCCTCATTCTCATCATTCCCTCGATTCGCTAACATCGCTTCATAACGAGCGTTATATAAAGCAGGTCTTAAATTATCAGTCATCCCACCATCCACTGATACATATTTCCGAATACCAGGAATATCTTTCACAGATCCGACTGTATAAATTGTCGTTCCAGCATCCCCTACAATACTACGGCCTGGTTCAACCCATATTTCTGGCAGGGGATAATTACATACTGTAAATTGTTCCCTCACAGCACTTGTTACAGCTCGCACATATGTCTCAAGAGTTAATGGTGTATCTGACTCTGTGTAGCGTATTCCGAATCCTCCGCCTACATTTAGCACTTTTACTACATAGTTTGTTCGCTCTCTCACTTGTTCTAAAAATTGACGAAGAACTTCAATCGCTCGCACAAAGCCGGCCGTTTCAAATATTTGTGATCCGATATGTGAATGAATTCCTAACACATTATAATTTGATTTTTGTAAAGCAATCTCAATTACTTGCATCGCTTGACCATTTGACACGCCAAATCCAAATTTCGAATCATCTTGGCCTGTTGTAATATATTCATGTGTGTGCGCCTCTACTCCGGGCGTTACACGAATTAATATGTTCACAAATTTCCCATGTTGCACTGCTAAATCATGCAAAATTTCTAATTCCAAGAAATTATCTACGACAAAACAACCAATATTCGCCTGAAGAGCCATCACAATTTCTTCTTCTGTTTTATTATTGCCGTGAAAATGAATGCGTGATGCCGGAAATCCTGCTTGCAGCGCAGTATATAATTCTCCTCCAGAAACAACATCTAATGACATATTCTCTTCACGAGCCACTCGGCACATCTCCATGCACAAGAACGCCTTGCTTGCATATGCTACTTGATAAGAGAAACCACTTTCTTTAAACGCACGATGAAACGCGCGGCACTTTCCTCGAATTGACTCTTCATCGTATACATAAAGTGGTGTTCCGTATTGTTTTGCTAGCTGCGTCGTATCGCATCCTCCAATTTCTAAGTGTCCTTGCCCATTGATTCGGCTCGTGCCGTGTAAATACATTTGAATTCCTCCCTTATTTCCTCTAAAACTCATAACCCCAATCTTCTATTCATTGCAGCACGCTTTTAGATAGACAAAAAACGCGCGGAACAATGTTCACACGCGTTTCTTATTAGGAAAAATATATATTGAAAAAATAAACGAGTTGTTATCTCCTCAAAATAAGAAACCGCATCAACATCTCCAAATAGCTCTCCATAAAATAAATATTATGACAGTACTACATTTATTCAATGCAGTCCCAATATATGAATAAGATGGTTATTCTTATATTTCGGCAATAGTCCCTTTCAACCTATGATCACAGATTCCATTAAATCTCCCATAGCTTACTCTTTCCTATCGCGGCCTCTACCTTTGAGAGTAGATGAGGTAAGTCTATTTAATTTTCAAACATCTAATTGTTGCTATTAACAATACCAAAGGACCATTTTATTTGTCAAACAATTTTTTATATTGTTTTTTTACAGTTTAATTTCGTATCATTTGGTAAGCGCTTTACTGAAATCTTTGACACTTCCCATTCGCCTTCTTCATTATTAAATGTAATCGTTACCTTCTCAAATGGTGGAGCAATTTTCCCAGCAACTCGTTCATACTTCGTTACTTCAATACTTGCTTGAAATAAATATGTACCGCTATACACTTTTTTTAAACTAATAATTTTAGGACATTGATAAGGCTTCAAGCTCCCATATTGTTTTTCAATTGCTTTATTTATTTTCGGAAATAAAACAGAATAAAGGGCATCTTCCATAAGAGGTGCATCATATTGGGCTACCGACACACTCGGTGAAGCAAAAAGTATAACACTACTGCATACTATAAAATATAATAATTTTCGCATTATAACCTCCGTATTATTACACGATTCTTTCTGCGCACGATAATTATCATACATAGAAACTCCGTTTTATTGTCTCCCACTGCCCTTTTTCTACTCAATTATTATAAAAAAGTCCACAACTCTCTTTTATTTTCGTATAATGATACTCATAGTATAATAAACATAATAACAAAGGACTGTTCGTATATATAAAATGAGGCGCTAATCAAACCGGCTCACAAGAACTGTCATGCTTTTTAGGAGAGGAGTATATTATGCTACAACGTCTGTTTCCAAAACTGCGATTTGCACTCGTTGCAGTCGTTTTATTATGGATAAAAACATATATTGTGTACAAGCTAGCATTTGATATTAAAATTGATAACTTCTTTGAAGAATTTATGCTTTTTATTAATCCACTAGCTGCGTTACTTTTATTTTTCGGTTTTGCTTTACTTGCATCTAAACACCGAAACCGTATTATAGTTGGAATCAGTTTTATACTGTCCTTTATTTTATTTGGAAATGCAATGTTTTATGGGTTTTATAACGATTTCGTTACGTTCCCAGTTTTATTTCAAACAAATAATATGGCTGATTTAGGGACAAGTATAAAAGAACTCTTTACGTACAAAACATTACTTTTATTTGCAGATGCAATTATTTTAATGTTTCTTTCACGTAAATTCCCAGCATTTTGCGACAAGACGCCACTTTCTCGCTCTGAGAAGCGAACTTTCTTTAGCGGTGTAACAGCTCTATTAGCATTACAAATTGTCGTTTCAGTTATTTATAAGCCACAAATGTTCTCACGCTCATTTGATCGTCAAACTGTCGTGAAAAATTTAGGTTTATACACATATCATCTATTTGATATTACACTTCAATCTAAATCTTCGGCTGAACGTGTATTTGCAAGTGGTGACGGGTTCTCTGAAATTAAAAACTATACAGACTCAAAAGATAAGCAAGTTGATAAAAACTTATTTGGAGCTGCAAAAGGTAAAAATGTAATTTTGATTTCAATGGAATCTACACAAAGTTTTGTTATTAATAAAAAAATAAATGGAAAAGAAATCACTCCATTTTTAAATGAATTTATTAAAGATAGTTTTTATTTCGATAACTTCTATCATCAAACGGGACAAGGTAAAACTTCTGATGCTGAATTTATCGTTGAAAATTCACTTTATCCGTTAGACCGCGGTTCTGTATTCTTTACTCACGCAACAAATGAATATACAGCTACACCAGAACAATTAAAAAAATACGGATATTCTTCTGCTGTCTTCCATTCAAACGATAAAACGTTTTGGAATCGTGATGTAATGTATCCTGCACTTGGATATGATCGTTACTTTAATTTAAATGATTACGTAGGCACAGAACAAATGTCTGTCGGTTGGGGATTAAAAGATAAAGGGTTCTTTGAACAATCGATTCCAAAGCTAAAATCTTTACCACAACCGTTCTATACAAAATTTATTACTTTAACAAATCATTTTCCATTTCTTCTAAATCCAGAAGATCAATATGTTGATGAGTTTAATTCGGAAAGTGGTGTTGTAAACCGCTACTTCCCAACCGTTCGTTACACGGATGAAGCTCTTAAACTATTTATTAAACAATTAAAAGAGGAAGGACTGTATGATAATTCCGTTATTGTCATTTATGGAGATCATTACGGTATTTCTGAAAACCATAATGCAGCTATGGCTCAGTTCCTTGGTAAAGACGCTATTACACCGTTTGATTCTATGCAATTACAACGCGTCCCTCTCATTATTCATGTACCTGGTCAAAAAGGAAAAGTCATTTCTAAAGTATCTGGTCAAATTGATATTAAACCAACGCTACTTCATTTACTTGGTATTAAAACAAATCAATCAGTTGAATTTGGAACTGACCTATTTATTAAAGAAGAAGATCCACTTATGGTAATGCGTGATGGTAGCTTCGTTTCGGAAAACTATGTTTATACAAAAAACATGTGCTATAAACGAAATACAGGTGAAGAAGCGGACATTTCATTATGTCAACCAAATATTGAAAAAGCAAAAACTGAATTGAAACTCTCCGACAAACTCATTTATGGAGACTTATTACGTTTCGATCCTAACAATCGTTATAAAACCGGAACAATGACAACGAAATTTGAATAGCGCCAGAAGCAACTTTTATAAAAGTTGCTTCTTTTTTTACTTATTTTTCAAATCATTCCGCTATGAAATCTTTCACAAATTGGGAATTTTTTTCGTATGAGGAAGAAATTTATGGTATGATAAAATAAGTAAAATTTCATAAACTAATTAAGAATTTATTACAGAAAGCAAGGGATCAGATTTTGTATAGAGCAGCTATTCCAAACTTATTTACGCTCGGAAATTTATATAGTGGATTCTTATCAATCGGCTATGCATCTTTAGGATATTATAAATCAGCTGCTATTTTAGTACTTATCGGGATGATGTTAGATAGTCTTGATGGACGTGTTGCTCGCTTATTACGTGTTGATTCACAAATGGGAAAAGAGCTTGACTCGCTGGCGGATGTCGTAACATTTGGTGCAGCACCTGCTGTTCTCATGTATTACACATCTTTCTCCAATTACGGAATCATCGGACTATACATAGCGGGACTATTCCCTCTTTTCGGAGCATACCGTTTAGCACGATTTAATGTAACACCATCTTCTACTTCAATGAAATATTTCACTGGCGTACCGATTACAGCAGCGGGAGGGCTTGTTGCTTTCTTAACATTATTTTCACATACCATTCCAAAAATCGTTCTTATTACAGTATTTGTAACGTTCGCATTTTTAATGGTGAGCCGCATTCGTATCCCAAGTTTAAAAGATGTACCAATTCCACGATATAGTATCATTATTACACTATTTTTAGTTGGAATCATTATCACAATGTACCAAACAGGGTTCGGTAATTTTTCTGTTTTCTTATTCATTGCTATTCCACTATATATTTTGTATATGCTATCTCAATTTCTTAGACAAAGACCATCTAAAAGAGCAAATAAAGAAAAATAAGAAACCTTCCGGAATCGGAAGGTTTCTTTTTATTTTGTAACTACTACTTTTTGATTTACAGGTGTTACAGGCTCTTCCCCTTTTAATACGGCTAAAATATTTCTTACTGCCATTTCAGCCATCGCATCACGAGTTTCGAACGTTGCATTTCCTACGTGAGGAGCAAGTACTACATTCTTTAATCCTTTTAGCTCTTCTGTAATTTTCGGTTCAAATTCAAACACGTCAAGAGCTGCTCCTTCAATTTCATTCGTTTTTAATGCATGAGCAAGTGCCGCTTCATTCATAATTGGTCCACGTGAAGCATTTACAATATACGCTGTTTTCTTCATCATTTTAAACTGTTCATCATCAATCATATGATGCAATTTCGGATTATACGCACAATTAATTGTAATAAAGTCTGCTGTTTGTAATAATTCTTCCAATGTTACATATGTTGCTTCCAGTTCACTTTCAGCTTCAGGCTTTCGATTTGGTCCTGTATATAAAACATTCATTCCAAACGCTTTCGCACGCTTTGCAACTGCCTTTCCGATTTCTCCAAGGCCAATAATTCCAATTGTTTTACCGTGTACTTCGCGGCCTAAGAAAAATAATGGTGCCCATCCATTAAATCCAGTTGTACGACATAGCGTATCACCTTCCGGAATTCTACGTGCCGCTGCTAAAAGAAGTGCAAATGTTAGTTCTGCAGTAGCTTCAGTTGATACTTTCGGTGTATTCGATACTACAGTTCCTTTTTCACCCGCATACGTGTAATCAATATTGTCGTAACCAGCACCATAGTTTGCAACAATCTTCAAATTAGGTGCCGCATCAATCACTTCTTTTGTCACCTTTGTAGAAAGTAGGCTTAACAATGCATCTTTGTCTTTTACACGATCTGTTAATTCATCTAAAGAAATTAACGCCTCTTTATCGTACATTTCTACATCATGATCCTTTAATAGTTCTAATCCGATTGCTGGAATTTTCCCTGCTACTAATATTTTTGCCACTACTAACACCTCTTCTATAGAAAATAAGATATCTCTTATCTTTTATTGTAAGAAATCCACATATAAAAACCAAGGAATTTGATTATAGTTTTGAAAATCGACACTTTTCCACAAAAAAAGAGGAGATGCAAGTCTCCCCCTCTTCTTATGCTTTTTCTTGCGATTGTTTTCCAAGCTTCACATCGATCGTTCCCTCTGCAACTGTATCACTAATTTGTTCCTCAATAACGGATTGAGATGTAGCATTCGTTTCAGAAGTATAAGCTTGTTGTTGTGCACCTTGTACATTTTGTTTATTTTGTTGTTTCGCCATTTCTTACCCTCCTTTTTATTCTTTCTTATTTTGAACAAAAAGGGTGGTTTTCATCAAAAAATCGTGATCATTTTGAAATTGTTACTTCTTCTTCCAGTAATCTCATCGTTCTTACTCGTTTCGTAAATGTAGCTATGTGAGAAATATCATGATTACGTAACGTCTTTATATCCTCTTCCACATATTTCCCTAAATCATTCGGATAATGAGCATCTGAGGAGAGAGTAACTGGAACGCCATGCTTAGCTAGTACTTGTAAATATAGCGGACTCGGACACATTTCGCGTACAGGATAGCGATAGTACAATCCTGCATTTATTTCCGTTGCCGTATTTGTTTCTACTAACGCACGCGCAATTTCCTTATAATAAGAAAGTTGTTCATTTTCATCTAACCGATAATTAAATACTTTTATGTTATCAAGATGAGCTATAATATCAAATAAATTAGAGCGAACTGCACACTCAACCGTTTTGAAAAACGTATCATATAAAACATATAAGTCATGTTCCTTAAAATATTCTTTCGTATCTGGATTATCAAATCCCCAGCCATTTAAAAAATGAACAGAACCAATTACATAATCAAAATCTCCTAATGCGAGTAAAGATTGTAATTCTTGTTCACCACCAATAAAATAATCCGCTTCAATTCCAAGTTTAAGCGTAACACCTCTTTTACTCCACCGTTCTTTCGCCTCTTCAATTGCCTTTGTAAAATCATGTAGTGATGTTACCCTTACTTGGTCTAACCATTCCTTCTGTAAACGACCAAGCCTCGAATCACTAATATCGACATACCTTTCATAGTATTCTTTCGCTTCATAAAAACGGTATAAATGATCGACAATACCAACTTCTTTTATACCTTTTTGCAAAGCTTCTTCTAAATATAAATCAATCCATTTCATTGTAAATGGCCCTTCTTTCACACGTCTTTGCAGGCGTTCTTGTGTTTTCACAAGCCATTCCATAGAATGTTTCTCTTCTTTAAGTGGTTCATAATGTTGTAACACTTCATTTATTTTAGCTAGCCATCCTATTGAATATGGCCCTTCTTCTAAATGAATGTGATAATCCACCTTCATCTACATTTCCCCCTTATAATGTATCTATTTCACTTCTGTCCCCTACTCGCGAAAGCTTCCCTTTTCTTTCTGTCACTTCCTCCATAACATCTTCTAATGATATATTTTTTTCAGCTAATAAAACAAAGCAGTGATACAATACATCAACCATTTCTTTCACTAATTCTTCTTTGTCATTATTTTTAGATGCGATAATTACTTCCGTGCATTCTTCACCAATTTTCTTTAAAATTTTATCTTCTCCTTTTGAAAATAAATAATTTGTATACGATTCAGGAAGTGGATTTCCCTTTCGTTCTTCAATTGTTTCAAATAGTAATTTAAAGGCATTTTCCATATGTATCCCCCTATATAATTTGATAGTGAAAACATGTTTTCTCTCCTGTATGACAAGCAGGTCCCACTTGCTTTACGACAACAACAATTGAATCTTGATCACAATCTAAATAAAGAGATTGCACATATTGGACATTTCCTGATGTTTCTCCTTTATTCCATAACGATTGTCTTGAACGAGAATAAAAACATGTTCTTTTCGTTTCTAGCGTTTTTTCATATGCTTCTTCATTCATATAAGCTAGCATTAAAACTTCTTTTGTCCCTTCTTCAATTACAACTGCTGGTAATAATCCTTTTGAAAAGTTAGGTTTCATAACCGCACCTCAACATTTGCATTTCTTAATTTTCTCTTTACGTCCTGCACTGTCGCCTCACCATAATGAAAGATGGATGCCGCAAGTGCTGCATCAACTGTTGTCTTTTGAAAAACTTCTATAATGTGATCAACGTGACCACATCCGCCTGACGCGATGACTGGTACGGAAACGCTTTTTGAAATTTCTTCTGTTAAACGAAGATCATACCCGTTTTTCGTTCCATCTGCATCCATACTCGTTAACAAAATTTCGCCTGCCCCTAGCTCGGCAATGCGTTTTGCCCACCCGATTGCATCCATACCCGTATCAACTCTTCCGCCGTTCACATAAACATTCCACTTTTCTTCTGCTACTTTTCTAGCATCAATTGCTACGACAATACATTGTGAGCCAAAGTGTTTTGCCCCTTCTTCAATTAGCTCTGGATTTCGCACTGCCGCTGAGTTGATTGAAACTTTATCCGCTCCAGCTCTTAGTAAATTGTACATATCTTTAACACTTGAAATTCCCCCGCCAACTGTAAGAGGAATAAATACTTTCGAAGCTGTTTTTTCTACAACATCTATAATTGTTTTTCGTCCTTCATGCGTTGCCGTAATATCTAAAAATACAATCTCATCTGCTCCCGCCTCATTATATAAAGCGGCTATTTCAACAGGATCACCGACGTCTTGTAACCCTATAAAATTTACACCCTTTACGACTCGACCCTCTTTCACATCTAGACATGGAATAATGCGTTTCGCTAACATAACTTTGTTACCTCTAACACTTCTTCTAAATCAATCGTTTTCTCATAAAGAGCCTTACCAATTATGACGCCGTATATATTCATATCATTTAATTTTTTCACATCTTGAATAGATGCCACTCCTCCAGAAGCAATAAGACGAATGCTCACGCTTTTTTGTAGTAACTCCAATTGCTCTAAATTCGGTCCTGCAAGCGTCCCGTCTTTCGAAATGTCTGTAAACACAATCGTTTGAACACCTACATTCTCCATTTGCTTTGCTAAATCAATGTAAGAAATTTCAGACACATCAAGCCAGCCTCTCGTTGCTACGAAACCATTTTTCGCATCAATTCCAACAATGATTTTCTCTTTATATAGAAGAACTGCTTCTTCTAAAAATTCCTTATCATAAAGAGCAGCTGTTCCTAAAATCACTTTATCTACACCTACTGACAATAACTTCTCTACCGCTACAAGTGATCGAATTCCTCCTCCAACTTGCACAGGAATACGTACTGCCTTGCATATTCTTTCAATAACGAGCAAATTTACTGACTCGCCAGCAATTGCGCCATCTAAATCAACAATGTGCAACTTTTTCGCTCCCAATTTTTCGAATATAATCGCTTGCGCAACCGGATCTTCATTCATTACTGTTTCTTTACTAAACTCTCCTTGATAAAGTCTAACGCATCGCCCCTCTTTTAAATCGATAGCTGGGAAGATTTCCATGCCTCTACCACCCCTTTGAAATTTTTCAACATTTGCATTCCAATGTCACCGCTTTTTTCAGGATGAAACTGTGCGCCGTATATATTTCCTTTTGCTACAAAACCAGGTACTTTCACTCCATATTCACTTATCCCATACACAATTTCATTTGGACAATCTGCATAATAAGAGTGAACATAATATACGAAAGAACCGTCCTCTACTCCATTCCAAAGTGCTATTTCTCCCTCTTTCTTTAACTCATTCCATCCCATATGTGGAATTTTATAAGGAACCTTTAACTTTCGAATAACACCTGGCAATAAACTTAATCCGTTACAGTTTTGTAGTTCCTCACTTTTTTCAAATAAAAGCTGCATCCCTAGGCAAATGCCCAGAAGCGGTTTTCCTGAACACCCGACTTCTTTTAACACACGCACTAAATTTTTTTCTTCCATTACATCCATCGCTTTCGGAAATGCACCTACTCCTGGTAAGATCACTCCATCACTTCTAAAAATCTTTTCTTTATCACCCGTTACGATGTACTCTGCTCCAATATATTGTAATGCTTGTTCCACACTGCGAATATTTCCCATTCCATAATCTATAATAGCAATCAATTACAACATCCCTTTCGTGGAATTTACACCAGTAATGCTGGCATTTCTTTCGACTGCTTCTCTAAGCGCTCTACCAAACGCTTTAAATAACGCTTCAACTTTGTGATGTGTATTGCTTCCGTATAAAATGCGAGCGTGTAATGTAATATTGGCAGCATGAGCAACTGCTCTAAAAAATTCTTCTGTTAGTTCTGTATCAAAATCCCCTAGCTTCGGATTCGTTAATTCTCCTTGAAATACAATATATGAGCGCCCGCTAATATCAATTGCGACAAAACCTAAAGATTCATCCATCGGTACATATGCGGAGCCATAACGGTTAATCCCCTCTTTATTTTGCAATGCTTCTTTCAAACAATTTCCGAGTACAATTCCAACATCTTCAACTGTATGATGCGCATCAACGAATACATCGCCTTCCGCCTCCACTTGTAAACCGAATCTTCCATGCCTTGCAAATAAAGTTAGCATATGATCAAAAAATCCAACTCCCGTTTGTACAGAAACGTTCTTGCCTTCATCAAGCTGCAAACTTAATTTGATTTTTGTTTCTGTCGTCTCACGTATTTGACTGCACTCACGCATTATTCTTCCTCCTCAAATCTTATTTGAATTGCTCTCGCATGCGCATGTAATCCTTCTTTATTGGCAAGTTCTACAATATGATGTTGTACATCTCTTAACGCTTCCTCCGTATAAGACAGAAAGCTTGATTTTTTCACGAAATCATCGACTGATAACGGTGAGAAAAACCTTGCCGTTCCACTTGTCGGTAACACGTGATTCGGTCCTGCTAAATAATCACCGAGCGGTTCCGGTGCATATGGACCAAGAAAGATAGATCCTGCATGTTTCACATAAGCTAGAGCATTCATCGGTTCTTTTATATGTAACTCTAAATGTTCTGGAGCGATTTCATTCGATAATTGTAGCGCCTCATCTAAAGAAGGAACGATAAAGATAGCTCCATTTCTATTTATCGATTCACGTGCAATTTCGCTTCTTGGTAATGTTTCTAGCTGTCTTTCTATCTCTCTTTCTACTTCTTTTGCTAACTCTATATTCGTTGTAATACAAATTGCTGTTGCTCTCTCGTCATGTTCTGCTTGTGATAATAAATCAGCAGCGATATATTTTGCATTACCGGTTTCATCAGCAATAACTACAATTTCTGACGGTCCAGCAATCATATCGATATTTACTATTCCGTATACTTCTCGTTTCGCCAGAGCGACGTACAAATTTCCTGGTCCAACTATTTTATCCACTTTTGGAATCGATTCCGTCCCATATGCTAAAGCAGCAATTGCTTGCGCACCACCTATCGTATAAATTTCATCTACTCCTGCAAGGCTTGCAGCAACTAAAATATGTGGATCAATCCCCCCTTGCCTTGGTGGTGTTACCATTACAATCTTTTTCACACCAGCGAGTTTTGCTGGCAATACATTCATTAATACTGACGAAGGATACGAAGCAGTTCCGCCCGGCACATATACCCCTATATTTTCTAACGGCCGAATGATTTGCCCTCTAATAATGCCTTCACTCGTGCAATCGAACATGGATTGCCTTTTTTGCTTTTCGTGATAAGAAATAATGTTTTTCTTCGCCTCTTGTAACGCTTCTAAAAATGAATTCTCTACAAACATACCCGCTCGTTTTATTTCTTCCTCACTTACACGAAACTCTTTAATCTCCACACCATCAAACTTTTTGGTATAAAAAGATAGAGCCTCATCCGTACTCTTCCTTACCTTTCGAACGATTTCGCTTACACTTCTTTGAACAGTTTCTTCTATTATATTAGCGTTTTCTCGTAGCAATTTTATTTTCGATAACGCCTTTTGAAAATCTTCACAAACTATCTCCATTACAAGTCCCCCTATTTTCCTGACAAAATTTCTTGCTCCATCATATTTACAATACTGAATATTTCGTCTTTTTTAGTTTTTAATGCAGCCTTATTTACAATCATCCGAGCAGATATAGAATACATTTCCTCAAATACAATGAGCCCATTTTCTTGTAATGTTTTTCCTGTTTCCACAATATCAACAATTGCATCTGCCAATCCAAGAATAGGAGCGATTTCTACAGAACCTTCTATTTTAATAATTTCTACATCCTCCCCTTTATCATGAAAATAGTTAGAAGTAATATGTGGATATTTCGTCGCAATGCGTTTCTTTCGGTAGCTCTTCGGATTATACGTAGGAATAGAAGCAACACAAAACTTACACACGCCCACTCCTAAATCTAACATTTCATAAATATCTTTCTCGTTTTCCATTAAAATATCTTTTCCAACGACCCCAATATCAGCTACTCCATGTTCTACATAAGTAGCAACATCTACTGCTTTCACTAAAATAAATGAGATATCTGTATTTTTACTTTGAAAAACAAGCTTTCGTCCTTTATTTTTGAGCTCCGAACAATCAATTCCAATCTGCTCAAAGAGCGGAATCACATGTTTTTCTAATCTTCCCTTCGTTAACGCAATTTGAATGTTACGCATGAAGTTTCTCCTTCTTTCTGGACTACCCATTTCTCTTTCCATACATATTCCACTAATGATTCGTTCTTCGCCTCAACGACCGTTACTATTTGATTTTTTCTTGCAAATTGAAAGGTGTCATTTACATTAGAGAATAAGGATAGCTCTACTTTTTTCCCGTCCTTTTGAAGTAAATTTCGTAATCTTTCCGCTTCTGCTAATCTATTTAACTCATAATGAATAATAATATCTATTCCCTTTCGTTCATATGGTTCTTGTTGCTCTTGCAGCGCCTTCACAATTTGATTGACTTGCACCGCGAGTCCAACAGCCGGCAGCATCTCTCCAAAATTTCCAATTAACTCATCATACCTTCCGCCACTAACAATTTCTTCTCCTATTTCATATATATACCCTTTGAAAATAACTCCCGTATAGTAATCTAAATGTTGGATCATACCTAAATCAATTGATATGTAAGATCCATAGCCTAGTTTTTCAATTGCTTCATATATTTCTTTCACTCTTGCAATCGCCATTTTCATTTCATTACTTGAGGCGAGTTTTTCTGCTTCCTCAATCACTTCTAAGTTCCCAAATAGCCTTGGTAACTTCTCAAGTAATCTTACTGTTTCATCACATCGATCTAATTTCTTTTCTCTAATAAAATTTGATAGAGCCGCATAATTTTTACTTTCAATGTATGTCCTAAGTACTCTCTCTTCTTCCTCATGAATGGAGAGTTTTTTTACAATACATTTATATAATTGCACTTGCCCAATCTCTATTGTAAAAGATTGTACCTTCACCTTTTGAAGTGATTGAATGACGCTTATGACGCATTCAATTTCAGCTCTTACATTATCAATACCTATAATTTCAATACCACTTTGTACAATTTCATTATATTTTCCAGTAAGGGACTCATTCGCCCTAAATACATTCCCGCCATACGTCAGTTTAAGCGGCGTATCCCACCTCTGCGTTCCCATCACTCTCGCTAAAGGAATTGTCATATCTGGACGTAACACGATAATCCGTCCCTTTTCATCAAAAAATTTATACATCTTTTCTTCATCTATCGGTCTATTTTGAAAGGCAAAAACATCATAAAATTCAATTGTAGGTGTCCTTATTTCCTCATAACCTCGCCCTAAAAAAGTACGTCTTAATTTTTGCTCCACTTCTTCAATTAACGTACATTCTTCGAATAAATAGTCTCTCGTTCCATTTGGGTTTGCACGTTTCCATTTTGTCATCTAAATTCTCACACCTTTCCCTTTCTAATGTATGCTCATTTCATTCACCTAAACCGAAAATAAAAAGAGCCTTGTAGACAAAATACCTACAAGGCTCTTTAGTAGAGTGTAGGTACAACGGGAATAACCCTTGTACCTACACGTTTTCACGCTAGGTTCAAGGGCTTTATGTATGATGATGTAGTTGTGTAAGCACTTTAATAGATTGCATGATATTCATAATACTTACTCCCTTTCTCCTCTGATTTTTACATAGTATATAATACTTAATTCTGAATGTAAATACTTTTTGAACATTCCGTTATTTATTACTGTAAAGCTACTCTCCTTTCATACTCTACAATTTCTTGTTCATATTGCATCGTAATACTAATTTCGTCTAGACCATTTAATAATTTCTCTTTCCACATTTTCTCGATTGTAAAATGAAACCTGTGCGTACTTGTTTTAATTACCTCATTCTCTAAATCTACTTCTATTTGTTCTCTCGCATCCGTTATGGCAAGTTGTTCTCGCATTTCTTTATCCATTTCAATTGGTAACATACCATTTTTCATACAATTCATATAAAAAATATCTGCAAACCCGCCAGCGATAATAACGCGAAAACCATAATCAGCAAGCGCCCACGGAGCATGTTCTCTTGAAGAACCACAACCAAAATTATCACCTGTAATTAATATACTTGCTCCTTTTCTATTTTGTGCATTAAGCGGAAAATTAGGGTTTTCATGGCGGTTATTATCATAACGCCATTCATCGAATAAATATTTTCCAAATCCCGTCCTTTCAATTCTCTTTAAGTATTGCTTCGGAATAATTTGATCTGTATCAATGTTATTATTCATCAGTACTGCAGCAGTACCTTTATGAATACGAAATGGCTCCATCATAACTCTCCTTTCTAGTATCAACAAAATGACCGTATAACGCAGCTGCTGCCGCCATTGCCGGGCTAACTAAATGTGTTCGTGCCCCTTTTCCTTGTCTTCCTTCAAAATTACGATTTGAAGTCGAAGCACAATGTTCTCCTTCAGGTACTTGATCTGGATTCATTCCAAGACACATTGAACATCCAGGTTCTCTCCATTCAAATCCAGCTTCTTCAAATATGTGATGTAGCCCTTTTTGCATCGCAGCTTCTCTTACTCTTTTCGATCCAGGCACAACGAGCGCTCGCACACCTTCTTTTACCTTTCTCCCTTTCACAACAGATGCAGCAATTTCTAAATCAGAAAGCCTGGAATTTGTACAAGATCCAATGAAAACATGCTGAACAGGAATGTCATACGTGCTTTGTCCAGGGCTTAATCCCATATAAGAAAATGCTCTTTCGTCATTTGTATCCTGCTTTTCTGGCAATTTTTCATCAATACGAACACCCATACTCGGGTTTGTTCCCCATGTAACGTACGGTGCTAAATCCGTCACATCTATCGAAATATGCAAATCATAAATTGCATCTGAATCTGTATAAAGTTCAGACCATTTCTTCTCGAATGTTTCAAATTCTTTCGGTGCATATTTACGTCCTTTTACATAAGCAAATGTTTTTTCATCTGGTGCTATAATACCAGCCTTTGCTCCTCCCTCAATTGCCATATTACAAAGCGTCATTCTCTCTTCCATCTCCATAGCCTCAATCGTATCTCCGTAAAATTCCATTACATATCCAGTTCCAACTGCTACACCGTACTTTGAAAGGAAATGCAAAATAATATCTTTTGCGTAAACACCTTTCTGTAATTTTCCTTTTAACTCAATCCCCATCGCTTTCGGCTTTCGTTGCCATAACGTTTGCGTTGCCAATACATGCTCCACTTCACTCGTACCAATGCCAAATGCTAGTGCGCCAAACGCACCATGCGTTGCTGTATGACTATCACCACAAACAATTGTTTTTCCTGGTTGTGTAAGTCCAAGTTCTGGTCCGATAACATGAACAATCCCTTGCTCTTCATCCCCGATATCCGCTAACGGCACCTGAAATTGTTTACAATTTTCCCGGAGTGTATCTAGTTGCTGCTTCGCAATGCGATCGGTAATATTCCAAACATCTTTCGTTGGAATATTATGATCCATCGTTGCGAATGTTAAATCCGATCTGCGAACCGTTCGATTTGTAAGCCGCAAGCCTTCAAAGGCTTGCGGTGACGTTACTTCATGAACAAGATGAAGATCGATATATAATAAATCTAATCCATTTTCGTTTGTCGTAACTACGTGTCTTTCCCAAAGTTTATCTAGCAGCCTTTTTCCCATTATCTCCCTCTCCCTACTAACGCTTGCTCTTCCATCTCTTGTATAACTGCCTTCGTAAATGAAGTTGTCGTCTCATCTCCTCCGATATCTGCTGTACATTTTCCTAATTTAAGAACTGCAGATATCGCAGATTCAATTGCATTCCCTTCTCTCGTTAACTCAAATGATTGCCCAAGCATCATTGCAACAGAGCGCATCATTGCAATTGGATTCGCCTTATTTTTCCCGGCAATATCCGGTGCTGATCCGTGAATAGGCTCGTATAATGAAGGCCCCTTTTCCGCGTGACTTGCTGATGGAAGCATTCCTAATGATCCCGCTAATACTGAAGCCTCGTCACTCAAAATATCCCCAAATAAATTTTCCGTTACAATTACATCAAACCGTCCTGGATTCCGAATTAACTCCATCGCAGCTGCATCTACTAAAATATGTTCTAGTTCAACGTCTGGATAACGAAGTGCTACTTCTTCCGTAACAGTTCTCCATAGTTTACTAGATTCTAAAACATTCGCCTTATCAATAGATGTTACTTTTTTCTTCCGCTTACTCGCTAATTGAAAGGCATAAGAAACGATCCGTTCAATTTCATGACGATGATACGTAAGTGTATCTGTTGCTACTTCGTCCGTTCGTTCTTTCGGATAAGAAAAATAAATTCCGCCTGTTAATTCACGAACAACAACGAAATCAATTTCATCAGCGTTTTTTAATGGCGATAAATGTGCCGTTGCGCTTTCTACCGTTACAGGGCGAACGTTCGCAAATACTCCAAGTCCTTTTCTTAGAGCTAATAATCCTTTCTCCGGTCTTTCTTTCGCGCTATCCCACCTTGGTCCACCAACCGCTCCAAGTAAAACCGCATCACTTGCTAAACAAGCGGCAAGCGTTCGTTGTGGTAATGGTTGCCCATTTAAATCGATAGCACTCCCGCCAAAGTACTCATCTTGTAAGTGAAAATGATGTCCATATAACCTTTCTACCATATGCAATACTTCTTTCGCACTTTCCATAATTTCTGGGCCAACACCATCACCAGCTAAACAAACGATACGTTTTTCCAATTTCAACACTCCTTTTTAACTGAATTTTCAGAACTTTAATTTGATAGGTAAGGAAACTTCTCCCTCACCCATCAAACACTTATTTCACAAGCGCTATCAGAGATTTTAATTTCCCTGCTGCATGGACATATGCTCTTGCCGACGCTTCCAATACATCTTGCGCAACACCAAAACCTGATACTTGATGCGTTCCTTCTTTTAATTCAACATGAACATGAGCCAGTGCGTCTTGACCTTGTGTAATAGATTGTATGCGATAATCCGCCAATTCACATTCTAATCCTAAAATTCTTTGGATTGCATTATAGATCGCCTCAATACTACCAGAACCAGTGGCTGCATCTTCGTATGCATTTCCTTCTTCGTCTTTTAGTACAACTGTCGCGCATTGTGTACTATTTGATACGAAATGAACTTGTAGTTGCGTAATGTTATATTGCTGAGCTGCAAATGCTGCTTCACCAAGCATAAGTGCACGTAAATCTTCCTCAGTAATTTCCTTCTTACGATCAGCTAATTTTTTGAACGCTTCAAACACCGCATCTCGTTCTTCCTTTGTAAATTCATAGCCAAGCTCTTTCATTTTTTCTGTAAACGCGTGACGTCCAGAATGTTTTCCAAGTACGAATAGATTTTGAGATTCGCCTATTAGCGCTGGTTCAATAATTTCATATGTTGTCACTTCTTTTAAAACACCATCTTGATGAATTCCGGATTCATGAGCAAAAGCATTCGCTCCAACAATCGCTTTATTTTTCGGTACAACCATACCTGTTAATCTGCTTACTAATGTACTCGTCGCTTTAATTTCTTTTAGCGTCATAGAAGACTCCGCCTTATAGAAATCTTTTCTAATATGAAGAGCAACTGCGACCTCTTCTAGCGCCGCATTACCTGCTCTTTCTCCAATTCCATTAATTGTTCCTTCTACTTGCAACGCTCCGCCTTCAACCGCAGCTAATGAATTTGCTACTGCCATCCCAAGATCATCGTGACAATGACAAGAGAAAATTGCTTTTTCATATGAAGGAACGGATTCTTGTAAGTATTTAAAAAGAGAATAATATTCTTCTGGATTCGTATATCCAACTGTATCTGGAATATTAATTACATTCGCTCCTGCACGAATCGCAACTTCAACTGCTTCAGCTAAAAAATCTCTTGCTGTTCTTGTCGCATCCTCTGCAGAAAATTGTACTGTCGGAAATAATGATTTCCCGAGTGTAACCGAGCGGTGAATACTATCTAATACATCTTCTTTTGACATACAAAGTTTATATTTCATATGAATATCACTTGTAGCTAAAAATACGTGTAAACGAGGAGATACAGCACCTTTCACCGCTTCATATGCTCTTCGAATATCACTTTCTTTCGCTCTAGCTAAACTCATAACTGTAGCATTTTGAATGGTATTTGCGATGCGTTTTACCGATTGAAAATCCCCTTCGGAAGCTGCTGCAAAACCAGCTTCCATGACATTAATACCTAGTCTCTCTAATTGCCTTGCAATTTGCAATTTCTCTTGTTCATTTAAATTTACTCCTGGTGATTGTTCGCCATCACGTAGCGTCGTATCCATGAACAAAATCTGCTTCATATTATTTGACCCCTGCCTTTACTCGCGGCTGTACAAACGGCATCATTTCACGTAATTTACGTCCAACTACTTCAATTTCATGTTCATTCTCTTTCTCATTTGTCGCATGGAAATTTGGTTTTCCTGCTTTATGCTCTGCAATCCAGCCTCTTGCAAATGTACCATCTTGAATTTCTGCTAGCACTGCACCCATCGCTTTCTTCGTATCTTCCGTTACAACGCGTGGTCCTGATACGAAGTCGCCCCACTGCGCTGTATCTGAAACTGAATATCTCATATTTTCAAGTCCGCCTTCATACATAAGGTCAACGATTAGTTTTAGTTCATGTAAACATTCAAAATATGCAAGTTCCGGTTGATAACCAGCATCAACTAACGTTTCAAATCCAGCTTTTACTAGCGCAGTTACTCCGCCGCAAAGCACAGCTTGCTCTCCAAATAAATCTGTTTCTGTTTCTTCTTTAAATGTCGTTTCTAATACACCAGCTCTCGTCGCTCCAATCCCATCAGCATAAGAAAGTGCCTTTTCAGTCGCAACTCCTGTTGCATCTTGGTATACTGCAAATAATGCAGGAACAGCTCCGCCTTCAGCAAATGTACGGCGCACAAGATGACCTGGCCCTTTTGGCGCTACTAGAAATACATCTACATTAGCTGGTGGTTTCACTTGATCAAAGTGAACATTAAATCCGTGTGCAAAAACGAGAGAATTTCCTGCCTTTAAATTTGGCGCAATTTCCGCTTCATATACTTCTGGCTGGAGTTCATCTGGTAGTAGAATCATTACTACATCAGCTTTTTCCGCTGCTTCTGCTACTGTATATACAGAAAACCCATCTTCTTTCGCTTTATCCCAAGACTTCCCTTTTCTTAAACCTACTACTACATCAAATCCGTTATCACGTAAGTTTTGCGCATGCGCGTGACCTTGCGAACCATATCCAATGATTGCTACTTTCTTTTCTTTTAATACATTTACCGTTACATCTTTCTCATAATAAACTTTTGTCATTTTCATTTCCCCCTATATTTAAATGATTATTGAATTAACATAACTTGCTTATCTTGTTTTTTCATACTACGCGTAAATGCTGTTACACCTGTTCTAGCAATTTCTTTCAAACCATACGGACGAAGTAATTCAATTAATGCTTCTACTTTCTCCTGCGTACCAGTTACTTGCACAACTATGGAATCCTTCCCAACATCTATTACAGCGGCTCGAAACGGTTCAATTAAACTATATAATTCTGCTCTTGCTACTGATGTTGCTACTTTAATAAGTGCAAGTTCTCTTGCGATCATCGCTTCTTCTGTAATATCTGATACTTTCAGAACATCAATTTGCTTATGAAGTTGTTTAATTAACTGCTCCACTTGCTGTTCATTTTCAACGTGTACAACAATCGTCATCCGCGATATGTCCGATGATTCCGTATGACCTACTGAAATACTTTCAATATTAAAATGTCTTCGTGTCATAACACCCGTAATTCGGTTTAACACACCACTTTGATTTCGAACTGTCGCTGTAACAATTCTCTTCACCTTTTTTCCACTCCCTCCATTTGGTGAACACCTTTCCCTGGCGCAACCATCGGCATTACCTTTTCTGATTGAAGTACACGGCAATCAATTACGACTGGTCCTTGTAATTCAATCGCCTGCTGTATTTGCTTCTTTGCAAGAAGTGGATCCTCTATGCGAACTCCTTTTATGCCATACGCATTCGCAAGAGCGACGAAATCTGGTTGACACGACAATAAAGAGTGCGAGTATCTTTGATTATAAAATTCATCTTGCCATTGTCTTACCATTCCTAAAGCTTCATTATTTAAGATAAATACTTTAACAGGCAACGAGTGTTCTTTTAACACACTTAATTCTTGCAAGGTCATTTGAAATCCGGCGTCACCGACAATTGCAATAACTAGTTCCTCAGGCTTTGCAATTTGCGCACCAATTGCTGCTGGAAACCCAAATCCCATCGTTCCTAATCCTCCTGAAGTTACCCATTTATCTGGATTTTTGAGCGGATAATATTGTGCCGCCCACATTTGATGTTGCCCAACATCTGTTGTTACAATCGCTTCTCCTTTCGTAATTTCATATAACATATCAATTGCGTATTGAGGCTTAATACTTTCCGAATTTCGTTTATAAGAGAATGGATACTTTTCTTTTCTACTCTTTAGTAAAGAGATCCATTCATGATGATTTTCTTTCTTTCCTTCTGGTTGAAGTAATACTTCCAAAGCTCGCTTAGCACTTGCAACAATAGGAATTTCAGTCGGCACATTTTTTCCGATTTCGGCTGGATCAATATCGATATGCGCAACAGTCGCCTTTTTAGCAAAATAAGCTAAATTCCCAGTAAGACGATCGTCGAATCTTGCACCTATATTAATAAGTAAGTCGCATTCATATAACGCCATATTGGCTGTGTAAGAACCGTGCATTCCTCCCATCCCTAGAAAAAGTTCATCATCTGGCGGAAACCCACCAAGACCAAGTAATGTATGCACAACAGGAATTTCATATTTACGAGCAAAACTTGTTAACTCTTTCGAAGCCTTCGCATGCAATACACCTGCTCCAGCTAAAATTAACGGCTTGTTTGCAGCCCTAATTGCTTGTAATAATTTGTTTATTTGGAGTAAATTTGGTTCATAATTAGGGTTGTATCCTGGTAAATCCATTTGTACGTCATTACAGCGTTCTCCTTGCTCTACTACCATATCTTTCGGAAGGTCAATAACGACTGGGCCTGGTCTTCCTGTTCTAGCAATATGAAATGCTTCTTTAATAATTCGAGGTAAATCTGAAGCCTTTCGCACTTGATAGTTATGTTTTGTCACCGGCATCGTAAGCCCCATAATATCCGCTTCTTGGAAAGCATCACTTCCAATTAACGTCGTTGCTACTTGCCCTGTAAATACAACAAGTGGTAATGAATCAATCATCGCATCTGCTAGACCGGTAATAACATTTGTAGCACCTGGCCCACTCGTTGCAATGACAACCCCTGGATTGCCAGTAATTCTGGCATACCCTTCCGCGGCGTGAATAGCTCCTTGCTCATGCCTTGTTAAAATATGCGGAATTTCACAGTCATAGAGTGCATCATAAAGAGGTAAAACAGCACCACCAGGATAACCGAAAATCACTTCTACTCCTTCCTTTTCTAACGCTTCTAACAATAGCTGTGCACCAGTTGCCAGTTTCTCTTCCGTTTTTGAAGACATTGTTCTTATAAGCCCCCTTTTTGAAAATTTTTATCAATAAAAAAAATCCTACGTCCACACTCCAGCTATGTGCTGAAGGGACGAAAGATTTCGCGGTACCACCCTTCTTCGCAAGAATACTCTTGCCTCAGTGACCCATAAATGAGTCTAGCTAATAACGGAGCTACCGTCTAAGCCTAGACAAATGCTTCAGCTTAGCACTCAAGGGCGATGTTCGTCGACGTGAACCATCGGTTTTCAGCAACCACCGACTCTCTGTGAGGCTTCACAATCAACTACTCCTCCCTCTCAACGCTTTCTTATTGTTATAAAGAGTTGTTATCCAACTTTATTTTCTTCGTAAATCTTCTCTCCATCTTCTACAACTAACTTTCGGAATTCTTCTAATAAACGATTCGTATGTAGACCTGTTTGCCCTAAACCAATCGTTCTACCATCTACTGTCGTAACAGCAATTACTTCAGCAGCCGTTCCTGTTAAAAATACTTCATCAGCTACATATACATCATGCCTTGTAAATAACTCTTCTCTAACGTCATATCCAAGTTTTTCACCGATTTCTAATATAGCGTTTCGTGTAATGCCTTCTAACGCTCCAGCAGAACTTGGTGGTGTAATTAATTTATTTCCTTTTACAATAAACACGTTATCTCCTGAGCCTTCAGCTACGTATCCTTGATCATTTAACATAAGTGCTTCTTGTACTCCAGCTAATTTCGCTTCAATACGAACTAAAATATTGTTTAAGTAATTTAAAGATTTTACTTGAGGCGACAAAACATCTGGACGGTTTCGGCGCGTTGCAACTGTTACAACTGGAATCCCCTTTTCATAATATTCTTGCGGGAATAAAGATAGTTGTTCTGCAATTACTACTACATTCGGTTTCTTACAAGAATCAGGATCTAATCCAAGATTTCCTGCTCCTCTCGATACAACAAGGCGAATGTATCCATTAGATAATTTATTTTGTCGAATCGTCTCAACAACAATATTCGTTACTTCATCTAAAGAATATGGAATTTCTAACATGATGGATTTTGCTGATTCATATAACCGGACAAGATGCTCTCTCAAACGGAAAACATTACCGCTATATACTCTAATTCCTTCAAATACTCCATCGCCATATAAATAACCATGATCATATACTGAAACTTTTGCCTCGTCTTTTGGAACAAATTCTCCATTTAAGAAAATCCATTGCTCGTTCACTGGAAAGCGCCTCCTATGTTCTATGAATTTTTTATTGTTTCCTAGTTTACTCTCCTTTCTAAATAAATCAAGTGAATTTTTAGAAAATTTATAATCTTTAATCGTACGTACATCTTTGATTATATTGATTTAACAGCATTGTTAACGTTTACAAAAAGTCAAAAAATTTTTTTTGTCAATTTCCACTAAAAAAATATTTGTTTAAAAGAAGGATTTTCATCAATTGATACGAATCTATTGTATTCAATAAACGGACGTCCGTTTTTATAAATTCGGTAATATATAACGACTTTTGCTGAAAAAGGGGGAAAATAATATAAATAACGCTGTCTAAAAATAACATTCATATTTTTCGTTTCGTAATCATAATCCTATTTTTAAAAAACAATTTGTCAAAATGAAGGAGGAAATCAATATGGCGTGTGTACAAATTAAAGGAACGAGACAAGAGGTAGTAGAAATGCTTCAACTATTTGATCTAATGGATACGAAAGGTTTTTGTAAATTCGATAATTATGTAGAGGTAGAACCAAATAATAAAGAACATAATAATTTTATTGCTTCAATTGACATTCATTCAAATACTTCTTCTGCCCAAGATACTTTAAACGATCAATTCGTAAGTCAAATGCTTACTGGTGTATATAACGACTAAACAAAGATTTACTTCCTACCGTCTTTTCATAAATATATGCAGTGGACTTGAGCATACTAGCAACTAGATGGTAGGAGGTGAGAATTATGGCTAGAATTGGCGTTGAAAACTCATTAACAGATGTTCAACAAGCTCTTCAGCAACAGGGACATGAAGTTGTTACCCTTGGCTCCGAACAGGATGCACAAGGGTGCGATTGTTGTGTTGTAACTGGGCAAGATTCTAATATGATGGGTATTGCAGATGCATCAATTAAGGGATCGGTAATTGCAGCTCATGGTTTAACAACAGATGAAATTTGTCAGCAAGTAGAGAGCCGCACTTAAATGTATTATACAAAAAGAAAGAGGACTCCTTTTCAAAAGGAGTCCTCTTTTTTATATTCACCTAACGGGAAAGTAACATATACTGGATGAAAGCCCTACCTCTCTCTCATCATTACGGTTCCACTGACCGCTCCTTGATTCACTAGTATACATATAAAGCCTACAATAATAATTTATAGGGTTTGTTCACAAAAGTTGTTGGTAAGACTACCCGATCTTTCGCAAACTTTTCGTATTATATTTATAAGATTTATTTACTTTACACTAGCTGTAACCGAGACACGAATTAAAATTTTAACACTAATACAATAACTTGTCAACATTTTTTGTAAATTAAAAACAGACAGTAACGGTTTGTCTGTTTTAGAATGGAGCTTTTTCTTTTATTACATATACAACAAAACCGCTTACTAACATACATAAGCCAACTACTAAGTTTTTGATATTAATCATAAATTCCTCTCCCTTATTCCACACATCATATATATTTACAGTTCAATTATTCCGATCATCTTAAAGCGCACTTTTTCTAATATATCATAATTCCTAAAAAATGCAAGTTCACTTTTGGCGACCATTTACAAATTTATCTACAGTGCTTGGTACCGTATTTAAAGCCTTTTCAATTAAATGTGTACTACTATTGAGGTGTAATACTTGCACACCGTTAGAACCGACTACTAAAAAAGCAACTGGGCTAATAGAAACCCCAGCCCCGCTTCCGCCTCCAAATGGATGGCTTTGCTTCTTCTCTTTATGCTGCCCTTGTCCGTTATTATGCTTTTCGGAAATAAAATCACCTTTAAAGTCACTTCCGCCGGCACCAAAACCAAAAGCCACTTGAGATACTGTTAATACTACATTTCCATCAGCTGTTGAAACTGGACTTCCGACAATCGTATTTACATCTACCATCTCTTTTAAATTTGTCATTGCTGTTTTCATTAAATCTTCAATTGGATGTTCCATTATGTATTGCACCCTTTCCTCATTATTCTTTTTTATACTTTCCAAAATAGAGGAAGTCATACTAACTTTTCCTATTTCAAAAAAACAATTTTACTCTTCTAAGTGGAATTACGCCTTGTACTCGTTCGGATAAAGTGAAACTTTAATCAGCAGGGCTTTGTTCATCCCCCATTGATTATTAGCCATCAGCAATCAGATGTTTACGGGCTACAATAGCGGGATAAAAAAGAAAAAGAGATGCATACTACTATTGAACCTTGTTATGAAAGGAGCCATGACTTTGACTGAGAAATTTGATGAGTATAAAAAAAGAGATAGAATAGATAGTGATTATAGTGACTATAAAGAAGAATATGCAGCTGAGGTTGCACCACAGCGCATTGATTATGATTACGATGAGAAAGATAATAAAGATGATGTAAGATCGTCCGCCGCTGGATCAACTGCTGGCTTTATCGCTCTTGCCTTATCTATCTTATCACTCTTTACCTTCCCAACATTATTTGGTCTTGTTTCTGTATTACTAGGAATTTACGCTTATAATCGCGGAGCTACTGTAACTGGTGGTATCGCTGCGATTGTCGGCGGAATTGCAGCACTCATTGCAATTTTATTCCGAGTAGCACTTGTCGGATTATTGTTCTCCCTTTTTTAAAAAGAAAAAGGTATCTCGCTTATGCGGGATACCTTATCCTGTAAATACATCTTCCGATGGATATTTAATTTTTTGTTTTGCTGGTCGCGCTAAAGAAAAAACAAGTGTTAACGGTCCAATTAATCCACAAAACATAACAAACATAATAATACATTTTCCAAACGCTGATAACTTTGCAGTAATCCCCATCGTTAACCCTACTGTTCCAAACGCTGAAATTGTTTCAAATAGTAACTGAATAAAACTAAAGTTTTCTGTAAGCATTAATACAAATACTGCTGCAAAAATGAGTATTTGACTGGCAACAGCAATGGCTAACGCTCTCGTTACTGTTGACATTTTTATCGTGCGCTGAAATAAAACGATTTCCTCTTTTTTTCTAAAGAAAGAAAGGACGGATGTAACTAAAATAACAAACGTTGTTAATTTAATCCCTCCACCTGTCGATACACTTCCTGCACCAATAAACATTAAAACCATCGTAAATAATATAGATGATTCTTCCATCCCCCCGTAGTCAACTGTATTAAATCCAGCAGTACGAGGAGTAATACCTTGGAAGAAAGAAGCCCATAACTTTTCATTTAAAGGTAAATCTCCTAACGTCTTCACATTATTATATTCCAATACAAAAATCACAATCATTGCTATAACATTTAACGCTACCGTTCCAACAATCATGATTTTAGAATGAAGGGATAATTTTCGAAAGCTACGACTATACCATATATCAATTAATACGGTAAAACCGAGACCACCAATTACGATTAATGAGCAAATCCCTATATTAACAATAGGATCTCCTACATACCTCGTTAAATTATCCGGCCATAGAGCAAATCCAGCATTATTATAAGATGCAATAACATGAAAAATACTATAGTATACACCTTTTCCAAAGCCAAACTCTGGAACAAAGCGAAACGATAAAAAGATGACTCCAATAAGCTCAATACAAATTGAAAATATAAAGACACGTTTTACTAATTTTACAAGACCACCTATATTTGTTTGATTAAATGCCTCTCCGATTAATAATCGATGGCGTAACCCGATTTTTTTACCTAATACCCAAACAATTAAAATGGCAATTGTCATAAGACCTAAACCACCTGTTTGAATTAAAAACATAATAACAATCTCGCCAAACATCGTAAACGTACTTGCAGTATCTACTACTCCTAATCCGGTTACAGTTGCTGCTGACGTTGCCGTAAAGAAAGCATCTACCCAACTAATATGTACTTTCGTTGCGAATGGTAACTTTAATAACAAACCGCCAACCACAATTAAGCAGAAAAAACCTAGTGCTAATATTTGTGGTGGATTTAATCGTATAAAACGATTATACAGCCCTTGTCTTTTTGTTACTTCCATGTTCACTAACTCCCTTTTCCCCTCATAACTAAAGGCTTATAAGAAACCTTACATAGCGGGATAAACCTTATATTCTTATAATATAGTTGAGCATAATCCTTTTTTTTAAAGATTTCAACTTTTATTTATACTCGAACTCCACTTCATTTTATGACAAGAAACTTTCTATTATATTTATTCGTACTCTACAACTCTCGCAACAATCATTTTATATGTATCATTTCTCAAATTCTCATACCTTTCACTCTATGTTCACATCAAGGTCACATCCAACTTTTATAGTATATGTATCGAAGTTGTTCCTCCCTAATTTATAAGACATTCCCCAGTGTCTTGAACAACTTCCATCCCTAATTAAATTGACATAAATTGTCCCCTTCCTTAGGCCATCATTTGCGATGGTCTTATTTTTTTGTTTACTCTATACTTTATATAAAACTCCCTCTCTCTTTCACTCTATGTTCACATGGGGGTCACATCCAACTTTTATAGTATATATATCGAAGTTGTTCCTCCCTAATTTATAAGACATTCCCCAGTGTCTTGAACAACTTCCATCCCTAATTAAATTGACATAAATCGTCCCCTTCCTTAGGCCATCATTTGTGATGGTCTTATTTTTTGTTTACTCTACCTCTTATTTAAAACTCCCTCTCTCTTTCACTCTATGTTCACATGGGGGTCACATCCAACTTTTATAGTATATGTATCGAAGTTGTTCCTCCCTAATTTATAAGACATTCCCCAGTGTCTTGAACAACTTCCATCCCTAATTAAATTGACATAAATTGTCCCCTTCCTTAGGCCGTCATTTGTGATGGTCTTATTTTTTTGTTTACTCTATCTTCTATTTAAAACTCCCTCTCTCTTTCACTCTATGTTCACGTGGGGGTCACATCCAACTTTTATAGTATATGTATCGAAGCTGTTCCTCCCTAATTTATAAGACATTCCCCAGTGTCTTTGAATGGCTTCCATCCCTAATTAAATCGACATAAATTGTCCCCTTCCCTAGACCATCCTATGTGATGGTCTACTTTGTGTTCTAACTAGATTCCCCAACTTTTTTGCTTACTTTAGCAAAAGCAATCTATATTTAAATACATATTTTCATACAAAATATTCAGAAAATACTGTCAAAATAGGCGGTTTTTCTGTACAATTAATGTAGAAAGTAATTTCACAAAAATAAAGGGGGGGTTTTATTGAAACAAACAAAAGCAATCTTAATCGCATTATTTCTCGGTTTAGTCGTCGGACTCACTTTAAATTTAGCTGCACCATCCATTTTTGAACCATTAAATCAATATGTGTTCAATCCACTTGGTCAATTATTTATTCGCCTCATTAAAATGCTAGTTGTTCCTGTTGTATTCATTTCTATCGTGCTTGGATCTGCTGGGCTTGGAGACCCGAAACAACTTGGAAGAATCGGCTTAAAATCAATTTCATTCTTTCTTGTAACTACAGCCGTTGCCATCTCTATTGCAGTTACATTTGCACTGATTATACAACCAGGATCTGGCGGTAACTTTAAAACCGAAGGGCTTAAATATGAAGGGGCAAAAACCGAAACATCTTTCGTCGATACATTGCTAAATATCGTACCAGATAACCCAGCAAAAGCGATGGCTGATGGAAACATGTTACAAATTATTGCCTTTGCCGTATTAATCGGACTCGGTATAGCTATTTTAGGAAAACGGGTTCAAGGTATCCATTCATTACTTGAACAGGGCAACGAATTAATGATGTATCTTGTTAATCTCGTTATGAAATTAGCTCCAATCGGAACATTTGGATTGCTCGCTTCATCCGTTGGTAAAATGGGTCTTGCAGGCGTCGCTGCGATGTTCAAGTATATGATTGTCGTTATGCTAGTACTTATTATTCACGGCGTCTTCGTCTATGGCGGATTATTAAAGGTATTAGCAAAAGAAAGTATTGTCCGTTTCTTTAAACATTTCGGACCGGTAATGGCAATTGGGTTTAGTACATCTAGCTCTAATGCATCTCTTCCGTTTGCAATGAAAACAGCACAAGAAAAACTTGGCGTTCCAAAAGCGATAAGTTCTTTTGTACAACCACTAGGTGCAACAATTAATATGGATGGTACTGCCATTATGCAAGGTGTAGCAACTGTGTTTATCGCTCAAGTATACGGAGTTGAGCTTACTATGTCCCAATTAGCTGTCGTCGTATTAACTGCTGTACTAGCTAGTATCGGTACTGCTGGTGTACCAGGTGTTGGACTTGTAATGCTTACGATGGTTTTAAATCAAGTAAATCTACCGGTAGAAGGTATTGCCTTAATTATCGGTATTGATCGCATTTTAGATATGTCAAGAACAGCTGTAAATATTTCCGGTGATGCAATTTGCGCAATGATCGTCGCAAAATCAGAAGAAAAATATAATACGGATCAATCCGCAGCATCTTAAATCAAAAAAGGAGTGAATTATTTCACTCCTTTTTTGATTTACTTCCTTTTTTCGAACGATATTCTTTTCCTTTATTATCATTACCAGTCTCAAATTCAGTACTAAACTCTTGCTGAAATTGTCCTGATTTTGGTGAGCCTTGATTTCCGCTCCCTTTACTACCATTTCGATTTGTCATATGTCTGCCCCCTTCCTTTACTAGTAGTATGTTACATATTTTCTTTTTTATAATCTTTTACATACGAAAGAAGACCTTCCTCTCATAAGGAAGGTCTTCTCCTTTATTACGTAAGCGTTTTCTTACCTGTGATGAATTAAATAAGTTTTTTAGAAATTGATATCATTATATTCATTTCTTCTTCTGAAAGCGTGGAGAATCTTTCTTGTAAATATTTCTTTTTCTCCCCTTCCATTTTTGCAACTAAATCTTTTCCTTGTTCTGTAATCTCCAAATATACAACTCTGCGATCTGACGTAGAACGTGAACGAGTTACAAAACCTTTATTAATTAATTTTTCTGTAACAGCTGTAATATGACTATTCGACACATTTAACTCATTGGCTACACGTGATACCATTTCTTTATTCGTACGATTCAATATTCTAAGGACGATGAACTCATTCCACGGTATGTAACCACCAAATATCTTTCCAATATCATTACGCAACGTGCGGAACATAGCAAAAACATTTGTCGATAGTTCTTCCATTAATTGCTCTCGATTTTGAGACAACTTTGACAGCCCCTTTTATTTCATTTAGTTAAATAAAAACCTTATTAATAATTTTACATGAAATCTTACTTTTTGTCACCTTATTTTCCCACAATTCGTAGTTTTTTAATAGATATTTCATGATACAATAAAGTTGATTTTCCAGAAAAAGGGGATGGAATAGTGAGTGAAGAAGAAAAATTTTCTAATCTCAATCTAAAAGATAAGACTTTGATTATTGGTTTTGTTATTCTGTTTCTCATTATAATTTTTGCATTTATATTCTTTGTTTATGTAGGAATCTTTCATATTACAGGTATAGAGTATAGATCACGCACTGCTTTACTTCTATTTTTTCTATTAATCACTTTCTTAGACGGTATTACATTCTTTATCTTCGGTTTCCTCAAGGCGTTGCTATATCCAATGACAAAAAACATGCCAAATTGGCTGGCTATTACTCTTTTTGCAATCATTGAAATTACGCTAGATTGGTTCGTCATTCATACTGCCGATGATTGGATAGAGAGCGTACAACTGTCCAATCTTACTGAATTATGTGTCGTACTATTCCTTTTCCTATTAAATCAATTATTAAGTGACAAGAAAGAGTAAGAATGCAAGCTTTTCTATATAAAAATTGGTACAATGAAAACAAATCATACTAAAGAGGTGTTACTTATGAACTTACAACAATGGGCTGATAAAGGTATGTCCTTTGATACATATGTGAATGAAATGAAAGTAAATCAATATGAGCTACTGCACATTTACAATAACTTTTCAATTCCAAATGAATTACTTCCTGTATTAGAAGAACGCCAAAATGATGGCTGGCGTGTTATCGTATTAACAGCTGATTGGTGTGGTGACGCTCTTTTATGCGTACCTGTTATGAAACGAATTTCTGAAGTTGCAAATATTGATATGAGATTATTAATTCGCGATGAAAACTTAGAATTAATGGATCAATATTTAACAAATGGAACAGCACGTGCCATTCCAATTTTTATTTTCATTGATAAAGATGGAAATGAACAAGCCGCTTGGGGACCACGCGCTCCAAAAGTACAAGAGTTAGTAACTTCAATGCGCGCTACATTGCCTGAAAAAGAAGATCCAACATTCGAAGAGAAACAAAAAGAAATGTACGCTAATTTCCGTGCTACATTAGCTGATGATACTTCTCTTTGGGAACATGTAATGGAAAGCATGATGGAAAAAGTAGTAAAATAAAAAAACTGCCGAACTCGGCAGTTTTTTTATTACATAATGAAGAAATAGAATACCGCAGCTAAAATGAAACGATAGTAAGCGAACGGTGTTAGTTTTACACGACCTAATAATTTTAAGAATGAAACAATTGCAAGCATCGCAACAACGAATGCTGTAATAAATCCTGTTGCAAATAACGGGATATCAGCCGCACTTAATATATCCCAGCTTTTAATTAAATCTAAACCACTTGCAGCTACCATCATTGGTACTGCTAAAATAAATGTATATTCAGCCGCCGCTGTATGTGACACGCGAGCTAATAAACCACCACTTATTGTAGAACCAGAACGAGAAAATCCTGGCCAAAGCGCTAAACATTGGAACATCCCAATTGTAAATGCTTGCTTATATGTGATTTCATCTAATGTTCTTGCTGTACTTGGTTTCGAAAACTTCTCAGCAACAATCATTAAAATACCACCAGCCACTAAACTGATGACAACTGGGCCTGGCCCAAATAAAACTTCTTTAATCGCACTATGGAACAATACGCCAAGTACGCCGGCAGGAATCATCCCGATAATAATATGTAATAAATTTAACGATGGTCCATCTGTTACTTTCCCAATACCTACTAAAGACCATAGACGCTTCCAAAATATAACAACAACTGCTAAAATCGATCCCAATTGAATAACAACTTCGAAAACTTTCGCTCTCTCGTCGTCAAATCCAAGTAAATGACCTGTTAAAATCATATGTCCTGTTGATGAAACTGGTAAAAACTCTGTTAAACCTTCAACAGCACCCATGATTATTCCAATTAACCAATCAGCCACGAGTAGTGCCTCCTTAATAACAAATATGTAATTTTTCACACCTTATCATAATACCTTATCCCCTTTTAAAGTGCATCCTTTTTTTATTGATTGTACATGTTGTATGCGCGTATTTCTTTTCTATTTTTTGATTAAATTGTATGATAGTATGAGTTTGTTTTTTTAGCGGAAAGGGGATTTTATGAAAGAAACTAATTCATTCTCACAAAAATTAAAGCAATTTGTATTACTATTTTTCCCGATTTTCGTAACGCAAATGTCATTATTTGCAATGAGTTTTTTCGATACGACAATGTCCGGGCACGCAAGTCCTATTGATTTAGCGGGTGTTGCTATCGGAACAAGTATATGGCTTCCCGTTAGTACCGGATTAACAGGAATTTTAATGGCTACTACTCCAATTGTTGCGCAGCTAGTTGGATCAAAGAAAAAAGAGGATGTTCCCCAAGTTGTCATACAAGCAGTATATTTAGCAATTTGTGCTAGTTTCGTGGTCATCCTTATCGGTTTCTTCACTGTTTCACCTATTTTAAACGGCATGCGCCTGGAAGAACCCGTGGAACGTATTGCGGCACAATTTTTAAGTATTATTGCAATTGGAATTATCCCTTTATTTACTTACACTGTTTTACGCGGCTTTATTGATGCATTAGGAAAAACTCGCACAACGATGATCATTACATTACTATCATTACCAATTAACGTAGTATTAAATTATGTATTAATTTTTGGTCATTTCGGTTTTCCAAAACTCGGTGGTGTTGGAGCGGCAATTGCTTCTGCAGCAACCTATTGGTGCATTTTAATCATTACCGTTATTATTATTCGTACGAAAGAGCCTTTCGCATCTTTCAATATATTTAAACAATTATATCGTCCTTCTCTTTCAAGTTGGACTGAATTCTTAAAACTTGGCGTCCCTATCGGATTTGCTATCTTTTTTGAAACGAGTATTTTCGCTGCGGTGACACTTATGATGAGTAATTTTAGTACGACAACAATCGCTGCTCATCAAGCAGCTATGAACTTCGCTTCCTTGTTATATATGACTCCTTTAAGTTTAGCAATGGCAATGACCATCGCTGTTGGATTTGAAGTTGGAGCAAAGCGATACAATAACGCAAAACAATATGGATTTATCGGGATTGGCTTAGCACTTGCATTCGCCCTATTATATTCAATTCTTCTCTACTTCTTTGATGATGCAATTGCTTCAATTTATACGACAGATATACAAGTTCATCATTTAGCAAAAGAATTTCTTATATTTGCGATTTTATTTCAAATTTCAGATGCAATTGCAACTCCTGTACAAGGGGCACTACGTGGTTATAAAGACGTAAATGTTTCCTTAATTATGACATTAATCGCTTACTGGGTAATAGGTCTCCCTCTCGGTTACATATTAGCAACTTATACTGACTGGGCAGCAAAAGGATATTGGATCGGTCTTATTATCGGTCTAGCATTTGGCGCTATCTTCCTTCTTGTCCGTCTCTTTCAAGTTCAAAGAAAATATACAACAGAAAACCGCCGCTCACGATAGAGGGGCGGTTTTCTTTATGCATATTTTTTCTTTGAACGTATAACATAATGAAAAAGAAAGGTGGATACATATGGACGAAAAAGAAAAAAAGCAATCATTCGATGAAGAATTCGCCCCTGAAATTTCACCTGGATATCGGCAAGATGTACATAAGCCACCTAAATATAAAAACACCTCGTTTTTAATGGGCATTACCATTTTTGCTGCGGTGTTACTCGTACTCATCATTTTCGTTTATTTTTAAGGAAAGGTGACATATTATATATGAAGAAACAAGATTCCAATCGTTCAAAAAGAACTGTGAAAACAGAAAAAGGGTATGCAGGTGATTCTGTTCTTACACAGAAACAAGTCGAGCAAGGAAATTTATATATTGCTCAAAAAGAACTTGGTCAACAAAATGAAAACCTTTAGAATCCCTCAAAGAACTGGGGGATTTTTTTATCCGCTATTTGTAGCACTAATTCATGTTTCACTTTATTGTACATACTGTTTTTGTTCTAACACCTTAAATATATTATTAACCTTTACAATTTTTATTTCATAATTCAATTTCATTTCGCTTCTCTTACCATTTTCAGCACCCGCAACGTACGCTACAGTTTGATAACGAAAACTTTCATCCGTCACTTCACGTATGTCCTCGTTTGTAAATTTATACTCTAAATCCCGAAACCGATTTGGATAATAATTTCCTATTAATTGTTCATACCCTCTATTTACAAATAGTACTTCACCTTTTCGTTTCACATCTTCTTTATTATTAAGCTCAAACACTGATAATTGCTCTGTCACAAAATGTTTTCCTACCTTTTTCATTTCATTATGAGTTAAAGTTTCTATACTTTTGTTCTTTAATTCATTATTTAATCCGTACTGATTAATCGGTTTAAAGCTAGCAAAAACCTCTTCTTTATATGACCAAAACAATCCAAAAGCGATACATAGAGAAATGATGAATAGTCTTTTCTTCGTAATACTCCCGCCCTTCTTCATAATGATAGTTGTATTTTAACATATAGAAAGAAAATTCTGATATCATAAAGTGGAATAACTTAATTCAGAAACGAGGAACAATTATGGACTCTTACAAACAGTATATAAAAGAAGCTTTGCCTAATCTTTCTATACATTCATATAAACAAAATGAAGAAGGATGGGATAATGTAGCAGTTATAGTAAATGATGAGCTACTGTTTCGTTTCCCGCGAAAACAAGAATATGCAATGCGAATTCCTTTAGAAAAAGAACTGTGCATAATTCTCTCTCATTTGCTACAAGAAATCGAGGTTCCAAAGTATCACCTATTCTATAAAAAGGATACTGATACTATTCCCCTCTGTAGTTACTATACTCTCATTCATGGTGAACCGTTTAAAAAAGAGATAGTTACCAAGCTAGAGAAAAAAGAACTTGAAGTAATTATTACACAATTAGCGACTTTCCTTGCGGCTCTACATAGTATTCCTTTAAAGCGTGTGAAGGCATTAGAATTCCCTATAGAAAAAACACTCACCTACTGGAAAGAGCTACAAACAAAATTAACTCAATATCTTACTAACAGTCTTGCTTCATACCAGAAATCAGCGTTAAATTGTTTATTCGAAAATTTCTTTATATGTATCGATACATCCACTTTTCAAAAAACAATTATTCACGCTGACTTTACACATCATCACATTTTATTTGATCACCAAAATAAAACCATTTCAGGTATTATCGATTTTGGTGATGCTCAAATTGGAGATCCCGCCTTTGATTTTGCTGGGCTATATTATGATTTCGGACATGAATTTACTACATCAGTATATGAACAATACAGTACGCTTATTTCACACCATGATCCATTACTCATTCACCGCATCACGACCTTTTATCAATACAGTCCTTTATTACATAATATGATTTATAACTTTGAAACAAAGAATGAACTTGAATTCCTAGCAGGTACAGAAAAACTGAAAGTAATACTACAGGGCCGAGATTAAATTCTCTCCCGATATTCTCTCTCTTCATACATCATTAACTTTTTATCCATTTCAACAATAATTTGATACAGTTGAAACGCTTGTAAAATTTGCAGTTGAATTCCAAAAGGAGCATTCTGTTCTTTTAACCATTGAAATACTTTCGTTTCATCTTTCATTGATTATTCCTCCCTTTATTAAAATCTGCTACAAATATACGGTAAATGATGAAAAGCTTTTCATGTCAATAACAAAAAAGGATGCAAAATTGCATCCTTTAATGTACGATATTTTTCTTCTGCTTCGCTTCTTTCTTTACTTCTTCCCTTTGGCATTCACTACGAAACGCACAACTCATACACTCAGAACGAAAATGACGCTCTGTATAATGCTCAGGTTGTTGCAACATTTCTTTCATTCTAGATAAATCAGCCATGCCAGTTATAATATCTTCCTGTTTCGGAATGTACTCATACTTAGTTCCTTCTATTAAATTAATAACTTCAATTTTTCCTGGAAGAATGCCGAAAGCTTTATAACTGAATACTGTCATTAACTTTTGACAAAGAGCAAGCATTTCCTCATCCGCATCGACAACATACTTTTTAATTACAAACGACTCAGTACTCCACTCACCAACTTCTAATGTCAATGACATGTGGACACCTAACTCTTCCATATATGTTTGAAATTTTTCATACAAAAATAACGGCGGTGTCTGACTATCATCTCTTTCAACAAACTGTAATAAGTGATCTGTTAGCTTCGCTAACACAATATAATACTCCGCCTTCGAAGCAAACATATTAACCCTTACTTTTTTCCAATACTTTTCTATTAATATTAAAAGTACAATTTTCGTTTGTTGGCCCGCAGGTAGTGTGTAATATTCGTTAATAATTCGATTCACAATCATTTGTGCGATTTGTTGCCATTCAAACGAAGAAGGTTCTCTTCTTTTTATATGACGAAAATAAAATTTATGCGGGCAACGCATAAAATCATACAAATGATAATCTGTCATCGTTTTGATTGCGATTTTCTCATGCACTTGCTCTCCATCTCCCTTCTGCCATTAAGAAAGGTGTTTTACAAATTCAGCTCCAAACTGTAAACATTTTTCTACATCTTCATCTTCTGGCGTTAATTCTACTTTTAGTCCTTCTAACACAACTGCAGCTCCGCGCTCTTGTAGCTTTTCTATTAAAATGTCAACCGCCACGCCGTATTTCGGATAAGCCGAATCACATGATCCGAATACTGCTGCTTTTTTCCCATTTAAATCAATAGAATCCATTGCGTCATAAAAATCTAAGAAATCATCAGGAAGGTCACCATCTCCCCAAGTGTAAGCACCTAAAATAATTCCATCATACTGTTCTAGTATAGAAGCCTCTGGTGAATCCATAATATCGATCACTTCAATTTCATTTTCTGTTTCACGAATTGCACCCGCAATATGATCAGCCATTTCCTCTGTATTTCCACTCATACTTGCAAATATCATTACTAACTTACTCAACTGAATCTCTCCTTTTACCTTGTATCTCTTTTTCTGTTGGAAGTGTACTCTTCTCATCTACATATTCAGATCGAATTACATTTCGTTGCCATTCCATATGCTGATCAACATCTTTATTTTTATCTTTTAATCCCCTCCGTAGAAGGTGAAATTTTTTTCTCATTAACATGTCGCATCCATCCTATTGATAATAATTATCAATTTCAACTACCCTTAGATTAATTGACAGTGATTATCAATGTCAACAACTATTTTTAAAAAAATGATTAAAATGTACAAGCTTGTCCGTTAGCTATTCATATACTATAAATGAGCATAGTTCTTTCTCAGCCCTCTCTGACGGAAAGAAATAAAAGCAACTGCGATAGAGCGCAGTTGCCTTTTTTTATACTTTTTTACGATTTTAGTAATCTTATCGCTGTCTCTAGAAATAATTCCACTCCATAAATTAAAGCTGCTTCATCTACATCAAATTTTGGATGATGATGTGGATAACAAGTATCTATCTTTTCATTCCCCGTCCCCAATTTAATGAAGCAACCCGGTGCTTTTCTTAAATATGCTGAAAAATCTTCTCCTCCCATAGAAGGTTCAAGCTTCACAACACGCTCATTCCCAAACAAATGTAGTGCACTTTCTTCTACTACTTTCGTAATATATTCATCATTAATAACCGGATCATATCCATATCGATACGTATATGTATACTTCCCTCCATGCGCTTTTGTAATTCCTTTCACGATTTGCTCAATTTTCTCTTCTGCTTCTATTCTTAACGCTTGATTAAAAGAACGCACAGTTCCCATTAAAGTTGCTGCATTAGGAATAATATTATCAGCCATTCCCCCATGAAACTGCGTAACTGAAACAACTCTTTGCATGAAAGCACTTGTATTTCTTGATACGATATGTTGTAAATTTGTAATAATCTGCGCTCCGATAGCAATAGGATCTATCGTTTCTTCTGGCCTCGCCGCATGCCCTCCTTTCCCTTGAATTTCAACTGTAAATACGTCCGGTGCCGCCATCATCGGTCCATACGCAATTCCGATTTTCCCGCTCTCCAATCCAGACATAACATGTAAACCTATTACATAATCAACACCATCCATCACGCCTGCCTCAACCATTTCTTGTCCCCCGCCAGGATACACCTCTTCTGCGTGCTGAAAGAAGAGACGAATCTCACCTACGAAATCTTCCTTTATATTTGATAGCACCTCTGCTGTACTTAACAAAATAGCTGCGTGAGCATCATGCCCACATGCATGCATCATTCCTTTATTCACAGACGTATAAGATTTCCTTGGCTCTTCTTGAATTGGTAAAGCATCTATATCAGCTCGAATCGCAACTACTTTCCCTTGTCCCGTCCCTCTTTTAATTGCTAGTACACTATACTTCGTCGGTCTCGTTACTTCAAAAGAAGAAAATGAACATAATGTATCATATATAAATTGTGAAGTTTCTTTTTCATGAAATGATAATTCCGGATATTTATGAAAATGCTGTCTCCACTTAATAATGTTTTCTTCTGAAATAAGATCCTTCCACATCCTCTTCATCAGAAATTCCTCCTCTTATGAAACTTTAACAATTCATATATTAACTATGAAAAACTCAAACAAATATTACATTTCTATACATTCTCCCAGACCACTTTTATACATTCACACAATCCACTTCCTATTTACATGTCAAACCCATTACAAATTCATGCTGAATGTAATATAATTGCTAAGTTAGGGATTTTCTTTTTTAGTATTTAGTGCTAATATCAGAAAAGAGCCTTTTGACTTATTTTTACCTAAAATGTGGAATTTTGTTTTTTTCACAATAATGTAGGACATGATACCTACAAAGAGCTATCATTTCATTAAGAGAGGGAAAGACATGGAAAGATTAAAAGAGATATGGTCTCGACCACTCACACAATGGGTTGCAAAGACGGTTTATTACCTTGCAATTTTATTTGCATTGCTTTGGTTGTATGGATTCCATGATACAAACACAAGTACATTTATTTACAACGAATTTTAGGGTGGGAACGTTATGAAGTTATTAGAACAAATTGAAAAGTGGGCTATTGAAACGCCTGATCAAACTGCTTTTGTTTGGCGAGATGCGAAAATTACGTACAAACAATTAAAGGAAGATTCTGATGCGTTAGCACATTGGATTTCTTCTGAGTATCCAGATGATCGTTCACCAATTATGGTGTATGGCCATATGCAACCTGAAATGATTATTAACTTTTTAGGATGTGTAAAAGCTGGACACGCTTATATTCCTGTAGATTTATCTATCCCAGCTGATCGTGTACAACGTATCGCTGAAAATTCTGGTGCGAAACTACTTTTATCAGGAACTGAAGTAACTGTAACTGATTTACCAGTTCGCATTGTAAGTGAAGACAACTTAAAAGATATTTTCTTTACTCATAAAGGGAACACTCCAAATCCTGAACATGCGGTAAAAGGTGATGAGAACTTCTACATTATTTACACATCAGGAAGCACAGGTAATCCGAAAGGGGTTCAGATTACTTATAACTGCCTTGTAAGCTTTACAAAATGGGCTGTAGAAGATTTCAACTTACAAACAGGACAAGTATTCTTAAACCAAGCACCTTTCTCATTCGATTTATCTGTCATGGATATTTACCCATCATTAGTAACAGGTGGTACACTTTGGGCAATCGATAAAGATATGATTGCACGTCCAAAAGACTTGTTTGCTTCTTTAGAGCAATCGGATATACAAGTATGGACTTCAACACCATCTTTCGCAGAGATGTGTTTAATGGAAGCATCTTTCTCTGAGAGTATGCTACCGAACATGAAAACATTCTTATTCTGCGGTGAAGTGTTACCAAATGAAGTAGCTAGAAAATTAATTGAGCGTTTCCCGAAAGCGACAATTATGAATACGTACGGTCCAACAGAAGCTACTGTCGCTGTAACAGGTATTCACGTTACAGAAGAAGTGCTTGATCAATACAAATCACTTCCAGTTGGCTACTGTAAATCAGATTGCCGCCTTCTTATTATGAAAGAAGATGGCACCATTGCACCTGATGGTGAAAAAGGTGAAATCGTAATTGTCGGTCCAAGCGTAAGTGTTGGATATTTAGGAAGCCCTGAATTAACAGAAAAAGCATTTACTATGATTGACGGTGAGCGCGCCTATAAAACAGGCGATGCTGGCTATGTTGAAAATGGTCTTCTATTCTATAATGGTCGTCTTGATTTCCAAATTAAGCTGCATGGTTATCGAATGGAATTAGAAGAAATTGAGCATCACCTTCGTGCGTGTTCTTACGTAGAAGGAGCAGTTATCGTTCCAATTAAAAAAGGTGAGAAATACGATTATTTATTAGCGGTTGTTGTTCCTGGCGAACATTCATTTGAAAAAGAATTCAAATTAACATCTGCAATTAAAAAAGAACTCAATGAGCGATTACCAAACTACATGATTCCACGTAAATTCATGTATCAATCTTCTATTCCAATGACACCAAATGGAAAGGTAGATCGCAAAAAATTATTGAGTGAGGTTACAGCATGACCGCATATGGATCATTTTATTTTTTCGCTATAGTGGGCATTTTATTAATACCTACTATCATAGCTGGACTAAAAGGTAAAATGTTGCGTAAATATAATGCCGTTTTAACATTAGTAATGCTCGTTATTATCTTCTCGGATAAACCGAAGCAAGCGATTATGTTAGCCGCATTTATTATTTGGCAATATGCCCTTATTAAAGGCTATTTAATTTTAAGAAAACAAAATAATAGTACATTCATGTTTTGTATAGCTGTTATTTTATCGATTTTGCCACTTATTTTGGCAAAAATCGCACCATTTGTACCTGAATTACATTTTATTGTTTTCGCGGGTATGTCTTACGTAACATTTAGAGCTGTACAAATGGTCTTTGAAGTTCGTGATAATTTAATTAAAGAACTTTCCTTCTTTAATTTCTGGGAGTTTGTTTTATTCTTCCCTGCGATTTCAAGTGGACCTATTGATCGTTACCGTAGATTCCAAAAAGATATTCAAAAGCCACCTAGCGCTGAAGAATATCAAAAGTTACTATATACAGGGCTTAACCGTATTTTCCAAGGTTTTCTGTATAAATTTATAATCGCGCACTTAATAACAACATATCTTGTAAAGGCAGTATTCGCCAATCAAGATACACTTTTATCTAATACGATTTTTATGTACGCTACTAGCATGCAATTATTCTTTGACTTTGCAGGTTATAGTGCGTTCGTAATTGGTATCAGTTACATGATGGGAATTAAAACGCCAGAAAACTTTAATAAGCCATTCCTTAGTCGTAATATTAAAGACTTCTGGAACCGCTGGCACATGAGTTTATCATTCTGGTTCCGTGATTTTATTTACATGCGTTTCGTCTTTTTTGCAACGAAGAAAAAGTTAATTAAAAACCGTTACACAATTTCGTATATCGGTGCATTTTTAAACTTCTTCATTATGGGAATTTGGCACATCCAAGGAAGCGCTGTTGCGCAGTATGTTATTTATGGTCTATATCATGCCGCACTGTTTATTTTATTCGATATTTTCGAGCGAAAAAACAAGAAGCATAAGTTTTGGCCAAACAATAAATTTACACACGTCCTTGCGATTGTAATTACGTTCCACGTTGTATGTTTCGGTTTCCTAATTTTCTCTGGACACCTTAACAGATACTTTTAATGCACCCTTCTTATACTAGTAAGAAGTTGCACATATAATATATTTCGGATATAAAGGAGATTTTAAAAATGGCAGAATTTAAAGAGCAAGTATTAGATATTTTAGAAGAAGTATGTGAGAACGATATTGTGAAAGAAAACTTAGATGTTCAATTATTTGAAGAAGGTATTCTTGATTCTTTCGCTGTAGTATCTTTATTAGTTGAATTCCAAGAGCGTTTAGATATTGAAGTTTCTATTTCTGATTTTGACCGTGACGAGTGGGCTACACCAAACATGGTTATCAAGAAGTTGGAAGAAATCCGATGAACAAAGCAAAATTTGGTCCGATGCTTTTAGCATTGGCCCTTTTTGCTGTATTCTTACTTATTCCAACGCGCTTTCTACTTCCACTTTTAAGTGATGAAAAAGTAGAACAAGCTGCCACTTCTTTAAAAGAAGAAAAGATTCAAAGTATGATATTACAGCAAAAGATGTTAGCAGACCCGAAATACCTTCCGATGTACGGTTCATCGGAATTCGCACGTATGGATGCTTTCCATCCATCAAATTATTTCAAAGTAAAGCCTGAAGGGTTCACACCATTCCTACTTGGACGCGGAGGAACACAAGACCTTGTACATGTGTTAAACTTTGCATCTACAATGGATCAATTGAAGGGTAAGAAAATGGTATTCGTTCTTTCTCCTCAATGGTTTGTACCACAAGGTATTGATGAAACACACTTTGCACCTAACTTTTCAAAACAACAAGGCTATCACTTGCTTTTCAATGATGACTTACAGCCTGAAATGAAAAAGCAAATTGCAAAACGTTTATTAAACTTTGAGATCGTCAAGAAAGAAACTTTACTAAAAATTTCGCTTGAAGGTATCGTTTATGATGATACAAAGCATAAAGTAAAAGCACTTGCTGCTAAACCTTTCGCTTATATTTATCGTAACATTTTAGATCGTAAAGATTTATTTACAGCAATGTTTGATATTAAACCGCATAAAGAAAAACTTGACCCTTCATTAAAACAAATGAATTGGGAAGAAGCTCGTAAACATGCAGATCAAACTGGTGCAGTAGAATCAGGTTCTAACGAATATGGTATCGAAGATGATTACTTCAACAGCAAAATCAAGAAGAAATTAAAGCAACGTGAAGGCTACTTAAAAAATGATGCTTATGATCAATCGCCAGAATATGAAGATTTACAAATTGTACTTGATTTATTAAAACAATCTGGTGCAAAACCACTCTTCATTTCTGTTCCTGTAAAAGGTCCTTGGTACGATTACGCGGGCTTCCCGAAAGAACGCCGAGAATTGTACTATAAGAAAGTTCATGAGCAAATTGAGAAAGCTGGCTATCCAATTGCCGACTTCTCAAATCATGAGTATGATAAATACTTCTTAAAAGATCACATGCACTTAGGTTGGAAAGGCTGGGTTTATATCGATGAAGCCATCCAACAATTTTATAAAGCAAACTAAAGAAAAGACCGCTTGAATTATTCAAGTGGTCTTTTTCTATATACACTTTGCAATTGTTCGATTACGTTATCTGCTTCTTTCATCACTCGCTCCACTACATGCTGAGCTGATTCTATTCGCGCTAATGATGACGCTTGTCCTGCCCAAAGTGACATATATTCTCCTTTATTTTGTTTTGCTGCTTCTTGGCGTATTTTAGAGGTTAATACATTTTGCACTGGATACATCGGAAGCCCTTCTTCTTTCCCTTCATGTCTCTCTATAAATTCATTACGAATACCCCGCGCATATTTCCCGGAAAACGCACGGGTCACAGTTGTACTCGTATCTGTACTATGTAACACTGCTTCTTTATACACATCATGCGTAATACTTTCTTTACTCGTTAAAAAGGCTGATCCCATTTGAACAGCTTCTGCCCCCAGTGTAAATGCCGCAACAAGCCCTTGTCCGTTCATTACACCACCTGCTGCAACAATTGGGATATGCGGGACTGCTGCTACTAACTGTGGAATTAATGCAAACGTCCCAATCATAGCGTCCTGTTCTTTCCCAATAAACGTTCCTCTATGCCCTCCTGCCTCGCTACCTTGACCGACAATAATGTCTACTCCTAATTCAGCAAGCACCCTCGCCTCTCTCACATGAGTAGCTGTTCCGATGACTTTTATTCCTCTTCTTTTTAAGTCATCTATTTCTTCTTTTTCTAACGTTTGAAATGCAAAGCTAACGACTGGTACGTTTTCTTCTACTAACACTTGTAATTGTTCTTTATAGCTTTTTGGAAGCTTTATCGTCTCTTCTTCCTCTATACCGAATTCTCTATTCACTCCGCTAAGTAATACCTTTGCCAAGTTTACTTTCTCTTCTTCTATCTGTATCTCTTTCGTTAACAGTAAATTAACACCGAAAGGCTTATCAGTTCGTTCCCTTATTTTATAAATTGCTTCACGAATTTGCTCAGGGCTCATATAGCCTGCTCCAAGCGTTCCTAGTCCTCCGCTATTACTTACAGCTGCAACAAGCTCAGGCGTCGTAATTGCACCTGCCATACCTGCTTGAATGATGGGATACTTAATTTGTAATGTATCTATAACTCGACTTGTAAACATCATTTCTCCTCCTATTCCCCTTATATCTTCTTTATTTGACAAACTTTCCCCTTCTTTTACAAGGGTTGAACTTCCTATGAAGCGAATATATTGAAAGTGAAGGAGGCTGAAAACAATGATATATCCAAATGCGTTACAACAAGGTGATACAGTAATGATTATTGCACCGTCCGGCCCACCAACAATTGAAAATGTATTAAAAGGGGTAACCCTATTACAAGAAATGGGTTTATCTGTAGTAATTGGGAAGAGTGTTTATAAGAAATATGGATATTTAGCTGGAAGTGATCAAGTTCGGCTCGATGATATACATGAAGCATTTACAAATAATGAAGTAAAGGCCATTTTCTGTGCACGAGGTGGTTACGGAAGTGCTCGTCTCCTCCCTCACATTCAATATGAAATCATTCAGCAGAATCCAAAAATCTTTTGGGGATATAGCGATATTACAGCTTTACATACGGCCTTTTCACGTTATGCAAAGCTTGTTACTTTTCATGGTCCAATGGTTGAAGAATTAGGTAAAGGTGTAGATTCTCTTTCTTTATCTTCTTTCAATCAACTATTCCATCCGTATTCAACCATCTTATCTGCTTCAGAATGTATCGTACCTACCTCTCCATGTACAGTTACAGGCACATTGGCGGGAGGAAATTTAACTGTATTAACGAGTATAATTGGCTCACCCTATGAGATAATTACGGCTAATAAACTTTTGTTGCTTGAAGACATCGGGGAAGAACCGTATCGCATTGACCGTATGTTAAATCAGCTACTTATATCTGGAAAGTTTAATGAATGTAGCGGTGTTATTTTTACAAGTTGTCACGACTGCACTCCTTCTAAACCATCTCAATCATTGCAAACAATACTATATGAATTTTTCGCACCATATCATATACCTGTCCTATTCGGTTTACCGATTGGACATATAAGCCCAAACATCGGGATTCCTCTTGGAGCTACAGCGACAATAAATACAAATAATAAAACAATCTCTATTTCTTCTGGCGTAGCCAATCCGTATTCAAATTAAAAAGGAAAAGCGATTCCGCTTTTCCTTTTATTTATAATAATTAAAAATTCGTCCAGATGCGATATCTGCAACTTCTTCTGGAATAAATGTTTTACTTATATCAGTGCCAACATTTAATACTGCTGTAGCATCTTTCTCAATGCTACCAAATAATTCTTTTCCACGTATCGTAATAAGGGGCGTTCCTTCTGGCAACACGTCTTTTACAAATTCCATTTGTGTAAAGAACGGAACGATCCATCTACCCTCTCCTTGGAAATGACGCAAACGAAGTATTCCTTCTGTTGCCCCGTCCTCTGCTTCTAGTGAACCAGCAACATAAAACTCAGTAGATAAGAGCAATTCATAAAATTCCTTTTGCTTCTGTTTATCGTCCCCTGCTACAACAAGTACTTCTTCTATTCTCTTTACCGGAATTTGCTCCATATGATGCCACCCCTATTTCAAAATGATTGTACTTAGATTATACGAAATATTCTTATTTTTTTCTACATAATTCGCAATTATTTTCTTAAAATAATTTTAACACTTCTTTTGTCGTTACAATCGTAGCAAACTCTTCATGTAAATTTACAAGTGTCATATTGTGAATATCCTCTGCATTATACTCTTTACCATCTAGACCTTTACGGTTAAAAGTAGCCGTTGCATCACTCACTAAATACGTTGTAAATCCTAAATTTCCTGCCATTCGTGTCGTAGTCTCCACACAATGATTTGTCGTTAATCCTACAACCACTACTGCATTACATTTGTTCTCTCTTAATTGCTCTTCTAAATTTGTCCCAATGAACGCGCTGTTAACAGATTTCTGAATAATCACTTCACCTGGTAATGGCTTCAGCTCTTCTTTAAAGTTCACCGTTTCCGCTCCTTCATAAAACATCGATTGAGCATTTTCTTTATTTACATGTTGAATATGAAAAACTGGTCGTTTCCCTTTTCTCCATTCTGCTAATAACATTCTCATGTTTTCTTCAGCAAAAAGATTATTTCTCTCGCCCCAGTATGGTAACTGAAACGCCTTTTGTACATCAATTATAATAAGTGCTATTTGATTAGTCATCATTTTCTCCTTCATTCGGCTGTAATTGAAACAGAAAACCAAGTTGTTGTGACGCAGTAATAAAGCAAACATAGGCGCAAAGCTCTACAATTTCTTTTTCTGTCCAATATTGTTTTAATACGTGAAACATAGTATCATCTATTGCTTTTCGGTCATGAACAAATGTATGCGCAAAAGTAACAGCTACACCAATCTCCTCTGCCTTTTGCACATCATCAGGTCTTCCCTTTGCCATACAGTACGGACATTCATTCCCATACGCTAATGTTCTTCTCACTTGCTCCTTCAACTCTGCTGAAAGAATTCCTTTATTGTACAGTGTATCTTCTAACGTACTCCACGAATGTAATATATCCGAATTATGCCCTAATAACTTTTGAAACTTTGTATCTCCTACATTTGATAATGAAATTCTCTCCATCATTTCCCCTCCTATTTCCTTCTGTTTTATTGTAAAATAAATAACGTTCACTTTACATTTCATATGAATCTTAATTTATATTTTTCCTTTACAAAAATCATTATTTTATTGGAGGTATATTTACAAATGCAATTAGACCGTGTTGATCGAAAAATTTTAAATGAATTATATAATGATAGTCGCCTTTCGATGCGTGAATTGGCTAAACGAGTAAACTTATCTGCTCCGTCTACTTCAGAACGTGTTCGTAAGCTCGAAAGCGAAGGTGTTATTCAAAAATACACAATCGATATTGATTATAAAAAGGCAGGACTCGTTTTAGATTGTATTCTAGAAATCACTTTAAAAAATGGTGATACAACACGTATGCAACAATTTATTCAGTCTTATCCATCTGCAAGTTTTTGTTACCGAGTAACAGGAAGCTTATGCTACATTGTAAAAATTTCTGTTCCTTCACTCGTTGAACTTGAAGATTTTATCAATGATGTTTCTTCATATGCAACGACAGTTTCTCATATCGTATTATCAGAAGTATCTCTTACTCCTGATATTGAACATATCTTCCCAGAAGCTTAATTTATTTTTATTCATAAAATACAAAAAAACCCCTTACAATAAGAATAAAAATAATATATTATGTATTAAAATACATAAAGTTCGAGAAAGGGGCTTTACATTGAAAATCTGGTTTTATGAAAAAACGGCACAATTAGATGATTTACTTGGCATTTGGGATAATGTTCCGACTATCCCTCGAATTGGTGAAAAAGTGGAGATTTTAAAAACAGTCCGCACTGTTACAGATATTAAATATGTAAAGAACGGTAATAATTTTCGTGTAGAAATTATTACAAATTAAAAAGTAGCTCCTAAGAGCTACTTTTTAATTATCTATCACGCGCTTTCTTTATTACAATTTTATCTTCTTCTACAGATACTGTTACATAATCATTTTCTTCTAATCGAAGCTTATTTACAGCCTCATCTGGTAGCTCTACAGCCATCAGTCTATCTGTTACGATCACTTGACTATACACTTCATTTTCTTGTAATGCACTCACCACTTTTTCCTCATTTATAAAGCGCACTAGTGGCACACCCACTTCTTTTACTGTACGCCATTGTTTCCAAACGTAAGGAATTAACCAAAGTAATCCAACAACTGTAAGACCAATACCGATCCATAAATTACTTTGCGCTTGTAATTCAGTAATTGAGATTGCGCTACTCTCTTCTCCACCGACAAATTGCATACTTGTTGCAATTAAATTATTTAGAGCATGTACAGCGATATTCGTCCATATATTTTTCGTCTTTATGTATAAAAGGCACATTACAATACCAAACATAAATGCACCAATAACATCAAAATGTCCTAAACCAAAAATAAGTGAAGATATGATTACAGCTTTTTTAATGCCCCATTTATAAGCCATGCGCTGTAAAAAGAAGCCTCTAAAAATAACCTCTTCCATAATAGGTGCTAATACACATGCTGAAACGAAAGTAAATATCGTCATATATATGTTACTCGTATTAATAACATTTCCTTCTTCTAACATAGTAACTAAGAAATTCGGTAACGTATGTGCTAATATGTAAAATTGAATATGAGATATACCAACTGAAAAAATCATTCCCATTATCGTTGCTAATACAATTAATCCCCACGGTAAACGTCCTGGCTTATCAAAAAAACTGTTAAACACAACATTATTTTTATTTATTTTTACGTATAACCAAAATAACGGAAATACAAAAAATACAGTTATTTGTGAAATAACCTCCATCGTATTCTCAGAAACATTTGCTAGACTTAATGGGATCATCGTAAGGAACAATCCTATAATCATCCATCCAAAAAAACTGCGTAGCCTTATACGTGAAAATGCATAGTGCATAATAGAACACCCCCAAAGATAGTAAAATAAATGGTGTGATAATTAAATTATAATATGAATATAGTTGAAATTCTCCCTATTTTTCTCAAATACTTTCGAACAATATATATAGTAATCATTCTTTTCTTACAGTTGAAATATACGAGAAAGTTATGTAATAAAAATCCCCGTTTTTACAAGCGGGGATTTCTTTTATTATAATACGTCACGTTTTTGGAATAATGCACTTGATGCTACAAGTAATACAACAAAGTATACAGCTACAAGTAATAAGGAAGTTGTAAATGTAAACTCTGTAAATGTTGGTTCCGTTCCGCCACTTACTAGTTTATTGCTATCGTACACACTTAAATTTAAATGGAAAAACACTACAAATTTCGCTACACCTTTTGCAAACATCATTAATACCATATTAATTGCTCCTTGTAAGAAGAAGAGAAACATCGTAATAATTAATGGTAATACAGACTTTCTAAATACGTTTGCTAAGAAAAATGCAAGCGTCGCAAAGAAGAACGGCGAAAGTACTTGATATAAAGTAGATTTCATTACGATTCCTACCGTTAATTCCGTTTTACTACCATCCATTACAATTCCGCCAATAATCATTGCAATTAACGTGCTAGCAAATATGATAAATACTATAGTAAGTAACACTGTAATATATTTAGAGAATAAAACTGTAATTCGCTTTCTTGGACGGATTAATAACTGCTTAATTGTACCTTTTTGGAACTCATCAGTAATCATACGAGAAGCAATCGTAATCCCAAAAATTGTTGCAAACAAAGTAATTAAACCAATCTCTGAACTTGCAAAATCTAAATATGATCCTTTAAATTCACTTCCGTCTCCCCATTTCAGCATCGCTAAAACTCCCAAAATCTCCAATACTGCAATTACACCAATTAAAATATACATACCTTTTTTCGCATGTAACTTTAAAAATTCATTTTGAATTAATTTAAACATTACGCTTTCACTCCCCCTGTAATCGCTAAGAACTCATCCTCTAACGTTTTATTTTGAACAGTAACTCCGTATACAAGCACATCGTCATTCACAAGTTTTTTTACAAGTTGTGGGATTTCTTCTTTCATGACAGATACTGCAATTACATTTCCTTGCGTCTTACCTTTAATGATTTCATTCGCTTTCTGTACTTGATCTACTTCAAACGCTACAACTACTGTCTCATCATGTTTCGCTTGTTCGTGTAAGTTGTACTCTTGCACAAACTCACCTTGCTTAATAATAACGACGCGATCACACATGAGTTCAATTTCACTTAATAAGTGACTTGATACGATTACAGCAATATTCTCTTCTTTCGCTAAACGTTGTAAATAATCTCGAATTTGGCGAATACCCGCTGGATCTAATCCATTTGTTGGCTCATCTAAAATTAAGATTTTCGGCTGATGAAGTAATGCCTGTGCAATTCCTAAACGTTGTTTCATACCAAGTGAATATGTTTTCACCTTTTTATGAATCGCGTGCTCTAATTCGACAAGCTTTACAATCTCAGCAACGCGCTCTTTACTAATTGGTGTAATTGCCATGTTCGCAAAATGCTTTAAGTTTTGCATTCCAGTCATATAATCATATAGTTCAGGATTTTCTACGATCGCCCCAATTTGCTCTAGCGCCTTTTCACGCTCCGTGCGAATACTATGACCGCAAATTGTAATATCGCCCTCTGTCATTGATATAAGACCTGTCATCATACGAATTGTCGTCGTTTTACCACTACCGTTCGGTCCAAGAAACCCGTACACTTCCCCTTCACGAACTTCAAATGATAAACCGCGGATAATTTCCGTTCCACCAATCTTTTTTCGAACATTCTCTAACTTTACTACTACATTTCCCAATGTTGATTCCTCCTTTAGGCTTCTAGTTTCTTATCGATTATGCGACCTGTTATATAAACAAATAAAACAAATATACCGATTGAAAAAGCAATACTATATAAATTCATAAGCTTTTCTGGATAAAGAAACACATTTGCTTCTGATGATTCATCTATATACACTAACTTTGTTATAAAAGCAGGTGTAGGTGCAAGTCCACCTAGCATTTCATATATCATATTGATTACTTTCGTTACTAGTAAAAATAAGAAGAAAATAATTACATACTCCATTTTTTTCTTTTTCAAAGAAAATACTTTAACGCCAGCTACTGTAAAAAGTAAAACTAACAATACACTTGATAAATTAAATACATATAACACACTGCTAAATAATTGTTTTACTATATCTAACGTAAGTGTACTTTCGGTAAATAACAATCCATAGAGTTCTGTACCTTTTATTACTTTCATCGAAATGCTATAGAAAAACATAGTACCTATTACTTCAAAACACATTAAGCTAATTGCCGCATATGACAATATTGCTAAAACAATTTTTTTACCAGATATCGGTGTTAATCGAAATAATGTACTTTCGGTCATTTTCCCAAACGCAGACATCGCCTGCAGAAATACTAATACCGCAAAAATTATATAAACTAAGAATACTAAGGCAACTATAATCATTTGCCTTACTTCTCCTGATTCTTGTTTAATATAATTCCCCATACTTACAAAAGCGACAGCTGCAATAAATATGAATGACAATAACGAAATGAAAATTTGTTTTTTATTCGCATTGTACATATATATTAAACTGGCCTTCATCTACTAAACACCTCCTTAAACAAATCCGTAACAGCTTTTCCTCTTTGGAAACGTAATTCCTCTACATTTTCATGCAATACACTCTCACCATCTTTTAAAAAGATTACTTCGTCAAAAATATTTTCCACTTCTCCAATTAAATGTGTTGCAATTAAAATAGTACAGTCTTCGCGATAAAACTGTAAAATAAGTTCCAGTACATGCTCCCTAGAAACGAGATCAATCCCGCCCAATGGTTCATCTAGTACGTATAACCTCGCTTTCCTCGAAAATGTTAAAATAATTTGTAGCTTTTCAACCATACCTTTTGATAAAGCTGTAATTTTTTCTTCTAACGGTATTTTAAATTCCGCAATTGTATCTACCGCTTTTTGAATGTCGAAGTCTTTATAAAAATCTCGATAGAAGAATAAAGAATCTTTTACCGTCATCCAATCATCAAATACTGGTTTATCCGACATAAAAGAAACAATTTCTTTCGTTTCTAATCCTACCTTTTTACCAGCGATTGTAATACTGCCTTCGGAAGGATGCTGCAGACCGGCAATCATTTTCAATAACGTCGTTTTCCCGCTCCCGTTATCTCCAACGAGTCCTATAATTTTCCCTTCCGTAATCTCTATGTTTAATTCACGGATCACTGCTTTCAATCCGTATCTCTTCCATAAGTTTTCTATTTTTAATAACTCTGTCATTCGCTCTCCTCCCTCTTCTCGTGTAATGAAGAGCGAAGGATTGTAAGAATTTCTTCTTCTGAAAAACCTAAATTGTCCATTCCATCTATAAAAGAATGAAGTAATTCTTTCGCCATCTCTTTTCGCAGCTCCATAATTTTCTCCCCTTCATTCGTTACATATCGTCCCATTCCTCTACGTGTGACAACAACCCCATCCCGTTCTAGCTCTTGAAATGTACGCTGAATCGTATTTGGATTTACTTGTAATTCACTCGCTAATTCACGTACAGAGGGAATTTTATCACCCGGCAATAAATGTCCTGTTACGATTTCTTTTTTTATGTATTCCATTACCTGAATGTAAATTGGTGTATTTGGAGAAAACTCTATTTTCATTTCTTCCCTCCTTTTGTATTGGTGTACTAGTTAAATAATACACTGATACAAATAGTTTGTAAATACCCATTTAATTACAAAAAAGTTCTATCCATTTGCTGGATAGAACTTTTTAAACAAAACTCGTTATACAAAAATAATAGTGTTATGTAAACAAATCCATAAAGAAAAGCTGTCTTATCAATGAATAAGACAGCTTTTCTTTATGAGTATATATTAAAAATCAAACACGAAGTCATCATCAGCTAACTTTTCAACGTTCGTTGCTTTTACGTAACCATTCCCTTTTACAGAGAAGAAATCATGGTTTTTCGTATCTGTACGTAAACCATTTAAAACGATTGGGTTAATTTCTTCTTCTTCAAACTTCGGCTCAAGTCCTAAGTTCATAAGTCCTTTATTCGCATTGTAACGAACGAAACGATTTACATCCTCTACAAGACCGATAGAAGTGTAAATTTCTTCTGTGTATGCCATTTCAATTTCATATAGTTCCATTAATAACTCTTGTGTTTCTTTTTGCACTTCTTGTTGATCTTCTGCAGAAAGTTCTGCGAAGAGTTGTTGTGCTAAAATACCGACGAATACGCCGTGAATTGACTCATCACGAATTATTAGGTTAATAATCTCACCACTTGCTGTCAATTTACCTTGACCTGCTAAGTAAAGTGGGTAGAAGAATCCACTATAGAATAAGTAACTTTCTAAGAATACACTTGCTACCATCGCCATGTATAACTCTTTTTTCGTTACTTCAGGCTTTAATAAACGACGATAGTAACTAGTAACAATACCAGCTTTTTTCTCAAGTAATGGATGATTGTCTACCCATTCAAAAATATCATCAATTTCTTCTTCAGTAGCTAACGTTGTGAAAATATGACTGTAACTCTTCGCATGTACTTCTTCCATAGCTCCCATGAAAGCTAATACACTTTTCGCTTGTAAATTTTCAAGATGAACAAGTACAAGTGGCATCCCTTCGCCACCTTGTTTCGTATCTAAAAGTGTTAAACCACCTAATACACGCTTATAAGCAATCTGCTCTTCTTTTGATAATTGTGCCCAAGTATTTTTGTCAGAAGATACTGCGATTTCTTCTTCTGTCCAAAACTGAGCGATGTTTTGCTTCCAAAACATTAAACTAAAATCATCTTCTTTTTTGTTCCAGTTTACCGCACGCATTCAATCGCCCCTTCTCTAAATAAACATGAAAAATTGATAACTAAGCATGAGCAGGGTTCAGAAAACCCTGCTCATGATGTCTCACTTTTTATATTAAACGGTACAAGCTACGCACTCTTCCACGCTTAACTTACGTGTTCTCGTATAATAAAGACTCTTTAAGCCTTTTTTATGTGCATAGATGTAGTAACGTGCTAATTCACGTGTTGAAATATCACTATTAACGTAAAGAATTGTACTAATTCCTTGGTCAATATGTTCTTGGATTTCTGCGATTAAATCAATTAATTTAAACTGATTCATATCGTAAGAAGATTTATAGTACCAGAACGTATCTTTTGATAAATACGGCATTGGATAATATGTCGTCGCATTCGCATATGTTCTTGATTCGATTTGACTTACGATCGGCATTACGCTTGAAGTTGCATTTTGAACGTAACTGATAGATTGTGTTGGAGCGATAGCAAGACGGTATGAATTATATAATCCATTCTTCTTCACTTGCTCTTTTAAACTTGTCCAATCTTCTTTTGTTGGAATATGAATTCCTTCAAATAGTTGCTGAACTTTTTCAGTTACTGGGCTGTAATCTATCGTTTCGTACTTTTCAAAGTATGTGCCATTCGCATAATCAGACTTATCGAAGTCTTTAAATGTTTCGCCTTTTTCTTTAGCGATTTCCATACTTTTCTCAATAGAGTAGTAATTTAACATCATAAAGAATGTACGAGCGAACTCTTTTGCTTCTGCACTTTCATATGCGATTTTGTTTTTTGATAAATATCCGTGTAAGTTCATTGCGCCAAGTCCAACTGAATGAAGCTCATCATTTGCTTTTTTCACAGTTGGTGCATTCGGAATGATCGTCATATCAGACACAGCTGTTAAAGCTTCCATTCCCGCATGAACAGCTTCACGAATTTCTTTATTTTCCATTACATTTACGATATTTAACGATCCTAAATTACAGTTAATATCACGACGGATAATATCATCTGTACCGTAATCATTTATTTCAGAAGTTTCTTGAAGCTGGAAGATTTCTGTCTCGAATGTTCAACCGAGTCCGCTACTCCTCAGTCCGTTGCTCATGCAACTGCTGTATGTCACCATACAGGACAGACTATATCATCACCTACAGCATTACCTGATTAGGTGCTCCGCTTTTCGAACGCCAATCGCTTGCGCTCTACTCCCATAAGGGATAGTCGTTAGGCTTTTACTTATCTTACATACTTCAGAAAGTCTCTTATTACTTTATGTTGTCCCATAACTCTGCTATACAAAATAATAAGATACATTCTGAACTTTTATATTTTCATTCTAAGATAAGATTTAGCACGGTAGGTTACCTCAAATTTGAGGCTTTCCCCGTTTAACGGAGTTTTCGACTAGCATTTCTACTAGAAGGTGCTACATATTTAACACAAGTTCGACATCTTCACAGTTCCAATATCCTTCAGTGGATGTTGGTTATTTGCATTTGATTTAAACATTAAGTATGGGTAACCAGACTCAAGCTGAATCATAGCAATTTTAATAAGCATATCACGTGCACTAATATCTAGCGGCTTCTTCTTCACTTTCGGATTGCTCATTAATTCATCGTACATTTCATCAATGTCTATATCATCTAAATGCTTTCCGTATTCTTTATACACCGTATAAGGCGCGAAAACATGGAAAGGTTCGTTTTTCTCAGCAAGCTCAAAGAACTTACTTGGAACGATAATTCCGATTGATAGAGACTGAATACGGCTCTTCTCATCGGCATTTATTTTTTTGGTATCAAGGAATTCAATAATATCCCAATGGAAAATGTTTAAGTATACTGCGCCGGCACCTTTTCGTTGCCCAAGTTGATTTGCATATGAAAACGAATCTTCAAGTAATTTCATAACAGGTACTACACCACTTGCAGCGTTATCGATACCTTTAATTTGCTCACCGCGTGCACGTAGCTTAGACAAGTTTAAAGCTACTCCACCGCCGATTTTTGATAATTGCATTGCAGTATTAATGTTAAAGCCGATTGAATTTAAGCTATCATCCATCTCTAACAAGAAACAAGACACCATTTCTCCTCTTCTGCTTCGTCCCGCATTTAAAAAGGTTGGTGTCGCTGGTTGGTAGTTTTGTTTTACAATCATGCTTGCGAAGTGTTTTGCCTTCGCAACATCACCGCGTCCTAAGTATAATGAAACAATTGCTACACGATCTTCATAGCTTTCTAAGTATTGTTTTTGATCATTTGTTTTTAACGCATAATCTTTGTAGAACTTAGATGCTGCCATATAAGATTGGAACTCGAAGTTTTCACCATAAGCGATGTTATATACCTCTTCTACTTCCTCCAAGCTATACTCGTCCAGAACGTTGTAATAGTAATCATATTCTTTCATATACTCCATTCGCTCTGCCACGCTATTAAAATGAACGGTATTTTCTCTAGCTTCTTCCATAAAGACTTCTAATGCCTCTTTATCTTTATGAAGCTGATAAAAACCGTCCTGCATTTGCGTGATTTCATTATTCAGTTCAATGTGTCGCAATCTCCCGCACCCTTTCCTTAAAATATTCTACATCATTATTTGTTCCTGATAACTCAAATTTTGATACAATAGGCACTTCATATTTAGCAGAAATTTTGTCAGCACTTGCACCGAACATGTCTCCCCAGTTACGATTGCCGCTTGCAGATACGCCTTTTAATTTTTCATTATTGCGCTCTAAAAATTCTAAAACACGTTCTGGTACATTGCCAAAACCTGTTGTATACGTAATTAAAACAAAGTCTTCATCTATTACTAGATCTTCACCAATTTGAACGGCCGGCATATTTAATTTGTGAATGAAACGCTTCACGTTTCCTGTCATAGAATCATATGCAACTATCATTTCCGACCCTCCCTCTCCAATCTATACTCTCTGTATGTTGTTTCTTGATTTCTCTATATATTGTATTACGTTTCAAAATAAGACACAAGATATATGTATAAATTCTTTCTTTTTTTAAATTTTACTTTTCGACAAGACAGTCGATTTTTTTCAATACAATGACTATGAAACAACATTCTAAAACTCATGTCAATAAAGTGCTTTTCAAAAAAGTTGTCAACGAATTTAACCTTATTTTAAAAAAAGTTACCAATATATTTTGTCATAAAACGGCAAATGCTGGAGGAATATATTTCTCCAGCATCACGCAAAAAAGAACAGACATGAAACGATAATCTGTTCTAAAAAACGATTACATTTATCAGTTTTACTTTATTAAATATTATACATATACTTTCGGTTCGCGTTACATACTAAAAGATAACTATTATAGAAAAAGATTATTATTATGGAAATTCAACTTATTTATGAAAAGATTATTCTGAGTGCTCAATGCGCAAAATATCTTTTACAAATATATGATGTGGATTTTCATCTTTATCAATCATTGTACATACAGGAGCTTCTTCATCAAAGTACACAATCATTCCTTCTACGTACTGATATGTATGTTGAACTTGTACGGTTACTTTAATTTCTATAGCCTCTTCATATGCTCTTTTTATTTTCTGAAGCATTTTTGCCGAACACTTTCGTTTCTCTGGATACATGACCATCCCCATAAACCTATTGCCAGCTCTATCTTTCCACATATAATCCCAATGCGGTAATATGCCTTGTTTAAAATCGCCCATAATTCCCCTCCCTATATTCTTCTAGTTACGAACGTGGCGTTTCTGAATATGTATAAATTACTTGTCCGCCGCGCTGTGCGTTCCCAATAATATGTTTAAAATCTTCTCGACTTACTACAACTTCTCTGAACGTATAAAATACATCTTTCGTAACAACATACTCCTTTATTTCACCATTTTTCAGCTGATCCAAAATTGCATTTGCTAATTCTTTATCCATGTATTTCACCTCTATGCAATATTTTATTTTATCGTATATTCTATAGGTCAACAACTGTAAAATTATCCAGGTGCTATACCTTCATTTCATTTTCATTATTTTTCAAAAAAGATCTCTTTAGTATATGTCCACTAAATATCATATACTAACATAGCTACTTCTCTATATCAATCATTTCAGTATTCAATTATGCAAAGTTCCATACCACTATGCTACAATATATAAATAGAATTAGGAGGGATACTATGATTCGGAAAGCAAAAAAGACAGATGCGAAGGCAATTGCACCTTTATTATATAACGCTCTGCACGAAATTGCTGAAAAAATCACAGGCAGCACAGTTGAGACAGAAGTATTACTAGGACTTGAAACATGGTTCTCAAAAGAGAGAAATCGACTGAGCTATGAAAACTGTTTTGTATATGTACAAGACGGGGTTGCAGTTGGGGTTATTGTCGCTTATCACGGTAGTGAAGCAACAAGTCTTGATGCACCAATTGTACATTACTTAAGAGAATTACATAAAGATGAATCAATTACATTAGAAAAAGAAGCTGAACTTGATGAATATTACATTGATACATTATCAGTTTCAAGTGCATATGGCGGAAAAGGAATCGGTTCTCAATTAATTGAAGCTGCTGAAATCCATGCAACTGAAAAGGAGCATGAAAAAATCGCATTACTTGTTAATTTAGAAAACAAACGTGCCTATTCACTATATGAAAAACTAGGTTATAAAAAAGATCAAATCGTTATGCTTGTAGGCGAACCTTATGCACACCTCGTAAAAACATTAAACATCAAAATTTCTATGTCTTAAAAAGAAAGCACACGATTTATATATAAATCGTGTGCTTTTATGTTAATTTTGTATTTAATATATTTCCATCCATCGCTTCGTGGAATGTATAGGTTGTACATCCCCATGGCTTCCTATGTAAAATAGGAGAACCAGACCATCCCATCGCTCTCAGCTCCGCACCAACCATTGCATTAATGTAATTATGACCTACAAGAGCAATACTTCCATGTACGAGAGCATAACGGTGTAATAAGTAAGCCGCTTGCCTTGCCCTCTCTCTTACTTCCTTATAAGACTCAACACCTTTATAGTAACCAAGTATCCATAATGTTCGCCCGATAAACATCCATACGTTAGGTTTACATTTCAACCATGTTGGAGCATAAAAATTCGTCGGAATTTCAGCTTCCCTAAAAAGAGAATTTTGCATAAAAGATAAAGAATTCATTAATTCAGCTGCTGACTGTATAGCACACCTTTGATCACTCGTTACAATCAACTTTGCTGCTTCAACCGCTTCCATTGTTTCCATTGGTATAGGTGCTTTTTCTGTTATAGTATGTAAGTCATATCCTTTCATCCATTCATGAAAGGATGTAACCGTCATTGGTTCTATAGTACGATCTAAGCGGCCATGACGAATAAAAGAAATCTTCATTCTTTCCACTCTCCATTCATCACTTACGAACTCTATTATGTACTATTTTTAAATATCATACCACGCAAAAAAAGAAAGTTATACACCTTTACATATCCCCACCACTCTCATGTGTGACCCCAGCATGTATACCATCCATCCCATCAAAATATGTAGTCGTTTCATGATGACGAATCTTTTTTAAATTTATATAAGAAAATACAAATAAAGTTAATGCTATAACACTCCCCACAAATTCAAACATCATTTTACCGCCTCTAATTTCTCCCACTTTAGTAGGTTATTGTATTTTTTCATTATACCCCTATATAAAGATGCACGCATTTAAACCGTTCTTTTTTTCTAATAACTTGGAGTTCTTGCATATTTTCTTACAAAATGTGAATATTTTTCGAATTTTTACTTTGGAAACATTTACAAACTAGACAATATGGTTCAAAATAAGAGGAAATAAAAAAAAACCAAAATTATTCTTTTTTTGGAAAACTGTAACAAGGAGAGTTGCTTATGCAGATCGCAGAAACTGGAGATATCATTGAATTTAAAGGTGGAATGCAAGGCCGTGTTCAAAAAGTAAATCAAAACTCCGTTATTGTAGATATAACAATTATGGAAAATTTTAGAGAACTAGATATGGAACCTCTTACAGTTGTAAGTCATAAAAACTATACTGTCATTAATCAAAATGCATAATATAATAGAAAGAAAGGATCTGTATAACATACAGATCCTTTCTTTCTATTATATTAACGATTATCAATTGTTTCTGGATATAGATCATGGTTCATCATACGGTAGTCTGCCATTTGTTCATACTTCGTGCCTGGGCGACCGTAGTTGCAGTAAGGATCAATTGAAATCCCTCCACGTGGTGTGAATTTCCCCCATACCTCAATGTAACGCGGATCCATTAATTTAATTAAATCATTCATAATAACGTTCATGCAATCTTCGTGGAAGTCACCATGATTGCGGAAACTAAATAAATATAGCTTTAAAGATTTACTCTCTACCATTCTTTGTTCTGGAATGTAGCTAATATAAATTGTTGCAAAATCTGGTTGACCTGTTTTCGGACATAAACTTGTAAATTCAGGGCAATTAAATTTCACAAAATAATCACGGTTTGGATGATTGTTATCAAATACCTCTAAAATTTCTGGGCTATATTCAAATAAATATTTTGTATTTTGATTTCCTAATAAAGTTACATCTTTTAAATCTTCATCTAATCTTCCTGCCATTTTAAACATCCCTTCTCATTATACTCCGCGTTTATTTCCCCATACTAACGCATGAAGCTGTGGCAATACTTTTGCATTATTCATTTCTTTACAGTTAACCGCTTTTTCAATAAGCCACTCGTATTTATCTAATAATTTTTTAATCAACATCGCATCATCCACAGTTTTTGTATCATCATTCCCTACTTGTAAGAAGAATGGAACATTTGGATAACGTTCGTGCATCTTAACTGCATACTCAAAGTCATAATCGTCAAATACTACTACCTTTAAACTAATATCTTTTCCTGCTAGTTTCTGAATAACAGCATCTAACTTCTGAAAATCAGTATTCATCGTCGAACTTGGTGGTTTTGGAGAAATCGTTATCTCATCAATTTGAAGTAACCAATCTTGCCATTTACTCCCTTGCGTTTCGATTGCCGTCCGCATTCCATTCTCTTTTAATATAGAAAGAAGAAACTCAATATTTTTCAACAATGCTGGATTTCCACCTGAAATCGTAACATGAGAAAAATTTTCGCCACCAATTTCTACAAGCTCGTTCCAAACGTCCTCTGCTGTCATCTGTCTAATTTGTTCCTTAGCCGATCCATCCCACGTAAAAGCAGAATCACACCATGCGCAACTATAATCACAGCCAGCTGTACGGATAAACATCGTCTTTTGTCCCACAACCATTCCTTCACCTTGAATGGTCGGACCAAATATTTCTAAGACAGGGATTTTACTCATCGAGCATCCACTCCCGTCTTACTTCCGCATAACTAGTTGGCGTCTCGAAAAGACGAACAAATTCAACACGAGCTCCTTTATATTCGTTCGCACGATTATCTTTTAGTAATGCTTCTGCCATCTTTTCATAAATCCAAACGACCATGTTTTCAGCAGTCGTATTCATTGCTGGTAACGTTTCGTTTAAATAACGATGGTCTAAATAAATTTCTATTTCATTCTTCCAAATTTCTTTTATATCTCCAAAGTCAATCGCAAGACCTATTTCATTTACATATCCACTAATCCCAAATACAACTTTATATGTGTGACCATGTAAGTTTTTACATTTCCCCTCATAACAGTGTAAATGGTGTGCTGCATCAAATGTAAATTCCTTGCTGACCATTACTCTTTTATTATGATATTTGAGCTGTTTACGCTGAATATCCTTGTCCATTTTTTGCAAATTTTCTACGATGCGAAATCCAAAGAAATTATCCATTAGTTATTTGCTCCTTCGCGTTCTTGTAGGTACGTATCTAATCCTGCTTTACGAAGCTGACATGCTGGACATTCACCGCAACCATCACCAATGATTCCGTTATAACATGTTAATGTTTTTTCTCGAACAAACTCGAATGCTCCAAGTTCATCTGATAATTTCCATGTTTCCGCTTTATCAATCCACATAAGTGGTGTATGAATTACGAACGGATAATCCATGGATAAATTTAAAGTAACGTTTAACGATTTCACAAACACGTCACGGCAATCTGGATAACCACTGAAATCAGTTTCACATACACCCGTTACAATATGACGTGCTCCAACTTGTTTTGCTAATACAGCAGCAAATGATAGGAATAGTAAATTTCGTCCATCTACAAACGTCGATGGCAATTCACCTTCTTCATGTGTAATCTCCATATCCGTTCTCGTTAACGCATTTGGAGCAAGTTGATTTAATAGACTCATATCTAGCACCGTATGTTTAATTCCTAGCTCTTTCGCAATTTCCGCTGCACAATCAATTTCTAGTTTATGACGTTGATTGTAATTAAACGTTACAGCTTCTACTTCTGCAAACTGCTCTATTGCCCAAAATAAGCATGTCGTACTATCTTGTCCTCCACTAAAAACAACAACTGCCTTTTCTTTTTTCATTTCACTCATTCTCCTTCTCTACTACGAATAAGAAGAAAGAACGTTCTTGAACTGTCACAATAAAAAAACAAAACAATACCTAAAGATATTGTTGTTTCCATAGTTTTTTATAGAGGGAGTTCGCGAACCTCTCCCGTGCAATGCACGGAATTCCTTCTTTCATTGACAAAGCTTATTGTAACATATTGTATACTACCAGAAAAATTTTCTGATTTTTCCGCTATTTTTCATTTCATTTCTTTCATTTTATAGTATGATGAATTTAATGCGAGAAGAGAGGAGGCACCCCACTGAAACCCTTTATTATTTATCTCTTTCTAAATATATTATTCATCCTTGTTACAATGCTCGTATACCATTTATTTTGGAATCAAAAAGGGAAACGTTCTCCTAAATTAAATTCAGCTATATTTATTGCATTATGTTGCCTCGCTACCATACTATGTATTACTTTCGGAGCAAAAACAAATTATGGATTTCAATTTGATATGCGCCATATCGTATTAATTGTCGGTACATTAACAGGGGGCCCTATTGCTGGTGCTTCCATCTTAACTGTATTAAACATATACCGCTTCTTATTAGGGGGAATAGGTGTTTTTCCATCCCTTATCGCTTCGGTTCTACTGTTTATTGTTCTACTATTAACATACAAACTATTTAACCGAAGTTCTAATCGAATAAAAATAGCACTCGCTATCTTTTACAGTCTCATATTTAGCTTGGGCTGGGTACCTTCTTTCCTCTCAGAGGTTACAAATAGCGCCGATTACATACCCCATATTATCGTGTACGAAATATGTACAATAATTGGAACAATCCTTATTTTATATTTGCTACACATACTACAAATGCAAGTTCGTCTTCAAAACGAACTTATGAATGCCGAAAAATTCCATTTAATTGGAGAAATGGCAGCGTCCATCTCTCATGAGATTCGCAATCCATTAACTTCAACAAAAGGATTTTTACAACTCTTGCAGTCAAATACATGCACTGAGCAAGAGCGAAAATTATATATCGACATAGCCATCAACGGAATCGAACAAGCAAATCATGTTCTTACAGACTACTTAACTTTCGCGAAACCAAGTATTGAAAAAGAACAACAGTTACAAGTAGAGGAAGAATTATTGCATGCCTTATCTTTAATCACACCTCTTGCTAATTTAACAAATGTTCGTATCCACTATATCAAACAAAGTACATCTTTCTATATCGCTGGTGAAAAACAAAAACTAAACCAATGTTTATTAAATATTTTAAAAAACTGTATTGAGGCAATGCCTACAGGCGGTGATCTCGTACTCACTTTAGTTCCAGACCATAAGCATATACAATTGTATATAAAAGATACAGGAGTTGGTATGGATCAAGAACAAGTAAAACGCCTTGGATCCCCTTTCTACTCAACGAAAGAAAAAGGAACTGGTCTTGGAATGATGGTCGTATTCAGTGTTATTCAAGCTATGAACGGAAAAATTGATATTATAAGCGAAAAAGGTACAGGTACAACCTTCTTATTAACTTTTCCACTCATACAAAAAACGTGATGAAATACTCATCACGTTTTTTCTGTTCCTTCAACTAATTCAGCAAAGGCTTTCACTTTACCATGTGGTTTTTGATTTTCTTTACGTGCTTTCCACGCGCGCTCTTCTTCTTTCTTTTTCTTGGACATACTTTTCAACTCCTTCTATTCTTTCTCCATGTAGTATTCCAAAATAAGAAAGAAAACTATGCACGTATCAAAAAAGAAGTGGTCTCCCACTTCCTTCTGATTATCGTTGCAAAATTGCGTGTTTCGCCTCTTTTAACTGCGTAAGATGTCTTTGTTCATGCAAATCAAGAAATTGAACCCACTGATACAAATTCAAATCGTTAAAAATAGGATGCTTTAATCCATTTTCAAATAAATCTTTTTCATCTATCACACTATGAAGCGCGTGTAATAGTTCTTGTCGTGAATGTTCTAGCAATTGAATTCCTTGCTGTTTTTTCATTAACGTTTCTGTTGGTTCCATTTGCTGAGGAGCTTCTCGTTTATGTGTGCGATCAAGCGTAAGTTGGAGGTCTTTAAATGGAGTCGTGTTTCTTTCATTTTTTTGTAAAGCATATACAAGGGCAGATGTAACTGATTGTTCAACTAAATGCAAGTGATGCAAAATTTGAATAATACTCCATTTATCACGGCGTGGCTTTACATTCACTTCTGTATCATTTAACATTTCAATTTCTGATAATAGCGTGCTTCGAGTAGACTGTAATGAGTTCACCAAACTTTCTAAACTCACATCCATATTAGATTGAAGCATAATTCTTTCCCCCCTTTTTGTTGGTGAAAAGAGGTGCTCCTTATTAGAAACACCTCTTTAGTATTCTGAATTTTCTTTTATTATCTCATCATTTTCTAGTTATGTCGATGTTAAACATGTGAAAAAAAGCGCATGTTTTTTACAATTTTGTGTCGTCAATCGCACGTAGCCACGCTTCAATTTCTGTAATGACACTTTTCACACAGCCTTCAGCAAATGGTGATGTTAAATTTGCAACTTCTACTAATTCCAAGAATGATTTACTTCCACCTTGTTGACACAGATTCACATAATCTTCCCATGCCTCTTGTCTATTATCTCTTGCACGTTTCCAAAATTGCAGTGCACAAATTTGTGCTAATGTGTAGTCGATATAGTAGAACGGCGAGCTATAAATATGTCCTTGACGTTGCCAGAATCCACCGCGCTCTAAATAATCATTATCTTCATAATCACGATGCGGCAAATACTTTTTCTCTATATTACGCCATGCTGTCTTACGCTCTTCTGGTGATGCTTCTGGATTTTCATATACATAATGTTGGTATTCATCAACAGATACACCATACGGTAAAAACAGAAGTGCTGAACTTAAGTGAGAGAAATAATATTTATCTGCATCTTCTTCAAAGAATGACTTCATCCATGGCCATGTAAAGAATTCCATACTCATAGAATGAATTTCACATGCTTCATACGTTGGCCAATTGTATTCTGGAATTTCAAACTTACGACTTTCATATACTTGGAAAGCATGACCAGCTTCATGTGTTAATACATCAATGTCGCCAGATGTTCCGTTGAAGTTTGAGAAAATAAATGGCGCTTTATAATTCTCAATATATGTACAATATCCGCCACCAGCTTTTCCTTTTTTCGCAACTAAATCTAATAAATCATTATCTAGCATGAAATTGAAAAATTCATCCGTTTCAGCCGATAACTCTTTATACATCGTTTTCCCATGATTAACAATCCAATCCGCATCTCCTTTTGGAGTTGGATTACCAGTAGCAAACTCAAAGTTTTCGTCGTAATATGCTAACTTCTCTACACCAATACGTGCTTGTTGTCGTTTTCTTAACTCCGTTGTAACGGGAACGATATAATCTAGTACTTGCTGACGATAATTCGCCACCATTTCCGCATTATAATCTGTACGGTACATTCTTGCATATCCAAGTTCAACAAAGTTTTTGAAACCTAAAGATTTGGCGATTTTCGTTCTCACTTTAACAAGCTCATCATAAATACGATCTAACTCTTCCTCATTCTCAGCTAAAAATCCGTAATATGCTTCACTTGCTGCTTTACGTTCACTTCTTTCTTTCCCTTGCATAAACGGAATCAGTTGCGATAACGTTCTTTCTTCTCCTGCAAAGTCAATTTTTGCAGATGCTAATAACTGTGTATATTGTGAAGACAATTTATTCTCTAATTGTAAATCTTTCACAACTTCATCAGAGTATGTTTTCAAATCACACTCCGCTAAAGCAAATAATTGCTTTCCATAATACGCTTCTAATTCTTCACGGAATGGAGAATGAATTAACGCATTATAATACTTTGTACCATATCCTTGTACAACGGGAGAGAATTCATCAAAGAAATCTTGCTCTTCCTTATAAAAAGCATCTGTCGTATCAACAGAATGACGAATGTAACAAAGGTTCCCCATTGTACCGAAGTCGTTGCGAATTTCGTTAATTGAATTGATGACTTGTTTTTGTTCTTCTACCGTTTTTACGTTATCAAACTTCTCTAAAGCAACGGTAAACTTTTCTTTTAATTCTTCAATATTTGGCCGTTTATATTCATAGTCTTTAAATGACATGAACGAGCCTCCTCTCCATTATGTGCATCCTTACTATAATTCAATGCTTACTTACAAATCTCCTCTTATTCTTCAACAAAATACGGCAGATGCTGTCATAATTACATGTAAACAAAAGAACCTTGGATTTCTTTATCCAAAGCTCTTTTGAAACATACTATTATTTTTCATATTTTCCAATCTTTTTTAATAGAGCTAGTAATTCATCCTTTTCCTCTTTCGTTAACATTTCAAAAGACTGATGTATAACTTGCTCATGCCCTGGAAAAATAGAAGCAATAAAGCTCTCTCCAGATTCAGTTAGTTGTGCATAAATAACACGTCTGTCATTCGGGCACGGAATTCTCTTTACTAGTCCCTTTTTCTCTAGCTTATCTACAACATATGTAATGCTGCCACTAGCTATTAAAATACGCTCACCAATTTGCTGAAGCGGTTGACCGCCTTTATGATATAACAGTTCTAATACAGCAAATTCAGTTGGATTTAGCCCGTTACTTTGTATAGATTTATTTGTAGTATCCATAACAGAACGATGTACACGAGATAATGCAATAAATACTTTTAAAGATTGAGAAATATCTTCTCGTTCATTATTTGATGTCATACAACTTTCAACCCTTCACTTAAATTCTCAGTAATAAAAAGAAAAAACAACTTAGTACTTCATCTGAATTCCGAATGAGTATTCACTCATTCATTTCCTCTCCCCAAATATATTATGAATGATTCTTGAATAAAAACATGACAATTTTAACATAGTTTATATATAATGATAATAAAAAAGAAGGAGTACCAAATTTGAAAGTCAAATTCCACAGCATAGTTTTATATATAGTGCTTGTTATCCTACCAACGATAGGGATTGGTGCTACATTTTATTCATATCATTCGTATAAAATGAAGCAGGAAAACAAACTATCTGCTCACACGGTTCTCTTTTTATATAGAGACTATTTAGATCATCACCTTGGTGAAGCAATTTCCGCATTAAAAATGCTCTCAAAGGTCGTAGGAACCGAGACTGGAAATATAAATGGAGTTAAACAAATTGTACATGATACAGATGGAAACGATGCACGTTTTTCTGGTTTATATTACGCTACACCAGAAGGAATCATTACAATCGCATCTGAAGGCGACCGGCCACCTGTTGATGTCTCAGATCGCAAATATATTCAAGACGTATTGCAAACGAAGAAAACAACTGTATCATCAGTCATTACAGATCGTGTTCTTGGACATCAAGCTATTATGATTGCTTCTCCCATTTTCAATAAACAGAAGGAAATCTCAGGCTTATTGTTAGCAAGTTTACGCTTTGACTACATTTCAGCATCTTTAAATGCCATTAAGCCACAATATCATTTTGAAGTAACTGATAAACATGATGTAGTTTTTCTCACCGATGATAATAACGAAACAAGTGATGCGCATTCTAATATGCTTACTACCCCACTCAAAAGATTAAATTGGAAGGTCTCTGTTTCTCCATTGCCTATCCATCAAAAAACTTTATATCAGTGGGTTGCAATAGAGTGTATAGCTACTTTATTTTTAATGTCTATTTTATTTTTACTTGCTCAATATATGTTGTTAAAACGTCAAACAAAACTGGAAAGACAACAAAATGAACTACAAAAAATTGAATTAGTTGGAACTTTTGCAGCTAGTACAGCCCACGAAATCCGTAATCCTCTTACCGGAATTAAAGGGCTCGTCGCTCTATTAAAAGAGAAATATAAAGATGAACAAGATCAGTTTTATTTTTCCATCATCGAACAAGAAATAGAACGGATTAATGAAATTGTAAGCGAATTTCTTATTCTTGGAAAGCCAACTGCTATCATTGAACAAACATATGATGTGAGAACCATTCTAAATGAGGTAGCATTAATTATTCAATCTGAGGCGAATCTACATAACATTGTATTCCATTTACATTTGCCAGACCATCCTGTTCATATCCGTTGCTCAAAAGACCATATGAAACAAGTGGTTTTAAACATTACAAAAAATGCAATTGAAGCCATGAATTCTGGTGACACACTGACCATTTCCGTAACAAACAATGAGACACACGCACAATTGAAAATTACAGATACTGGAAGGGGAATTCCGAAACATATTCAAAAACACCTCTTTCATCCGTTCTTTACTAATAAAGATACTGGAACCGGTCTTGGACTTGTCATATGTAAACGAATTGTAGAGATGTACAATGGGCATATTTTTATTGATAGTATAGAAAATGAAGGAACGACAGTTCATATCGAAATTCCGTTACACCTAGTATAATTATCCTTATCCCAAAAGGGTAATTATACTTATTTCATAAAACCAGCCACAAGCATTCGCCAAAAATTACTTGATTTCCCTTCATACCCAATTTGAAAAATAGGTACCTTTATAATTGATAACCATTTTGGTGTTTGTTTTTCTTTATAACACTGGTACTGTAAAATAAGCTTGTCCAATTCTTGACTCACTTGAATTGTCTCCATACTATTTAACCCACTTGTTAAACCTAATTGAATCATTTCTTCACGTTTCATATGAATATCACGTGAAAGCTTTTCTAATGTGTACTTCCTTTTTACAGTAAACATCCATATCCCCCTTATTATACTTCCGTGCTCTCGACTTTACTTCTCCATCGGCCTTTTAACTACTTAATCATATTTGAATTTGAAGAATCAGAAAATTTAACATTTTCTCCCTGTAATTTACAAATCTTTACCCTCACTTTGAGAATTATTACAAATTATTCTATCTTTGTAAATACATTCGCAATAATAGACATTTTTTTCATCTTCTTTTTTTACAAATACCAATTAAATAGCGGATTCTCTATTTTCCATATACTTTTCTTCGACATTTTTTGTTTAATTTATATAAAAACGCAAAACATAATGATGATTGATAAATTGAAATTTAATCATTGGGGATTTTGTCCATTCCTCACTGCTCGCAAATAGCGGGATAAAATAGAAAGGAAATATTTATATGCGCAAATATACGATTGCATTGCTTATATTTACTATGTTTTTACCATCCTTCTTGTTTCCTGTTCAAGCAAAGGCCCATACAAACAAAGTCGCTATTGTCATTGATGACTTCGGCAATAATATGAAGGGGACTGATAAAATGTTATCACTTCCTATTCCACTGACTGTTGCCGTTATGCCTTTTCTCCCTTCCACAAAGGAAGATGCGATAGCGGCTCATAAGAAAGGGCACGAAGTTATTATACATATGCCAATGGAACCTATTAAAGGTAAAAAAGAATGGCTTGGACCAAAAGCAATTACAACTGATTTAAGCGACGAAGAAATAAATAACCGACTCGAACAAGCGATTCAAGAAGTACCGCATGCAATTGGCATGAACAATCATATGGGATCAAAAGTGACCGCGGACGAAAGAATTGTACGACTTATACTTGCAGCTTGTAAAAAACACGGTTTATTTTATTTAGATAGCAAAACAAATCCTAAGAGTGTTGTCCCAAAAATCGGGAAAGAATTAGGAGTGCCTATTATTGAAAATCAATTATTTTTTGATGATGTGTATACGGCGGCACATATTTCAAAACAAGCCCAATTACTCATTAAAAAACTTCAAGAAAAACCGATTATGGTAGCTATTGGACACGTTGGACCTCCAGGTGAAATTACATCACGTGTTATAGAAACTTCTATTCCTAACATTCGCGCGCATGCAGATTTTATTTTTTTATCTGATTTAGCACTATCTCCACCTCCTGTTTCAAAATAAGATTCATTACTCACACTAAAAAGGTACCAATCTGCATATAGCAAATTGGTACCTTTCCTTTTCACCTTAAATATAATCTACATGACTCACCCTGAATCCTTTTTTCTCTATTTTTTCGATTAATTGCTTTAATCTTTTTTCATTTAACTCATCTGCTATATTTACGATAACGCGGCGAATATATTGATCACCGTTATCTAGTGTAAATAATCCACCGATATTAAATGCTTTCAACAATGTCCCAAGTTCTTTAATCGTTCCCTTACAATCTTGTGTTGCAATTGTTAATATATAACCACCCGTCCGCATACCGAATGAATCTTCAATAACATCAAATATATTGGAATGCGTTAAGATACCGACAAATTCATTATAGTCATTTAGCACAGCTAAAAATGGAAGTCGACGAATAACATAAAATGCTCTAAAAAAAGAATCCTTTTCAAAAATAAATGCGGAGGAATCTCCCAGCATATGTTCCGCACTTAATTTCTCTAATCCGCTATTACACTTCTTTTCTAAAAGATCTACTTTATAAATAATCCCTATGAATTTCTTTTCATCTTCTGCTAATACAGGGATTGCTCGAAATCCCGTTTCATTCATAATGTGCAAAGCCTCTTCACCTGAATCGTTCATTTTGCAAAATGTTACTTGCTGTTTTGGCAGAAAATGATATTTAACTCGCAAAATATGTTCCTCCTTACATGTCAACATGTAATCTATATATAATAAGGAGACCTATATTTTATGAGTGAAATTATTTTTAAAACGCTTTCATTTTTTATTGACTTGTAACGACATCACAAACATTTTATATAACAGAGCTCTTTGCACCTTTTATCATTAACAACTTTACATGGTAATTCATTAAATATTCTATACCCTCTAGCCATTTTTTCGCTTCTTCTGGAGTTTTCCCCCACACAATCATGCCATAATTATGAACAAGAACTACTCCTCCACCTTCAATAAAATTCGGTACATTATTTTCTAATAAATCAGCAAATTTCTTCTCATCTTCTACAATGGGAATTGTCATTTCTGTTATACCTTCTTTTCCAAAAACACGTTCCACACTACGTTTATCGAATGTTACTTCCCCTTCTTCTCCATATAACTCTGATATTAAATGACTATCTACAGTCTGCACTTGTAAAATACATTCTGCACTACTTTTTTTATAAATATCCGCATGCATAAACGATTCTGCAGCTGGTTTTTCCTCATTTTCAAATACTGGCTCACACATACAATTAACAACAATAAAGTCTTCTTCTGAAAATAACCCTTTATCTCTTCCCTCAACGTTTATTAAAAAAGTTAACGGCTCTTTTGACGTACAGAGTGATAAACTAATTTTTGTACCATAAAACCAATCACGAAGTGCCAATTCAGATTTCACATCTTTTAATTCATTCCATTTTTTTAGAAAAAATAACATTTCGTCACCCCCGGCATAATATTTATATAATGTTCGAATCCTTTCTATGTAAAAGGAGTATTTTTTGATTATTCTAAAAATTTAATTGAATTATCACATGATAACGCCTTTTTGTCAATATAGTTTCATAGCTCTTCTTTAAAATGGGCCATCCATATATCTATACTTCTGTCTATTCCCTATTTCATTTTGTACATAAAAAATACGTTATTCTTTTTAAATCAAAGAATAACGTATTTTCTCATCTTTTATTTCTTTATTGCGTTATATAAAAACTGTGCATATTGTTCACGTGTTACGAAATCATCACCTAAAAAGTTTCCTTTTCCATCACCTTTTGATATATTATTATCCGCTAAAGCTTTCACATAGCCTTCTGCCCAATGACCTTTTGGCACATCAGTAAAGTTCTCTACACTCTTTTCATTTCCCTTTAACTGAAATACTTTTTGTAATACTACTGACATTTCATATCGAGTTAATACTCCATCTGGACGGAACTCCCCAGTACCATCTCCTTGCATAATTCCAGCTTGCGCAACTGTGGCAATCTCTTGCTCAAACATATGCCCTTTCGTATCTGTAAATCTCTCTTTCTGCTCTACTTTATTTTCTAATTTCAAGTACCTTTGTACTAAAGACGCAACTTGTCCACGAGTAATACTATCCCCAAATCCAAATTGTCCATTTCCATATCCCTTGAAAATATTTTCTTTCGCTAAATAATGAATTGCTTCTTCTGACCAATGTCCTTTTGGTACATCTTTAAATTCTACTACTTCTACTTTTTCATCTTCTTTAGAAGTATTGTTTTCTTTAGAATTGTTGTCCCCTTTACTTTCTACTACATTTTGAATTATAGATCCTGTAAAGAAAATACCTGTATCTGCAAATGGATCTTTCACTCCAAATTCATATACTTTCTCACCTGGTGTACTCCATTTCACTACACCATTACTATACGTACCACCATCACTCTTCAGACGGATTTTTGTAGATACCTCGCCGTCTTTTTCGTATATAGGTACTTTTACTTCTTTATTTACTTCTGTATCCTCTAGAAAGACTTTTTGGTTTTGAACATTAATATAAGCCTTCTTACTTAGTTCTATTACTGGTCTAACATCGCGGATTTCATTTGCAACAAAACTTAAATATACTAACTTATTCAACTTACTAACTGGCGATAAGTCTGAAATATAATTTGCTTCTAAATCAAGTTTTTGTAAGTTTACTAGATTTGATAATGGAGTAATATCCTTTAACTCATTATTAGGTAAATCTAATTCTGTAAGCTGAGTCATTTTAGCAAGTGGTGTCACATCTTCAATTTGATTTTTACCGATAAATAATTTATTTAATTGATTCATTTGATCAATACCCGATAAATCTTTAACTTTATTACGCGTTAATACTAAATCTTTTAAAGGTAATGAATATAACGGTTTAATATCTTCAATTTGATTACCTGCTAAAGTTAAGTATGTTACATTTTTCAACGCGCTTAATGGAGCAACATTCGTAATTTTATTATTTGCTAAATTCAAGTAATCTAGTTGTTCCATTTTCGCTAATGCTGTTACGTCTTCTATTTGGTTGCCTGATAGATATAAACTTTTTACATTTTTCATTTCAACGAGTGGTGCAACGTTTGTAATTTTATTATTACTCAAATCAAGAGATGCTAAATTATCCAGCTTAACAAGTGGTGTTACATCTGAAAATTCATTACCACGCAAAGCTAAATGATTTAATTGCTTTAAATTAGCAAAGAACGACGGATCTGTTATCTTCGCATTCGCAACTGTTAAAGATTTTAAATTTGGCATATATTTTAATGCACTATAATCAAGAATCTCATTCGTGTTTAAAAACAAGTCCTTTACTTGTAATAACTCCTCTTTCGTAATTGGTGTATTTAAATCTTTTCTATTAAATACTTTTTTATTAACAAGTTCTCTTAATTTGTTATCTGTTATCATATTTTGACTATCAACTGGATGATCCGTTTCCGTATTGCCTGAATTAGAGTTATCATCTGGTTTCTCTGTTTCTTTGTCACCTACAGTTGGATCTTTAATTTCAAATTGAACTTGATATTTGTGATCATATCCGATGGCCGGAATAAGTATATGCATTTGCATATTATGCTTCTTCTCAAATTCGCCAATTTCAAATTGGACCACTTTCGTTCCATTTTTCCTCTTATCTTCTGATAAAACTTTCACATCTTGAAATACACCAGGTTGGTTTTTATCCTCTATTCTAAGATATTGAAAATAATCGCTATCTTGTATTGTTACAGTAACGATTTTTTTCCCATCTTCAATTGCTACTTTAGGATTTTTTATGTACTGAGAAACCATAGATGGCTCATTTTTTTGATCCTTATATATTTTAATCTCAGTATCGTATGTACGTTCACTAGCTGCTGCCACCGACTGGTTTGCTTCAGCTTTTAGTGCTGCTAATGCTGGAGTAGAGTATGTAGCAAATGGAATTGCTAATGTTGTGGCTACTACTAGCGCCTTAATATAACTTTTTTTCAAAATAATATCCCCTATCATATATAATTTTCATAATTGATAAATGTTATCAATTATCTACAAATAAATGATAATGAATATCATTATCATTGTCAATGATAATATTACATTAAGTTTATATTTCCAAAGATAAAAAATAAAAAACCCTTTAATCAAAGGGCCTTTTTACCTAGCATATGAAGAATTTCACTTTTTTCTTTTTCATTAATAAAACCAATTTTTTGCAAAATATTTGCATACAATACAAGTTTATTATATATCCGTTCTGACATGCTTCTCCCTTCTTTCCTTCGACCAACTTTTTTTGTATTGGTAAATTATATGAAAGAGATGAGAAAATGTGTCCACTTTTTGCATACATACAAATCTTTTATCCCGCTATTTGCGGACAGTAAAACTCCCACCTCAAAAACAGGTGGGAGTTCAATTTATTTAGCAAATTGTCCATTGAATATTATGATTTTTGACTTCCTCTTCAAAACTATAGGGCATTTTCTTATCACAAATTACATGTTGAATACGTGAAAATGCTGCTATTCGATAATTTCCTTTTACCTCTACTTTTGTATGATCACATAAAATATATGTTTTCTCCGCTAATTTCAGCATCGCTTCTGACAGTTTCGCCTTTTCTAATTCAAAACTAGAAACCCCAAAACCAGGTAACAATCCATCAATCGAAACGAATGCTTTATGAAAATGAAATTGCTGGATTACTTGCTGTGAAATAGAACCTGACACACGTGAATGCTTTGGAGATACTTTTCCACCAATAAATAAAACTTCACCGTGAAACATCTTTTTATTAATAGAAGAAATTAATTGTGTAGCTACTGGAAATGAACTTGTTACAATCGTTAAATTTTTACGATGAACAAGATATGGCACCATTTGAAGTGGTGTACTTCCATCATCAATCGCAATCACATCCCCATCTTCCACAAACGTTGCTGCTTTATACCCAATTCTCTTCTTCTCTTCTATATGCAGCATCTCTCGTTCTAACATTGGTGCCTCTATTCCAGCTCCCGGAAGTTGGACGGCTCCACCATACACTTTCTTCAACTTCTTTTCACGATCCAATTCTTCTAAATAACGACGAATCGTCTCTGTTGATACAGCAAACTCTCTCGCTAACTCTGAAACTTTTACTTTCCCTTTAAACTCTACCTTCTCAAGAATGGTTCGCTTTCTTTCTTCACCTACTACAGACATAGCTTCACCCCATTGATTTCTACCTCATACACTGCCTTACTTATACAAAGTTATAACTTTCTTTTTCAGTTAAAATTTCTTCATGAATATGAATACCACGCTTTTTTAGTTCATCAAAAATAATTTGTGGATTTACAAAAGCTTCCTCAGGTGTCACAACACCAACTTTATTTACATTCCCTTTTGCGATTAACTCTGTAGCAATCCCAAATGGAATACCGACGTTTCTCGTATAAGCTCTTAATTTTTCCCACCCTACAACAGAACCATCAGATAACGGGTGTGTATGATATAATATGTGCCTTTGTTTCTCATTATTTTTCATACCTATTACTTCTACATGAAGTGCATAACCGTAAATTTCTGTTTCTTTCCCTTCTTTCGATTGCAATAAATACTTCGAAATACAATCCATAATACCAATTTCTTTCCCACTTATGTCAACCAGATCATTACGCAATATACCATAATCATATAAAGCACGTACGAGCTGCATATTTTGCTTTGGCCAAGTTCCTCTCGTCTCTATCAGTTTGACGCCTTTATTTTCTAGTGCTTTTGCTAACGTAATCGTTTCAGAATGCGGTATTATATACTGCGTTGCCTTACCATAAGGCGCCGGTAATTCAATTTCTCTTGGACGCGCAAACGGAGGTACTTGCTTAAACTCACCATCTTCATATACTGTACGCGATGGTAAATGTGGATCATATTCATATGTCGTTGTTTCTGTAATTGATGCAGAAAAAGCAATTGGACGGTACGAGCCATGACTTACACGTACTGACTCTACAGTATCTAGCTGATTTGCTGCATGCATTGCCATCATTTGCGTTACACCTGGCGTCATACCAAAACCGGGTAAACACGTTTTTTCATTTTGAGCAAATATAGAATGAGATTCATTTTCTTCACCAAATCCATTCAAATTCACACCGTGACAACCCGCTTCTGCAATACATCGAGTAGACAATCCATTTAACTTAATTGTCGTACCGTCCATTACAATGTCATAACCTTTCATTTTTGCAACCGTATCCTCGTGATTCGTTACATCTACTTTCACAAAATCAACACGAGGATCGTTGAGCCATTCTACTACTTTCAGGCCCTCTTCTTCATTAAAATCAGCTACTGTAATCGCCTCAAAAGATGAAAATTGCACTAAATCTAAAATTGCTTCACGACAAATTTTACCTGCTCCCCCTAAGCAAAATACTTTCAACCTATAACAACTCCTTTAGCAATACTATCAACTAAGCGATGGATATCTGCCTCATGTACATCACCGATATTTCCAATGCGGAATGTATCTACTTTTGAAATTTTACCTGGATAAATAACAAACCCATCGCACTTTAATTCATTATATAACTGCCCAAAATCAAACCCCTCTTCTGGATAAATGAAGGATGTAATAATAGGCGATTGATATTTTTCATCTACTAGTGGCTTAAATCCGATTTCTCTCATTCTATTCACTAATATTTTTTGATTGTTATAATATCGATTGTAACGCGCTTCTACTCCGCCCTCTTTTTCTAATTCAAGTAGTGCTTGATAAAAAGCGTGTACAACATGTGTAGGTGACGTAAAACGCAATTTCCCATTTTGATTTTCCATCGTTTCCCACTGATCAAATAAATCTAATGATAATGAACGTGCCTGCCCTTTACATTTCACCAATTCATCGCGCTTTGCAATAACAAAGCCGAATCCAGGAACCCCTTGAATACATTTATTCGCACTACTAATTAGAAAGTCAATTTGCAACTCAGCGATATTTATTTCAATACCACCAAAACTACTCATTGCATCAACTAGTGTTACTTTTCCGTATTGCTTCCCTAATTTACATACATCTACAATTGGATTGATAATACCTGTTGTTGTTTCACAATGAACAACTGCAATATGTGTAATCTCTTTATCTTGTTGCAATATCTTTTCTACCTCTGCAATATTAGTAGGCTCCCACTCTTCTGTTTGACTGACCACGACATCTATATGTAACAGCTCTGCCATTTGTACAATTCGCTTACCGTACGCACCATTTGTACATACGAGCAGCTTTCCATTTTTAGGAACGACAGATCCAATCACTGCTTCAACTGAAAACGTACCGCTTCCTTGCATGAGAACAGTTGTATATGTCTCTTCTTCCTTCGTTGCTAACGATACAAGCTTAGCTCTTACCTCTTGTACCATTTTGTTATATTCAGCATCCCACGTACACCAATCGTATAACATAACTTCTTTTACTGTTTTGGTTGTTGTTAATGGTCCAGGCGTTAATAATAAATAGTGATTTTCAGTCATGATCCTATTCCCCTTTTATGAAATAATAAGTTCTTGTTTCTCGATATGTTCCATTACGTTTTCGAGTTCCTGCATCGTTTCTATCGTAAAGTGCGCCCCATTTTCAACGAAACGATTGCGAACTACTTCTATTTTTTCACGAAGTTCTACCGGATCCATATTCTCCACTTCCTCTTCAGTTAAGCCGAGTTCGCTACTGCCGAGAATTACACCCACTGTCCACATACCAGCATTTCTTCCCTCTTTCATATCTGATACCGTGTCTCCAACTTTTATCATATGATTCATTGGATATACACCAAGCTCCATCGCATTTTTATAGCACATCCACGGATACGGACGACCTGCTGGAACATCATCTGGTGTTACAAGAAAATCAGGTTTATACCCTTGTAGTGCTGCTTCTTTTGCTACAATGTCCATCATTTCTCTCGTATAACCAGTCGTTGAACCAATTTTAATTCCTCTTTCACGTAAAGAAGCAATCACTTCTTTTACTCCATTAACCGGCGACGCATAGCGCGGTAAAATAGTGAAGAGAATCTTTTCGAATTCTTCATACATCTCCTGAATGTCTGCTTCTGTTGGTAATTGTCCGAAAATACGATTCCACTCACTCGCAATACGAGGCATCTCTGTTAATGCCCTAACATGATCAATTTTCAATAATCCCATTGGCTTACGGGCTTCTTCTGCAGTAATTGCAACACCTCGTTTATGGAAAATCTCCATAAATACTTCCAGTGGTGCAAAACATCCGTAATCAACTGTTGTACCTGCCCAATCAAAAATAACTGCTTCTACTTTCATCCAATCCATCACCCTTCTTATTTATCTTTTTTGCCATTGTGACGTTCGGTTACGAAGTGCTTTCGTTCCCCATTCATATACAACTCTCACTACAATATTTGTAACAACAATAAGTACACTCATTGCAGCTGCTGGTGCTACATTTCCTGCATCATCCATATTTACAATTGATACGGCAGCTAGTTTAAAATCAGCTGCATACAGGAATACAACTGCTGAGACAGTTACCATTGAATTTACGAAGTAGTACATTACCATTTCTAAAATGGCCGGTAAACACATCGGTACCGTAACTCGAAAGAATGTTTTATAAAACGGTATCCCCATCGACTGTGAAACAAGTTCAAACTCTCGGTCCAATTTCTTTAAAGCTGTCGTTGCCGTAACAAATGTTACAGAATAAAAATGAATGATATTGACTAGTACTAGCACAGCAATTGTTCCGTATAGAGAATGGAACGGGTTCGTTACGGAAAGTCCAAAGATTTGTATTGTTGGTTGACTAAAGAAGAAGACGTAGCCTAACCCAAGTACTAAACCTGGTATCGCTAAAGGAACGATAGAGAAAAAGTAACCTGCTTTTCGGAAAAATTGTAGCTGATCTATTTTCTCAATCGCATAAGCGAACATAAATGTTAAAACCGCTCCAATAACTGCAGTAATTGTTGAAACAATTACGCTATTTTTAAATGCTTTAAGTCCATCTCCTGTTAAACTGGAAAAATTAAAATGCTCAAATGTAAAGCTCATATTATATGGCCATACTTTCACACTTGCAGCAATACCAACTGCCACAAATAATAGAATGATCATAAGCGTTACTACGCTACAATATACGAACGAAATAACATCTCGTTTCTTATTATTTATTATTCTGTAAGGTACTGATTTGGAAGATAAGAGATTCGCCTGCTTTCTTTGCGTAATGCGATCAACTGCAAAGGCAAATATAGCTGGGATTAATAAAATCATTCCGACAGTTGCACCCATCGGCATATTTTGCTGCCCAATTACTTGCTTATATACGTCAGTAGCAAGTACATTATATTGCCCACCAACAATTTTTGGTGCACCAAAATCAGTGAAACTAAGTGTAAACACAACGAACATCGCACTAATTAATCCGTACTTTACACTAGGTAAAGTAACAGTGAAAAATTGCTTTGTTTTACTCGCTCCTAACATATTAGAAGCTTCATATAAACGATAATCAGAGCCTTGAAAAGCAATTAATAATATAAGAAATGCTTGCGGAAATGTATACATGACTTCAGCCATTACAATTCCTACTGGTCCATATAAAGGGATTTGTATCCCTTCAAACAAACCAAACATTCCTTTCGTTACTAACCCTTGATTACCAAATAAATATGTAAGTGCGATACCATGCATCATCGTTGGTGCGAATAATGGTAACAACGCAATATATTGAAATACACGCTTTCCAAACACATTCGTACGAGCGATCGCATAGGCGTAAGCGAAAGCGAGTGTTACTGCAATAATTGTTGTCGCGCCCGAAATCCATATCGTATTTTGTAATGATTGAACTAGCGTTGGTGTTGTGAAATATTTACTGAAATTCGCAACACCAATGAAAGCTCCATCTTTATCATAAAAAGCTTGTGTAAACAATTGTAATAGAGGTAATACAAGCATGATCAAAAACGCGAGAAGCATACCAATAATTAATAGTCTTTGTATCCACTCTTCTTTACCGATACGTCTCTTAATCTTTTTTTTCGTACTTTCTACCTTGAAATCTTCTAACATCTCCATCTATACAATGACCTTCTTTCCATATGACAACATATGATTTTCTGAGAAAGAGATTTGAATCGGCTTTCCTTTTCTAATTGCGGTTACTTCTACTTCTGATGCCAATATATCCACTACAATTTTCTCGTTATAAAGATGTGTTTTTTCTTCTACGACCCGCACTTCCGTCCGATATACAGATCCGCGAAATTCCATGCTTTCCACAACCGTTTTAATACCATCCTTTTGTACAACTGTTACATGCTCAGGACGAATTGCATGTTCTTCATTGTTTTTCGAAAAGAAATTAATAGAACCAATAAAATCTGCCACAAATGGATTGGCTGGTCTTTGATAAATCTCCTCTGGTGTGCCAATCTGCATAATTTCCGCATGATTCATTACAACAATTTTATCGGCCATCGTTAATGCCTCTTCTTGATCATGCGTAACCATAATAGTTGTTACTCCTACTTTTTCTTGCAAATCACGCATTTCTCTACGTAACTTTTCACGCACTTTTGCATCTAAAGCAGATAATGGCTCATCGAGTAACAAAATATCCGGAGACAGAGCGAGCGCACGTGCAAGTGCTACTCGCTGCTGTTGTCCACCAGACATTTGAGCAGGATATTTATCTTTTACATTCAGCAAATCTACAAGTTCTAACGCCTCTAGCGCTTTCTCTTTTACTTCTGCTTTTCCATATTTTTTTGTCTTTAAGCCATATTCAATGTTTTCAAGTGCTGTTAAATTCGGAAATAATGCATACGATTGAAACACCATTCCGAAATTCCTCTTTCCAGGAGGTAATGCTGTAATATCTTTTCCATCCACAGCGATACTACCTGTTGTTGCCTCTTCTAGCCCTGCTAAAATTCGAAGCAATGTTGTTTTCCCACAACCACTTGGGCCTAATAAACATACAAACTCATTTTTTTTCACAGTAAAAGAAATATCTTTTAACGCTGTAAATGCATCAAACTGTTTTTGAATGTGTTGAATTGATAAATATTCGCTCATTTTTTCTCTCTCCCACTCACTTACTTTTTCGGTTCTGCTTTTTGGCCAAACTCTTTTTCCCATTTTTCTAAAATTTTGTCACGATTTTCTGCTGCCCATTTAAAGTCATTCTTTTTGTATAACTTTTCTGTCACATCTTTAGGGAATCCATCTGGAAGTTTATAATCATTTTTAATTGTCGCGAATCCATTTTTCTCGAAGTATAACTTCATTACATCATCAGTAATTGCCCAATCTAAAAATGCTTGCGCTAATTTTTCATTTTTTGCATTATCTTTTTTAATAAGTGCGTTCGCTTCTACTTCCCAACCTAATCCTTCTTTCGGCAATACAACTTCAACTGGTGCACCTTTTTGTTTCTCTTTCAAAGCACTATAAACCATTGATACGCCAACTGGATATTCACCTGCGCCTGCTAATTTCGCTGGTTTTGAACCTGAATGAGTATAAGTTGCCATATTATCATGAAGTTTCTTCATGTAATCCCAGCCTTTATCTTCACCCATAATTTGTAACCATGCAGAAACTGTTAAAAATCCTGTTCCAGAAGAAGCTGGATGTGGCATAACAAGCGTTCCTTTATATTCTGGTTTCGTTAAGTCTTCGTATGATTCTGGCATCGGTAAATTTTTCTTCTTTAATTCTTCTTTATTTATAGCAATCCCCGTCATAAATGCCGTATTACCTACCCATTTTTCTGGTTGCTTATCATCTTTAAATTGCGGAAGAACACGATCCGCTCCTTTTGGAGAGTATCCTTTTAACATATCTTTTTTATCTAAAGCTAATAGACTAGACGCTGCTGTTCCCCATACAACATCTGCTTGTGTATTTTTTCCTTCAGCTAGCAATTTCGCTGTAATAACTCCAGTTGAATCACGAACAATGTTCAGTTTCACATCTGGATATTTCTTTTTAAAAGAATCAAGATAAATTGGTACAAGTTCTTCTTCAATCGCTGTGTAAACAGTTAATGATCCAGATAATTTATCATCCTTTACTTTTGCCCCAGCACTTTCTTCTTTCTTTGCACCACACCCCATTAATAACGAAAATACCATTCCAGTTGCTACAGCTTTAAAGATTGTTTTTTTCACTGTCTCTCTCTCCTTTTATAAATCTTATGTACAACTCTAATATAAACAACTAGTGTAAAAGCAGTATTAAACCAACATTAATCTTTTGTTTGTTGTTTGTTTTTGTGTAATACGTTGCTACTTCTATGTTTTTTCGCATTTTTCTGCTAATAATGAACACTAAATTTACAAATAATTAAAAAAACCTTTATAATCCCACAAAAAAATGAGGCGTTTGTAAAAAACGCCTCATTTTTGTTTACCTTTTTTTGAATTACGATTTGCATACTTCGCGCTATTTTCTCCTTCATACTCTAATGCAAATTCTGCATCTGGTAAGCTTTCTTTCGGAGTTTTATTATTGTTGATTGCCGCATTTTGTTTCACTTTTCTTTTTACCAATACATTCACCTGCTCTCAAGAATTCACTTTCTACTCTAGTTTGAAACAACATTAAATAATTATTACTGGCAAGTGTTAACAAGTACATAAGGCCGCTAGATGGAAATACTACCTATGAAAAAAACATTAGAAAAGGGGCGATTATTTTGAAGAAGAAAGATAAAATCCAGTCACCAATTTTAGATGAAACGCTCCCGCATCAAATGAATTTCCCATCTTTTAAAGGAACAGGAAAGAAGATGCAACAACCTTTCATAAATCAATATGACGTCGTAATCGGAGACAGTAAATATGATTCCGAGAATAGTCCACTTCACAATTGGACTGATGAAGTAGACCCTGCCATTATGGCTGGAGAAGAATGGATTCATCCTACAAATGATATTGGGTGGATTTCAGAAGAAAATCAAGAGTTGCTAAAAAAAGAAGTGGATAATAAGAATGAGGCTTTTATGCATCCGCAATTTGGCATTAACGACTAAAAAACCATTCTACCTCACATAGGTAGAATGGTTTCATACTATCCAATAATAATTCTCTCTTTCGGGTATTTATAGCGAGGTGGCTGTTCTCTTCCCCCACTAGCCAGTATAAATGTTAAAATACCGACACGCCCAATAAACATAAGTACAATGAGTACAAGTTTACCAACAGTTGTTAAATCTGGCGTAATACCTGTCGATAGCCCTGTCGTTCCGAAAGCAGAACACACTTCAACAATTAAACTCATAAGCGGTACATTTTCCGTAATAGATAAAATAAAGAGTGCTGTGGCACATAATAAAATCCCCATCGTCATAACGACAGATGCTTTTAGCACGTCTTCTTCATGTAACTGACGTTTGAAGACTCTAACCGTTCTTCCACCTCTTGCAAAAGTGTATAACGATAATATACTAACAGCAAATGTTGTTGTACGTATTCCGCCCCCAACCGAACTTGGAGATGCCCCTATAAACATTAATATACTCATAAATAAAAGCGTCGGTTGTGACAATTCACGTATATCCATTGTAGCAAGTCCACCGCTTCGCGTCGTCACAGATTGGAATAATGTATAGAAAACTGTTTCATGCCATGACTTTCCTGCTAAAAATTGATTTCGTTCTAGTAAAAAAATCATAATGGTTCCAACGATAACGAGGGCAAAAAATGTTGTTGTCGTCAATTTTGTAAATAACGAAAAGCGGAATAATTGCTGTCGCCTTTTACTAAAGAATTGCTTTATTTCCATTAACACCGGGAAGCCAATCGCTCCTAAAACAATAAGTAACATATGAATCATTTGCACAATATAATCTTTTTTGTACGGAATTAGTGATTGTCCAGTTAAATCAAATCCGCCGTTCGTGGTTGCACTAACAGCGGCAAAGAAACCGTGAAAATAAGCTTCTTGCCAAGTTGGAAAATAAAGTAGAAATCTTGTACCTAATAGTATCGCTCCGATAAGTTCTATCGAAATAATTACAATTAAAATAGAACGCATCAATTCTACAAGGCCTGATAAATTCCCTTGATTATGGTCTGCCATAATGAGTCTTCTTCTCTGCAAACCGATCTTTTTCCCCGTTATAATCCAAACAAACGTACCAAGTGCCATAATTCCTAAGCCGCCTAATTGTAAAATAAGGGCTAACATAATAATTCCTGCCGTAGTAAATGTATCTGAAATTGTAACAACAGACAGTCCCGTAACACTTACCGCACTAACAGATGTAAAGAGGGCATCGATAAATGTCCATTTCACACCAGACTTCGTAACAAACGGGAAACTAAGCAATATCACCGATACAACTACTGCTAATAAATAAAATAAAACAATGAGTTGTACAGGACGTAATTTTTGTAAAAATTTTTTTATATCTCTCATTCCATCACTTCGCTACCTTTTTTTCTATCGATTAAATAAAGAAAAATCTTCACTTTCTTTATTTGTAAATAACTGCTCAAATAATTTGGCAAATACCATTCCATACACAGTTCCATTACCTCCATATGGCAATGCGTAAAATAAATTATGTATCTCTTTGTCTTCTTTTAAAATAGGGAGACCATCATGACTACCGCCAAATGCTGCCGCCCAATAGTACTCTGCCTGTATATTCTTATACTGCGGGAACATCTCTTTTACAATGTTAATAAGGATATCACGCTTATGCAATAATTTCGTATCACCAATTGTTTGAATTTGCATCGCTTCATCTAATCCGCCTACAATAATACGGTTTTGATACGTTCGAAAATATAAGTAAGGCCGTGCTGTTTCCCAAATTAATGATTGTTCATGCCAGCCTTCAAATGAATCTACCTTATTTGTCACCACTGCATATGATGTTTCCACTGTTGTATTTTTTTCTTTCTTTCCGAAAAGTGCTTCATAACCTGTCGCCATAATAATATTCTTTGCTACAATTTGATTTCCTGTTTTCGTGTAACAAATTAAATCATTTTGGCGTTTTTTTATATGTATGGCCTCTGTATGCTCAAGTATAGTAGCTCCCATTTGATTTGCTTTATGCAAAAGGCTATGCGCTAATAAATACGGATTCACTTCGGCATCACCATGCGTATATAACGCTGCTTGTTTTATAAATGAATACTTCTTCTTCATATGTGAATCGGTAAAATATTCAACCGGGAATCCATAATGGCGTAACGTATTATATTCTTCTTGTAAAAACGATACATCCTCATTTCTACTTGCATAATACAAACTACTTCGCGGAATAAACTGGGGATCAATATCGAGAGTCGGTACAACTTGCTCCATTGTTCGTAGCGCTTCGTAACAAAGCTTATATGCTCGTACCCCCTTTTTTTCACCAAATGTATGGATAAATGAGGTTAGCGATTTATCATGAAGAAATTGTAGTAAACCTGTATTAGCAGCTGTGCTACCACATGCGATTGCTCGTTTTTCAATGAGCGTAACACGCATTCCAATTTTTGCTAACGAATATGCTATATGAGCACCTGCTTCTCCGCTTCCGACTACAAGCACATCACATATCATATCATTTTCTAATGATGGATAACAAGGTATAGAAACTCCTGTATTCCAAAACAACTTACCAGTCATAAGTTTCATAATTATACTCCTAAAATATAAATTTCTCCTTTCTATCTTTTGTTATTTCCCATAAAAAAATCCAACTAACATACGCTAGTTGGACTTTTTATTTTTAATTAGAACGCTCCTCCAGCCAATTTCCAACCGTCGGATATGTTTGTTTTACCGCTGTTCCACCGTAAACGATCGACATATGTCCCGTTGGTAAACATACATATTGTTTATCTGTGCTAGAAATATGGTCTAGCAAAGCTTCTACTTGGCATGGCAGGGCGATATGATCACGTTTCGCAGAAATATTTAAGACATTCGCCTTAATATTTGCAAGGTCTACCTTTTGTCCGCGAATAACGAGTTCACCTTTCACTAATTTATTATTTTGATAAAAATCACGAATCCATTGTCTATACGATTCACCTGGGAATGGAATACCGTCACCAACCCACTTTTGAACTAATTTCCAGCTTTCAACGAAGCGCTCATTTTCTGAACGATCGAGTAAAGCGACATATGGACCGACAAAGTTTGTAATTGGTTTTAACATCTTATTTCCGAAATCAATCATTTCTGGCGGAATATTTCCGAATGTATCAACCGCTTTATCTAAATTGAAGTATTTCTCATCTAATAAAGGACCGTATAATCCTGTTTCAGAGAAATCAAAAGGACTTGTCATAAAGATTAAGTTGCGAATTGGCATGTGCGGATGAAGTGCTGCATAAATAGAAGTTAGCGTTCCACCCATGCAATAACCAAGTAAAGAAATCTCGTCCGATTTCGCAGTTCTCATTACTTTCTTCACTGCTTTTGCAATATAATCAAACACGAAATCATCAAATTTCAAATGACTATCTTCTAAACCAAATGTGCCCCAATCAAGCATATACACATCAAAACCACGATCTACTAAATATTCCACTAAACTATTTCCTGGAGTTAAATCCATAATATACGGTTTATTAATAAGCGCGTATATTAATAGGATTGGAACTCTCTGTGTTTTTTCTTGTTTTGGAATGTAACGATACAGCTTCGTTTTATTCTTCGTCCAAATAACTTCTTTTGGTGTTAAACCAACTTGTGGTTCTGGTTCGCGCAATAAAACTTCGCTCGCTCTTTTCACACGGCGATATGCTTTACGATATTCTTCTGGGTACAACTCCAATTGCTTTTCCCATTCCGTTACGAATGTAGTCATTTTTCTATCTCCTTTTCGGTCGATTTATTTCTAAAAAAAGAAGTGCATTCCTGCTATGGATATGCACTTTTTTCTCGCTTCATTACATGTATAATCCACCGTTAATGTTTAATTGCTGACCTGTGATATATGCACCGTCACGGCATAGGTATACTACACCTTTTGCAATTTCATCAGCTTGACCAAAACGTTTTTTCGGGATTTTCGCAACGATTTTTTGACGTACTTCTTCTGGTACTTCTGCTACCATTTCAGTATCAATAAATCCTGGGCAAATTGCGTTTACAGTTACATTTGTTTTTGCAAGCTCTAATGCTAATGATTTTGTAAATCCTAACATACCTGCTTTTGCTGCAGAGTAGTTTGTTTGTCCAAATCCACCAGCTTGGCCAATAATAGAAGAAATACTAATGATTCTTCCTTCTTCTGCTTCCGATATGTATGGAAGTACCGCGCTTGTTGTATTAAATACACTGCTCAAGTTCACGTCAATTACGCGCTCCCAATCTTCACGATTTAATTTTTTGAATGTACGATCTCTTGTAATACCAGCATTATTAACAAGAATATCAACTTTACCAAAATGATTCACAGCTTCTTCTACAAGTCTGTTTGCATCTTCTACTTTCGAAACATCCGCTTGAACTGCATAAACGTCATGTCCTTCTTTTCCTAATTCATTTACTAAGTTTTCAGCTGCTTCTTTACTGCTGTTATAGTTAATAACTACTTTTGCTCCCTCTTGTGCTAATGCTACTGTAATTGCTTTTCCAATTCCTTTTGCCCCACCTGTTACGATTGCTACTTTGCCATTTAATTGAACCATTTCTTTTCCCCCTTAAATGAATTTGTGAACGATTGTTATGAATCATTTTGGTACTCATATTAATAGAGTCCATATATTAATTATGTTTCGTTGTTTATACATGAAAAAGAGATTCTCCCCTTCCCTTTTACACGTTATAAACAAACGCTATTATCATTTTTTATTTTCCGGCTTATTCGTAGGTTTTACTTCTTCTTTTGCAGGTACTTGTAATTTCGCTAGTACTGCATTTTGCTTTTCTAGTAACTCTAAAATTTGATCAACTTTCGTTTCTAGCGTGCGAATATCTTGTTTTACTTTCGTAACATCACGCTTTAATGTAGGAGCTTGTCCTAATGAATCCACTTTCTCTTCTAGAATCTCCTCAATGTTATCAACTTTATTTTCTAAATTGATAACAAGCGTAGCTACTCTAGCGATATCCTCTCTCGTCGGCACATTCACCTGTTCTAAATAATTTTTTGTCGTATCATTTAATGCTTTTTGATAAAACAAATTCAAATCTAGAACGCTGCCCATCCAAGCAGAATATTCTTCTGTTTTAATTGTTTCATTGAGCGCTTTTCCCCAAAATGTTTCGGTTTGTTCATAAGCATTTTTCCATGCTTGCAATGGATCGAATTTTTGATCAATCACTTCGCCTACACTCCCTTTTTCGTTTTTGAAACAATTCAACCTATTCACTATTTTCTAATATTCTGAATAAAACTTCAAGTCTATATTTTATTTTTCTTTATTTTCCGATAAATTTGTTGACATTAAAAACAGATAGGTGTAAATTGCACTTATAAGCAAAAAAATTCCATCTAACTGATTCATGAGGTGATGCACAATCATGCTACATAATGAACCAGAACACCCAGAAAGTTTGGAAAAAAACCAAGCGAAACAACCAAACTCCATGCCCAAAAACTTCTTAGTTCCTTTCTTACTTCTCTGTCTAAAAGACTGGAGTCTTCATGGTTACAAACTCATTCAAATGCTAATGGACATCGGCTTTTCTTCTGTTGACCAAGGTAATGTGTATAGAACATTGCGCAAGTTAGAAAAAGAAAATCTCATTTCTTCCACTTGGGATACAAGTGAAGGCGGGCCAGCGAAACGAATTTATTCTTTAACAGAATATGGAGAGCAATATTTAACAACATGTGCAACTTCTTTTGAACATTATCAAAATATGTTGCGGACGTTTTTTACGTTATACACCAATGCGTTCTTTCCATTTTCTACTTCTCCAGAAAAGGATGAAAAGGATTCTTCATCTTCACCTGGTGGTACAGCAGAGTAATCTGCGTTCACAATATGCAAAAAAACATTTGGAGGTCAAACAATGGAAACTAAACCATACGAATTAGTCGATGCATTTTGGAAAAACTGGTCTCAATCTCTTTCCCTCTTCTCTTCAGCTGGGAAACAATTAGAGCAACTTACTTTAGAAACTTTAAAACAACAACAAGACGCTTTGCATAAATTAACATCAGGAGTAGATGAACTAGAAAAAGAACTACAACAATTCACTGCTCAGTTCAATAACCAATATACAGATTACGTGAAGCAATTAACTGGAAACTCCTTAAATGATCAAATTAACGAGTGGCAAGGGAAATGGAATGAACTTTCTAATCAAATGCACCAACTGACTGTTTCTCCTACGAAAACATCTTTGTCTATTCTTACTCAAACTAGCGGTCAATTTGAAGAAACAACAAAACAATTTATTGAACAACAACAATTACAACGTGAAGAGGTTCAAAAACAGTTAGAAGTTTTTTTGGGAGAGTTCAAGTCCAAACAACTAGAACTCGCAAAGCAGTTCGAGGAAAACTCAAAAAATTTATTTACTTCCATCAAGTAAGAAAAATGTGGGAGCTAACTGCAGCACAAACAAAACTCTTTCTTCCTCCTACTACATCAAGATGGCTAGCATTTTTCGATATGGAAAAGAAGGAGGCCAAAATGAATCCATTTCAAGAAGCACAAACTGTTCCGGAGCTTCGTTATGATGAGATTCAAGTCGGTGATCAAGCATCCCTTACAAAAACTATTACGGATGAGGACGTTATTAATTTTGCAAAATTAACTGGAGATGTGAATCCTATTCATATTTTAGATTCTTTTGCAAAAACGACAATGTTTAAAGAACGTATTGCTCATGGCATGCTCGTTTCCAGTTTCATTTCGACGATTCTTGGAACGAAACTCCCTGGCAAAAACACGATTTATTTATCTCAAAACGTTTCATTCCGTGCTCCTGTCAAAATCGGTGATACACTTCGCGTTGTGGCAGAAGTCATTAAAAAACGAGACGATAAAAAAATCATTACGTTGCAAACAAACATATATAATCAATCCGATGATATTGTCGTGGAAGGTACAGCGACAATACTGAAAAAAGAGTAGCAAATTTGCTACTCTTTTTTCTATCCAATAACTTCTAATCACACCGATTACTTCCGCGTATGAGTACGTCGTTTCCACATAAAATAACGTTACCAGTTTAGATAAGTATTTAGCTGAATTGGACTACTCATAAGGATGTGTATCAACATGGTAAAAACAAACAAATTACTAGTTCCAGGTGCAGAACAAGCGCTTGAACAATTTAAATATGAAATCGCACAAGAATTCGGTGTTAGCTTAGGTTCTAATACAGCATCTCGTTCTAACGGTTCAGTTGGCGGTGAAGTAACGAAACGACTAGTCGCTTTAGCTCAACAACAATTACGTGGATAATACAATAACCTATGGCTTAGAGGCAGATATTCTCTGCCTCTTTCTATTTTTAACATACATAATCGTGCTTTTTCACATACTAGTAAGAGCAAACTGAAAGGAACGATATGTGACATGAAACGGATTAATATTAGCATGAGTCCTCCCCGTGTTCTTACTTTGTCTTTTATTATGTTATCAGTTATCGGTACATGCTTATTAAAACTACCAATTGCTACAACAACTTCTATTTCATGGATCGACGCTTTATTTACAACAGTTTCTGCTTGTACTGTTACTGGGCTTGGTGTTGTAGACACCGGAAAAGTATTTACTTTGTTTGGACAGTGTGTCATTTTAACGCTTATACAAGTAGGGGGACTTGGCATTATGAGCTTTGCCGTTTTAATTGCGATTATGCTCGGCAGAAAAATTGGTCTTCAAAACCGAATTTTACTGCAACAAGCGTTAAACCAAACGAACATTGGTGGTGTCATTCGTCTTGCCAAAGCATTATTTTTATTCTCTTTTACAGTCGAATGTATCGCTACTTTGATTCTTTCTTTTGAATGGGTACCAAAATACGGGATTGCTAAAGGAATCTATTATAGCTTTTTTCATTCGATCTCTGCTTTTAACAATGCTGGTTTTTCTGTGTGGAGCGATAATTTAATGTCCCATTCTCATAGCATTCTTGTCAATCTCGTTATTTCCTCCCTCATTATTTTAGGTGGGATTGGTTTTACAGTAATCGTAGATATAAAAAGAAAGAAAAATTTTAAAAACCTTACATTACACTCAAAACTTATGCTCTCTTCTACTCTAATCGTCAATATTATTGCGACTGTTTTTATTTTTATATTCGAGTTCCACAATTCCCTTTCTATGAGAGGATTTACCCCATTTGAAGAAGGAATGGCCGCTTATTTCCAGGCGGTTTCAACTCGTACTGCCGGGTTTAATACAGTTGATATTTCTGCATTATCAAAGCCTTCCCTACTATTAATGATGCTCCTTATGTTTATTGGCGCTGGTAGTGCTTCAACCGGTGGTGGAATTAAGTTAACAACATTTTTAATCATGTTTTTTGGGGTATTTAAATTTTTACAAGAACAAGATGATATTGTCGTTTTTAAAAAATCTATTAAAGATACTCTCATTGTCAAAGCATTGACCATCACTATTATTTCCATTTCATTTATCTTTTTTGCTATTTTAATTTTAAGTATTACTGAGCGAGTTCCTCTATTGATGAGTGCTTTCGAAGTATTTTCAGCATTTGGGACTGTCGGTCTCAGTATGAATTTCACACCACACTTAACTATGATCGGAAAAGCTATTATCATCTTTATGATGTTTTTTGGGAAAATGGGACCTTTAACATTGGCTTTTTCATTTGCACGTAAAAAGAACCGAAAAATAAAATATCCGAATGAAGATATTTTAACAGGTTGACAACCGTATACATTATCCATATAATGAGAGTACAATAGCATATCTCCAAAGGGGAGTAGCGTCCAAGAATATTTCTTGGAAACAAAGTCGTCATTACGTAGAACTTAGTTCTTCCGGCTTTGTTGGCATTTTCATTACATATGTCTAGCAAGACCTTTGCCTATTAACGGCAGAGGTCTTTTTTGTATTAATTTCCAAATTCTTCCAAAGTTAATAGGCAGGAGTATGGGGAAACTAAATAGTGGGGAAATTCTTCACTTATTTAGTACTTATAGAAATGAGAGGAGAATGTACATGGATGTATCATTATTATTGGAGTATGGTTGGGTATTACTCATCCTAATTGCACTAGAGGGGATTTTAGCGGCTGATAACGCTCTCGTTCTTGCAATTATGGTAAAACATTTACCAGAAGAAAAACGAAAGAAAGCATTATTTTACGGATTAGCGGGGGCATTTGTTTTCCGATTCGGATCGTTATTTATGATCTCGTTCTTAGTCGACGTATGGCAAGTGCAAGCAATCGGTGCCATTTACCTTATGTTTATAGCTGGTAATCACTTATTTAAAACGTATGTTAAAAAGAATACGGATGAAGAAACAGAAGAAAAAGAAGCAAAGAAAAAACAAGAGAACTTTTGGTGGACTGTATTTAAAGTTGAGGTTGCTGATATCGCCTTCGCAGTTGATTCAATTTTAGCTGCAGTTGCGTTAGCAATGACTTTACCAAAAACAGGATTAGGTACAATTGGTAGTCTTGATACTGGGCAATTCGTTGTTATCTTTGTAGGTGGACTTATCGGGTTAATCATCATGAGATTTGCAGCAACTGCTTTCGTACAAATCTTAAAACGTAAACCAGGACTTGAAACTGCAGCATTCTTAATTGTAGGTTGGGTTGGTGTGAAACTAGCAGTTTATACATTAGCGCACCCTGCATTAAATGTAATTCCGCATTCATTCCCAGAATCTACACTATGGAAGCTTACATTCTGGATTGTATTAGTCGGAATCGCAGTTGGCGGTTGGTTCTTCTCGAAAGAAGTAGAAGTAAAAGTAGAAAAGAATTTAGACGAAAAAGCGCTGTAATTACAGCGCTTTTTCTTTTTCCCTTCCCCTCTCAATGTCCAGAAAAAATTCTATTATACTACCATTTGTAAGCGTTTTCTTGATATATGTATGTCCTTTTTGTGAAACATTGCACAAACTTATTGAAACTAAGAACAATTCCATGTACTTTATTCATATAAGGAGTATTTATAGATGATGTACTAAAGGAGCGTATTACTCATGCTAGAGCAAGGAATAGATTATGTTGTCAAACTGGCTAAGAGCAAAAAACAAATGCTAGATACAAACCCGATGCAATATTTCATTCGTGCCGCACTTGCGGGTATTTATATCGGTTTTATTATTGTACTATGTTTTAAATTAGGTAACTTTTTTCACATTGCAGATTCACCGGCAACTTATTTAGCTGCTTCTATGTTTTTCGGAATTGCCCTCGTACTTATTATATATGGCGGTGCTGAATTGTTTACTGGAAACACAATGTACTTTACTGTAGCAACTTTAAGAAAAGAAACAACGATTTCTGATACACTTCGTAACTGGGTCGCTTGTTATGCAGGGAATTTAGCTGGAGCTTTATTCTTTGCCTTACTATTTTATGCAACTGGAATTTTCGAAGCAATTGATCACGGCCATTTCATGAATAAAGTAGTAGAAGGAAAAATGAATACACCTACAATGCAATTATTCTTTAAAGCAATTTTATGTAACTGGCTTGTATGTCTTGCGTGTTTCTTACCTTCTCAAGTTAAAGGTGATACAGCAAAAATTATGATGATGATGCTACTCGTTTTCACATTCTTCTTATCTGGTTACGAGCATAGCATTGCAAACTTATCACTGTTTGCTCTATCTTTAGTTTCACCGCATCCGGAGACAATTTCTTTTGCAGGTGCTATTCATAACTTAATTCCAGTTACAATCGGTAACATTATTGGCGGGTCCGTCTTTGTCGGCATGGTATACCATTACTTAACAAAGAAAGTACCTGACGTGAAACAAGAAGAAACTGAATTAGTAGCGGCTCAACAAGAAGAAATCATTCCGTTACAAGCACATATGAAACATTAAAAACTCCAAAGTAAAACTTTGGAGTTTTTAGCTCCCCACATATTTAACAACAAGGTGCGGATTAATTTCTCCTTCTTCCTTTCCCTTATTAATTCTCTGTTTCATCTTGTGCATACCGATGACATCATTCGTATGAAGGTGAATTTCATTTACATATAAACCCTCTTTACAAAAAGCCTCTACAAAATCTAATCCATTTCTTTTCCCCCATCCCATATTAAAATCAAGGGAAAGAATATTCACATCATAATCCCGAACCATTTGCAAGGCACATTCTACTGTAGTAGCGGGCACATACCCGTACGGACAACTTCTTTGATCATCCATATATACATTCATGTTCTATCCTCTCTCTATTTTGTATACGTAACCAACATGTAACATATTGCCCCAAGGCTAATAAAAGGACCGAACGGAATTTGGCTCCTCATTTTCATACGTTTTAATACTATACCAACTCCAAAGAAACAAAGACTAAAGCAAGATGCTAAAAATAAGATCATAAAAATCCCTTTCAGTCCCACTATAAATCCAAGTAACGAAAGTAATTTTATATCTCCTCCACCAAGCCCTTCTGGATATATCTTTTGCATGCAATATAACAAAATGAATATAACGCCACTACCAACTATACTATCTGTCCAAGTCACTAACGGCACAAAAACACATTCTAAAATGAGTAAACAGGCAAACCAAGCTAAAATACGATTGGGGATTAACATATATATGTAATCTGTAACTGAAATAATAAGAAGTAGAGAAAAAAGCGATAAAATGATGATAAGCTCCCGTTCCACCCCAATCATATATACAGTAAGAAGAAATATCATTCCTGTTACAAGTTCAAATACTACGTACAAAATTGAAATTTTCCTCTTACAATTCGTACAACGTCCTCTTTGTATACAAAAAGAAATGATTGGAATCAATTCTTTTGGCTTTAGCACATACTTACAATAATGACAATGTGAACGCGGGGTAATGATAGACTCACCAAGTGGTACTCTCATCGCAATTAACATAAAAAAAGAACCAAACACCATCCCCACTAACAATGCATATAAATAAGTGAACATCCCTTCCTCTCCTTTCCAGAAGAACATAGCAAAAAAAGGAGAGAAATTCTACTTCATATTATTTCTATTCTATTAAAAAAGCAGGCCATTTTCTGGCCTGCTTTCCCCTCTTTTATACGATGAAATATACTGCTTTTAATGGTCCGTGTACTCCGACAACAAGATTCATTTCAATATCTGCCGAGTTACTAGGTCCTGTAATAAAGTTAATACAAGATGCTACTGCCTCGCCATTTTCTACACGTGTGTTCATATCCTGAACTGCTTGTGTAATACGAGGCACAAGTGTTTCACGTGGAATAATAGCAAAGTATACAGTCGGTAAAAAGTGTAAAGAACGACCTTGGCCTTTATGACTTTGTACAACAATCGTACCAGATTCAGCTAAAGTATAATCACTAAATGCGATTCCAATATTCGCTCTTTCTGCGATACGCATATTCTCTTCTTTTTTCTCAGGATCCCATACATTCACTTCAACATTTTGCTTTGGAAGCTCTTCTTTAAATAAAGAAGTCAATCCATAAGAATCAAAACGTTCGTCTGCCGATAACATAATAGGTCCCCCGCCGTTTTCCACGATTACTTTTTGAATATCTTCACGTAAACGGTCGTTTGTCGTTTCCACTACAGTTGTATGAATGTTTGTACATTGATTTTTAAATACTTCTAACAATTCTTCTTTTGAATAATCTTTTAGCGTTTCTACATTCACATTACTTTTCCATGCTGGACGCTTTACGCCTTCCGTTTTCCGCTCACGTCCAAGTTCTTTTGCAATATTATCTAGAAAGGACTCACGGTTTTGAATTAATCCTGTCATTATTTGTCCCCGCCTTTCTTATGATCTTTATACCAATCACGGAATCGTTCTTTACTTGGAGCCGGGAATTCACGAATATCTGTCCAGTTTTTAAGTGGCCCAACACCTTTTGATACACGGTTGCCCGATGTAAATGGACTCATTGCTGCTGGCGCCATTTTTGATCCCATTTTATATAAAGCTGCTGAAGATGCACCCATACTAAACATTTTCATTGCTAATTTTTCTGCAAGTGGTGCACGACCTTCTTGCTCAACAATTACTTGACGATGTTTTAATAATAAATCATGCAATGGTATTTTTACTGGACAAGCTTCTGTACACGCTCCGCATAAACTAGAGGCATATGGAAGCTCTTTGTAATCATCGTATCCACCTAAAAGTGGTGTTAATACCGCACCGATTGGTCCTGAGTATATAGAACCATACGAATGTCCACCAACGTGACGATATACAGGACATACGTTAACACAAGCAGCACAACGAATACATTGCAATACTGAGCGGAATTCAGACCCAAGAATTTGAGAGCGGCCATTATCAACAACAACTAAGTGGAATTCTTCTGGTCCATCTACTTCCTCTTCTTGGATTGGTCCCGCTACAGTTACATAACTTGTTAATTTTTGCCCTACTGCACTACGACATAGTAAACCAACTAAAACATCTAATTCTTCCATTGTCGGAACCATACGTTCCATACCCATTACTGCAATTTGAGTTTTCGGAATCGACATAACAAGATCGGCATTACCTTCATTCGTTACTAAACAAAGAGAGCCAGTATTTGCAACTGCAAAGTTACAACCTGTCACACCAATTTCTGCATCCATAAATTTCTCACGAAGTTGTTTACGAACAAACTTTGTCATTTCATATGGATCATCAGAATTTTCATAGCCAAGCTTTTCTTTAAATACATCACGAATTTGCGTTCTGTTTTTATGAAGTGCGGGCGCAATAATATGTGAAGGTGGATCGTTATCTACTTGCAAGATATACTCTCCTAAGTCACTTTCTAACACTTCACAACCAATCTCTTCAAGGGCATGATTCATACTAATTTCTTCAGTTACCATTGATTTTGATTTTACAACTTTCTTCGCTTGTTTCTTTTTTGCAACGTCTTGAATATACTTTGCTGCTTCCTCTTTCGTTTTCGCAAAGTACACATGTCCGCCTCTTTTTGATACATTTTCACTTAACTGCATTAAGTAATAATCAAGATTTTCTAACGTATGTTGGCGAATTTGTTCACCTAGTTCACGCCACTCTTCCCAATTTCCTAATTCTTCCGCTGCTTTTAAGCGATTCGTATATAAGCGCGTTTGCGCAGAAGATACTGCTCCGCGCATAAAAGAATCTTGAATTCCATCGCCAACGCGATCATTAAATTTTTTCTCACTGATTTTCATAGACATAGCTTATGTTCCCCCTTCATGAGCGACTATTTAGTACCTCAGCAATATGCATTACTTTTATTTCTTTTCCTAAACGCTCAATACGCCCGCCAATGTTTAACAAACACCCACAATCTGCACCGATTAAATAATCAGCACCTGTTTCCATTGCACTATCTACCTTCTCATCTACCATTTGCTCAGAAATTGGAGTCATCTTCACTGAAAACGTTCCCCCAAACCCACAACAATTTTGTTCGTTTGGCAGTTCTCTCACAGTTAATCCTTTTACGTTTGATAATAAAATTCCTGGTGCCTCTTTTACTCCAAGCAGGCGTGTCATATGACAAGATTTATGAATAGTAGCTATCCCTGGTAAGCTTGCACCAACATCTGTCACTTTTAAAACATCTACAATAAATTGTGTAAATTCATATGTTTTATCAGCAACCTTTTGTGCACGTTTAGCCCACTTCGGATCATCTTTAAAAACATGCGGATACTCATGAAACATTGTCGCACAAGAACCAGATGGTGTAACGATATATTCTGCATCTTCGAAAGTTTCAATCATATGTTTCATCGCTTCTTTTGCTGCTTCTACATGGCCGCTATTATAAGCAGGCTGACCACAACAAACTTGTGCTTCTGGAAATTCAATTTCACAACCTAAACGCTCCAACACTTCAACTGTTGCTTTGCCGACGTTTGTTTCAAACATATCGACTAAACAAGTAACAAATAAAGTAACTTTCATAATTATTACTCCCCCTTTTTACAACTCCACCAACAAACGTATGGTCATCAGATGACTAAGGAAAGAAGAAGTAGGCTCAACCATGGCCTATCCTCTCCCTCTTCTAAAGAAAACGCTTACTTAATCTTTCTCTATTTTATCAAAAAATTTGATTTTTAAAAGATTAAATTACGAATTTATATCGTTTTTACCTGTGACAATATGTTCTACATTTGTTAAATGATCTAGCATTGCTTGCTGCGCTAATTCTACATCTTGCTTTAACACTGCATCATATATAACTTGATGCTCTTCTATAAGTCGTTCTGATGTTGTTTGTTCACCATATAAAATAATGCGTCTTGATTCACCAATCGTTTCAGCAATCATCTCTGAAACATGATTCATGAGTTCAAGCAAAATGTTGTTATGCGAAGACTCCGCAATTCCCATATGGAACTGAAAATCTGCTTTTTCGCCAGCCTTTTCATCTCCAATGCTCTTTACCATTTCATCTAACCAATGCTTCATATTTTGCAAATTATCTTCCGTACGTTTTGCCGCAGCTGCTCGAACTGCCCCCACTTCAAGCACCTTTCGTACTTCTAATAAGTTTAAAATATCTTCTTTCTTCATTAATAATTTATTGTTTAATGATTTTGTTAATGAAGAAGAATCGAAATTCTTCACATATGTACCTTCTCCTTGTTTCATCTCAATTAAGCCCATTGCTCTTAGCGCACTTAGCGCTTCACGAACAGCAGATCTACCCACTTGAAACTGCTCAGCTAATTGATGTACAGGAAGTAGTTTGTCACCAGGTTTTAACGTACCATTTTTAATCATTGTTAAAATAGCTTCAGATACTTCTTCGTAAATCTTTTTCGGTTTAATAGATTTGTACTCCAGTTAAATCACCTCAGTATCTTCCAAACAACAATTGAAACGATTTATAAGAACTTTGCATCATAACTATTTTAGAACGAATTGGTAAGAAGTACAAATGTTTTGTTCATAAAATCGTCAAATTTTTAATATTTATTTGATATTAATTTATATTTATTCCTCTATTCATTGCACTCATGAAGAAAAGCATGTCCTTCACGTTAGAACATGCTTTCTTCAACTTGTATTTTCAATTTAATACTAACCGTCGTTCCATGCCCTTTTTCACTTTCAATTCGCCACTGTCCATCATGTATATGAACAATTTGTCTGACAATGGCAAGGCCTAAACCTGTTCCACCATGTTGACGACTTCTCGCTTTATCAACGCGGTAAAAACGTTCACCAAGATTTTCTAAATGCTCTGTTTCAATACCGATTCCTGTATCTTTTATGTTTAATTCACAGTAATCATCTATCTGCCTGAGTGTTATCACAATATCCCCATTTTGATTTGTATACCGTATCGCATTATCTAACACGTTATGAAGCACTTGTTGCATACGATCCTCATCAATCATTACAATGATTTCTGGATTTAAATTTGTTGAAATACGAATTTTCTTTTCTATAAACTTAATCTCATACGTATCTAACACATCTTCAATCAGTTGTGAAAAAACGATAGGTTGTTTCTTTAACGGAAAATGTTCACCTTCTAATTGTGCTAAATCTAATAAATCATGAACGAGACGCTGCATACGACCCGCTTCTTTATGAATGAGCTGTGTTACTTTTTCCTGCTGTGGTCCCTTCGCTACACCATCTAAAATAGCTTCACTATATCCTTTTATATAACTAAGCGGTGTTCTTAGTTCATGCGAAACGTTAGCTAAAAATTCCTTACGCTTTACGTCTTCTGTCTCTAAAGAATTTGCCATTTTATTAAATGCTTTTCCTAATCGTCCAATTTCATCTTCGGAAGAAATTGTAATCCGTTCTGAGAAATCTCCCGTAGCCAAATGATTGGCAACTCGTTCCATTTGCGAAAGCGGTCTCGTAATAGCAATAATAATCTTTCTACCAATCCATATTGTCAGTAAAGTCATAGCAAGTGCTAATGGTGCTAAAATAAGGCCCATATCATATATTAAGTCTTTTATACTTTTTAAAGGAATATAAGAATATACAATGCCAACTAACTTTTTATTTTCTAAAACAGGGATGACAACCCCCATAATATTTCGGTCAAAATGTTCCTCATACCCTATCTTTGTCACAGTTTTTCCATCTAATAATGCTTGCCTGTCCCCTTCACTTATAAGAGAATGATGATGCACATCAAAAGGTAAACACGCGCTTAAATCACGCGGATTAGATACGAAAAGAACATCTGAACTAGATATTTGATCAAATGCTCTTACTTTCTCTTCAAAAGTTGCTATTCCTTCACGCTTATCATATTGCGCAGCAAGACGTTTCCCTTCCATTACTAATGAATCTTTTAAATTATCAACGTATAGTTTTTCATACGAGTATAAAGATACAAAATAAAGAAAGGAAACTGTTACACATACTGCACATACTACTGTAAGCCAAAGCTTCTGTACCATCGTAAACATACGTTACACCTCAAATTTATAGCCTACACCCCAAACCGTTTGAATGTAGTTTCCACTTTCTCCAAGCTTCAAACGCATCGTTTTCACGTGCGTATCCACTGTTCTTGTACTTCCGGCATAATCATATCCCCATACCTTTTCCAGCAATTGTTCCCGGCTAAATACTTGTCCCGTATGTTGGCAAAGAAAATAGAGTAAATCAAACTCTTTTACTGTAAGAGAAATCGGCTCACCATCAGCCTCAATCTTCCTACTTTTTTCATTAATAAGTATCGGTCCAAACCGAATCTCTTCTTGTTGCTCTTGCTTTGTATAACGTCTTAGCACAGCTTCCATACGAGCAATTAGTTCTCCAGGACTAAAAGGCTTTACAATATAATCATCTGCTCCCATACGCAAGCCGTTCACCCTATTCCACTCTTCACCTTTTGCTGTTAAAAATATAATTGGTACATCCGACGTTTTTCTAATTTCTTTACAAACTGAAAGTCCATCCATCTCTGGCATCATAATATCTAATACAACGAAATCATAATGATCAGTCTCTAATTTTTTTAGAGCCTCTTTTCCATTTTCAGCTTCTCCCCACTCGTATCCGAAATTATCTAAGTACATTCCAACAAGCTGCCTCATATCACTTTCATCATCTACAACTAGCACCCTATATTTACTCATTGTCCTTCCCTTCCCTCTCTATGAGTTGAAACGGCCCTTTTCCGACTTTAATTGTTCGTTTTATTTTCAAGCTCTTCATATCCATGACACACACTTCATCACTATCATAGCTTGCTACGTATCCTTCTGCTCCGCTCTTCAAAAATGCAAATGGATTCGATCCTACTTCTACAGAAGCCACCTCTTTATACGTGCTAACATCAAACTTTCTAAGCGTATTCGAACCGTGACTTAATGCATATACATTCTTATTATCCTTCGTTATATTCACAGGCATAAACGGAGCATGTAAAGAACGTACCATTTCTCCGCTCTGCAATGAATACACTAATACTTTTTCATTGACTTGATTTCCATCACCATGTCCGCCAATCCATATTTCTTTCCCATCTGGGCTAATTGTCGCTCCCGTTGATGCTGGGGGAATCATAAAGGATTGTATCACTTCTTTTTTCTTTGTATCAATGGTCGTTAGCTTCGTATCATAAAAGTTTAATACAGATAACTGGTTATCGTGCTCTACCATCGTAATTGGTCCTTTTCCTGTTGATACACTCCCTGTCTCTTTCCCTTTTATCGTAAAGAACCTTACCTTTTGGGCAGTTTGATCGGCAGCAAATAATTGTTTTTTATCCTCGGATACAATCACATTTACAATGCCTTTTCCCGTTTTATATTTGTCCACTTGCCTTCCTTCTGCTAGTGAATATACATACATGTACTCTAACTGCTTGCCATATACAAGTATGTCCTCACCGTTTGGAAGTAGTGCAACTCCTGCCATTGGTTCATTAAGTTCCCATGTCGTAATTAACTTTTTAGTTTTTTCATCAACAAAACTAATACTACCTTCTTTTATATTCGTTGTTATAATAACACTTTTATCTTTAGCAATCGGTGTATATGAACTTCCTTGACACCCTACTAATAGAAATAAAAAACAGAGAAGAAAAACATACTTTCTCAAAAGATTCCCTCCATCTTCGGATGATTTCGTTATAATTGTAAAATAACAAATAAATGTGTGGAAATTGTGAAATTTTCCTTTCTTACTTCATTTACATATATAATGTACAACAAATAGAATTTGAGGTGTGCAAATTATGCTTTTTCCTGATTTAGCGAATAAAATTGTACGAGAAGTACGCAGATTAATTAAAGAAAATATCATTATCATTAATATACAAGGCGTTATTATCGCAAGTACAGATGTAGAAAGAATCGGCCAATTTCATGAAGGTGCACTCCGATGCGCGAAACAAAAGAAAACTGTCATTATTACAAAAGAAGATGAACGACGTTTGCAAGGCGTAAAGGCGGGTATGAACCTCCCCTTACTATTTCATGACGAAGTAATTGGTGTCATTGGAATTACAGGCGAACCTGAAAACATTTCACAATACGGAGAAATATTACGTAAAATGACCGAACTACTCATTCACGAAAACTACTTTTTAGAACAACTAGAACTTGAACACCGTTCTTATGAAGCATTTGTCTTTGATTGGCTTCAAAATACAGACTGGTCTCCAAGCTTTCTCGATCGCGCAAAAACACTTGGTATTGATTTATATAAGAAGAAACAACTTATTTTGTTCTCTATCGATCAAAATGACACGATGCTTCAGCGTAAGATTTGGCAACACGTACGCAATCTATTAACAAAGGAGCATCTATTTGTTCGTTGGGGAAATGATCGATTCATTTTATTTACAGCCACAAACTCCAAAGAGCAAACGTATCAATTTTTAAAAAGATTAAAACAAGACTGTGAAACTTTGTTTTCTATTCCTTTATATATTGGGATTGGACAATCCGTTACACCAAGCAATATGAACTTATCGTACGAACAAGCATTACAAGCTCTTTCCGTATCACTTGAAACGAAAAAAATTGTATTTAATGAAGATTTACGTTTAGAAATGTGCTTACAAGATATTTCTGCTGAAACGCGGGAACAGTTTCTAAGGCGTACTATCGAAAACTTACTATCATCTCCTGAGCTTATGCACACTTTACGCTTATTTATTGATTATAACCAATCCTATAAACAAACAGCTGAACAATTACATATACACATTAACACATTGCATTACAGACTTAAAAAGATTGAGGAGCATACAGGACTTGACCCGAAACAATTCAAAGACTTAAACATTTTATACTTCTCGCTCCTCTTATTAGATAATCAAACAAAAAAGAATGATAAAAAAGATTAATCTTTAGATGATTATACATAGAAAGAATCCCTCAACTTTTTTATCATTATAATGAAAGCACTGTTACAACGTTTTTTATGATGACTAAATACGTTAACAGTTTGAGGGGGATTTCCAATGTTAGAAAAGCAAATTATTCATTCATTCGTATCCATTGTTGGTGAAGATAATGTAGATACATCCAATATGGGGCGTTTAACGTATAGTTATGATGCCACTCCAAACTTCCAAGCAATGCCTGATGCAGTCATTGCTCCTCGTAATACAAATGAAGTAGCTGAAGTGTTAAAAATATGTAACACTCACAAAATTCCTGTATATGTTCGTGGTTCTGGAACAAACCTTTGCGCGGGGACATGTCCACTTGAAGGCGGTATCGTCCTTATCTTCCGCCATATGAATAACATTTTAGAAATTGATGAAGAGAATTTAACAATTACTGTACAAGCTGGTGTAATTACACTTGATATTATTAAAGCGGTAGAAGAAAAAGGTTTATTTTATCCACCAGATCCAAGCTCGATGAAAATTTCTACAATCGGCGGTAACATTAATGAAAACTCAGGTGGATTACGCGGATTAAAATATGGCGTAACACGTGATTATGTGATGGGTCTTGAACTTGTCTTACCAAATGGCGATATTATTCGTACTGGCGGTAAATTAGCAAAAGATGTAGCCGGTTACGATTTAACTCGTTTATTTATCGGTTCTGAAGGAACACTTGGCGTCGTAACAGAAGCAATATTAAAACTTGTTCCTATGCCTGAAACGAAGAAAACGATGCTTGCACTATATGAAGATATTAATGAAGCTGCACGTGCTGTTTCTTCTATTATTGCAAATAAAATCATTCCAGCGACACTTGAGTTTTTAGACCAGCCGACAATTGAAGTAGTAGAAGAGTTTGCACAAATCGGTTTACCAACTGATGTAAAAGCAATTTTATTAATTGAACAAGACGGTCCACCTGAAGTTGTCCATCGAGATATTGAAAAAATGGCTAACGTTTGCCGCTCTATGAATGCAGTCGATGTTCGCATTGCAAAAGATGAAGCGGAAGCAGATGCGCTTCGGACAGCTCGCCGTAGTGCACTATCAGCACTTGCAAGATTAAAACCTACTACAATATTAGAAGATGCAACGGTACCACGCTCACAAATAGCTCCGATGGTTGAAGCTATTAATGCCATTGCAAAAAAATATAATATTCCTATTTGTACGTTTGGGCATGCTGGCGATGGCAACCTACACCCAACTTGTATGACAGATGCTCGTAATGAAGAAGAGATGCACCGAGCTGAACAAGCTTTTGCTGAAATATTTGCGAAAGCAATTGAACTTGGTGGCACAATTACTGGTGAACATGGTATTGGTGCGATGAAAGCTCCTTATTTAGAAATGAAATTAGGTAAAGAAGGTATTGCTGCCATGCAAGGAATTAAACAAGCCTTCGATCCAAATAACATTATGAACCCTGGCAAGATGTTCGCGAAAGACACTCGCAAAAGAGTGGTGGTTGAGCGATGACAACATTAAATAAAGAAAACATTCAAAAAGAATTTAAAGAAAGATTAAGTGAAGATGAACTACTAAACTGTATGCGATGCGGTTTCTGTTTACCTACTTGTCCTACTTACATTCAATCTGGATATAAAGAATCACATTCACCACGAGGACGTATTGCATTAATGAAAGCGGTCGTTGACGGTTTAATTGAACCAGATGAAGATGTTGAAAATACATTGAATGTTTGCCTTGGCTGCCGTGCTTGTGAACCTGTTTGTCCATCAGGTGTAAATTACGGACATTTATTAGAAGAAGCTCGTAATATTATTAATCAAAACAAAAAGTTCTCGGTGCCAGTGAGAGCCGTTCGTAAAGTCGTTTTTGAAGGGCTCTTCCCGCATCAAAATCGAATGAGAACATTAACAGGGTTAATCGGATTTTACCAACGTTCTGGTTTACAAACACTAACACATAAAATGGGTATTATGAAGTTATTCCCTGAAACACTTGCAACAATGGATCTCGTTTTACCAAAAGTCCCTAAAATGAAAGCAATGAAAGATCGTCCTGCATTTTTACCTGCTGAAAGTACAAAAAAGAAACAAGTTGCATTCTTCACAGGCTGTTTAATGGATACGATGTTTTTAGAAACAAATAACGCAACAATGAAACTTCTTCAGTTAGCTGGTTGTGATATCGTTATTCCGAAAACACAAAGTTGCTGCGGTGCATTACATGGGCATGCTGGTGAAAAGAGCGGAGCGAAAGAATTAGCGAAACGAAATATAAAAGCATTCGAAGATTTAAATATTGACTATATTATTACGAATGCAGGTGGTTGCGGAGCTTACCTCGTAGACTACGATTATCTTTTAAAAGATGATCCACAGTGGGCTGAACGCGCAAAGCAGTTTGTTTCTAAAATTAAAGATATTACTGCTATTCTAGTAGAACTAGATTTCCATAAACGAAATGACTTACGACTTCCATCGCAAATTATTACGTATCAAGACTCTTGTCATTTACGCAATGTTATGCGAACATCTTCAGAACCTCGTATGTTACTAGAAGCAATTCAAGGCGCAACATATCGTGAAATGAAAGATGCGGATCGCTGCTGTGGTTCTGCTGGTATTTACAATATTGTTCATTCAGAACTATCCATGGAATTTCTAGATTATAAAATGGACCGTGTACATGAAACAGAAGCAGCAACTATTGTTACTGCAAATCCAGGTTGTCTACTACAAATGAAATTAGGCATTGAACGAGAAGGACTTTCTCATAAAATGAGAGGAATTCACATTGTAGATTTATTATTAGAAGCAATTGAAACCAACTCGTAATAACTCGTAACATACGTAATAATAGGAAAACGGCTATCTCCTTCGTCTATGTAAAGAGATAGCCGCTTTTTTGTCCGCTACAATATTAAAAATATGTTACTTTATTATAAAAAAGAACAACAGATACATTACAGTTTTGTAAAAATCAATCCAGTATATTCCTAAAAAAAACTCTCAAACCATTGATACAATAGGATTCTTCATTTTCTGTTTAGGTAAATTCATCCAAAATACCCCTCTTAAAACCAAGTATAAAAATGCTGAAAATTCCTTTTATACTCTATGTTTCTCTTATTTTTCCTCTTTTCCCCTCTTAGGATAAATTAGGTAAATTTTAAGTCTATGAATTTTTTTCCATCTTTTTTCTCACAAAATCTATGCTACGATGAATTTGTCAGTCAGACAGGCTGTCAAAAACAAATCGTGTGAAAACAAATTAAAACTTTATATAGGGGGACACACATCATGAAAAAGCGTGTTTTATTATCTGTAGCTGCTGCAACGGCTCTTACTTTAGGAGTATCTTCTCTAGATGCACAAGCTGCAACAGTACAACCATCTAACGTAAAGGTTCAAAATATTCAGCATTCAAAAGTGATGATGAAGCAAATGAGCCAACAAGAATTACAAGCATTCTTACAATCTATGGGCGTGGAATCATTAGCACAATGGCAACAAGGAAACTTCCAACCAAATTGCATTATTCCTGGTCAACAACCAACTGAAAATGTTGTAACTGAGCAACCAACAGCTAAGCCAGAAACTCAAAAGCCTGCTGAGCAAAAACCAGTTGAACAAAAGCCTGCTGAAGAAGTTCAAAAACCAGAAGCTCAAAAACCTGCTGAAAACAACAATACTCAAAAACCAGCTGAACAAAAACCTGCTGAGCAAAAGCCTGCTGAAGAAGCAAAATCTTTAAGCGAATTCGAACAACGTGTTGTTGAATTAACAAACGCTGAACGTGCAAAACAAGGCTTACCAGCACTAAAAATCGATACTGAATTAAGCAAAGTAGCACGTGTTAAATCTGAAGATATGCAGAAGAATAACTACTTTGATCATAACAGCCCTACATACGGGTCTCCGTTTGACATGATGAAGAAATTTGGTATTTCTTATACATCTGCAGGTGAAAACATCGCTCAAGGCCAACGTACACCTGAAGAGGTAGTACAAGCTTGGATGAACAGTGCTGGACACCGTGCAAACATCTTAAATAACGGCTTCACTCACATCGGTGTTGGCTATGTAGAAAGCGGCAACTACTGGACACAACAATTTATTACGAAGTAAATAGATTAAAAGAGTCTTCTCATAATGAGAAGACTCTTTTTTATGTTTCATAACTTTCTATTATGTATGAGTATAAAATGTAAAACATGAACAAAATAGAACCACTACTTATTACACTAAGTAATACATAAAACCCCCACTTCAAGTTCAAAAATAATGAAAATAATATACTACATGCCATCATTTGAAAAATCCGCCTACTCACTAAACGGATCTTTTGTAATTTGATTGGGTCTTTTTCCGTACTCTGAACTTGTTTAAACAACTTACTAAGCATAAAAAGAAACATACTAATCCCAATTGTTAGTCCTGTTTGAAAGGATATCATACTTCCAAAATTAATAAAGAGAATGAGCATATGGATAAACAACATAAATAAAGTAATCGTCTTTAGAAATCCACTTATAATGACATGCTCGCCTTCATTAAACTTATATATATTATGTGAAATAATATACATCAACCCATGTAAAAAAATAAGAAAAAAAGGAATAAATGCTATAACAACTTGTTTACTCATAAAATCGTTCGGCCCACCATTTTCATCCCAATGTACAGCCATCTCATTTGGTAAATATGGATAGAGGCATAGAGTAACTAAAAGACAAACGAAAAATATTCCTAGTATGTATTTATATTTGACCAAGCAATTCTCACCTCTCTTTTCTCTTAACGGCTTCGCTTCTTTTAGAGAAATTCCTGCAGGAATCTACTTTTCTCAAATTTAAACTTACACTTTACGCATTCATTCTTTGAAATTCTTTCATTGTATCATTTAATTTTGCAGGGAATGGTACATCCACTTCGATCTCTTCTTTCGTAATTGGATGTAAGAAGTTTATCTTCATCGCATGTAATGCTTGCCTGGACATATATTGCGTTTGTCCACCATATAATACATCCCCAACTAATGGATTACCATGATAGCTCATATGAACACGAATTTGATGGGTTCTACCTGTTTCTAATTGTAACGTTACGAACGTAACATTTTGGTTTTTAAAATACTTCTCTACTTTATAAAATGTGATAGCTTGATCTCCCTTTGGAGAAACACGTCGTCTCGTCGCATGATGGCGATCTCTTCCAATAGCTGCGTCAATTGTTCCTTGCTTACCTTTTACTTTCCCTTCCACAAGCGCCGCATATGTTCTTTTAATTTTTCGTTCCATTAATAAACGATCCATAATTGCACCAGCAATTCTATGCTTAGCAAACACGACACCACCTGTCGTATCTTTATCTAACCGATGAATATGACGAACCTTCGTCTCTAAACCTTGCATTTGAAAATGAAAAGCAACAAGGTTTGCAAGTGTTCCCATCCCACCTTTTTCCGCAGGATGCGTATCCATCTTCTCAGGCTTATTTACGATGAGTACGTGATCGTCTTCATATACTACATCTAATTCACCATATTCAGGATCTACATCGTATTCTTCTTCCATAAACATATGCACTTGTAACTTATCGCCTTCTTTTAAAAGCTCATTCCATCTTCTCTGTTCTCCGTTAACGGTAATACCTTTTTCCATACGAAGCTGATGTAACAACTTTTTCGGTATTTCCCATTCTATTTTTAATAACGAATCAATACTTATGCCATTCCATTTCGCTGGAACAGTAATTTCGCACCATTCGCCCTTCTTCTTCGTTTCCATACTGTATCACCTTATTTCTATTGATTCTCTCATTGTAACGGAAAACACAATTTGATGCACCGTCAAAAATAGAGGCCAGTCTTATAGTAGACTGGCCCCCTCACGCTCTACGCCGTTTCATTTCCTGCAATACTTCTTCCGCTTTTTGCTCATACGATAAATCTTTAAAGAAATCCGCCAATCTTTTATAATCATTATACGTATCTAATAAGTCATCAATTTTTTCTACTTTCATCACTTGTTGTTTTTGCTTCATTTTTACTGGATAACGATAGCCCGATACCTCTTGTATTTTGTAATACTCATCCTCTACTTGAATGACCTTTACAAGTTCCTCCTCTTCCGCATCCATCGTATACCCATCAAAATCTCTAAGTAATTCATAAATGATATGAGTCCATTCATCTTTTGGATAATATCCTTTTTCTAACCGATAACCGACAATGCGATACATATGCCCATCGTTTTCTGCAAACTGTACTGTATCATTTAGCTTAAACTTAAAATAACGAAACATTGCCTTCACCTACTTATATGTAATGTTCTTATCACATACTATTTGCAAAATGTAGGTCTTGCTATTCATAAAAAAATACTCATCTATAAGATGAGTATTTTTTACGATGATTTTTCTCTTTTCTTTCGGAATGGTAACCACCAGTTCCAATCTCCAAACAGTTTCATTAAACTTGGTACAAGCATAAGACGAATAATTGTTGCATCAAGGAATATTGCTAATGCAACACCAAGCCCCATTTGCCGTACTGGTAAAATATCAGTAAAGGCGAACGCACCTGTTACAACAATCATAATTAACGCAGCTGATGTAATGATCCTACTTGTTGACACAAGTCCTTCTAACGTTGCTTGATCATTATCTCCTGTTTCTTCATATAACTCATGAATACGTGAAATAAGAAAAACTTCATAATCCATACTAAGCCCAAATACGAGACCAAAAATAAAGATTGGTAAGACAAATAGAACAGGACTCGCTTCTAAACCAAAATGCCCACCTTCAAATAACCAAACAACAATTCCAATTGTTGCGCTTAAACTAAGTATATTCATAATAATCGCCTTAATTGGAATGAGTATAGATCGGAATGCAAATAATAATATAACAAAGGTCGATCCAAATATAACAGACATACCAATTGCAACTTTATCTTTAATTTCATCTTCTAACTCTTGTTGGAACGTCGTCATCCCGCCTAAATAATACGTAACATCTGTTTCTTTATAATTTTGTTTAAAATCACGAACCCACTGTTTAGCAGTTTCAGTACGTGGTTTTGTTTTCAAAAAGATTTCTATCGTCGTCTTATTTCCTTTCGTATACGCTTCAAATATAGGAGCTAGTTTCGCCGCTTCTGGCGACTCTAACATTCCAGCAACTTGATCTGCTTTCATACGAGTTAACCCGTCGTATAAACTTCTAACTTCATATACTTTCTTATCATCTTTTAACTTTTGAACGACTTCTTCTATCTTTTGTAAACTTTCTTTTTCTTTCATATCTTTTTTCGTCTCTACTACTAACGTAACATCAGCGTGTTTTTTTGCAGTTTTATTAAATGCCTCTTCGTACTTCTCATATGCAATTCTTGTATCACTTTGTTTAGGTAGAGCTTCTACGTCAGGGAACTGCAAATTAGCTGTACGTAACGGTAATAAGCAAATAACAATAAATGTTGTAACAATAATAATCATTGCGATTGGATGTTTCATTACAAATTGCGCAAATTTGCGCCAAGCCTTTGCCGGCGTATGTGCTACTTGATTCTTTTTTAATATTCGTTTCCCAATTAATGATAATAGCGCTGGGAGAAGTGTGAGTGAGAATAAAATACTCATAATCACAACAATCATTCCGCTAATTGCGACAGACTGAATATAATCGATTTTAAAGAAAAACAAGCCAGATAATCCAACAAATACACATAATCCTGAAAATACGATAGCGCGCCCTGCTGTTTGATATGTAATTGCTATCGCTTCTTTTACCGCTCGCTTTGCAACTTCCTCTCGAAAGCGATTTACAAATAATAGTGCAAAATCAATAGATAGCGCAAGTCCAATCATCGGTGCAACATTTAACACAAAGATAGATAGTTCCTTATCGCTACCTATAAAGTATAATATGCCCATCGTACTAATAACACTAAGCGCCCCATTTACAATTGGTAAAATAGATGCCAAAAGACTACCAAATGAAAATAGTAATACGAGAAATGCAATTGGTAACCCAATCATCTCCGCTACTTTTAAATCATTTTGCGTTCTTTCATTAATCTCTTGATTAATTTTTGGAAACCCTGTAGGCGTTACTTTTAATGCGGCATTACTTTCCTTTTCGATTTTATCAGCAAATTGCAATGTCTTTTCCATTCGTTCTTTATTTGTTTTCCCGGAAAATAAAATTGTCGCATAGCCGATATCATCTTGTAACATTTCTTTATTTTGCACTGGGTGATGGAAAGATTCATATGTCTCTTTCTCTTGTACATTCTTTACAATTCCCTCTACTTGCTTTTGAAATTCCTCATGTGAAGCACCCTTATTTTTTTCAAAAACGAGTAGAAGTGTGTCTTGAGACCTCTTAAAATCTTTATCTAAAATTTCTTTCGTTTTTTGATAGTCCCCTTCCGTTTGGAAACCATCACCGCCTAATACTCCCGGCAGCTTTGGAGCGAAAATACCGAGTGCGATCGCAACCAATAGTAATGCTACAATTACTGTATAACGAAACTGATACAAAAAAGCTCCTAATTTCCCCCACTTATCTACTTTATGTACATTTGTTTTCACACATTTTCACCTACTTTAAATAATTCAATTGTCATTTATACTGTATCACATCTTCGTACAAACAAAAAACGTCTGGAAACACTATAATGATAGTTTTTCCAGACGTTTTTTATCTCTCTTTATTAAGTCCCAATCTCTTGGTAAGTAAACGATGGCAGTAAATCGCCATAATTAACAAAATACCACCTACGCAATAACCAGCTAAAATATCAGTTGGATAATGTACATTTAAAATAACTCTACTTAATCCAATCGATACAATTACAATTCCCATCAAAATCGTTATAACATATTTTCCAGTTACACTCTTCAAATTTGCCGCAATAATATAAGTAAGAAACCCGAATGTCATAATAGATAACATTGCATGTCCACTAGGGAAGCTATACCCAAGCGCATCCAACGTTTCATTTAACGATGGGCGCTCCCTTTTCACAATTTCTTTTATCCCTTTATTAACAAGATGTGTTATTAAAATGCCCATTGGATACACGATCATCGCAGCATAATAACGTTTTCTCCAAAAAACAAGTAAACTTATAGCCAGCGTAGTTACGATCCCGATAGCAGAACCTAATTTTGTATAGTGTGAGAAAAATGTAAGCGAACCTTCTGTTTGTAATCCTTTTACTAATGCTCGGACATATGTATCCATCACTGTAACGCCACCCGCATGTACGCGCCAAGCAACAATGCCAAATACAGCAAGTAATAAAACGATACATACTACCTCATATTGATGCAACTTCTTTTTCAAGCGATTTCCTCCTACTATGAAAAAATGCGATTTCTATTTTAGAAACCGCATTTCCTTACTTATTTACCTTTTGTTTTTAACTCTGTCCAGTAACGATCATAGTCTTTTAGCTTATCGTCTACATCAACAAGCCATTCTGTACGATCTAATTCTTCTTTCGTTAAGAAGATCATATGATTATCACGATATTCTTTACTATGAAGAGGATGAGCTTTTTCATTAGGATTACTGTATCCAATTGACTCGTAGTTTTTCACACTTACTTTTTCATCTAATAAGTAGTTCATAAACTTCTCTGCAAGCTCTTTGTTTTTCGCACCTTTTGGAATTGCTAACGTATCAGCCCAAATTGTGCCGCCTTCCTTTGGTACAACGTACTCTACATCTTTATTATCTTTTGCGATAAATGCTGCATCTCCAGACCAAACTGTTCCGATCCAAGCATCTTCTGTAATGAATTTTTGTTTAATATTATCTGTATCAAATGCTAATAAGTTTGGAAGCAGCTTCTTTAAATCATCTGCTGCTGTCTTTAACTGTGTATCGTCTTTCGTGCTGTTTGAGAATCCATGCTTCTTAAGACCCATACCTAATACTTCACGAGAATCATTTAATAAAGTTACATGCCCTTTATATTTCTCATTCCATAGGTCAGCCCAGCTTGTAGGAGCTTCTTTCACATACTTTTTATTGTATGCAATACCTGTTACGCCCCAAGTATATACTAAAGAATATTTATTCTCTGGATCAAACGCCGGTGTTTTGAAGTTAGAAACCATATTTTCGATATTCGGGATATTCTTTTTGTCTAACGGCGCTAATAAATCCATTTTCGCCATTGTTTTAACCATGTAATCAGACGGCTGAATTAAATCATACTTCGCGCCACCTGCTTGTAATTTCGCAAGCATTTCTTCATTACTTGCATACTTATCATAGTTAATTTTCACGTTATATTTCTTTTCAAAATCTCTTAGCACTTGCTCATCAAAATTGTCAGCCCAGCTATAAATGTTTAACTCTTCTTTCTTTTCACCACAACCAGCAAGTACACCAGCAACAAGGCTAAAGCTAATTGCTGCGCCGGCTAATCTTTTCATTAATTTCATCGGTTTATTACCTCCTCGTACTTTCTATATCGTTCGTATTATAAAGGAAGGTGTCCTCCAGAGTTTTCTTCACCATCTGCACCTTTGTTACGGAAGATTTCAGATAGAACCATTAATCCTACGATAGCCACAATTAAAATTGTAGAAAGTGCATTAATTTCTGGTGATACTCCGCGCTTAACCATACTGTAAATGTATAATGGCAATGTTGTTGATCCTGGTCCTGATACGAAGAAACTAATTACAAAATCATCAATTGATAATGTGAATGTTAATAATGCGGCTGAAATAACCCCTGGTGCAATTGCTGGGAACGTTACATAACGAAACGTTTGCCACGGCGTTGCTCCTAAATCATTCGCAGCCTCTTCTAAATCACGTCCCATACCAGAAAGACGCGCTGCTAAAATAACGACAACAAATGAAATACTAAATGTAATGTGCGCAATAATAATTGTTGTTTTGCCAAGTTCCATACCTAATTGACTAAATAAGATAAGTAAAGATAATCCCATTAAAATATCAGGAATTAAAATTGGTAAATACACAAGACCGTTAATAGCCCCTTCATAACGATATTTATAACGATGTAATGCAATCGCGAAAATCACACCAAGAACTGTCGTTACAACCGTCGTTACGATCGCAATCGTCATACTATTTACAAACGCATCAATAACATCTTGCTTTTGAAATAAATCTGTATACCAATGGAATGTAAAACCTTCCCATTCCGCATTAATGCGAGAATCATTGAAGGAATATACCATTAAAACCATCATTGGAAAATACAAGAACAATAAAATTAACCAAGAATAAGAAACTAAAAACTTCTTCATCTTTGCCTATTCCCCTCCGTTCCCATCATATTTATATACTTTCGTTGCACGATAATATAAGTAAATTAACAGAACAGAGAATAGAACAACAATCATAGATAACGCAGATCCAAACGGCCAGTCACGCGCTCCTAAGAATTGATTTTGAATTACGTTTCCGATTAACGCTACTTTCGATCCACCCATAACGTCTGATACAACAAACATTCCGATAGAAGAAACAAACACTAAAATAGAACCAGTAGCAATCCCTGACATCGTCATTGGTACTGTTACATTCCAAAATGCCTTTGCTGGTGTTGCTCCTAAATCATAAGCTGCTTCTAGCTTACGCTTATCAAGCTGCTCAATCGCTGCATACACCGGTAAAATCATAAATGGTAATAAAGAATAGACCATTCCGAGTATTACAGAAGGTGTGTTATATAGTAAATTTAAAGGTTCACTTATAATACCTAGTTTCAATAGCAATGTGTTTACAAGACCTTGTGAACGTAAAATAACAATCCATGCGTATGAACGAACAAGGAAGTTAATCCAAAACGGGATCGTTGCCAATAATAAAAGAATTGAACGGTATTTGCGATCAACAATTGTAATTGTATAAGCAAATGGATAACCAATTACTAAACAGATTACTGTTGTAATAACTGCAATCTTAACAGTTTCCCATAACGTTCCCATGTATAGTGGATCAAACACACGAGCTATATTCTCTAACGTAAATTGCATTTCAACTGTCCCATATGCCCCGCGCTGCATAAAGGCAAATGCCAATACAAACAGAAGGGGAATTAGGAAGAAGATTAACAGCCACGCGACTGTCGGTAGTGCGAGTAATTTCCCTTTTTTCAATTTAAGGTCACCTCGTCCTCTTGCTCCCAGCCTACGTATACATTATCTCCAATGCTCCACTGCGCTGCTTCTTCAGCAGTTTGATATGCCATTAGTAATTCTGATGTTTTCTCGTCACGTACATACAGCTTTTCCATATTTCCAACAAACTCAACGTCTTCAATATGTCCAAGATGGTATTCTTTTAAAATCGGCTCTTCAACCGAACGTACTTTTACGTTTTCAGGGCGAATTGCTACATAGCCTTCCCCGTTTTTCACAATATTATTTTCACCGATAAATGTCGCAACGAACATTGTTTTCGGCTTATTGTAAATTTCTTTCGGCGTTCCAATTTGTTCAATATGTCCTTTATTCATAACGACAATACGATCACTCATGCTCATCGCTTCTTCTTGATCGTGCGTTACGTATATGAATGTAATTCCTAAATTACGTTGTAAGTTTTTCAATTCACGTTGCAAATCTTTTCTTAACTTAAAGTCTAACGCCCCAAGTGGCTCATCTAGTAATAATACACGCGGGTTATTTACAATCGCTCTCGCAATTGCTACACGCTGCTGCTGTCCACCAGAAAGCTTTGCAGGTTTACGATTACGGAACTCAAGTAACTGCGTTAAACGCATTGCCTCTTCAGCACGCTCTTTCTGCTCTGCTGCCGGTACTTTCTGCATTTTCATACCGAAACAAATATTTTTCTCCACATTCATATGTGGGAATAGCGCATAATGTTGGAACACTAAGTTCATATGACGCTTATATGGTGGCAAATCGTTAATCTTTTCATCATCTAATAAAAGATTCCCTTTAGTTGGCGTTTCAAAGCCTGCGATCATGCGAAGTAACGTTGTTTTCCCGCAACCACTCGGCCCTAAAATCGTTAAAAATTCCCCTTCTTTAATGTCTAAAGAAAGAGGTGGGATAATCACTTGATTTCCAAAATGTTTTTCTACTGCTTCAACTTTAATAATCTTTTTCATTTTCCCGTCCTATCTACCTTAAATTTTAATTTTTATATTCATGAATAAATATTTATGTTCTATAGACTATTTTTTGTTTCGATCCAAACAAAAATGGTTGTTTAGCGTTCTCTTCTATTCTTTATGTAGTATGTTTGATTCATTTTTGCATGATACATATGTCGAACAGAAAAACCCCTTCCATTACGAAGGGGCTATTATCATACGGCTACGCCTACTGATAAACACCATCATCATTTTAACAACTTTCGTATGAATTTTAAAGCACTTTTTGTAGAAGAGTAACGAATTTTCATATCGAATGCCGTAGATTGGGCTAAAATGCTTTTATAATGTGAAAAAGTCCGAAAACTTTCTTCCCCATGATAACTACCTAATCCACTACTTCCAACACCACCAAAAGGTAAATATGGCGTTGCAAGATGATAGACAACATCATTAATACAGCCTCCGCCATATGAAATATTACTTGTCACTTTCTTTTGTACTTCTTTATCCTCAGAAAATACATATAACGCTAATGGCTTCGGATGTTGCTGAATTGTTCCAATTACCTCTTCTATGTTGTCGTATTCTACAATTGGTAAGATCGGACCAAAAATTTCATCTTCCATAACAGTACTTTGCCATGTAACATTTGTTAACACTGTTGGTTCTATATGTAAAGTTTCTTTTTTATAGTTCCCGCCGATTACCGTTTTACCATCTTTCAAAAATGAACATAAACGTTCAAAATGACGTTCAGTCACAATTCGTACATAATTGTCATTGTTTAGTGGATCTTTTCCATACTGCTCCGCAATTTCGTGTCGTAATGCCTCGATTAACTGTTCTTTCACCGAAGCATGCACATACATATAATCAGGCGCTACACACGTTTGCCCTGCATTTAAAAACTTACCCCAAACAATTCGTCTTGCTGTTACATCTATTTTTGCATCTTTATGTACAATACATGGGCTTTTTCCCCCAAGTTCTAACGTGAGTGGCGTCAACCGTTTCGCTGCTGCTTCCATCACAACTTTTCCAACACCGACACTACCTGTAAAGAAAATATAATCAAACGGTTCCTTTAACAATTCTGTACTCTTTTCTACACCGCCTTCTACTACCGCTACAAGCTCTTCTTGGAATAATTCCTCTAACATCCTCGTAAGTACTTTGGAAACGTTTGGCGTTAACTCTGACGGCTTTAAAACAATTGTATTTCCAGCCGCCAACGCTCCTACAAGAGGTGCAATTGCTAATTGAAACGGATAGTTCCACGGTGCAATAATAAGTGTCACACCGTACGGTTCAGGAACTACTTTCCCCTTTGATCCAAAATGAGTGAGTGCTGTTCGAACCCGCTTCGGTTTACTCCACGATGAAATATGCTTCAATTGAAAGGAAATTTCTTTTAATACATATCCAACTTCCGTTGTAAACGACTCATGAACTGACTTATTTAAATCTAATTTCAATGCCTGAAATATTTCTTCTTCAAAACGCTGAATGCCTTCATAAAGCTTCTTCAAATTATTCTTTCTCACTTCTACACTTCTCGTATGGCCATTATAAAAATATGCTTTTTGTTTATTTACAATAGAAGAAACACTCATTCATTCACCTTCTCCCACTATTTTTATCCAATTCTTTCATTATTTATATAGACTTCATATATAATAAATTTCTATTCGTAAAGTTACATTATATATAATTTCTTCTTGCATATAAAATTCATTGCTCACAAAAAAACTACCGAAAGAAAATCTTTCGGTAGTTTTACTGTATTAACGATATAAACGAACAGCACCAGCAGAATTATCATCAGCTTGTCCTACTACTTCAAACTTCAGGCCAAGATTCGGTAAAATACGTCCTGCATCTGGAATCTGTTTATTAATATACGTTTTCGAATCATCAAACTTCGGTACGCCTGCTAAGCCATTATACGTATACGTTCCGCGCGTTGGAGATACAACTTTCCAAGCTGGCGTTTTATCAAATGAGAACGCCGCATCAGCGATTTGGAATCGTGTACTACTTGCTACTGTTGGTTTACCATTTAAAGTTCCAACAATTGCTTCTGGATGAGAATCAACTACGCCAAGGAAACCATGTCCTGGATGTAAACCAACCCAGTTATCTGTATAAGCTGAGTCTGCATACCATACAACCATACCTGTGTTGTATTCTGGACCGCGAGCATATTTCAATGCGTTATCCGAACCAGCATAGTTTCTCCACTCTACATAATAGTTATGTTTTTTCTTCTCTGTTCCATTAGATACAGCGAATCCATCTAATTTGAACTGCGGTGTACCTTCTGCATCATCAGAGAATACTACTTTACCGTCTACATTTAGTGATGCATTATCAAGTAGGAAACCGTTTAATGCTAAACCACCATCTGTAATGTACTCAAATGTTAATTTTACTTTCTTACCTTTGAATTGGCTTAAATCGTATGATTTGTCAATCCATTTTCCATTTGTTGAATGTGCATTTCCACTATTTGCTTTCTCACCCAGTTTTTCGATTAATGTTTGCTGACCATCTTCTGTTACAGCATGTACTTCAAGGAAATCATACTCTGCTTCAATTTCATACAATGACTTGAAATCAAATTTCGCAGTCGTTGCATTTGTTAAATCGAACAGTGGCGTCTCCATTTTTGTGTGAAGATTGTCACCTTTTGTGCTGTAGTAATACTGCTTACCAAATGCTGGAGCAATTGTTTTTATATCTTTATCTGGCAAGTTAACACGAATCATACCTGGGCGGTTAGATTTCGTAACACTTTGGTCCAAATATGTTGCTAGACCGATACCTTTATTTAATTTCTCGTAATCTACTTCTACGATATTTGCCCAGTTACCACCGATTGTTTTTTGGAAAAACTCTTTATTTTGTGGTGAGAAACTCGTTGGCGTTGTTCCTGCAATGTTACCAGCCCAGCTTCCGCCACTCATAACAGACCAAGCTTGAATTGGTTCACCGTCACCAGTATAGTCTGTATCATACTCATCTGGAAGACCTAAATCATGACCATATTCATGTGCGAATACACCAACTGCGCCATCTTCTGGTTCAATTGTGTAGTCGAATGCCGCGATCTTTCCCCCCCAATATGGAACTTTCGCTTGTGTGCCTTCAATTGGGAATGGTTTTGGTCCAACAGTCCAGCGATGTGACCAAATTGCATCGTCACCTAATTTACCACCGCCTGCTTCTTGTCCAACACCCGCATGGATAATCATTAAGTGATCAATTAAACCGTCCGGTTGTTTTTGATTTCCATCGCCATTTACATCATATTGATCGAATTGGTCAAACTCTGATAAATCAATACCGCTATCTACAGCTGCTTTTAATGCATCTTTTACTAAATCACGTGGTCCTTTTGGTCCTTTATTATCATGACCTGTCGCACCATCTGCACCGTAATCAGCAGCTTTACCAGGAACTGTTAACCATTTTGTAACTGTTCCGTCTACTGTATAACTACCGCCAGATTGCTCTTCGTAATATTGTTTAAACGTTTCGATTTTGCTGCCATCCTCTAATGCGAATGGCTCATTACCGAATAACATTTTTTCATAATGTTCTTTGTTAAAATCGTCAGTATACATATAACCAGGTTCTTTATCGATATTGTTATGTTTAAAGTCAGCGTACTCTACAAGTAAAACGAGTACTTTATCTTTACGAACTTCACCGTTATATTCTTTTCCCTTTGCTGGAGAAGTTGGTACTTTACCATTTAGACCACCCTTAACTGGGCCTGTCGCTGCAGGTGTTCCTGTTGCTGGTTTGTCTAACTTTTCTTTCGTATCAGCTTTCGCATCTTTCACTTTCTTTAAAAAGTCAGATGCTTCTTTTGTAAGTGGGTCCCCATTTGATACTTCTTTCCCAGGATTTTCACCCTTTTTGTTCTCTACGTATTTTTCGACGGCTTTCTTTGTTTCTGTCTCTGAAGCCTTCGAATCAATTACCCCACGGTTTTTTAGCGCATTTGCTAAACGTTCTTCTGGAATTAAATGATCATCGACTGGACTCGTAGCTGTCTTATTCACAGGTGTTTCAGCATATGCAGACTGGCCACCCGCCCCGAATGAAAGACCTAACACAGCTGTCAAAGCGATTGATGACAAAACTTTGAACGGTTTCTTGTTCATCCCTTATTTCCTCCCCTAATAAAAAATATGTATTACAAATTGAATTTTATTAAAAATTCAATATTTTTTCAATATTTAGTTATATTATGTAATTTTTTTAACATATTTGTAAAAATTCCATAGTTAGCATACGAATATATCACAATTCAACAATGTTTTCTGAAAATATTGAAAATATTTGTCAGAAACTTTATAATCGCCATAGAGGGAATTTAATGGGGATTTTATCTTTGTTTTATCTACAAAATATTTGATAATTCACTATATAAAACACAAAATGCGATTGCATTATCATATATTCTGTAGCAGCAGTTATGACCGATAATTAGGGAGGAATTACATTTGTACAAAGATAAGACTGACGCACTGGACCAAGAATGGATTGATTTAATACTTGAAGCTCTAGACGCTGGTATCGCCCTGCAAGATATCGAACATTTTTTAAGACGTATGAAGCCATCCAGTCAGGCTCAATAGCCTTGTTCTTTTTAACGAAGTTTATGTTATAATAATGACATCATAAGACGACTACATATTGATAGAAAGGTGCGCAAATATGATTGGAGAACGTATAAAACGCCTTCGCTTACAAAAAGGTATTTCATTAACTGAACTTGCCGAAAAAGCTGGTGTTGCTAAATCTTACATTAGTTCTATAGAGCGAAATTTACAAAAAAACCCTTCCATTCAGTTTCTTGAAAAGATCGCAGCAGTTCTACAAATTCCAGTTGATACTTTACTTCATGATGAAACAACAAAGGAAACTAACCTAGACTCCGAATGGACACAGCTTGTTAAAGACGCAATGAACTCTGGTGTCTCCAAAGAACAATTTCGTGAATTTCTTGAATTTACAAAATGGAAGCACGATCAAAAATAATAATAGAAAGAAGTGCTAACAACCAGCACTTCTTTTTCTTTATAAAAAAAAGCGGGGGATACCCGCTTTTTTATTATTTTTCTTCGCCAGCTTCTTGGTTAGCATTGAATGTCCATTCTAAATTCAATGAATCACCTTGGAAGATATTTTGGTCTTTTCCATCATCTACAAATTCAAATTGTACCCATAAATAATCCTCTGTACCAGCTTCTAATCCACCCTTTTCTCCCCACTCAGGAGCAAAGATGTCTTTAGCTAAAAGATCTGGATCAGTTTTTTGTAAATCAGCTAAAGTTGTTTCATATACAGGCTCACTTTGTTTATCCCAGTTCCAAAGGAATTTCACTTTAACGTGCTTACCAAAGTCTTCACCAGCATTATCACCTTTTGCATCTTTCACAGTATACTTTGTTGCTAGTTTAACGTCTTTAATTGTTAATGAACCGCTATTCTTTAATAAGAACTCTTTCTTAACAGAATCCCCTGGTTTTAAATCTTTAATATCTACAAGCGTTTTAGGGTCTAATGTAAGATCTAACGTCCCAGCTGCAAATGTATTATTTGATACTTCTTTATCGCTAAAGTATGCAAACGTTCCTCCACCAATTAAAGATAACCCCAGTGCCGCTGATGCAACTCCCATACCTAATTTCTTTTTCAGACTCACAATCAATTCCCCCTAGCTGTTTTTTATATTTTTCCCCCTATAATTTTTCAATAAGGGACATAAAGAAAACTATATTAGCTTAGCTAATATTCGTTCTCTTTTAAAAACCTTAAGTTCATTATAACGAACAACTCTATATAAATACAACATTTTTTTATTAGTATTTTCAGTTATTTTTATTTCTCAATATCATTTTAAATTTTCGGAAATTTGTTGAGAAACAAAGAAAAACGTAATTAATTTTCACTATCTATACTAATTAGTATCTTTCACCATCATGCTGCCAACCAGTTTTCTCGTATATGACGTGTATTGTTAAAATAAAGAAGACACGCCGAATAGGTGAGTCGCAATGCTCTCTCACCTATTCGGCTTTATAACCTCTATTCGCTCTGAAAAGTTGCTGTATTTACTTGCTATCTTTATTTTTCTGTTCTTCTTGTTTCTTCTCTTCTAGTTTTTTCGCCTCTTCTTGCTTCTTACTCTCTTCTAGTTTTTTCGCTTCTTCTTGCTTCTTACTCTCTTCTAGTTTTTTCGCTTCTTCTTGCTTTTTACTCTCTTCTTGCTTTTTCGCTTCTTCTTGTTTCTTACTCTCTTCTAGTTTTTTCGCTTCTTCTTGCTTTTTACTCTCTTCTTGCTTTTTCGCTTCTTCTTGTTTCTTAGCCTCACTTACTTGTTTTGCTGTTTCCTCTACTAGTAATTTCTCAAAATCTTGAATTTGTTTATCAATCACCTGTAACTTTACCTCTTTATCAACATACTCACAATTGTCTTTCACTATATGAAAACCAGCATTCACATATGAGAATACTGGCTTATTCGATTCGCTTTTATTTCCTTTTAACTCTTCTTGCACTTGATTATAAGGACCCTCTATTGATACATATACTTTTTGTAACAATTCTCTTTCCGCAACTATTTTCTCACGCCCTTGCTTCCACGTAGCAAGCACCTGCTCTAACTCTTGAATGGAAGTAAAGGTTAATTTCAATTTCATCCCTTCATACTCACGCAAAATAACTTCCTTATGTTGCTTAGCTTGTTCTGTTAATTGATCAACTGTTTTTGGAAAAATACTTGCTGTAGAAATAGTAGCCTCAACTTTCGTTTCATGAATGAAAGCTGCTTCTGTATAAGTCATCATTTGAGAGCCTAAATAAAAAGTAATAGAACACAAACATGGCAATATAAGCATCCTTTTGAATTTGCGAGGTGGCTTCAGCATTTTAATCTCTCCTATCGAACAACTTGTTCTTTATCAAGAACTATACCTTTATTATAATAAAGTGAATTATAAAATGATATAAGAAATTATGTTTCTTTGTACATTTCACTTTTATCATAAAAAGAGACTATCATTTTTGATAGTCTCTTTTTATGATTACTTTTTCTCCACTCCATCGCCTTGTTGTGCTTCAAATGTCCATTTTAATTGCAGTTTGTCGCCTTGGAATTCATTTTGAGGTTCATTTTTATTAATAAAGTGGAATTTCACTTTAAATGAATCATTAGTTCCTGCTTTAATACCTTTCTCAGGCCATAACCAACTTACTAAATCATTTTCTGCAGCAGTCATTGTTTTACTCTTCAACTCTTTCAATGTCATTCTCTTAATTACTTCATCTTTTTTATCTATATTTTTCAAGAAAACTACTTCAATGTCTTCACCAAAGTCTTTCTTATTATCTTTCTTCACATCTTCTACATCATACTCCGTATTTAATAGTACTTTTTTAATATCTAGTGTACCTTTATTCTCCAATTTAAATTCTTTTTCAATTGTATCACCTGGTTTTAAATTATCCACTTTCACAATTGTTGATGGGTTCAGTGCTAAATCAAGTGTTCCAGACGCAAATGTATTATTTGACACTTCTTTATCGCTAAAGTATGCAAATGTTCCTCCGCCAACTAATGCAGCGCCTAATACCGCTGATGCGATACCCATTCCTAATTTTTTCTTTAAAGTCATGTCCATATCCCCTTAATATATATATATATTTGTTAACTTCCTAAACGGAAAGTATAACCAAACGAACTAGACGGATTGTTCTACTTTTTTATCTTTCTTTTCTCCGTCAATGCTACGAATAGCGCCAAAAATAGAAATTGCGGAATAGCCAAGTAAAAAGACTCCAGGAATAATGAGAAGTAATGCTGCTCCCGCTTTTGAACTCGCATAATTCAGTCCATAACCAACGTATGGAACTGTAATATCTGCATACTTTCCAATTACATTCTCTGCAAGTACTGGTGCTAAATCTGGTCCGTTGTTGTTATCCCCTTTTGTTTCATACATTACTTTTCCATTTGTATCTTTCACACCGATAATACGGTGAGTGATAATTTTGTCATCTTTCTCTTTAAACGTAATAACATCGCCTTTTTGATATTTAGAACCATCTTTCGTCGGTTCTATCGCAATGATTGATCCTGTTAAAAATGTCGGTTCCATCGATCCTGATAACACTGATTTAAATTGATATCCCATCACTGTTGGATCCCCACCGCTCGCTTTTGAAGAAATAACTACAAAAGCTAAGCAAATCATCAATGCAAATAAAACAAATGAGATAACGTTGCTAATCACCTTCCAAATTAATTTCATCGTTTCTCTCCCTCTCCGTTGTTTTATATTATTTGAAGTATGCAATATTCACTCTTGTTCTTTAACAAGAACACAAGTAAATAATATAACGAACAAAACAGAAATGCAATAATAAAATTTACAATTATTAGTTATTTTTAATATATAAAAAAAGACTGTGACAAAGTCTCTTCACAGCCTTTTAATTAGTAATTTATTTTTCTTCTGATTTCATTCTTGTTGTATTTCGGCGTAGCACTACAAATAAAATAGCTCCAAATAATAGAGCGGCACCTATCCCAATGCTTATTATTTTCACATTTGATTCGTTTACTTCAGGCGTAGCCGTATCTTTTTTAGGCATCGCAAAAGTAACATCTTCTTTAGAAAGAACATTTATCGTCGCAATTGTTTGATTATTTTTCGTGATGTCAACTGCACCAACTACCTCACCACGATGAATTCCTTTATGATACAAAGAATCTTTATCTAATGAAGCCGCACGGAAAATCGTCCTCACATTTTTACCTTCATCTTTCTTAAGCATAAGCTCTGCACTTTTTTCAAGCTCGCTATCAATATCTTTATTTAAATACGTTGCCTTTTGATGCCAGCTATGTTTATCTAATACAGTTTGCTTCACAAATTGACCGAAAGAATAGTCCGCCATCTGCTTCAAATCTTCATAAATTTCAGGTCTTTGGGAAGCCATTACTACATTTATAATGCGATTGCCATCCTTCTCATTTAATAGAACGAGTGTATTACGCGCTTCATTTGTAAAACCTGTCTTCCCGCCAATACTATATGGATTTTCAAAATAATTAGACTTATTAAAAATAGAAACTGTTTGCGTAGATGTCGTAACCGTCGTTCTTTTCGTATTCATCGCTTGTAAAATTTCAGGATACTTTTGCACACCTCTCGTAATCATGGCCATATCATATGGCGTCGTATAATGATTTGGATCATGCAATCCATTTGGCGTTACAAAGTGACTATCTGTAGCCCCTAATTGCTTTGCTTTCTCATTCATCATATGAGCGAAATTCTCAACATTTCCGCCAATACGCTCCGCAATCGCATACGACACATCATTTGCACTCAGCACCATTAAAATCATAAGCGCAGTATTTCTATTAATCGTCTCACCAGGTTGAAATTCAATTTGATAATTACTCTTCTCTTGATCTAATGCTAATTGTGAAAACGTAAATTGATCCTCTGGCTTCGTATGCTCCATAAGTAAAATCGCTGTTAACACTTTCGTCATACTAGCTGGAAATGCACGATGATGTGCGTTTTTGTTATACAAAACATCTCCAGTTTTCCCATCAATCGTAGCTGCAAACTGACTAAAAACATTTGGTCCTTCCGCAGGTGGTGGTGCCACTTGTTCTGGATTCACTCCAACATTCGTCTCAGCACGTAACGTCATAGGTGTCAAAAAAAATAAACAAATAACGGTAACAAAAGCCAAAATTTTCTTAAAGTTTACCATATGACTCTCCCTTTTCACTATACTCTCACAGCTTAAAAACTGAATCTACCAATCTATATGTGAATTGTATTAAATTGGAAGAACATTCACTGTTTTTTACTATATCATACTTTTACGATAAAGAACATAAATATACAATAAAAAATAAGAAGGAATTATTCTTTCTTATCCTTCTCATCAATCAATGAATCTATTAAATTTTGACTAGCTTCCTCGGGTGTAATCTCATCTGTCATCCCCATAAACGACCAGCCTTTAGAATCGACCCACTCAACAAACTCTTGTAAAAACTCATCATGTGTAACATCCACATCAAGAATCGAGCCATTAATCGAAATCGTTCTATTTCTAGATACGCGCATCTTGAACGTTTTCCTTACCATTACAATAATTCTCCCTCTACTACTGAATATTTATAAAGTGAAACTTTAATCAGCCTTCACCAATCGGGCTTTTACGAGCAGCCTGCCACCACCTAACTTCTTTGCTTTCGCTAAATTTTGAGGTGGGGATCTTACCGTCCGCAAATAGCGGGGTAAAATAATCTTGTATCTCTGTTATACATGATTTTAAGTAAATTGTAAAAAGGATATATTGGCCAATTTGCATATTGAAGCTGAAAATCTATCATCCTGCAAAAACATGAAACGATATGTAATTGATCATAAATGACTAAATAAATCCACATAAAAAAACAAAACAACTTACATTTTATCACACCAAATACAAATGACTTCAGTACAATAAAATGGAATATACTAGAAGAAGACTTAAAATGAGGAGGAACTCTATGGCGCGTTGTACGTATTGTAAAACGAAGTGGACAATAAAAGATGTATGGTCAATACTCGTGACATTTGAAAAAGATTGCCCGTATTGTTTTGGAAGGCAGTATCTATCAAATGACACCTTTCATCATGCTAATGCCGCTCTACCTTTATTATTCTTATGTCCTTTACTTGTTGATTTAAGCGATGAAAACCCTTTGGATAAATACATTAAATAATATGACCGCTACATTCTACTAAGTCTTCTTCTCATCATTATCCCTTCAGACACTACTCGCATAATTGCATATGATTTCCCTTTTAAAACTTACTATAAAAATATTGCAAAATTTCAGTTAATTATATATAATTGCTTTAGCATAAAGATTAAAGATGCTGTTACATACGCATTTTTGAAGATCCCGTAGCTCAGCAGGGAGAGCGCCACCTTGACAGGGTGGAGGTCGTGAGTTCGAGCCTCTCCGGGGTCATAAAAAAGAGAAACCGTATCAACCTTCTACGTGATATGGTTTCTCTTTTTTATCTAAATCAATCACTTCCCACGAAACATCTTCTCCAAAGACTTCGCATTAGCAAACAATACTTCTTTCAAGTTATCATCTGCAACGATTTTATAGTCGCCATCTTTGTTTTTCTTTAAGTTCAATGTAACTTCGCGAGTTGCCATGATTGCATCTTTATCTGATAAGTGTTTGACGATTGCTGATGTCATCGTTTTTTCGATTGCTTTTTCAGATTGCTCTTTGTCTTCGCTAAAAGCGCTAGCGAAGGCCATTGGCATAACTTCTCCCACTGCTTTTGTTACAGCAACGGATAGATCAGCAGATGTAATTTTCACTTTCACTTCTGCTTTGTCATCCTTTTTCGATACTTCTTCTAGCTTTTCAAATTTAAAGTTTTTCGTAATTGCACTCAGCATTGCTTTTGCCTCAGCATCATCTGTTTTTTCATTTAGTTTGTTAAATTCCTTGTCACTCTCAACAAATGTACGAGCCTTTTCTATATCACCTTTTTGTATCGCTGTTAAAAATTCTTCTGTCGTATCTTTCGGATTTGCACACCCTGCTAAAACACCTACTGTTAATCCTACTACCATCATTAACAGTAATAGTTTCTTTATCTTTTGCACGCTCATTCTCCTCTTATCTTTTCTAGTAAGTCAGCATTATATAATAGTATGAAACTGACATTACAAACATTTTTTAGTATAGCATTTATATGAGTCATTCGTGTCTATTTTTTCAAACGTCCCCTCTTTCCATCTCATAACGCCCACTACTCTCTATTAAAAATTTATTTCCTCATTATAAATAGCAAAATTAAAACCAGCAACTTTAAGGTTGCTGGCTTATCTCTTATTCATATTCGAAAAAACAATAACAATTGCTCCGAACACATAATGACCCGCTACCATCCACACGCTCCGATCGAGGATCATAAGTGATAACCAAAGCGATATATTAATAGCAGCAAATAATACATATAAAATGAAGTCTCTCTTTTGTAGCGCTTCTCGATTCATCAAAATATAAATTGCGCCGATTGGCGGAAGGATGAAGCAAAGGAAAAAAACAAACATTTTTCTTAACGACCATGGATAAGTTACTGTCTGCATATGAGTCCCCTTTTCACTTTATAGTACATGTAACATCGGTCTTACTACTCTATATTCGTCACTATAAGGCTCCTTTATGATTAAAGATGAGTGAGGATTTTTTTCTTCCTCTATCATTGTGAATACTTCTGTTTTTTCTTGTACTATGTTGGATTCACTGTTTTTAGTAGGTTTTTTACTTGTTTCAATTTTCTTCGTTACTTCTCCGAGCCTTTGTCCAACTTTTTCAGCTTCGGCAGGTTCATTCGTAACATAGTATTCTTGGTGCTCCCATACTAACATAGGTGGCACTTGTTCTCGTTTGTTACATATTATATAAGTAATACTAGCTATAAGTAGTAGGCATGTTAATAAAAAGAAGATAGTTTTTTTATTCATATACTATGCTCCCTGTCTATCATTTTATTAAATTATATAATATCCATTATATGTAGTAAATGGATGTCGTGGGAATTTTCGGATTTTACATCAAAAAGAAAAACCTTACTACAGTAAGGTTCCATTTTTATATTCTATAGTGATTGATTTATTAAAACGATCATTACGATAATCGCTATAAACATAACGACTAAACAGCCGATCATTTTATAAAAGCCTCTTTTCGTTAACGTCCCACCTTGAACGTCTTTTCGAATAAATAAGAATACGGCTAAAAATAATACAAGTCCAATGCCAAAAGCATACATCATTTGCATATGTTAATCTTCCTTTCTCTCTTCCATCTTAATATCTTTTCGATAAAACAACAAATGAGATAAAAACTGTACTCATCGTAAGTGCCATAAGTATGTTTAATAGTTCAACCGCAGATAGTGTAATTACGTGTAGATTTAAACCGAAAGAGAAAAGAAGGTAATATGCCGTTAGCGCAAAAAAGCTGAAGAACATTCCTTTATAACGAATAAGTTTCATTCGCTCATCTTTTTCTTTAAATTGCGGGTGTAAGTAACTTAAGCAGAAACACATAATCATCATCGTAAGTACTGTATACGTTGGAGCCGGTGGTGCGGAATGCGTCATTATGCCCGCTAATACCATGGTTCCACTCATAATAAAGAAAATAATTCCCATAATTAAAAAGTACTTTTGTGAATAATTCATCCCTATTCCCCCTCTTCTTTTCCTTCATAAATAAATACATGTTCTATCGTTGTCTGAAATGTTTTTGCTATTTCAAATGCTAACGGAAGTGATGGATCATATTTTCCCTTTTCAATTGAAATGATGGTTTGCCTGGAAACTCCAAGTTTCTCAGCCAATTTTTCTTGAGATAGTCCAAATTTTTTTCGGTATTCAACCATTTTATTTTCCAAGGAAATTTCTCCCTCCTTCCTTACAGTGAGTATATATGTAAAGCATCCTTTACGTCAAGTTTCCTTTACATGCATTTTAGTTTGTTTCACTCTATTTACATAGAAGAAACTTTTCAATTTCAGCACGTCTATTTTGAAATGAAACGCGGAACACTGTAAATAATTGTTACTATATCTTCTCCTCTCTATTTTTTAAATTTAATATCTCCCTATTTGTTTTATCCTTTTAAAATATTTCATTCATCTCTTTATTCCACGAAATGCGTTATTGGTTTTACGGTGTTTTTCGTCATATTTATAGAAACTAACTGTTTATGAAGCATTTTTTATGTTTAGCAACTTTTTTTGTAGAAATCCTTCACTTTCCTTTCAATATTTAACACTATCTAAATAAAGTTTACGATAAATTCATAATTTTTTATTTTTTATACTATATTCCGTTATATTGTTGTATAATATCAATGAAAGCGCTTATTATTTCAATATACATAATTCGAACTCATTTTTATCGAAACATTCTAATTATTATACTTATATTTACATGCAACAATTTTAGTTATTCGTGTAGGTATACCAAATATATCCACCCCATTTTTCTGTGAAATTACTTTATAACATGAAAGATTAACTTGGGTGATAAGTTATTGTGAATGTTTTTTTACAAAACAGATAAGTAATAGTGTTTGGTATTATGTAAATTATTGTAATAACATAAGAATAAAGAAAACATTTACATTGATTGTTGGTTCATCAATTATTGAAAAGAGCAAAATGCACCTTTTGTTTGGAAAAAGGATTATATGCATTGGGAGGTTTAAACAAATGACGAGGAAGAATACAACGACAAACCCTTGGGCCAAGTTCCATGGTCCGAACCTTGGTTATGTTATTGAGCAATATGATCTTTACGTAACTGGAGCAGGTTCTGTTGATCCGGAATTACAAGAGCTTTTTGAAATTTTTGGAGCTCCTTCGTTTCAAGATGATGTCGTAACAGGGGACAACACAGCAACACATTTTTCTCCTCAAAACACAGGGAACATTGAAAAAATTCTTAAAGTCGTTCAGCTTGTTGAACAAATTCGTTCATTCGGGCATACGTTGGCTCACATCAATCCGATGGAAGATGCTGCTAATGGACAATCTCTTCTTGAGAAAGCAATGAACGAACTGAGCGATGCTGACTTGAAAGCGATTCCAGCGAAAACAGTATGGCAAGATGCACCAGAAGGTATTCACACTGCACTTGATGTAATTCATAGATTAAAAGACGTTTATACAAAATCTTTAGCTTATGAATTTTCTCATATACAAGATAGTGAAGAACGCGCGTGGTTGCATCAAATGGTGGAATCAAATTCATTGCGTCAACCACTATCAAATAAAAAACGAACTGCTCTTTTAAAACGTTTAACAGCTGTTGAAGGTTTCGAGCAATTCTTGCATAAAACATTCGTTGGGCAAAAGCGTTTCTCTATCGAGGGCGTTGATATGCTTGTACCTGTTCTAGATGAAATTGTTCTCGAAGGTGCAAAGGGCGGCGTAGAAGATGTCATGATTGGTATGGCTCACCGCGGTCGTCTAAGCGTACTTGCACACGTATTAGAAAAACCATATAGTCACATGTTTGCTGAGTTCAAACATGCAAAAATAGAAGGCGCAGTGGCAAATTCTGGCTGGACTGGTGACGTGAAATACCATTTAGGTAGAGAACAAGTCGTTAGTAACGAAGAAGTTAGCACTCGCGTTACATTAGCAAATAACCCAAGTCACCTTGAGTTCGTTAACCCTGTTGTAGAAGGTTTTGCACGTGCGGCTCAAGAGAATCGTAAAAAATCTGGTCTTCCAGAACAAGATACTTCAAAATCATTCGTAATTTTAGTTCATGGTGATGCTGCATTCCCTGGTCAAGGTATTGTATCTGAAACGTTGAACTTAAGCAGATTGAACGCGTACCAAACAGGCGGAACAATTCATGTTATCGCAAACAATGCAGTTGGCTTTACGACTGATAGCTATGATTCTCGTTCTACGAAATATTCAAGTGACCTTGCAAAAGGTTTCGATATTCCGATTGTTCACGTGAACGCTGATGATCCAGAAGCTTGTCTTGCTGCTGCTAACCTTGCGATTCAATATCGTATATTGTTCAAAAAAGACTTCTTAATCGATTTAATTGGTTACCGCCGCTACGGTCATAACGAAATGGATGACCCAGCAGTTACGCAACCACAAGTGTACAAAAAGATTAAAAATCACCCAACTGTAAGAGCTATTTATGCAGATCAATTACAAGCTGCTGGTGTTCTAAATGCAGATGAGGTTGAAACAATGACTCAGTTTATACAAGAGCAATTAAAATCTGACTATGCACAAGTACCGCCAGCTGATACGAGCGCTGCAACAATTGACGTTAAAGTGCCAGATGTTGTTGCAAAAGGCATTCAGCCAATTGATACTGGTGTTGAGATTGACTCACTTCGTGCAATTAATGAAGGTCTACTATCTTGGCCAGAAGGCTTTAACGTATATCCGAAAGTAAAGAAAATTCTTGAACGCCGTAAAGACGCTCTTGAAGAGAACGGTAAAATTGAATGGGCACTTGCTGAGTCATTAGCATTCGCTTCTATTTTACAAGAAGGTACGCCAATTCGTTTAACTGGTCAAGATTCACAGCGTGGTACATTCGCGCACCGTCATATCGTATTACACGATACTGATACAAATGAAACATATTCACCATTACATCGCTTACCAAACATTAATGCATCCTTCTCTGTTCATAACAGTCCGTTATCAGAAGCTGCTGTTGTTGGTTACGAGTATGGTTATAACGTATTCGCTCCAGAAACTCTTGTTATGTGGGAAGCGCAATATGGTGACTTCTCAAATACTGCGCAAGCATTATTTGATCAATATGTTTCAGCAGGAAGAGCAAAATGGGGTCAAAAATCTGGTTTAGTTCTTCTATTACCGCACGGTTATGAAGGTCAAGGACCAGAGCATTCTAGTGCACGTCCAGAGCGATTCTTACAGTTAGCCGCTGAGAATAACTGGACAGTTGCAAACTTAACGAGCGCGGCACAATACTTCCATATTTTACGTCGTCAAGCATCTATCTTAGGAACAGACGCTGTTCGACCATTAGTATTGATGACGCCAAAGAGTTTATTACGTCACCCACTTACGCTTTCAACTGCTAGTCAGTTAAGCGAAGGACGTTTCCAACCTGCTCTAGAACAAGAAAACCTTGGCATGAAACCAACTAAAGTAAAACGTCTTGTTTTAAGCACAGGTAAAATGGCGATTGACTTAGCAGCAGAAATTGAGTCTGGTAAACATGAGTATAACTTAGATGAAGTTCATGTCGTTCGTATTGAACAGCTGTACCCATTCCCTGCTGAGAAAGTTCAATCTATTATTAAACGCTTTAAAAACTTAGAAGAAATTATTTGGGTTCAAGAAGAACCTCGTAATATGGGCGCATGGCATTACATGGCTCCAATTCTGTTTGAACTTGCTGGAGATAAAGTGAAAACAGGTTACATTGGACGCCCAGATCGCTCTAGCCCATCTGGTGGCGATCCATTCGCTCACAAAGCTGAGCAAGAACTAATTGTTGCACACGCTTTAGATGTGAAGTATAACTTCCGTCAAGATAAACAAGAAATTGAAGTTTTCAGCAACTGAAAGTAATAATGAAGGTTTCTAGCTTGCTCCCCGGACAGATATTCTGCCCGGGGGCAGGCTAACAAATGGAGATTACCGAAGACAAAAGAAGAAAAAACACACCGTTAGGCAAATAAGGGGAGGACATTTAAAATGATCGAAATTAAAGTACCTGAGCTTGCAGAATCTATTACTGAAGGAACTATCTCACAATGGCTTATCAACGTAGGCGACAAAGTTGAGAAAGGTGGCAGCGTTGTTGAGCTTGAAACTGATAAAGTCAATGTAGAAATCATTGCAGAAGATTCAGGTATTGTATCGAAGTTACTAGGCGAACCTGGGGATACAGTTGAAGTTGGTGCAACTATCGCAATTTTAGATGCAAACGGAGCACCAGTTGCAGTAAGTACACCTGCACCGGCTGCTGAACAGCCAAAACAAGAAACAACTGAAGCACCGAAAGCTGCGGCACCAAATGCTGAGCAAACTACAACTTTACAAGGTTTACCGAATACGAACCGTCCTATCGCATCACCAGCTGCTAGAAAAATGGCTCGTGAATTAGGTATCGACTTAAACGACGTACGTAGCACAGATCCACTTGGACGTGTGAGACCACACGATGTACAAGCTCATGCTGCCGCACCAAAAGAAGCACCAGCTGCTCCAAAAAGTCCAGCTCCTGCTCCAGTTGCAAAAACGGAATTCGAAAAACCAGTTGAGCGCGTGAAAATGTCCCGCCGCCGTCAAACAATTGCAAAACGCCTTGTAGAAGTTCAACAAACATCTGCAATGTTAACAACATTTAACGAAGTTGATATGACTGCAATCATGGAATTACGTAAAGAGCGTAAAGATGCTTTCGAGAAAAAACATGATGTACGTCTTGGCTTCATGTCATTCTTCACAAAAGCAGTTGTTGCAGCATTAAAACAATTCCCATTATTAAATGCTGAAATTCAAGGCGATGAGCTTATCATTAAAAAATTCTATGATATCGGTATTGCAGTAGCAGCTCCAGATGGATTAGTTGTTCCAGTTGTACGCGATGCTAACCAATTAAACTTCGCTGAAATCGAAAGCGAAATTCGTAATTTAGGTATGAAAGCACGCGATAACAAACTTTCATTAAAAGAGTTACAAGGTGGTACATTCACAATTACAAACGGTGGTGTATTCGGTTCTCTAATGTCAACACCAATCCTAAACAGCCCACAAGTAGGTATTTTAGGAATGCACAAAATCCAAGTACGTCCAGTTGCAATTGATGCAGAACGTATGGAAAACCGTCCAATGATGTACATCGCTTTATCTTACGATCACCGTATTGTTGATGGTAAAGAAGCAGTTAGCTTCCTTGTTGCTGTTAAAGATATGCTTGAAGATCCAAAATCATTATTATTAGAAGGTTGATAGATTAATAATCTATTACAGGCTGTAGAATGAATTATTCTACAGCCTTTTTTTATTGCATTCATATGGGACAAATTTCATTACATAAGCTAATAATGTATGCCTAGAACGTAAGGAGGATTAAAATGAATAACCTTCCAATTGATGCAAAACTTAAAGCAAATAAGGATACTTTTTTCCTCCCCGACTCAAACGGGGGTGTCTATTTTCGAAATAATGCCAGTTCATTTCGTATGGACGGTGATGGAATTTACAACTGGATTGAAAAATTAATGCCAATGTTTAACGGGAATTATTCTTTAGCAGAAATAACCGATGGTCTCCCTCTCCCCTATCAAAATCGTGTATTTGAAATTGGAGAGATTTTATATGAAAATGGTTTCGTTCGGGATGTAAGTCAAGATGCACCTCATGAATTAAATAGCGCATTACTTGATAGATACGCTTCACAAATTGAATTTTTAGAAGCTGATTCTCATTCAGGCGCTCTAAAATTCGAAACGTATCGCGCGGCAAACGTCCTTATAATTGGTTCTGGAGATATGCTTACTTCCTTAGTTTCTTCTTTATTAGAATCAGGATTACCTACCTTTCATTACCTTGTTACAGATTATGAGGAAACAAATTACGATCGCATTCATGAGCTAGTAGAACTTGCACATGAAGTTGATGATCATGTCCTAGTTCAGGAAATAGATACGACAATTGATCGTCCCCTGCATGAAGTGTTCGAGCCTTTCGACTGGATTTTGTATGTTTCTCAAAATGGAGATATTGAAGGCCTAAGAGCAGTTCACACGATTTGTAGAGAAGTAGGAAAGAACTTCATACCTGCCGTCTGTTTATCAGCACTTGGTATAGCCGGCCCTATCGTAACAGCTAATCGTGAAGAATGCTGGGAATCCGCATGGCATCGGCTACATGAAACGACTTTACAAAATGAACATTCATCAGCATCATTTTCACCACTTCCATCTGCAATGTTAGCAAATATAATCGTATTTGAATTACTTAAGCATGTCGCTGATGATTCTTACCGAGAAAAAGAACCACAATTCTTTTTATTAAATTACGAAACACTCGAAGGAGCATGGCATCCTTTTATAAAACATCCTCTCGCAACTGATGAAAGTTTTACAATTGATACGATAGAAAATCTTTCTGAACAACTTGAGCAGCGGTCCAACCAACATACCTCAACTGATTTATTCCGCTTTTTCGACTCATTAACTTCTAAAGAAGCTGGTTTATTCCATGTATGGGATGAACAAGATTCATATCAATTACCGTTATCACAATGCCATATTCAAGTAGCTACTCCACTATCAGATGGTCCTGCTTCCCTCCTGCCTCTTATGACTTGTGGTGGTTTAACTCATAATGAAGCGCGCCGAGAAGCTGGTTTAGCAGGAATTGAAACATATGTAGCGGAAATTATGCACCGCCTTATTCCTGAACATAATGATATCGGTATTGGCGCTGGAGAAACGATGACAGAAGGTGTATACCGGGCGCTACAACAACATTTAAATAATAAATTGTATGAGCGGCAGTCACATATGCTAGAAGAAATTACGACGATTGATTTAACTGCAATTCATGATAAACATTGTAGATTTTATTACGATGCTCTCTCTACAATTCATGAACCTCCTAAAATAGCAATGAGTGAAGAGATTCTCAGCTTTCCTGTCGTTTGGGTCGGTATAAATGATCGCTGGTACGGTGCATCTAATATTAATATGACGTTAGCCTTACGAAACGCACTACAACTATCACTACTTCATATTCAAAATGAAGAGACTCCTTACAGAGCTAATATCTTGCCTGAATCCTCTATTATTTTATATGACACGGATTCTTTTAGAGTGGAAATACAAGCGGAAGAAGAAGTTCCAGGTGTGCAATCTGTGCAGCTTGCCTTGCAACATTTAGAAGAACATAATTTTTATCCATTCGTGTTTGATTTAGCCATTGAATCATTTTTGAAAGAAAACTTAGATGGTGTGTACGGTGTATTAATTGCAAAGGAGGACAGTCTATGACTCAAAATATATTGCTTATAGGAGATGGCTTACTTGCAAACTATGTACATGATCAACTATGCAAACAATATTCTATCATTCGCCAACATAACCTTACAGAAGAACTCCCTGAAAATATTCATCTCGCTCTCGTATTACATGATGGCTCTCCTTCTACTATTCATCATGATGCCGAGCTAATGTTTCGATCGAATCATATTCCATGGCTACGTGCATTCACTTCATTTGGTGAAGGTATTATCGGTCCTTACATTCATCCTCTTGCAACTGGCTGTTCCAACTGCTCTGATGGACGCCGATTTATCGCTGGATTTGATCAACAAGAAATGTGGGCACTACAGCGGAAATATGCGTTAAAGGCAGATAATGTAACAAGGCGTGATGTACGTGCCACCCAAAATGGTATGTTACAAATGTGCCATCTTATTCGTGCAGAAACAGAGAAAATATTAACTCATAACCATTCTTCTTTAGAAAATGAACTCATTTTACTAAACTTACAAACACTGCAATGTACGCGGCATTCTTTTCTTCCCGATCCGCTCTGCCCTGTATGTAGCAATTTGCCTGATGATACGGCAGATGCAGCAGCGATTTCGTTACAACCGAGCTTAAAAACAAGCGAAGCAGCATATCGCTGTCGTTCCATTCATGAACTAAACACATTTTTAACGAGAGATTATTTAGATTATCGCGTCGGTATGTTGAACGGAAAAATGCAGCATTCTTTATTACCATTTGCTGACGTTATTATAAACATGCCATTAATGTTTGGAAATGAAGGTGTTGCAGGCCGAACTCATTCATTTGCAATGAGTGAAGCGACTGCTATTTTAGAAGGTTTAGAACGATATTGTGGTATGTCACCTCGAGGAAAAAAGACAAATGTACACGGCAGTTTTCGTGAGTTAGAGGATCATGCACTTAATCCCCTCTTGCTCGGTGTACATACAAATGAACATTATAATCGTAATAGTTTTCCGTTTAAACCGTTTGATCCTGACTATGAACAAAACTGGGTATGGGGCTACTCTTTATTACAAAACCGGCCACTTTTAGTTCCTGAATCAATTGCTTATTATAGCCTCGGTCATCGAGATGCTTTCGTGTATGAAACATCAAATGGATGTGCAATTGGTGGTAGTTTAGAAGAAGCAATTTTTCATGGCATTTTAGAAATTGTAGAGCGTGACGCCTTTTTGCTCACTTGGTATGCCGAATTACCTCTCCCTCGCCTTGATCTTAGTTCAGCAAATGATACGGAATTACAATTAATGATTCAGCGGCTGTACACGATTACTGGGTATGAATTACATGCTTTTAACGCAACGATGGAACACGGTATCCCAAGCTTATGGGTAATTGCGAAAAATACGCGTGAAAATGGAATGAACGTTGTTTGTGCGGGAGGCTCTCATTTAGACCCTGTCCGCGCTTTAAAGAGTGCCATCCATGAAATAGCAGGCATGTTACTAATAGCAGACGATGAACTCGAACAAAAAAGAGAGCACTACGAAAACTGCTTACAAGACCCTTATCTCGTAAATAAAATGGAAGACCATAGTATGCTGTACGGATTAAAAGAAGCAGAAGAACGTCTTCACTTTCTTTTACGTGACGATGCCCCGGTGCAATCGTTCCAAGAAATGAATGCATTACAATCAGTTGATCTAGATTTAACATCCGATCTTCATCAACTTTTAAACCGCCTGCAGCAATCTGGACTTGACGTAATCGTTGTAGATCAAACAGTACCTCTTATAGAAAAAAACGGATTACATTGCGTAAAAGTCATTATTCCAGGCATGTTACCGATGACGTTCGGTCACCATCTCATTCGAGTTACAGGACTGGATAGAGTATATACTGTGCCGATGACACTTGGATATACAAACGAACCTTTAACGAATGAACAATTAAATCCACATCCGCATCCGTTTCCATAGTAAAGGAGGGGATTTTATGCAGCTGGATACTTTTTTACATCATCTCCATTTTTCTATCGATGAAATTATGCCGAATCATGAAGTGGACTGGGAAGATGCACCGCTTCCTTATAAATTATACCGAAATGTACCTATCATTCCTCTCTCTTTAGAAATCCCATTATCTTTACCTAACTCTTCTACTACACCTACTTTGAAGGAGATTGGTCATTACCTTTGGTCCTCATTTGGTTTAACACAGTTATGTCAGCTAAATAGCGAAAAAATTTTATTCCGAAGATCTATCCCTTCAGGCGGCGCTTTATATCCAAATGAATTGTATATATATTTAAAGATCGATGATTATCCAGACGGTATTTACCATTACGACGCTGCGCACCACCGACTTATTTTACTTCGCGAAGGAAATTTCGATTCTTACATTACAGAAGCACTTGGCAACCGTTGTAACATACAGTCTTGTTTTGGCGCTGCATTCGTATCCACTATGTTTTGGAAAAACTACTTTAAATACAATAATTTTTCGTATCGACTTCAAGGATTAGATAGTGGTGTTCTCATCGGACAATTACTTGCATGTGCCAAACAATTCGGTTACACAAATGGCGTATACTTTCAGTTTCTAGACCGTGCAATCAATCATTTACTCGGACTGTCAGAAGGCGAAGAAAGTGTGTATGCTGTCGTTCCTTTAAGTACAGAACCGCAAACGAATTGGTTTCACAATGATTACCGTGAAAATAAAACAGTTACTTCTCATGAGTTGTTACAGCAAATTCCGCCGTTAGCACACGAACATTTCGTTCGCTCAAAACATGTAAATGAATATCCAATGTTAACAAAAATCAATGAAGCTTCTATGATTGAATCGACAGCACACTTCCAAACACTACATCATGAAGAGCACTATCAACATCATGCGCACGCTGTACAGTTGCCGCAAGTAGAACGGTTATCGTATGATTTCTTACAACTTTGTAAAGAACGGTATTCCCCTGATGCTGACTTTACTTTCACGAAATGGGATACAGCCGAGCTCGCTACTTTACTACAAGAAGCGAGTCTCTCCTTCCCTTATTACAACGACCTTGATGGTCAGTATGTAAATGAAAATGCACGGGTCTCATTATATGGATGTTTTTATAACGTAAAAGATATAGAGAACGGTGCTTATTCTTATAACAGTAAAACACATTCCATACAGCCACTTCGATATGGAGACCTTCGTTATCCCCTTCAATCCAGTATGACGATGGATAACGTAAATCTTTTTCAAGTACCGCTTTGCCTACATGTAGTCGGAAAGAAAGATTACTATACAAATGCATTAGGCTATAGAGGATACCGTATTCACCAAATGGAAGCTGGCATACTCGTTCATAAACTCGTTTTCGCCGCAACCGCGATGGGGATGGGCGGGCATCCATTACTAAGTTTTAATACAAATTCATGTGATCAGTTATACGGGATAGATACTGGAAATGAAACGTCTCTCATTCAAATTCCTGTTGGGGCGTATCGAGCGCGGAATTGGTTAAAAGGGGATTTGCGTAATTAGAAGCACGCCGGTGGACGGCGTGCTTTTTTACTAGATTAATTTAAAAATACTCTTAATTTGTCTCGCGAATAACCAATTTTTCGTACCGTAGTTATCATTTAAACTATCTAAATTGATAGATTGTCCGTTAGCAAACTTTAATTCTAACGTTGTATTTTTGTCATTTGTTTTTAAGTTGCTATGTGTAATTGCTTCATACTTTAATTTTTCGATTTCAACATATTCATCTTTTTCTTGTCCAATCACGACATGATCTTGGAAGAAGAACAATACTTCTACTTTCTTACCGAAACAAAATACATTTTTCGTATAAATTAATGTCGCATTATCAAGTCCGACGCATACTTCTTTCATTTCTTCAACAACGTTTCCAAAGTCTTCTTCTTGTCTTGCGTTTGATTCAGCAATCCATTCTTCGATTGTTTTCATGTTAATTGCCATACTGTGCCCCCTGGTTCGATCATTGCTTTATTAAAAAATAAATACTATATGAAAATATAAGCGATAAGTACTATGTTTTCAAGGGCGAACGGTATATTCGAAATAAAATGAAACTTTAATTAGTGGGGGTTTTCTTCATCCCCCACTGATTATCAGCCTTCACCAATCGGGCTTTTACGAGCAGCCCGCCCCCCACTTAGCTTCTTTGCTTTCGCTGAATTTTGAGGTGGGGGTCTTACTGCCCGTTAATGCAGGATAAAGTTAAATTTCAAATTAATCTACTAGAGGCACCGATTTCATTATATTTTAAACGTTTGAACGAGACATTCTTCATCATTGATTAACTGTGTTTTTTCATCAAATTCGATGTTTAGCTCCCTATATACTTTCTTCCAAAAAGAAACAGCTGGTACATTTTTCACAAGTTCGATAACGAAATATTGTCCTCGTTTCTCTTTTAGTACATTCTCAATAACTTGTTTACCGATTCCTTTTCCCTTGTACTGATTCAATATGAAAATGTCATTAATACAAAAGTCATTTTCTTTTTTCAAAAATGGACGTTCCAGTAGTAATAAAAATCCTACAATATCATTATTACTTTTAATAAAATACGGAGTGATTCCGTCATTTTCCCAAAACATGTACAAATCTTCGTATTCAAAAAATCCATTTGCCCCAATCTTTATATTAGGAGTGAATGTAGAGAGGTCATGAAGATATAGTGCATATAAATTACGTAATATTTCTTTTTCTGATTCTTGAACTGTTTGAAGTGTTACAAACATTTTTAATGATCCCCTTCCCYATATATAACTATTTCCAATTCGCTTCTTTCGCCAAAAATAATGATTCCCCTTTAACGAAAAAAATAGCACTTAAAAAGTGCTATTCTGCTCTCCTTGCCGCTTGCTGAATTGGATCCCAAACGCTGTTATATGGTGGTGCGTAACTTAAGTCGACATCTTCTAAATCGTGAATGCTCATTTTATTGAAAAGTGCCATTGCGATCACATCAATTCGTTTATCTACACCTTCTTCTCCAATTACTTGTCCACCTAATAATTGTTTCGTGTCAGAACGATATAATAATTTCAAGTAAAGTGGTTTCGCATTAGGATAATAGCCCGCCATATTTGTGGAGTCTACTTTGACTGTTTTATACGGAATATGTAGCCCTTTTGCTTCTTTTTCATTTAAACCTGTTCTTGCAAGCGTCAAATCCATAAATTTAATAATACCTGTACCTAACGTACCTTTAAATGCTCTTCGTTTATCAAGCATATTCAGTCCAGCAAGTCGCCCTTGTTTATTGGCAGTCGTTCCGAGCGGGATATGATCATGAATTTCCTTTATAACATGGTAATGTGTTGCGCAATCACCAGCTGCATATACGTCCTGCACATTCGTTTGCATATATGCATTTACTTCGATTGCCCCTTTATAATTTGTACGTATATTTGTTCCTTCAAGAAAATCAGTATTCGGCTTCACTCCAACCGATACTAAAACAAGATCTGCTTTATACGTACCTTTATCCGTTTCAATTTGTTCCACTCTTTCATTTCCTTTAAATGCTTTCACATTTTCATTCGTTAAAATTTCAATATTGTGTTTATCTGCTTCTTTATGTATATATTCAGCCATATCTGCATCATAAATCGTACCGATATGATCATTTCGCTCAATCATTCTTACTTTCTTACCAAGTTCGACGAATGTTTCTGCCATCTCCAGTCCAATCGCACCACCGCCAATAATGGTTACATCTTCAACTTTATTCGTTTCTAGCGTTTTTAATATACGCTCAGCATCTGGAATTGTTTTTAAAAGATGAACGCCTTGCAAATCTCGACCTTCCCACTCTGGCATAACAGGACGTACGCCAGTTGCAATTAATAAACGATCGTACGGAAATTCAAAAATATCTTTCGTCTTCGTATGCTCTGCGTACACCACTTTCTTTTCCGTATCTACTTTCGTTACTTCATGTCGTACTTTCGCATCAATTCCGTATTTATCACGAAACGTCTTCACATTACGCGCAATTAATTTTTCCGTTGAAGCGATAGCACCACTAATGACATATGGTAACCCACACTGCGCGTACGAATAAATTTCACCTTTTTCTAACGTTACAACAGTTGCATTTTCATCGTTTCTAACAATTTGCATAGCTGCGCTCATACCAGCTGCATCTCCGCCAATAATGACATAGTTCACTTTACCACTCCTTCTTTTCTACATACTCTTTACGTTTTCCATATTTTTCAGAAATAACACCTACTTCCATTGTAAAGAAAGATAATTTCATCTTCAAATTTGGTGCACAAACCTATGCCTGAATAGGTAGCCGTCGTGTCTTATAAATAACATGTTTAATATGCTATAACAGTAACTATCGAAAGTAGGTGAAACATATATGTGTGCCGGCCTTCTCGCTCAAACTCCAGAGGAACCGCAAGAACCGAAACCCGCCGTGTCACTTGACCAAGAATTTTCCATTAACGCAACATTATACAGCGCTCGCGCTTGGTTATCTAATGATGAAACCTTCGCACAAACGATTTGGAAAGGCTCTCACTTCGCTTCAGCATCACACGCTGGCAAGTCTATCTTACCAATCGGTACTGTAAAAATTTTAAACTTATCTGATGATACAATAACAGTTACTGCATCATCAGAATCAGATGATGCCCTCAAAATAGTGGTACCGCCTCATTCTGAAGGTGTGTTAACATCTAGTGCATTATCTGATGTGCAAGCAAGTACATCAGGAGGAGCAAGTAAAGTCACATTCCTCTTTCATATCTTTTTTTCAAGGGATCCTGGTTCAGCTAAAAAACCATAGAAAAGGTACAGCTATGCACTGTACCTTTTTCACATGTTTATTCTCTTGCTTTAATCAGTTCCACATTATAGGATTCAATATTGGTTAACGTTCCTGAAAAATACGGATTTTCTCTATACCAAGACTGTTTTGAAAAGTACGCTTGCATATCTTTCGTTTGAAAAATATTTCCATGTCTTGCGTATATTTCATTTCTAGCAATTTTCAACTGTTCTTTCGATAAATATGTTAATTCTGCACTCGTTAGTTTTCGAATATCACTATCCGGGAAGATGAAACCATTATATACATACCGAGTCGTAGGCGGCGGAGTAACATTGTAAACAACTGTTTTTTCCGCACTTTTCTTTTCGAATGGAAGATTATAAGACGAAAGTGCCGTTACCGTTTCTACCTTTGTCGTTTCCCTTCCACTTTCTCCATTTCGTTCTAAATAAATCGTCGCACTTCCATCAGTTGCTACAGGCCCCCATGTAATTTCTTCTCCTGCCAGCGCTGTAACTGGTTTTTGATTCACATACAATGTTGCACCAGGCACGTTCGTTTGAACCGTAATATATTGTCCTTGCAACGTTAAATCTATCGTTACGTTATTTTGACCTTGTTTCATAAGTACAACCTTTTCTTCACGTGATAGTTTCACATAATCATTTTTATATTCTGCTTGAAACACTTGAGTTCCTGGAAGAAACGGTCCATATTGCTTCTCAAACTTTTTGTCATCTGTTTTATCTATTTCTTTTCCGTTCATTTTTAAAGATGTACCTTTTTCATTTGTAAGCAATGTCGTATAATACGTCTTCGCTTTCAATTTATACCGATCAAATAAAAAGAAATACTTTCCGTCTTTCGTTAACGAAAAGTCTGCTCTTTCGATTCCGTTCCCTTGTTTTTCACCTATCCTCAACTGTTCTTTCAATTCATTCACATAAGATGAATTTTCTTTTATATACGAAAATAGTGGCATTAGACTCTCTCTCGTTACAGTAACTGATGGATCATCTGCCGTGACGATTTCAGCTAACTTCTCCCCGTTCCTCTCTTGTAAAATAGTAATGATCCGATCTACTTGTGCCGCCTGCTTATAATACGATGATCCGTACAAATACAGTCCAACAATCACTACAGCAAGTAATGTTAAAATTGTAATGCCAACCTTTGTACCGCTGCTCATTTTCTTCTTTACTGCAAGACTCTCCCTCTTCCTCCCGCAGCTTTGACAAAATTGCACACCATCTTCAAGCTGAGTCCCACACTTTGTACATACATTCATCCATTCAACCACCTTTTCTTTAGAGGCCCTTTAATCCCTGTGTAAAGGTTTGAATTATCGTGCTAATGTAAGACCACAGTACAATGAATGTTGCAATTCCAATGAAAATATTTGCGATAAAAAGAGTGTAAACAAGATCTAATCCACCGTTATCTAGTTTTACTGTAGCTACAATTATACTAATTCCCATATATGTTGTAGCCAGCCCTAATAAAATTGGTAAGAAAAAGATTAATAAAAAGCTAAACAGAAAAGAAAGCACTAATATAGCAATTACCGGAGTTGCTATCGTTCCCCATATTCCAAATACTTCAAGAAACGAAAAAGATGATTTCATCATCTTCCCACTGACAAAAATAATAAATCCGACAAATAAAGTTAAAATAAGTAAAAATAAAAAGACCGTTACAGAGTCCAAAAAGAATGTAGGAGTAGATATATCTGGTGCAAATGTTTTCGTAACAGCTGCTGCAGCACTCATCATTCTATAAAAAATACATGCCCCTAAAAAACAAATAAGAACAAGACTTACAATTCCATTTCGTACTTCAACCTTGCCACTTTTCATAATAGCTGTCGGTGCTTGTAATGCGTGTTTAAAAAACTGAAAGTAGCCACTTGCAAACCGCTTCGCTTGCTCTACCGTTTCATTTGATCGAGTTTCCTCTGCTGGTGCTACGCGTGCTTGTTGCTCACCTTCCTCCTGTGCACCACTCGCTACGGCTTCCTCCGTCAACGAATGTCCACAATTCCCGCAAAATTTTGCCTCTGCTGTATTTTCCGTATGACACGCCGGACATTTCATTATCGCATCCCCCCCCTTAAGCAGATACCATATAGGGTGTTACAAATTCAATATATGACTTTGTACATAAAACATGACTACAAGAAAAAGATTATGAAATCCTTCTTTCAAATGAAAATATATGTGCTAGCAATCTTGAAAAATAATGCTATTATGAAACAGAACAAATAACATTTTTAACAGATTGGATGACTGGTAATGGAATTAGTAAACTCAATTTTTCAAATACTCCTTACAAGCGTAATCCAATTATTTTCTTTAATTGGCGTTATCATTGTAATTGGATTTCTATTAGGTTATTTAGAATCTCTCACACGCATGTATTGGTCGAGAGCTTTCGGAAGAAAAGGATTCCTTTTAACGGCGTGGATTGGTGTTCCTATTCATGAACTTGGACATGCCATTATGTGTGTACTATTTCGTCATAAAATTGTAGCAACGCAGTTTTTCCCAACAGATACAAGCCAAGGTGCTTTAGGCTACGTACAACATCAATACAATCAAAAAAGTGTATATCAACGAATTGGGAACTTCTTCATTGGAATCGGTCCTATTATTTCCGGTATTACTGCGTTAATCCTTTTAATGCGCTATTTCGTACCAAATTCATATTTCTTATTTAATACAACCCTCGAAAAAACAATCGCTTCTACTTCTATTAATATAGAAATGGTTCAAAACATGCTTTTATCGACGTTTGTATTATTGAAAAGCTTATTTACAATAAGTAATTTATTAAATCCTTCTTTTTGGTTATTTTTATTTATCGCCATTTGTATTTCTGCACATATCGCTTTAAGTAAACCAGATATTAAAGGATCAATAGACGGTGTTATCGTCATGTTTATCGTATTATTTTTATTCAACATAATAGCAGGACTATTTCAGTACGACAGTAACCAGCTCATTGGAAAAGTGATGAAGTATAATATGTACCTCATTGCGTTTTCTAGTGTGGCTCTGCTGTTCTCTTGTATTTCTACACTTGTTAGTTTTGGGTTTTATAAAATAAGAGGAGGGCGTTCGTTTTGAACGCCCTCCTCTCATCATTTATTTCCCTTATAATCACAATGCTCAACCGGAACACGAGCATGTCCTTCTTCATCAGTACACCATGACTGTGATTGGAAGGCAAGAAAGATACCGATCCATTCTTCTTCCTTTTCAAAGTGAATAAGTATTCCCCCGTCTTGCCATATACCATTATCACCTTTCCATTTCTCTACATTCCCTTGATTCATATGAATATCGTGTATACCGTTTCCTGGCTCGAAATGAAAGTAAGAATCAGGTGTATTTTCTTCTGGTCCCCATCTTTCACCGAACGCATAAATAATTGCTTTTTCTTCTACCGCTCGTTTTATATAACGCTCTATTTTTTCATTTAAATCATTATCCACTCCTGCTTTTTCAGCTGGTAAAGGAATCATTTGCTTCGAATCAAATACATTACCTCTTACGTAGTCTAAAGCTACTTTCGGCTCATTGTTTTTAACTTCTGTAAAACCGAATGGTAATGTCGGTAAAATGTGAATCGCCTCTGACCGAATATCGGTACTCGCAAAATATAAAACCTCTGACGGATAACTTTGCGATTTCACGTTAATTGCAATACGATAATCTACTCCTGCTTCGCCTTGTAAATGAACTTGATAATGAGGTGTTTTCCCTTTTCCAATCTTTGATTGTATAACTGTACCTTTTAACACGCCGTAGTTTTTTAGGGGCATACATTTCATCTCCTATTCATTTAGTAGAAGCTTTTCATACTTAAGGCATTATCCATATAAAAAGAAAATCCTCCTTTCTCAGGAGGATTTCTTATTTTCTCAACAGATACCAAAAAATAACCTCTACCACTACAAGCAACACCGCACCAAAAATCATTAACGTCGTCTTCTTTAATAGTTCATTTTCACGATACGGTATATTACATAAATAAGCACCTAACGTAATCCGTGACGGGCAAGCGATTGTCGCTACTGATGATGCGGTGTTTTGCAGTGTTGTAACGTATTGCCAAGGGAGTGCTACGTTTTGCGCAGTTTGCATTTGTAGTTTTATGAACATCGCATTTGATCCTGCGTTACTACCTGTTAAAAAGCCACCGATTCCGCCGATAAACGGAGCAACGAAAACGAAAAATGTTCCAAATGTTTCACCAGCTGTTTTTGCCAGTAATGAATGCATGCCAGATGCACCCATTAGTTCTGAAATGGTGATAAACATTGTCGTTGTAATCGCAAAAGGAATCCATTGTTTTATCGTTTGCGAGAGTGATTGTTTAATAATATGAGATGGAATGCGGAAGAAAATAATAGTAAATAAGCAAGTCATACCGAGCCAAAATCCTGGTGAATATAGTAGCTCCAGTTTATAAGAGTATGATTTTAAATCAAGGACTGCATATGATCTGAATACATCATGTAATGCTGGTACGAGGCGAGAAAGTAAAATACAAACTGTTAGGAATATATAAGGGCTAATAATTTTTATAATAGATACTTCTCTCTCCGTTGCCGCAGCATGTTCTGTCATTAAATTTTGTTCATTTTTCCCTTTTAATTTAATGATAAGAAAGCCAAATGCAATTGTAACGATGGAACTTAATATACCTGCTAGTTCAACACTTACGTATGCGTTAGAAAGATAGATTCCGAGAGAAAATAATAGAAAGAAACCGAATCCTTCTTTCCACTTTTCAATAACAGCCTGCCAACCACCAACAACGTGTAAAGAAAGGATGACGAAATAAGCAAACATCGGAATGCTTAGTAGTGCCGTATTTGTGCCAAGTGTTGTAAGCGGCATATTTATAAGCTGCGAACCGATAATCGTACCAGTTGCCATTGCGCCCCATGAACTAGCTAGTAAACCAATAAATGAAAGTAGTACAGCTTGAAACGGTTTATAGCCTAATGATAGAAAGATAGGTGCTGCAACCATGAAGCCAATTCCGAATCCACTTACTGATTCGATTAGCGGACAAATACCAAAACACATAAGGAGCATTTGTAATAAACGATCGTGCGTCACTTCTTCTAGAAAACGTGCTACTTGATCGATGTACCCCATTTTGTTCATGAGGTGAAATAAAAAAATACCGAAAAACAACACGTACCCGACAATAAAACAAATTAACCAACCTTTAATCGTTGCGTGCACAGTTTCACTTATCCCTAGTTGAAACGTTGGCGAGAGTAAAACGATTCCAACAGACACAACGTAAGCAATTAAAGAGGACCTTAATGACGTTTGTTTAAATAAAAATAAACAAATGAAAATCATCATAATTGGGATAAGTGCCAACAATACGGCCATGTTATCATCTCTTTTCATTAAAAATACAATTTTTAACTATTATATAACAGATATCATAATTTTCAATTGTTTTTACTACAGATTCAAAAAAGGAGCCATTTAGCTCCTTTTTTGAATCACTCCCATTTTCTTTTATCCTGAAAAACGCTCTGCTGTCCAACTATTTTGTCTAATACAACAAACACAATATAAGCACATATTACTTGCAATACAACATTTCCAAATTTCATTAATTCAAATGAATGGATCCAGCGAAATAATTCGTTTAATAATACAATCGAAACGATACTAAATAGTTCTATACTAATCGAAAATATACATATTTCTAAAATAGATTGCTCTTGAATGCGATTTAAGTTGGAAAAGATGAATACATATCCTAAAAATAGAGCCATCACCTCTATTTTCGTCATGCTAATGAGCCAAGCGTATAATGGTACAGTTAGAAGAAGATATAGTAGTTTCCGTCTTAGCATGCTTTCTCACCCTCTAAGTTATATGTATTTTCTGTATATTTTAACATTTATTACGTAAAACAAAAAGAAGAGACTTATGCCTCTTCTTTTTGTTTTGTTGCCTGTATTAATTCACATATTTCTTCTCGTTTTTCATTTTCTAACAGCTCGATAACTTTACTTCCAACGACTACTCCATCACATATTGTAATCATTTCTTCTACATGTTCCTTCGTTGAAATACCGAACCCTGCCACTACCGGTAAATGTGTATGTGATTTTACTTTTTCTAAGTAACTATGAATCTCACCTTTAAAGTTTTGACGTACTCCTGTTACGCCCGCTACTGTAACAGCGTAAACGAACCCTTCTGATTCACTCGTAATTTTTTCAATTCGCTCAATTGGGCTCGTTACTGTAACGAGTGGAATTAGCGCAATGTTTGCCTCTCGAAGTAACGGGGCAATAATATTTTGTTCTTCATACGGTAAATCCGGAACGATCATACCGTCTACACCTGCTTCTATACAGTTTTCGATGAATCGTTCTTTTCCGAATGCGAGTACTGGATTTAAATATGTCATGAGTACAAACGGAATTTGTACTTTTTTCCTTACCTCTATTAATGCTTGAAAAATGCCTTTTAATGTTACACCGCTATCTAGCGCTCGTTTCCCTGCTCTTTGAATCGTTGGACCGTCTGCGACTGGATCTGAAAACGGAATACCGATTTCAACGATACTTGCTCCTGCTTCGTCTAGAAAACAAATTCTTTCTTTTAATTTTTCAAGGCCACCATCTCCGCCCATTACGTACGGAATAAATGCTTTCTTACCATTTTCAAACGCTGCTTTAATTTTTTCTACTCCCATTTTTTACACCTCTTCCATATAACGTTTTATACTCTCTACATCTTTATCCCCGCGGCCAGATAAACAAATGACAAGCCCTTCGTCTTTCTTCATTTGCGGCGCTAATTTTAATGCGTATGCGACAGCATGTGAGCTTTCTAACGCCGGAATAATCCCTTCTTTTTTCGTTAATAATTGAAATGCTTCTAACGCTTCTTCGTCTGTTATTGAATTATAAGAAACGCGTCCAATATCTTTTAGCAAGCTATGTTCTGGCCCAACACCTGGATAATCGAGTCCCGCTGAAATAGAATGTGCTTCTTGAATTTGTCCTTCTTCATTTTGCAGAAGGTACATCATCGATCCGTGTAAAACACCAACGCTTCCTTTCGTTAAAGTAGCTGCGTGCTTTTCTGTATGAACACCTTTCCCAGCTGCTTCTACGCCGTAAAGAGCGACTTCTTCATCGTGTACGAACGGATAAAACATGCCCATCGCATTACTACCACCACCAATACATGCAACGACTGCCTCTGGTAATTTCCCTTCTAACGCTTCATATTGTTTTTTCGTTTCTTTCCCAATTACACTTTGGAAATCACGAACAATTTGCGGGAATGGATGTGGTCCAAGAACGGATCCCATAATGTAGTGTGTATCGTGTACATGTGAAACCCAGTAGCGAAGCGCCTCGTTTACCGCATCTTTTAATGTGCCGCTACCTGCCGCTACGCTTTCTACTTTCGCTCCGAGTAATTCCATTCGGAACACATTTAATTTTTGACGTCTCACATCTTCTTCTCCCATAAAGATGACGCATTCTAATCCGAGTAGGGCACATACAGTAGCTGTTGCAACTCCGTGTTGTCCTGCTCCTGTTTCAGCGACAACTTTTTTCTTGCCCATTCGTACTGCAAGTAGTGCCTGACCGATTGTATTGTTAATTTTATGAGCTCCTGTATGGTTCAAATCTTCACGTTTTAAATAAATCTTTGCACCGCCGCAATACTTCGTCATATTTTCAGCGAAATAAAGCGGTGTTTCTCTTCCGACGTACGTTTTTAAATAATGATTTAATTCCTTTTGAAACCCTTCATCTTGCATTGCTTCTTTATATGTTTCTTCTAGTTCTAATACAGATTGCATTAACGTTTCTGGAACGTATCGTCCTCCGTATATACCGTAGTGACCTTTTTCATCTGGATATGCGTAATTCATTTGGAACACTCCTTCGCTTTTATAATAAATTGTTTTATTTTCTCTACATCTTTCTTTCCTTCTGTCTCCACTCCGCTACTTACATCGACCATGTATGGCTGAATAGTTCGAATCGCTTCTTCTATATTAAGAGCGTTTAACCCACCAGCTAATATCGTTTTCTCTCGCAATTTTTTTGACATATGTGCGAGTAACTCCCATGAAAATTTCTTTCCATTTCCCCCGTGAAACTTTTCTTTCGGACTATCAAACAATATATAATCCGTTTCATATGTTTGAGCATTTTTCATATCACTCTCTGAAGTTACCCCAAGTGATTTTATAGACGGAATATTCAATCTTCTGATTTGATGATTGTCTTCATCTCCATGTAGTTGCACATGTGTTAACCCGCAATCATCTGCAATTTTCTCGATTACTTCTACTGATTCATTTACGAAAACACCAACCTTTAACACGTTTGTTGGAAGCTCCTGAATGATTTCTTTCGCTAGCACTGGAGTGATTTTCCGCTTACTTTCTGCAAAAACAAATCCGAGTGCATCAGCTCCGTATTCGCAAGCACGTTTTGCCGTTTCAACATCAGTGATACCGCAAATTTTCACTTTCATATGTTCACCTTACAATCTTCAAAAAAGGTATGAATAGAAGATGATGTCATAAGTGCTTCTCCAACTAATACACCTTTCGCTCCAGCTTTTTTAACACGGATAATATCTTCCTTTGAATGAATCCCACTTTCACTAACCCAAAGTAATTTCTCCTCGTTTAATCGTTTTCCAAGCTTTTCTGTTTGGCTTAAATCGACTTCGAATGTTTTTAAATTACGGTTGTTAATACCGATAACGTGCGGATTTAATTGAATTGCAATTTCTAATTCCTGCTCATCATGAACTTCAACAATTGCCTCTAATCCTTTTTCTAGTACGTAGCTGTACAGCTCTTTTAATTTTTCTTTCGTTAACGCCGCTACAATTAATAAAATAATATCTGCTCCAGCTTCATACGCCCTATCAATTTGAATCTTATCAATTATGAAATCTTTACATAAAAGCGGAATGTTACTTTCTGCTCTTGCCGTTTGTAAATCGTGAAACGACCCTTTAAAAAATTGACCGTCTGTTAAAACAGATACTGCTCCTGCGCCGCATTCTTCATATATTTTCACTTGTTTTCGTACATCAACGTGTAAATTAATATCTCCTTTTGATGGTGATGCTCGCTTTACTTCTGCAATGACAGTAAACTGCTGTAATGCTTCTACAAGTGAAAGTGTCTTTCTACTTTCTTTTAATGGCGTATACGTTTCATATAATGCCGCAACTTCCTTTTTCTTTTGGTCTACAATTTTATCTAAAATCGTCCCCACGTTAATTCACCCTTTCTAATTTTTCATTACTTGCTGCAATTAATAAGTTTAGTTTGGCTAATGCTTTTCCAGAGTCAATGCTATATGCCGCTAGTGTAATTCCTTCTTCAATCGTTTCTGCTTTTCCATTTGCAAAAAGGGCTAGACCTGCATTTAATAAAACTGTATCGCGGTAAACATTCTTTTCTCCGCTTAATACTCCGAGCGTAATCTTTGCATTTTCTTTCGAATCCCCGCCTCTAATCTCTTCGTTTTTCACTATTGAGAAACCATATTTCTTAGGTTCAATACTCGTTTCTACTATTTCATTATCTTTCAAAATGACAACATAATTCTCTCCTTGTAATGATGCTTCATCTAAAAATCCACTTCCGTTTACGACAAGCGCTTGTTTTCTGCCTAGTTTCTGTAATACTTGCGCAACTGGTAGTAACATATCTCGTTTATAAATGCCGACAAATTGTGTTTCTAAATTTACCGGATTTGTTAAAGGACCAATTAAGTTAAAAATCGTCGGCACATTCAATTCTTTTCTTATTTTCATAATACGTCTTAATGCTGGATGCATCGCTGGTGCAAATAAAAATGCGATGCCGACATGCTCTAATAAATGATCAATTTCGTTTGGCGTACTGCTAATATTTACACCGAGTTCTTCTAATAAATCTGCACTTCCTGTTTTACTAGAAACAGCTCGATTACCATGTTTTGCAACCTTTACGCCAGCTCCTGCCAGTACAAATGCCGATGTTGTACTAATATTAAACGTTTGGGCACCGTCACCACCCGTCCCACAATTGTCCATCGCTCCTTGTATATGGTTCGAAAACGGTAATGCCTTTTCACGAAGAGCTCGAACAAGGCCATATATTTCTTCTGCTGTTTCACCTTTCGCTTTCAGTAATACTAAGAAAGCTGCAATTTCACTCTCCAATATGTTTTCATTTAATAAAAGAAGCCCTGCTCTATACATCTCCTCTTCTGTTAAATGTTGTCCCTCCACTAATTTACGAAGATAGTTATTCATACTCTTTCCTCCTCCTTCACTTCTGTTAAAAAGGCACGTATTAACTTTCCACCTTCTTCTGTCGCGATTGATTCCGGATGAAACTGTAATCCGAATAGCGGATAATAATTGTGACGAACTGCCATAATTTCTCCATCGTCCATCGCTGTCGCTAGTATGTCAAAACACTCTGGCAAGCTCGTTTGCGCTGCAACAAGGGAATGGTAGCGCATCGCCGTTAATGGCTGTGTTACATATGAAAAGATTGAAGTTCCATTATGTTTTACACGTGATGTTTTACCGTGTTTAATGCGTCCTGCTCTTACAATGTCTCCTCCAAATGCTGATATAATTGCTTGATGACCAAGGCAAATACCTAATATGGGAACGTTCTTATAAAAATGACGAATCACTTCGATACAAATGCCAGCATCCTCTGGTTTTCCTGGTCCTGGTGATAGCACAATTCCTGTTGGATTCATCCCTTCTAACTGTTCTATCGTTATTTGATCATTTCTTACGACAACAATTTCTTCCTCGCATTCACCTAACAGTTGATACAAGTTATATGTGAATGAATCGTAATTATCAATTAGTACAATCATTTCATTACCTCCAATAGTGCTCTCGCTTTATTTAACGTTTCTTCATATTCAGCTACTGGGTCTGAATCATAAACAATTCCCGCTCCTGCCTGAACGTATGCTTTTTCATCCTTTACGACCATTGTTCGAATGGCGAGCGCCATATCAAGATTCCCTGAAAAACTAACGTATCCAACTGCACCTGCGTATACATTTCTTTTTTCATTCTCTAGCTCATTTATAATTTCCATCGCTCTAATTTTCGGAGCTCCCGACACTGTTCCTGCTGGTAGGCAATACGCTAATGCATCAAATCCACTCATTCTTTTTCGCAATATTCCGTAAACTTCAGATACAATGTGCATAACGTGAGAGTATTTTTCTACTTTCATATATTTATCTATCGTCACGGATCCAATTTCACTTACTCTGCCAATATCATTTCGCCCAAGATCTACAAGCATCATATGCTCCGCTCGTTCTTTCTCATTTTCTAACAGTTCTTTTTCAATTTCCGCATCTTGCTCCTTCGTTTTCCCTCTCGGCCTCGTACCCGCAATTGGATTCGTCATCACCTTATCTTCTCTAACTGATAACAAGCTTTCCGGCGAAGAACCGAGTACAACATAATCTTGAAAATCGATATAGAACATATATGGTGACGGATTGGCAATTCGAAGTTTTCGGTATAACGCGAATGGATCCCCAATACATTCACTTTGCAAACGCTGTGACAGTACGACTTGGAATATGTCCCCGGCTCTTATATGTTCTTTCGCCGTTTCTACCATCGCGCAAAATTCTTTTTCTGTTATAGAAGAAGTGAATGATAATGTTGATTTTATTTCAGTTACTTCCGCTTCTTCTCCCCTCAGCACTTCCTCTTTGTATACTTGCAATCTTTCATATACTTCTTCATAATCTGCTGAATCATCTTCCCTGCATACATATACAAATGATAATTTTTGACGTAAATGGTCATACACGATAAACTCACGATATAGTAAAAGGTGTACTTCTGGAATATTTAGTGGATCGTGTAAATCTGCTCCAATGTTTTCATATTGCCGAATGACGTCATAGCCAATATAACCAACTGCTCCTCCGCAAAATGGGAATGGACTGTCTACTTGAGCTGACGCGATTTCTTCTTCTAACACTTGTAGTACGTTACCTTGCAACTCTTCTGCCCGGCCGTAAATCGTTCGTTCTACTTCCGTACCAACACTTTTCACTTCACCATATGGATTACATCCTAAGTAAGAATAGCGTCCTTTATCTTGATGAAGCTGCGAACTTTCTAATAAAAACTTTTTCTTTCCCTTCATACGTCTATATAAAGAAATTGGCGTAATGCTATCTCCTTCTTCTTCAGCGATTACTAAAAATGCTCTTCCCTGTTCTTTTTGCTTCATAAATTCCTCTTTTGTCATCATGCCTTTCACCTCAATCTGAAAAATAAAAAAGTCCCCTACATATCGAAAATATGTAGAGGACGATAAATTTACCGTGGTACCACCTCATGTTGGACGCAAAAGCATCCCGCTTTATTCAGGTACAAAATATATACCTTATCCTTGTAACGGCGGAACCCGGGTTGCCTACTGAAAATAATTGTTCAGCATACCTCTCGTAAGCCCATTCCGTATATGGCACCGCACCGGGCTCCCACCTATCCCCGGTTCTCTGTAACGTCTCCAATATACGTACTCTTCTTACTTCAACGATTTCATTTATTTAATTTTTTGTACACAAAAAGGGAGTACTCATCCTATAGAAAGGACGGGTACTCCCGTGGTGCCACCTTAATTCGTTACGAATGTAACGCACTTTACCGTATCAAAAACAATACGTGTCTCTTGTATCGATGAGATCATGTCGCCAAAGCCTACTTCTTTCGTTTCGGTTTGGAAGCTCCGAAGCCCATTCCACATCAATTCCATACTGATTCGCACCAACCATCAGCTCTCTGACATGTTCATCATGTGTACTCTTCTTCATCAACGCTTGCATTTTTTTAAGTTGCACTCATTATAGACCTTACTTTTTTCATAAGTCAATACTTTTTAAAAAATTTTATTTTTCTCTCCTTTCAATATTATATTGACAAAACAACCTCTTTTTATGTAAATATAATAAATACTCTATTAAAAATAAGGTTTTTTGTATGAATATTATATATTAAAAAAGTAAAATGATATCAAAAAACGCTTACATTTCTGAAAATTCATATTTCTGTATGGATTTTTCAGAATAATCATGATAGATTATAAATATGCATAACGCATCAAAAGACATGACAAAAGGAAGGGGAACTTCATGAGTACGCAGATGTTAACTTTAACTTCAATCTCTATTTACATGCTCGGGATGTTAGTCATTGGCTATTTCGCCTATAAACGAACGTCCAACTTAACAGATTATATGCTTGGCGGGCGTACACTAGGCCCCGCAGTAACAGCATTAAGTGCTGGAGCATCCGATATGAGTGGTTGGCTTTTAATGGGCTTACCCGGTGCAATGTTTAGCGTTGGATTGAGTAGTAGTTGGATTGCGATCGGCCTAACACTAGGCGCATACGCAAACTGGCTTTATGTCGCTCCTCGCTTACGTACCTACTCTGAAATTGCAAACAACTCTATTACTATCCCAGAATTTTTGGAACACCGCTTCCACGACAAATCTCACATGCTACGCTTAGTATCCGGACTTGTTATTATGATTTTCTTTACTTTTTATGTAGCTTCAGGATTAGTTTCAGGCGCTGTATTATTTGAAAATTCATTTGGTATGAACTACCACTTTGGGTTATTCATTGTTGCTGGCGTTGTTGTCGCTTACACATTATTTGGTGGTTTCTTAGCCGTAAGTTGGACAGACTTCGTACAAGGAATCATTATGGTAATTGCTCTTATTCTTGTTCCTATCGTAACAATTATGAATTCGAACGGACTTGGGCCTGCATTTGATACAATTCGTTCTGTAGATCCAACACGTCTAGATATTTTTAAAGGTGCCTCTACTTTAGGAATGATTTCCTTATTCGCATGGGGCCTTGGTTATGTTGGACAACCTCATATTATCGTACGCTTTATGGCGATTTCTTCTGTAAAAGAGATTAAAAGCGCACGAAGAATTGGTATGAGCTGGATGATTTTCTCTGTTGTTGGAGCTATGTTTACTGGTCTTATCGGTATCRCTTACTACTCACAACAAGAGTTAACATTATCTAATCCAGAAACAATTTTCCTTGAACTAGGAAAAATTTTATTCCACCCACTTATTACTGGATTTTTATTAGCAGCTATTTTAGCAGCTATTATGAGTACAATTTCATCTCAATTACTCGTTACTTCTAGTGCTATAACCGAAGACTTATATCGTACCTTCTTTAAACGCTCTGCTTCTGATAAAGAGCTTGTATTTGTCGGTCGTATGGCTGTACTTGTTATTGCATTAGTTGGGTGCGCATTAGCGTTTAAACAAAATGATACGATTTTAGCTCTTGTTGGATACGCTTGGGCTGGTTTCGGTTCTTCATTCGGACCTGCTATTTTATTAAGCTTATATTGGAAACGTATGACGAAGTGGGGCGCACTTGCTGGTATGATTTCTGGTGCCGCTACTGTTATTATATGGACTCAATTCGAATTCTTAAAAGATTTCTTATATGAAATGATTCCAGGTTTCGCTATTAGTTTACTAGCCATCGTAATTGTTAGTTTACTAACACAACCTTCAAAAGAAGTTGAAGAGCAATTTGAGAATTTCGAAAAACAACATAGTCATAATCTATAAAGGAAAAGCTCTGCTGTTATCGTATCAGCAGAGCTTTCTTTTTATGAAAGTTCGACAACCTTCTACTCGAATTTAACAATTTCTTTATGTTTCGTTAAATTAAACATAACACTAGTCCTTTATAGTAGTACTATCAGCACTTATACAGGAAGGGGACTCCAACATGTTAGCAGCTTTCCAGCAACAACAAACACGAAAATTTTCACCTATTACAAATACTTCTGCGTCTCGTTTGAACATACAACCTAATCCACCTAAAATTTCAATCGCTCCTTCTGTTATTTCAGTCATTGGTGTTCATATGGAAAAAAATAAGTTGAAAGTAAGAACTGGACAAAGCACTGAGTTATCAGCCTCCGTTTTACCAGTGCAAGCAACGAATAAAGAACTTATTTGGACAAATATGAATGCTGATGTTATCACAATGTATCCAAAAGGTGATACGGTAACGATTACTGGAAAAAGTGCCGGAAGAGCAGTCGTAATTGTCACAACTACTGAAGGAAAGTTCCGTGACCTATGTATTATTCATGTACAACCTTATATGACAAATCCAAAGTAAAAGAGTGGCTTCCTAGCCACTCTTTTACTTGATTTCAATGTGTGAATTTTTACTTGTAACAAGGTTGATGAATTGGTCTTTATCTTTAGGAGAAATAACTTCTGTTTTATGTGCGCCGTGAACAATTTCAAGTCGATCCAATGACAATGCATGAGCAGCTATTGGATTTTTCGTATTTGAAATTTGTTTTATATCTCGTATAAATATGCTTTTTTTAACGAGACCTGATCTAATTGTAATTGTTTCTTCTCCGACGATGTATTTTGTCGAAAACCAACTCCACATAAATAATATTGCTAACGGAATTGTAAAAAATAAAAGAAAATACTCTTTTCCTGCAAATAGAGGAGCAAAACACGCTCCAATGACAACGAAAAAAATCGGATATAACCATATATCTTTTTTTGATGGAAATTCCATTAAACTTCCCTTCCTCCCCTATATTTCTGTAAAACAAAAAGAGAAGTATCACAACTTCTCTTTTCTCCTCTAACATTATAATTCCTGTGTATACGCCGGCTCATTTACTACATTTTTTGCTGTTCGTTTTTGTTGCTGTAGTAAGAAAACAGATACACCAAACAATACGAGCATGCTACCGATAATTTGCATGGCATTTAGTCTTTCACCGAGTAAGAAGAACGCTAATATAGATGCTCCAACTGGTTCACCTAAAATACTCATTGAAATTGTTGTTGCATTTACGTAGTTTAATAACCAATTATTAATGACGTGTGACACTGTCGGCACGACCGCAAGTAAAAGAAAAACGGTCCAATCCCACTTCGTATAACCTGTAAAAGGCACTTGCAATACTATATTATAAATCCCCATAAAAATACCTGCGAATGCAAAGACTGTAAAGCTGTAAATCCAATGTGATACTTTCTTTACCGTCGTTTGTCCGATAAATAAATAACCGACAACTGCTATTACACTTAAAAAGGATAATATATCTCCATAAATTGCTTGTTCACTTAATCCTAAATCTCCCCACCCAATACACATTACGCCTAGTATCGCTATTCCCATTGTCGCAATGGCTGAGTATGTTGTTCTTTCTTTAAATAAGAAAAAACCTCCAACTAAAGATACGATTGGTTGAAGTGCTAAAATAATCGTCGAACTAGCAACTGTCGTATGCTTTAAAGATTCAAACCACAAAAGAAAATGAAGCGCTAAAAAGAAACCAGATCCAATTAAAAATCCCCAATCTTTTATTTGAATCTTACTAAACTCCTCCTTTTTTTTCCAAACGATAGGCAGCATAATAAGTACGATAATCCATAATCGATACATACTTAATATTGAAGATGGTGCTGAGGACATCTTTACAAAAACTGCTGCGAATGAAATGGCTATAATGGAAATTGCTAATGGTAGTGCGATTGATCTTTCTTGTTTCAAATTCCGTCTCCCCTCTCACCTGTCAAAAATCCCACTTCATTATATCCGTTTTCTTTTATAACTTAAATACTAATTTTTTAGATTCTTCGTACCATTATGGTAAAATAGAAACGAAAGCACCTATTAGTGAATATTTCTTTCTTTTTCACTACAAGCGTCGCTCTTACAATCATTACAGTAAATTTTTATTTAGGGGGATCCACATGAATCAAACAATAGGGAGAATTGAAGAAATTTCATTTTATAGCGCATCACTTCAAGAAGATGTTACACTTCTCGTTTACTTACCAGTAAATTACACACCACTACACAAACATACAGTTGTAATTGCACAAGATGGTAGAGATTATTTTCAGCTTGGTAAAGCGCACCGTGTAATTGAGCGCCTTCGTGAAACTGAAGAAATTGACCGTACAATTATTGTCGGTATTCCATATAAAAATGTACACGATCGTAAAGAAAAATATTTCCCAAATGAAGTGAAAAACGCTGCGTATATTCGTTTCCTTGCTCATGAACTTGCACCATATATCGATGAAAATTATCCAACGTACCAAATCGGAAAAGGTCGTGTGTTAATTGGTGATTCTCTTGGCGGAACAGTTTCCTTTATGACTGCACTTATGTATCCGCATACATTCGGTAAAGTCGTTATGCAATCACCATTTGTCGATGACACAGTGATGAATTTGGCAAAAGACTTTAAAAATCCGGAGGCGCTAGACCTTTATCACGTCATTGGGACAGAAGAAACAGCTGTAAAACGCACTGATGGACAAGTATCCGATTTCGTTGGGCCGAACCGTGAACTCAATACGCTTCTGACAGATAGAAATTTCATCACGCATTACGAAGAATTTGAAGGTAACCACACGTGGAAATATTGGCAAACTGATTTACCGAAAGCTTTCTCTCATATTCTATCAATGAAATAATAGAGAGCAGTATTCAGAATAATTTGATATAATAGATTAAGAGAGTTATTTTCTCAAAATCTAACTAGACTTACAAAGGGAGGAATTGGAACATGAAATTAGGCATTGTAATTTTTCCATCTAAAATGATTCAAGATAAAGCGAACGGATTGCGTAAACGTTATGATCCGCACTACGCATTAGTCCCGCCACATATTACATTGAAAACACCCTTTGAGACGCAAGATGAACAATTAGAATCGATTGTAAAAGAGTTACATACAATCGCAAGTAAAACGAACCCTTTCACCCTTCATGTCGGAAAAGTTGGTTCATTCGCACCTGTTAATAATGTTCTTTATTTTAAAGTAGAAAAAACACCTGAACTTACTTTCTTAAATGAGGAAATGCATAGCGAATTCTTTATACAAGAACGCGAGTACGCTTTCGTACCTCATTTAACAATCGGACAAGGCTTATCCGATGCAGAGCATGCTGATGTATTAGGTCGATTACGTATGAAAGATTTCTATTATGAACAACCAATTGATCGCTTCCATCTTCTATATCAATTAGAAAACGGAACGTGGACTGTATACGAAACATTCCACCTTGGAAAGGGGAACAACTAATTTGCACGCACAGATCGTACAAACGGACGAACAACTAAGAGATGCATTCTCTGTACGTAAGCAAGTATTTGTGAATGAGCAACAAGTTTCTGCTGACGAAGAGTATGATGAGTTTGAAGAAACTTCAACACACGTTGTTATATATGATAATGATGTTCCAGTTGGTGCTGGTCGTTTTCGCATACTGGATGGAATAGGAAAAATGGAACGCATTTGCGTACTAGCTTCCCATCGTAAAAAAGGCATTGGAAAAATTGTTATGGATGCACTTGAAGCGTATGCGAATGAAAACTCGCTACCAAAATTAAAGCTGCATGCCCAAACACATGCTGAAGATTTCTATAAGAAACTTGGATATGTAACGCATTCTGATGTATTCATGGAAGCAAATATTCCTCACATCGTTATGATAAAAGAATTGTAATTTGAAAACAGGAGGTATCCCCTCCTGTTTTTTACATTGCTATTTTCTTTTTCTTCCGCTAAAGTTAAATGTTGATGCTATAGTTTTGAAGGTGAATATATGACACAAGAAAAATTTTCACAAAAATCATTAACGCACGCTGACATTCCGCGTGCAACATATCATATTCCGAAAACATCTACCCATTTAATTATGGAAGAAGATGCAGATGCGGCGTATTTTCGCGCTCTCGAACAACAAAATGTTTTTTTAAATGAAAAACAATTAGAGGCTGTGCGAACGACAGAAGGCCCTGTCCTTACATTGGCTGGTGCCGGAAGCGGGAAAACATCTGTTTTAACAACCCGCGTAGGTTATTTAGTAAATGTAAAACAAGTTCATCCACGAAATATTTTATTGCTTACATTTACACAAAAAGCAGCTGAAGAAATCCGAAACCGTGTAGCGAATTTACCAGGTATGAATCGCGCCGCAAGTAGCTACGTTGTTGCTGGTACGTTCCACTCTGTCTTTTTAAAATTACTTCGTAGTCAAGGATATAATCAGCAAATTTTAGCAAACGAAAAACATAAACAAATTATGATAAAGAAAATTTTAAAAGAATTACGTTTAAAAGACGATTATGATGCTGAAACAATGCTCGCGATGATTTCACTTGAGAAAAACAAATTGAATCGTCCGAAAGATGTACAAGCAAAAACACCCGTTGAACAAGAATTTAAAGAAGTATACGAACGTTTTGAAGAAGTGAAACAACGATATAATTATATTGATTTCGATGACATCCTATTAGAAACATATTATATGTTAGAAAATAACGCTCCTTTGCTTACCCAATTACAACAACGTTTCCACTATATTGAAGTAGATGAGTTTCAAGATACATCGTATGCACAATATGAAATTGTAAAATTGTTAGCCACGCCAAGAAATAATTTATTTATCGCGGGTGATGACGACCAGGCGATATATGGCTGGCGAGGAGCAAGTCACCAAATTATTTTATCTTTTCCAAAAGAATTTGATAACACTACGATTATCGCACTTAATACGAATTATCGATCCAATCCTTTTATCGTCGGACTTGGAAATGAAGTTATCAAACTAAATCAAGAACGTTTTGATAAAGAGCTATATTCTGTGCGTGAAGAAGGTGTACAACCTTTTTACGCAAGACCTGCTACGACTCTTGATGAAGCAAATCAAATTTTGCAGCTCATTCAAGAAAAAGTAGATAGCGGCGAACGCAACTATAAAGATTTTTGTTTACTGTATCGCACACATTCTGTAAGCCGTTCGTTACTTGATCAGCTTACAATTCACAAAATCCCATTTATTAAGCACGGGGCGAGTCAATCATTTTATGAACATTCTTTAATTAAGCCTGTATTAGATCATTTAAGACTGGTGATTGAACCGTTTCGACTAGAATCACTTTCAAATATATTGCCAACTATGTATATCGGGCGTGATGATTGTATTTCATTTATTGAACGTGAACAATGGAAATATGGTGAGGGGCGGTTCCCTTCTCTTCTTCATTTCTTATTATTAAATCCGAGCTTAAAACCTTTTCAAGTAAAAAAGGTAAATGAGCGTATCGATTTTATTAAATTTATAAAAGAATTAGAACCGAAAAAAGCATTAAAAGAAATTATTCATGGTAAAGGAAAGTATTTAGAGTACTTACAAAGTAACGATCGTTCTTCCTTTACGATGCATAAAGATATACAAGAAGAAATGTTAGAAGAATTAATGGAGTCCGCAACTCGTTTTACCGATATTCCAGCTTATTTACAATTTATTGATGAAGCAATTCAAGGTCAAAAAGAAATGGAAGCATTAAAAACAATGCCGGAAAAAAATGCTGTTTCGCTTATGTCTATTCATAACGCAAAAGGCCTTGAATTTCCATGCGTCTTTTTACTTGGAGCGAGCGATGGTATTCTTCCCCATACTTCTTCTTTAAAAGATGCAAATGATCGTGTTACAGAGACTTCTGAAGCTTTAGAAGAAGAACGTCGACTACTTTATGTCGCAATTACACGTGCGAAAGAAGAACTTTACATTTCCTCTCCGCAATTTTTTAGAGGAAAAAAATTAGATATATCTCGTTTTTTATATACTGCGCGAAAAGATTTACCTGAAAAGACATCCACTAAATAAGGATGTCTTTTTTTATATTGCATTATGTACATCCCTACTATATAAATTCCCTGCTTTTATCGTAAGAATTAACGTAATATCAACCATATCTCATTCATATTGTAATAGTGTATGTCAGAACTCACGATAAGGAGTGAACATAATGAGCTGCAATTGTAACGAAGACCATCATCACCATGATTGTGATTTCAACTGTGTATCGAATGTCGTTCGTTTTATACATGAATTACAAGAATGCGCAACTACAACATGTGGATCCGGTTGCGAAGTTCCATTTTTAGGTGCACATAACAATGCATCAGTAGCGAATACACGTCCTTTTATTTTATACACAAAGACTGGAGAACCTTTTGAAGCATTTGCACCATCTTCAAGCCTTACTAGCTGCCGATCTCCAATCTTTCGCGTAGAAAGTATAGATGATGATGACTGTGCTGTATTACGTGTATTAACTGTAGTTTTAGGTGATGGTACCTCTGTACCACCTGGTGATGACCCAATCTGTACGTTTTTAGCTGTACCAAATGCAAGGTTAGTATCGACATCTACTTGTATTACTGTTGATTTAAGTTGTTTCTGCGCTATTCAATGCTTACGTGATGTTTCTATATAAAACTAAATATTAATTTAAGCATGGATTGGGTGGCAGAGTTTTCTGCCACCCAATCCATGCTTAAAAGCTATTATTATGTATTTTTCATAAAATTGGGAACTTGTCTAGAACATAGAACCTGTCCTTTTCATTAACTGAAAGTAGAAACAGATAAAGGAGTGAAAAACATGTTCTCTTCTGATTGCGAATTTACTAAAATCGATTGCGAGGCGAAACCAGCTAGTACACTACCTGCCTTCGGTTTTGCTTTCAACGCGTCTGCACCTCAGTTTGCTTCACTATTCACACCATTACTATTACCTAGCGTAAGTCCAAACCCAAATATTACTGTTCCTGTAATAAATGATACAGTAAGTGTCGGAGATGGTATTCGAATTCTACGAGCTGGTATTTATCAAATCAGTTATACATTAACAATTAGTCTTGATAACTCACCTGTTGCACCAGAAGCTGGTCGTTTCTTCTTATCATTAGGTACGCCAGCTAACATTATTCCTGGATCAGGTACAGCAGTTCGTTCTAACGTTATTGGTACTGGTGAAGTAGACGTATCCAGTGGTGTTATTCTTATTAACTTAAACCCTGGTGATTTAATTCAAATTGTACCAGTTGAGTTAATTGGAACTGTGGACATCCGTGCTGCAGCATTAACAGTTGCACAAATTAGCTAGTAAAAAGCGGTATTTCTTCATTAGAAATACCGCTTTTTATATTTATAATAAAAAACACTCACAGTAATATGAGTGTTTCATTCTTCATAATGTTTTATTGTGTTCTTCTTTTTCCCGCAATTACATCCCTTTTTCTTCACAAATCCTTGTTGTTGTAATTGTTCTTGGTATGCCTGTTGTTGTGCTTGGTGTTGTTGCTGTATATGATACCATTGCTGCAGGTCATATGAATTTTGCCTTGGACTATTACTCACAGCAAACATCTCCTCTACTGTCAATTCTGTCTATTTACTATATGAACAACTCTTTATTTCCGTTCCCTCATTCCTTTAAACTCCGCTTTTTCTCGTATTATGAAAATATATTATTCTCCCATAAAATATCCTGTAATCGTTTCAATGATTGCCGCTGCTCCTGCAATAGCTAATAATGCAAGTAAAGGCTCTGCAACGATAGGAATCCAATTATATAAAACTAATAAAAAAGCACTAACCCATACACCTGTACACCAATAACAGCTTAATAATTCGCCAACCCACTTTCTTAATCCTTTACCTTTTACTTTTGTAAAAGTTGATACACTTCCATCTGGCTCTGTAATCTCTAACTCATCAATAAACGGTCTTCGCAAAAAGGCTGTAATTTTATCATAAACAATTAAACGAGTGAGCCTAAAGGCAGCTAACGCAAAAATAAAAAATAAAAGCCAGCTTGTAAACAGCATGATTCCACCTTCCCTTATCTTCTTTCGCCTATTTAAAAAAAAAGGTCTTGAGATTGTGACCAAATCTCCTCGACTCCAATATCTTATTAATGTAAATACAAACAAGAAGATAAGGAGTGACATTAATGAGTTGTAACGAAAATAAACACCATAGCTCTTCTCATTGTGTAGTTGACGTTGTAAAATTCATCAATGAATTACAAGATTGTTCTACAACAACGTGTGGATCTGGTTGTGAAATTCCATTTTTAGGTGCACACAACACTGCATCAGTAGCAAATACACGCCCTTTTATTTTATACACAAAAGCTGGCACACCATTTGAAGCATTTGCACCATCTGCAAGCCTTACTAGCTGCCGATCTCCAATTTTCCGTGTGGAAAGTGTAGATGACGATAGCTGTGCTGTCTTACGTGTGTTAACTGTAGTATTAGGTGACGGTTCTCCTGTACCGCCTGGTGACGATCCAATTTGTACGTTTTTAGCTGTACCAAATGCAAGATTAATCTCGACATCTACTTGTATCACTGTAGATTTAAGCTGTTTCTGTGCGATTCAGTGCTTACGCGACGTTTCTATCTAATAAGTTAAGTAAACTAAAAAACTATTGGGGTGGTAGAAGATTTGCTACCACCTTTACATATTTAAAAGCCCGCCATACTAATCGATTGGATATCATCTATAGACAACTTAATATCTCGCATACTATTTGGCGGCATAATAGCTACAATTCCATTACGATACGATATGATTGATCCAACATATGAGACTGTAGCTGTTTTTATTCTGCACCTTATTTTCGGAATATAATGAGGGCGGTTTAATAAAAAATGAATCTTCTCTTCATTATTCATATCCTTAAATGATTTATTATACGGGACAGTTCTCACTGGTTCTTGTTGTTCTTGTTGCTCTTGTACTTGTTCCGCTTCTTCCATTTTTTCTTCTACTTGTTCCTCTTCTTGTTGCTCTATTACCTCTTCCACAGCACTACTTACAATGTTTTCGTTTCTATTACTTTCCTCTTTTCGATCTTCATTTTCAAAGTTTGTTAAGATAATTCTTTTTATTTTCGGTGCAGCAAGTTCCAAATTTACTTGCGCAATATATAACAACGGTTTTCCAACTGTTGAACTTTTATTTTTATTCTTCACACTCGTCCCTCCCACTTCCATACGTAGCTGAATAAATTGTGTACTATTATAGTTATATTCATAACGTGGTAAGAACTTTCGTTAAAAATTGTTCTTTCTAAGAACAAATAAAAAGGACAATCTCAACATTTAGAGATTGTCCTTTAAAAATTAATATTATATTTATCCTAGGATATGATACCCTGAATCAACGTGAATGTTTTCTCCTGTTACGCCGCGTGCTAAATCACTGAATAAGAATACTGCTGTATCCCCAACTTCTTCTGGAGTTGTTGTACGACGAAGTGGTGCGCGCTCCTCAATTTCTCTTAAAATTGAGTTAAAGTCGCCTACGCCTTTTGCAGATAACGTACGAATTGGTCCTGCAGAAATAGCGTTAACGCGAATGCCGTGTTGGCCTAAATCGTTAGCTAAATATTTTACGCTCGCTTCTAATGAAGCTTTCGCAACACCCATAACGTTATAGTTTTTCACAACGCGCTCGCCGCCAAGGTATGTTAACGTTAAAATATTTCCGCCTTCTGTCATTACTTTCTTCGCTTCTCTTGCTACAGCTGTTAAAGAGAATGCACTAATATTTTGTGCAAGTAAAAATCCATCGCGAGAAGTATCTACAAATTCACCTTTTAAATCATCACGATTTGCAAAAGCAATACAGTGTGCAACACCGTGAATTGTACCAACCTCTTGCTTGATTGTTTCAAAGCAAGCTGTAAGTTCTTCATCATTTGTTACATCACAAGGTAATACAAGTGATTCTTGTCCTTCTAATGTGTCCGCTAATTCACGAACGTTTCTTTCTAAACGTTCTCCTGCATATGTGAATATTAATTTTGCACCTGCATTATGCAAAGAGCGAGCAATTCCCCACGCAATACTTCTTTGGTTCGCAACGCCCATAACAACAAATGTTTTCCCTTGTAATAGTTCCATGATATATCCTCCCAGAATTACTTATACTTGTTATTAGTACCTGATACTATAATTATAGTACCATAAAACCTCTTAAAGGCAAACAAAAAAGTCATTAACTTAAATTTTGTTAATGACTTTTTGTTTCTATAAAAAACCGCTCTAATCCTTCTTCCCAAGAAGGCATTTGTGAAAAACCATTTAATCGTAGCATGTTATGTTGGAAAACAGAATATTTCGGTCTAGCTGCCGCCGATCCAAATTCTTCGGTTGAAACAGGTAATACATTCACTTTCATATTTGCATCCGAGAATATTTTTTTGGCAAATTCAAACCAAGAACATGAGCCTCTATTTGATACATGATACGTACCGTATAAAGAAGTGTGAATGAGCTTATTAATCATCACATTTAAATCCGCCACATAAGTAGGAGAACCAATTTGATCCGCTACAACAGATAATTCTGCTCTTTCTTTTCCTAACCGCATCATCGTTTTCACAAAATTGTTTCCATACTTACCATATAACCACGATGTTCGAACGATAAAATATTTATTATGTAACTCTTTGACAAACTGCTCTCCCGCATACTTAGAAGCCCCGTATACATTTATCGGTGATGGATTATGAAACTCATGATAGCCATCTGGTCTGTCACCTTGAAATACATAATCGGTACTAATATAAACTAATTTCGCCCCTACTAATTGTGAAGCAACCGCTACATTTCGAGCTCCTATTGCATTTATTACATAAGCAAGGTCTTGTTCTTTCTCAGCATGATCAACCTTCGTATACGCTGCACAATGAATAATTATATGTGGCCTTATTTCTTGTACCACTTGCTGCATTCGGGATATATTTGTTATATCTAGTAACTTTTTATCAAATGGATATATGTCATATTCTTCAGCATTTAACTCTTCTTGTAGTTGCTTTCCCAATTGACCATTTGCTCCCGTTATGATAATCCGTTCTTTCATTTATATGCCCCTTATTTTTCTTTTAGTGGTTTCCACCATTCTATATGATTTTCATACCATTCCACCGTTTCTTTTAGCCCCTGTTCAAACGTATACTGTGGTTCCCACCCGAGCTCATTCTTCATCTTTTGTGCATCAATCGCATAACGACGATCATGCCCTAAACGGTCTGTAACATACGCAATATCTTCTTTCGTTTTTCCTAAGAGAGAGATAATTTGTTCCACAACATCTACATTGTTTTTTTCATTATTTCCACCTATATTATATACTTCTCCTATACGTCCCTTATGCAGAATAACGTCAATCGCACTACAATGATCCGTTACATGTAACCAATCTCTTACATTTAATCCATCGCCATATAACGGTAGTTTTTTTCCTTCCAGCGCATTCGTAACCATTAACGGAATTAACTTTTCAGGATATTGATACGGCCCATAGTTATTGGAGCAACGCGTTACTATAACTGGTAATTGATATGTTTTATAATAAGATAAAGCTATCATGTCGGCGCTCGCTTTGCTTGAAGAATATGGACTATTTGGAGCTAACGGGGTTTTCTCGGTAAATCTACCTATCTTACCTAACGAGCCGTACACCTCATCTGTTGATACTTGCACGAGTTTAATATGTGGATATTTTTTTACTAATTCTAATAAGGTGACTGTCCCAATTACATTTGTATCATAAAAAGGGATCGGATTCTCAATACTACGGTCCACATGTGATTCAGCTGCGAAATTGACAATTACTTGCACATCACGTTCCTTAATAACATGCTCCAGCAGCTCTCCATTTTGAATTTCACCTTTTACAAAATAGTAATTCGGATGATCTTGAATAGACTTTACATTATTTAAGTTTCCACTATATGTTAATGCATCGAAATTAATAATTTTATATGTTTCATAGCTTTGTAACATATAATGCACAAAATTACTTCCAATAAATCCGGCCCCACCTGTTACTAATATATTCATACACAACTCTCCTACTCAAAAACTATCTTCATATTCCTGAAGTAACGGTAATATTCGATCTTTATCAGACAAAATAGGGCTTGTTACCGGCCATGGAATTGCTAAGTCTTTATCGTCCCAAAGTACCCCTGAGTCATGATTAGCACTATAATACTCATCTACTTTATACATAACAATAGTATGCGGGACAAGTGTACAAAAACCATGTGCAAATCCTTTTGGCACTAATAATTGCCGATGATTATCCGCGCTTAAAATATATCCTCTCCACTGTTTAAACGTTGGTGAATTTTTTCGCAAATCAACGATAACATCATAAATTGCTCCTTGCATAACTTGAATAAGTTTCGTTTGTGCTTTCGGATTTTTTTGAAAGTGTAATCCCCGAATCGTTCCCGCTTCTGCCGAATACGAAACATTATCCTGTACAAATGAATACGTAACTCCCAATGTTTCTAGCACCTTCTTATTATAACTTTCAGTAAAAAAGCCACGCTCATCTCCAAATAACCTCGGTTCTAACAATTTCGCGTCGGTAAAGTTTGTTTCTATAACTTTCATATTCTCACCTATTCTCCGTTAAACTGTTTACCAAAGTTTATATCCCGCGCTAACGTATTCGCCCTTTGAAGAGAAACATGAGTTCCTGCATCAGTCCACCAACCGCTCATTTCATTATAAGTAAGTACCCCTCGTTTTAAATACCAATTATTGATATCTGTAATTTCAAGCTCTCCCCTTGCGGAAGGTTTTAATTCTTTTATATAAGAAAAGACTTTCGGGTCATATAAATAAATTCCTGTGACTGCATAGGAACTTTGCGGCTCTTTCGGCTTTTCTTCAATTTCAATTATTTTACGATTTTGAATATTTGCTACGCCAAATCTCTCAGGATCATCTACAGATTGCAGCAGTACTTTCGCACCTTCTTTTTGATTTGCAAACTCTTCAACATACGGACGAATATCATCCGAAAAAATGTTATCGCCTAATATAACTACCATGCGATCATTCCCAACAAAATCTTCACAAAGCCCTAATGCTTGTGCAATTCCGCCAGCCTTATCTTGCACACGATACGTAAAGGACACGCCAAACTCTTGACCGCTTCCTAAAAAACTAACAACATCTCCCATATGCTCTTTACCTGTAATAATCATAATATCTGTAATCTCACATTGTTTCAGCTTATATACTGCATGATAAATCATTGGGTAACGTCCAACAGGAAGCAAATGTTTATTCGTTACTTTCGTTATTGGATATAGCCTCGATCCAGTACCACCTGCTAAAATAATCCCTTTCACTCTGCATCTCTCCCTTATGATGGAGATAAAATATCTTTATACTGTTCTACAAACACTTTTCGATCTTTCTCATATGTATCCGCATCAAATTCATCTCCGTTATAATGAATACACCATAAATTTGATTGATTTGGGATACCAATTAAATAACCAGCCCTTTGAAACTCTAAAGACTGTGATACATCATAAAAGTGGAACCCTTGAAACAAATCTTCTCGCCACGGAATATCATACTGCGTTGCCATGAATAAGCCATCAATTGCCTGCACCGACATAAAAGATTGGCTTCCATAAAACCCCTGATCTAAATTTAATAATTGATAATTCCGTCTTCTATACTCAATCACTTTCCCTACTAAATTTTTCCCTTCCCACCATATCCCGTTACTCGGTAAAAATTGGGCTCCAGCTACTCCAATTAAGCCGAGCTTTTCATTATCTTTAAAAAGGGAAATAATTGTATAGAACATCTCTCGATTAATAAGATAAGTATCCTGATGTATATAAACCTTATACTTCGCGGGATATGAAAGTGCTCGGTTATATGCGCTTGCCATACTTTTCGCATCTCGTATCGGAAAAATTTGTACGACATAATCAGGGGGAACAAAAAGGTTTCTTATTTGTCTCTCGCATTGTTCAAATAGCTCTTCATTATTTACACAAACAACAACTAATATTGTACGATCCTTCATTTTGTAGCCCCTCTATTCGTCTTGATTTACATCTGACATATAGTTCTCCACAAATATCTTTCTATACTTGTCATAGTTGGTCATATTCACATCAATATGATAGTGAATGCACCACGCATCACGCTGTACAGGAACCCCAACTGTATAGCCAGCTTTTCTAAATTCAAACGACTGAGATACATCATAATAGTCAAACCCATCAAACAAGTCTTCTCGCCAGGGAATATCGTATTGCGTTGCCATCAATAAACCGTCGATACATTCCACAGGCATAAATGTTTTTGACTCATGGTACGGCTGTTCTTGAGTTGCCATATAAAATAAATCGTTCATATAACCAATTACTTTCCCAATAACTCCCTTGCCTTCATTCCATATCCCGTTTGGAGGAACATATTGGGCTCCAATCATTCCAATCATTCCAAGATGTTCATGTTCGTTAAATAATTGAAGTAATCCATATAAAAATGCCACATTCATAATGAAAACATCTTGGTGTATATATACTTTATATTTCGCTGGATGCGAAATCGCTTGATTATATCCGCTCGTCATACTTTTCGCATTCCGAATTGGCATAAATTGTACAGTATACCCTGGAGGCACTGCTAAGCTCAATATATGTCGTACACACTGTGCATACATTTTCCGATCATTTATACATGTAACAAATAATATTGTTTTTTCAGCAGCACTCATAGCTGTGATTTTTCTGCTTCAATAATATACTGAAATACGACCGTCTCAGCCATGAAGCCACTTCCAAGACGATATTTTTTACAAATTCCATATAATTCCTCAATAAGTGGTTCGTACATTTTATGATCAACATATACACGATCTACTTTACTAATCGAATAACCTGCTTTTAAAAACATTCGGAGCATTTCATTAAATGTAAAGAAACGAATATGCGTTTTATCTAATAAACCATATTCTGTATACGTCCAATTTCCAGCAAGTAACGGCGCTAATACTGAAATGTGAGCAACGTTTGGTATACTTGCTAAAATCACACCATTTTCTTTTATATATGGCTTTACTTTTTCTATTACAGCCCACGGATCAAATAAATGCTCTAATACGTCTCCGAATATGACGCAATCAAATTGCTCCTCCTCATACGGCATATCCATTGTTTCTATATCGCCTAAAACAACATGATCTAGTTTTTCTTTTGCTTGTTCTGCCGCCTCTGGGAATGCTTCGATTCCTGATACACGTGTGCCATTTTCTTTTATGACCGCTCCCAATGCACCACTCGAGCAACCGATATCAAGAACTTCTTTCCATTCCTTTTTTATATGCTTTAATAAATTCGGATTCACTGCATTATAATAATGCCCGGACTTTTCTTCGTATAAAGAATTTTTTGGGGAATTCATTTTACACACTCCTTATGCAAATTGAATTTGAAATATAAATCTCATTCACCAAATATTGGTTCCATTACTGATACACTAATATATAACCAATCTATTAGTGTTAGAATAACGATAAATCATTTCTAACAAAACGAAACTTATTACACTTTATATTGTTTATCAAAAACACCCCGAAAATATTTGCGGTTATATTCAATTGCAGCATTATTCGGAACATAAGAAGCTGCTAGTTCATTGTAATAATAAGCTTTATCTTGCTCTCCTAACTTGCTATAACAAATACACATTTGTAAATAGGGAAGCCATGTGTAGCTCGCTGGACTATGAAACGGACTCTCCGTCGCCATTGGTACTTCCGTTGCAAGTTTAAACCAAAATATCGCTTCGTTATATTTTTGTTGTTCCATATATATATATCCTATTCTTGTACAATTCTCTCCTCTAGGAACATCATATCGAAACGACTTCACGCAAGATTCAACTGCTTTCTCCCACATTCCAATCTTTGCATAGCAATCTCCTAACTTACCACATGCATAAATTTTCTCTTCATACCATCCTTCGTCTTGATTAAGAAATGTTTCATATAGTAGAACTGCATCATCATATTTTTGATTATCCATAGATTCATTCGCGTAATAAAATAAATCTCTCGGACTCAATTCTTCTCCAGCTGCTACAGCATCTTGAAAAATTTTCAAATTACGATTTGTTACCTTTTTTTCTTTTTTATGTGTAATAGCAACATTACTACTAAAAGTTTCACCAGAAATAGCTAAATATTCATGAACCTTTCCAAACCATTGAAATTGTTTTTCACGCTTTACAAGTCGATTTCTTTTTGTACAATATAAAGGTTTCCCGTTAGAATCCATTGCAAGATGATACGGCATCGAAACTGCATCCACATTAGGATCTAATTCTCTTTTTAATAGGATCAATGCCTCTTGAGCATCTTCTAATAACACATCATCAGCATCTAGCCATAATATATATTCTTGTGTTGCTTTCGAAAAAGAAAAATTTCTAGCTGCCGCAAAATCATTAATCCATGGAAAGTCATATATGTTGGAAGTATATTGAGCTACAATTTCTTTCGTTCGATCAATGGAACCTGTATCAACTACAATAATTTCATCAACAATTTTTTCTACTGCCTCTAAACATCGACCTATTGTATCTTCCTCATCTCGAACAATCATACATAAACTAATTGTGATTCCTTGCTTGTTCAACATAATCACCCTCTTCCAAATCAATCATATGTTATACATACAATAAACTTTCCACTTTTTTAACTTACACAAGCAGTTTAAGATTTCTTTTCAATAATTCAAATGTCCGTGTCATTTTCTTCCGGTTTTGCATCTACTATATAATGAACGCTTTATGGAGGTGAATTTATGTCAAATAATAATTATTCAGATGGATTGAATCCCGATGAATCTTTATCAGCTAGTGCATTTGACCCTAATCTTGTAGGACCAACATTACCACCAATACCACCGTTTACCCTTCCTACCGGACCAACTGGGCCGACTGGGCCGACTGGGCCGACTGGGCCGACTGGGCCAACTGTACCAACTGGACCGACTGGACCGACTGGGCCGACTGGACCGACTGGACCAACTGGACCGACTGGACCGACTGGACCGACTGGACCGACTGGACCGACTGGACCAACTGGAGACACTGGTACTACTGGACCAACTGGGCCAACTGGAGACACTGGTGCTACTGGACCAACTGGGCCAACTGGAGACACTGGTACTACTGGACCGACTGGGCCAACTGGAGACACTGGCGCGACTGGACCAACTGGTGCTACCGGACCGACTGGACCAACTGGGCCAACTGGACCGACTGGACCATCAGGACTAGGACTTCCAGCAGGATTATATGCATTTAACTCCGGTGGAATTTCTTTGGATCTTGGACTTAATGCTCCAGTACCATTTAATACTGTTGGATCTCAGTTCGGCACAGCAATTTCTCAATTAGATGCCGATACTTTCGTAATTAGTGAAACTGGATTCTATAAAATCACTGTTATCGTATATACTGCAGCCGTAAGTCTATTAGGAGGACTTACAATCCAAGTAAATGGGGTACCTGTACCTGGTACTGGAACGACTTTAATCTCAGTTGGAGCACCTATCGTTGTTCAAGCAATTACGCAAATTACGACAACTCCATCATTAGTTGAAGTAATTGTTACAGGACTTGGATTATCATTAGCTCTTGGTACGAGTGCATCCATTATTATTGAAAAAATCGCTTAATTTTTTCCTTAGCAGTAAAACTGATATCAGTTTTACTGCTTTTTCATTGGTAAATTCAATCATTAAATCCTTCTTTTCTACATAGTCATAATGTTGTATGACATTCTTCAGGAGGCAATTATATGGAAAATAAATCGGCTGTCCAGCTTTATCTTGAGTTATTAAAGAAAACAATTTTATTTGAAATATGGCTAGAATACGAACCATACTTACCTGCTTCTTTACATATATCTAAAGAACTATCATATGAACCAGTTACGGTTCCACTTCCTTTATTTCTTAAGCAGTATATAGAAAATCACAATTTAAAAATCGTTAATCCTAATGTTTCAAACGATGAGCGTCAAGGTGGCAAGGATTGGCCAAGAGCTGCACACAGTATGGTTGGTCGAAAACGTATGAATCAATTACAAGAGGCGATGGAAACTGTAGTCAGGGAAAATATAGAAGGCGATTTTATTGAAACTGGTGTATGGCGCGGAGGATCATGCATTTTTATGAATGGGTTTTTACAAGCAAACAACATTAAGGATCGTACTGTATGGGTTGCCGATTCGTTTGAAGGTCTGCCCGCACCTAACTTAGAACAATATCCGAAAGATTACGGTGATTATTTGCACACATTCGATTACTTACGAGTTTCTTTAGAAACAGTGCAAGAAAACTTTAGAAAATATGATTTATTAAATGATCAGGTGAAATTTTTAAAGGGTTGGTTTAAAGATACATTGCCTTCAGCACCGGTAGAAAAAATTGCAATTGCTCGCCTTGATGGTGATATGTATGAATCAACGATGGATAGTCTTGTAAATTTATACGATAAAGTTTCAACAGGTGGCTTTATTATTATTGATGATTATGGATTGATAACATGCGCAGAGGCTGTAACAGATTTCAGAAGTGAAAGAAACATAAAAGCTCCTATGACTCAAATTGATGATTTCGGTATTTATTGGCGAAAAGAATAGGATACAATTTTATTTTTTTGAGGGGTTCTATCACACTACTTATTCATAAGGACCTATCATGTAAAGTTCCCCTCACTATAAATGATTAACTTATATATGCAATAAAAATCTCTTACTTTACTACAAGGACGGAGTGAATGTATGAACGAAAATGAGAAAAAAATCACATTAATTCCACCCCCAGAACTCGTTCAATATGTAGGTGGTGACTTTGAAGAAGTTGGAAAAGAGTTTATACAGTATTTTATTGAATTTGGAAATTTAAAATCAAATGAAACAGTGTTAGATATAGGCTGCGGCATCGGCCGAATGGCGGTTCCATTAATGAATTATTTAAGTAATGATGGTACTTATTATGGATTTGACTTATTCAATGCGGGAATTACATGGTGCAAAAATAACATTTCAACACGCCGTAACAATTTCCATTTTGAACATGTCGATATATATAATCAATTCTACAATCCCGAAGGAAAAGAAGATGCTTCCGAATACAAGTTTCCATATGAAGATGAATCATTTGATTTTATTTTTTTAACGTCAGTATTTACCCATCTCCTTCCGAAAGAATTAGAACATTACGTATGCGAGATTGCACGAGTTCTAAAAAAAGATGGGAGATGTTTTATTACTTTCTTTTTAATTAATCCTGAATCTTCCTATTACTTAAACGCAGGACTAAGTACGTTAGGTTTTTATCATCAAATTGACAATTGTTATGTTCTAAATAAAGATATCCCGAACTTCGCAGTTGCCTATCCTGAAGAAGATATTCGTATCCTATTAAATAAGTATGGGCTAGAAGTACAGACTCCCCCTCATTATGGTTCATGGTGTAGCAGAACTAAACACACAAGTTATCAAGATATTATTCTTACACAAAAAACTTCTGAAAGGTAGTTGTATATGAATAATATTAAAAATCCGCCTCTCGTTTCCATCCTTATTCCCACCTATAATCGACCACATTATTTTAAAATTGCTTTAGAAAGTGCATTAGCACAAACATATTCAAATATTGAAATTATTGTAGGAGACGATAGCACAAATAATGAAACAGAAAAATTAATATACAGACATTATTTACATAAGCATAAACATATAACGTACATTCGAAATGCTTCTACTCTAGGACAATTTCATAACGCCCTTATGCTCTTAGAACAGTCAAATGGAGAGTACATAAATTTCTTAATGGACGATGATATAATTTATAATAATAAAATCGAAAAAATGATGTCTTATTTCCAACAAGACTTAAATAAAAATCTCGCGCTTATCACATCCTATCGCACTTGGATTAATGATAATGGAGATATAATTGAACAACATCCCTCCATGAAAAAATTATATGATGAAGATACTCTACTAAATGGGAAAGCTTTTGGAAACCGTATGCTTATACTGGGACAAAACATTATTGGTGAACCTACGACTGTACTCTTTCGAAAAGATCTATTAGCAGAACCATTCGGCACTTTAAATGGTAGAAAATATGGTTGTAGTGTTGATATGGCCTCTTGGATAAGTTTACTGTCAAAAGGTGATGCAATGTATATAACTGAGCCCTTAAGTTCATTCCGCCTTCATACGGGACAGCAAGTACATTACAAATTCCTTGAAGGCTGTGAAGATTTTTTACATCTCGTTTTAACCTCCAAAAAATATGGTTTCTTACAAGATAGCACCCGTTATAAATCGAGTCTGTTAAAAGCTTGCGAATGGCACGATGATGCTGTGAATTTTTATCAGCTATACCCAAACCTCATTCCAACTTCCGATACACATGCCCGTCTCTCCTATTGTTTAAATATCATTACAAAAGAACTCCGAGAAATATAGTCCATCACACGGTAGGCACTATTCCTTCCGTGTGATGTATGACTTCCCACAAATAGTGGAATAAATGTATGCATAGTCTGCTTGTATATTATTTTTATCATGACATGATCCATATACTTACTAGGCGATAGAAAGGAATACATACATTGAAAGATCCAAATTCTCAATATCAAATAGACTACGTATTACTATTCATCTTATTTGCCATTGGGACTGTTAGTTGCTTTGCAATTGCAAGTGCACAAGCCTCTTTACCACCATTTTTGCAAAATGTAAATTTTGTATTAAAGCAAATCCAATGGTACTTCATTGGATTTATAGCCATCGGTTTTATTATGATTATCGATTTCGATCGTTATCAAAAAATTGCTTGGTATTTATATAGCTTTGCATTGGTACTACTAATTGGACTAGAACTTCAAGTACCAGGTGCCGTTACAATAAAAGGTGCGACCGCTTGGTACAGGCTTCCAGGCATCGGAAATTTCCAGCCTTCTGAAATTATGAAATTGTTTTTAATTATCGTCACCGGACGAATTATAGCAAATCACAATGAGAAATATTTTTTCCGAACAATACACAGCGATTTTTTATTACTCGGAAAAATATGTGCAACAAGTTTGCCACCCCTACTACTTATTGCAAAGGAACCTGATTTAGGAAACACAATGGTAATTTCAGCTATGCTCGCAGCAATGATACTAGTTTCTGGTATACGTTGGCGTTTTATTTTCGGATTAGTTTCTGGTATTTTTGTAGCTGGCGTTACATTAACGTATATTTTTTTTACTCATACAAAATTCTTTAAAGCACACATTTTACAAGAATATCAACTAAATCGCTTCTACGGCTGGTTAGCGCCATACAAATATGATGCGCAAGGCTATCAATTAAGACAAGCTTTCTTAGCTACTGGATCAGGGGAAATGCAAGGAAAAGGTTGGGAAAATGGACAAGTATACTTTCCAGAACCACATACGGATTTTATTTTCACCAATGTCGCTGAGCAATTCGGCTTTTTAGGCGCAAGTGTCATTGTTTCACTTTTTTTCCTACTTATTTTCCGCATGATTCATATCGCTTTAGAAAGTAATGACCCTTTCGGTAGTTACATCTGTGCTGGTACAATCGGAATGTTTACTTTTCAAGTATTTCAAAATATCGGGATGACCATCGGATTACTACCTATTACAGGAATTACATTACCCCTTATGAGCTACGGAGGAAGTTCCTTACTCACATACATGATAGCGATTGGCTTCGTTTTAAACGTTCGCTCAAGAACGAAAATCTTTATGTTTAAATGACGAGCAAAAACAGTATATTTTTATCTCTATCCTTTTTTAGATATACTAATGAAAAATATGGTGGAGGTTTAAATATGAAATTTGACATTATAGGGGATATTCATGGATGCTTTCAAGAGTTTCAAGATTTAACGACGAAACTCGGATACAACTGGAATAGTGACCTGCCGTTTCACCCTGACCAACGTAAGCTTGCTTTTGTTGGTGATATTACAGATCGCGGCCCTCATTCATTACGTATGATTGAAATTGTATGGGAACTTGTCATAAATAAAAAAGTAGCTTATTACGCTCCGGGAAATCACTGTAATAAACTATACCGTTTTTTCCTTGGGCGTAATGTGACAATCGCTCATGGACTCGAAACAACTGTTGCCGAATATGAAGCACTGCCTTCTCATAAACAAAACATTATAAAAGAAAAATTTATCACCCTTTACGAGCAATCCCCTTTATATCACGTACTCGATGAGAAAAGGTTAATTGTATGTCACGCTGGAATTCGGCAAGATTACATAGGAAGACAAGATAAAAAAGTACAAACCTTTGTATTATATGGCGATATTACAGGAGAAAAACATGCTGACGGCTCTCCTGTCCGTCGCGACTGGGCACAAGAATATAAAGGAAAAGCTTGGATTGTATATGGACATACACCAGTTAAAGAACCTCGCTTTGTAAATCATACAGTCAATATTGACACTGGAGCTGTATTTGGTGGCAAACTAACCGGACTACGTTATCCTGAGATGGAGACCRTTTCCGTCCCTTCCTCCCTGTCTTTTGTCCCTGAGAAATTTCGCCCAATTTCATAACTATCCTTATTTCAGATACCATTCACAAATTACGAGGATTACCGTATCATTTAGGCGGCTCTCCTATAAAAACTAGGTAAAGTAATTAAAAAAAGATGCAATAAAGTGCATCTTTTTTTAATTACACGGCATATACTGTCGCAGGAGGTGACAGAATGAAGAAAAAATCTTCTAAACAAAAAAGAAAATGCCCGCCTTTTTATCTGCCCATGTACGGAATTAACAACTGGTGCAGCATTCGAGCTGCAGCTTTAGAAGAACCGGACGGACAAGGGGCTTCCCCCAAAAACAAAGCTAAACCAAAATATGTCTCTTTAGAAAATGCTGTAATGAGCCGCATAATCGATAATAGAAAAACAAAGATGCAGCAAAAAAATAAACCTCTCTCTACTCACACTGAACAGGTTGTGCCTTCTGAGCAAACAGAGAAAAATACAGAAGAAGACATCCCTGTAGCAATAAATAAAAAAGCAGAATCAGAAATTCCAGCTGCTATTATAAATCAAGTGAAAAAAATAAGAAAAGCATTAGCACCATCCAATGATATACAAACAGAAAAAACGATCATAATTCAAACTCCTACACCTGAAAATACAAAAGTAAAAAAAGGGGGACGATATGCACATGCAGAGGGGCTTCACTCTAATGCAGAGGGTACAGCTTCACATGCAGAAGGACTTCTTACACACGCAAAAGCTTCTTTCTCTCATGCGGAAGGATCAAAAACGAAAGCAACTGGACATAGTTCCCATAGTGAAGGAAGTGAAACGACAGCAGGTGGCTCTTATTCTCATGCGGAAGGTAAACATACAATCGCTTTAGGCGAAGCAGCACATGCAGAAGGAACCGCGACTATCGCTAACGGATTCTCTTCTCATGCGGAAGGTAATCATACATCAGCAGCTCATTTTGCAGGTAGCCATATTATGGGGCGCTTCGGCACAGCAGAAGAATCTTATTCTTGGTTTATTGCAAACGGCACAAATGAAACCGATCATAATATCGGTGCAAAGTGGCTTGCTCATAATGGGGAAATGTATATTGATGGCGCTTCTTACAATGCAAGTGGAACTGATTTTGCACAAATGTTTGAAACAACAGACAATAATTTTATTGATGTAGGTTATTTCGTTACATTTAGTAGCGAAGAAAAAATTCGGATCGCTACTTCAAACGATTCATTCATTTTAGGAATATCTAGTGCAACCCCCGCCCTTATAGGAAATAGCGGTGCTTTAAGTTGGCAAAAACGCTATAAAACAGATAACTTTGGAAAACGCCAATATGTACGTACGGAATCGCAAGACATACAACCTCTTTTAAATACAGAATGGGATCCAACTTGCAAATATATAGCAAGAAAAGATCGTACCGAGTGGATTCCTGTCGGATTAATTGGACAAATGTTAGTACGCGATGACGGCACTTGCGAAACGCATGGATATTGTCGTCCAAATAACGATGGCATTGCTACAAAATCCGAAAGTGGCTTTTTCGTTATAAAGCGCACGGGTGAAAATCAAATTTTAATATTATTCCGCTAAGAAAAAAGGGAACAAAATTCTTCGTTACATAAGAATTTTGTTCCCTTTTTAAGTATGCCTTAATACCTCTTCCATATCGCTTGGAATCGTTGTAGTGAAAGACATTTCCTTCTCTAAAATAGGATGATAAAACGTCAAAGATGTACTATGAAGTGCTTGACGTTTTATCACATCTCTTCTTCCTCCATATAAATCATCACCAAGTAACGGGTGGCCTATATGAGCCATATGTACACGAATTTGATGCGTTCTTCCAGTCTCAAGCTCAAGTGATACATGCGTCTTATGATTGGCGCTATCCATCACTCTAAAATGAGTAACTGCTCTTTGCCCATTTTCACAAACGGTTCGCTCAATAATGCTATCCGATTTTCGTCCAATCGGTGCATCAATCGTTCCTTCTCGTTCTATCATCTCACCGTGAACAATTGCTTCATATGTTCTTTTCACAGCTTTTTGTTGATGCTGTTTCGATAAAAGATGATGCACGAAACGATTTTTTGCAATAAGCATAAGCCCTGAAGTATCACGATCTAATCTTGTTACGATATGCACCGTACTTGCAAGATGCTGCTTATCATAATGAGATAAGAGCGCATTCGCAACACTACCTGCCGGATGTTCTCTAGACGGAATCGTTGACATGTTCGCCTCTTTGTTTATGACAAGAACCGCATCATCTTCATATACAATACATAAAGGGATATCTTCTTTAATCATCCCTTCACTTCTTTCTTCCACTGGAAAAAAGACACGTAATTCTTCACCAGCTTGCAACTGATGACGAACACTGGCATGTTGATTATTTACTTCAATAGCTCCGCCGCGAAATTTTATATCCGTTAAGGCGGCTTTAGAAATCCCTTTTGTTTTTAAAAATTCTCTAACTAAAGTTCCCTCTTCAGCCGATTCTATATCCCATTTCAATGTAAATCTGTTCAAATATATAATCCCTTTCTATTTATCTGCAACAAACGAATCACGAACTCGTTTCCAGAACGGGAACGGACGGAAACGAACAAATCGTACTTTCTCGTTTGCAACGCGATACTGGATTGATTTCACATCTTGATGAACCATCGTTAAATGGTCCACCGTAATTTGTAAGTTCATTCCCGCAGCCGGCTTCAACACACATGTATGATGCTTCGGCAATACGAGTGGCGAGCCTACAGTACGAAACACACGGTTATTAATAGATGCCATTTCTGCAATTTGAATCGCTTCAATAGAAGGGTGAATAATCGCTCCGCCAAGCGCCTTATTATACGCAGTACTTCCCGAAGGAGTAGAAATACAAAGGCCATCCCCGCGGAACGTTTCAAAGTACTCTCCGCGTATTTCCACTTCTGTTACTAATGTACCTTCCGCACTTTTAACAGTTGCTTCATTCATCGCCAAATACTGTGACTCTTTACTCCCATTCACATAGCGAATAATCACTTCTAAAAGCGGATATTCCACCACTTGGAATGGTGTTTTAGCAATTGCAATTACTAATTTCTCTACTTCTGTCGGTAACCAATCTGCATAGAAACCTAAATGCCCTGTATGTACACCAACAAATGCTGTTTCATCCAATCGATTATAATAACGATGAAATGCATATAAAAGCGTTCCATCTCCCCCAACAGAAATTACAATATCGGGTTCCTTTTCATCCATTATAAATCCAAAATCTAGCAAGTATTCTTTCATCGTGCTTGCCAGTGTATCTGATGATTGATCTCCCTTTGACATAATTGTAAATTTCATCGCCCAACACCCTTTAGTTTATGATTCGGAATCTTTCGTTTCTTGTTTTCTTGAAAAAGCTTTCTGCGCTTCTTGAATCTCAAGACGAATAGAAGACATTTCTTCATCTAATAAAAACGCCGCTTCCGCTGCGCGTTGCAAGCGTATTTTAATATCTTCAGGAAAACGTCCACTATATTTATAATTTAAAGAATGCTCAATTGTTGCCCAAAAATTCATTGCTAACGTGCGTATTTGGATTTCTACCAATACTTTTTTTTCTCCCTGAATCGTTTGAACGGGGTAACTAATGACAACGTGATAAGAGCGATAGCCGCTATCTTTCTTTTGCGTGACATAATCACGTTCTTCCACGATTTCAAAGTCATTTCGTTTTCGAAGATATTCTACAACAGGCTTAATCTCATCAACAAATTGACACATCATTCGAAGGCCCGCGATGTCTTGCATATCTTCTCTCAGCCGATCTAGCGGTACATTTCTCTTCTCCGCTTTATCAATAATACTAGCAACCGACTTTACCCTTCCTGTTACAAACTCAATTGGAGAATGCTCTGTTAACATTGCAAATTGAGTACGCATTCCTTTTAGTTTCACTTTCAGCTCTGCCACCGCTTGATGGTAAGGTGCTAAAAATTCTTCCCAATTTCGATTCATTTCAACCACCACCAAAATCAATCCATTTGCTTATAGAAATACTTTTTCTACAGCAGTTACTAGTTCTTCTCCGTAATTTGCATTACCTTCAATATTTTCAACTAAATATTCTACTTCTTCTTTTAAATTTTCTAATTCCATTTCAACGTCATTCACACGAACGAACATTACTATATCGTTATTCATCGCTTCATGCATTGCTTCCCAGCATGTGTGCGGAATACTTACATAAATGAAAGATGATTCGTTTTCTAAAATATATAAAAATGATAAATTGTCTGAGTCTACAAGTACGTGATTACGCGCACTTAACTCCTTTACCTCTATTTCATTATTTTCCGCACAAAAAATAAGCGCATTCTCTCTCTTTTCTACGCTCTTAACTTGAATTTTATTTTGCATGCTCTAACTCCTCCATCTCAACTTCCTGTCTTACTTAACAGTATTATTGTATCATAACATGGACGCAAACAAATAAAACATTGAACCAAATTTATGAAAAAGCGATAATGTGTAAAGAATTATTTTTTAAAAGGAGCGCGCATACAATGACACAAGAAATTGAAATTGAATTTAAAAATATTGTTACAGAAGAAGAATTCGATACATTATGTAAATCATTCTCTATTGAGGTATTTACGAAACAGGTGAATCACTACTTTGAAACACCGGGCTTCTCGTTAAAAGAAGCTGGCTCTGCACTTCGTATTCGTCATAAAGGAGAAACTTATACATTAACATTGAAACAACCTGCAGAAATCGGCTTGTTAGAAACGCATCAAGTCGTAACAGAAGACGAAGCAAGAATGATGATGGAAACAAACGGAATCATTCCAGGGGCTGTAATGGATCAACTACACAAATTACAAATTCCTGTTTCCACTTTAACTTATATGGGTAGTTTAACAACTGAAAGAGCCGAAACACTATTTGAAGGCGGAACGCTTGTCTTTGATCATAGTTTCTATTACAATCACGATGATTATGAAATTGAATTTGAAGTGCAAGATGAAGAAACAGGAAAAGCTGCATTTATTCATTTATTAAAACAGCACGACATACCAATCCGTCATACAAATAATAAAGTAAAACGCTTTTTCCTTGCCAAACAAAACAAAGCACGCTAAAGTGAAAATTCCACTAGTGAATACGTTCTACTAGTGGATATATCTCACTTTTTAAAAGGAAAAGATTCTTTTACATTTGAAAAATAAGCAAAGAACGTTATGAAGGCTGTTTATTTGCCCTCTAGAACATTCCATTGCTACAATAGATATACATTTCATGGAAAAAGGAGTTTATAAAGGATGAGCAAGCAACCGATGACACCATTTGAAGCAATTGGCGGTGAACAATGCATTGCAATATTAGTAGACACGTTTTATTCCTATGTCAGTAAACACCCTGACCTATCTCCCATCTTCCCGGATGATTTAACAGAAACCGCTAGGAAGCAGAAACAATTTTTAACGCAATATTTAGGTGGTCCTAATTTGTACACTGAAGAACATGGTCATCCTATGTTAAGAGCACGCCATCTTCCGTTTGAGATTACTCCAAAACGAGCAGAGGCTTGGCTATCATGTATGGAGCAAGCAATGGATGACACAGGAGTGCACGGTCATATAAGAGAGTTCGTTTTTGAACGTTTAGCGCTAACTGCTCAGCATATGGTTAATACTCCAAACGAAACAGGTGAAGTGTAATGGATAAGCAGGAAGCAATGCATATAAATATGCCATCTCCTTCCGCATGTGAGCATAAGTCTGTAGAAGCATATTTATTTATTGATCCACTTTGCAAAGATTGCTGGGAAATTGAGCCCTTTATTATTAAACTATGGCTTGAATACGGGAAATACTTCTCTATTCGTCATATCGTAACAGGAAAAGTGGATGGAACGAACGCTTCCTCACACAAATGGAATAAACCTGCTAATATTCGATTTGTGTGGGAAAAGACAACAAGTTTACAAGGTTTTTCATGTGATGGAAAGGTACATATGCAAGAAGCATCGTCAACACCATATTTAGTTTCGATGGCAATTAAGGCAGCGGAGTTACAGGGCCGAAAAGCAGGTTCGAAGTTTTTGCGAAAACTCCAAGAATACATTTTCCTTGAAAATGTATCAAACCCTGACTGCGAATTATTACTTGCATGTGCAAGAGATAGCGATATTGATGTAGAAGAATTTAAAAAAGACCTACATTCCGCTAGCGCAAAAAAAGCTTTCCAATGTGACTTAAAATTTACAAATGAGATGCACATTACAGAAATACCTTCTCTCGTATTCTTTCATGCGAATTCAGATGAAGAAGGTATTAAAATCGCTGGAACTTATTCCTACGACGTATACGTACAATTATTGAAAGAACTTGTAAAATGTGAAATCGAGCCAGAACCATTACCACCTTTAGAAGTGTTACTAGAAGCAACGCAATTTATATCTTCAAAAGAAGTAGCATTTATATATGACTGCTCGCAGCAAGAGATCGAGCGTGAACTGAAAAAATTACAACTGAAACGAAAAGTACAAATGATTGACGTAAAATGTGAGCGTTATTGGAAATGGATAGCAAAAGAAAAAGACCTGGTGTAAAACACCAGGTCTTTTTCTTTACGGCTTATAAAAATATTAAAGGGGATGGGAGAAATTTTCACGTTCAAACAAAGGGGTATATGTTTGTATGTGAATTCGTTCACGCTTATTATATTACAAGATTCGACGTCAGATGACAACCCCTTTTGTCGAATTTCACACTTTTGTCACATTCTAAACGTTTTCATTTCTGAATAAGCTATAAAAAAGCTATTTTGGAGGTGTTCCGTATGAAAAAAACGTATATTTTACTTATCTTACTAGCTGTCATCGTTTCTTTTTTCTTGTACATCCTCTCTCTACTACAAGCTTTTCCTAAAATTATTGCCTTCCCTCTTTTATTTGGAGTCATTGTCATCGCTCTCTCTTATTTCAACCATAAAAAACGATTTAAAGGGTTTTAACTACAAAAATCACCTGTAAAACTGCCTTCTAATTTAGAAAAAAGAAAGAAATTCACCTTATTCCTTCGACAAATATCGACAAAAAATATTAAAAACAAAAAAGACGAGGTAAATTCCTCGTCTTTACAATTACTTCTCTTCAAATAATAATGCTTCTAATTCATTTAATTTCTCTTCAAATACTTGTAGCGCTTCTTTTACCGGTTCTGGAGATGCCATATCTACTCCAGCTTTTTTCAGCACTTCAATTGGATAATCTGAGCTTCCTGCTTTTAAGAACTCATTAATGTAACGTTCTACTGCTGGTTGCCCCTCTTCTAAAATTTGTTTAGATAAAGCCGTTGCTGCACTAAATCCTGTTGCGTATTGGTATACGTAATAGTTGTAGTAGAAGTGCGGAATACGCGACCACTCTAAACCAATTTCTTCATCGATTACTAAAGCATCACCGAAATATTTCTTATTTAAATCATAGTAGATCTTCGTTAACATGTCTGGCGTAACCGCATGTCCTTCTTGTACTTTCTTATGAATAATATGCTCAAACTCTGCGAACATCGTTTGACGGAATACAGTACCACGGAATCCTTCTAAATAATGATTTAATAAGTATAGACGCTCTTTCTTATCTTCTGTCGTTTTTAATAAATAATCGTTTAGAAGTGCTTCATTACAAGTTGATGCTACTTCCGCAACGAAGATTGAATAATCACCGTATACGTGCGGCTGCGTCTTTCTTGTATAGTAACTATGCACGGAATGACCGAACTCATGAGCAAGTGTATATAAATTATTTACATTATCATGCCAGTTCATTAAAATATACGGATTTGTTCCATATGCACCAGATGAATATGCTCCGCTTCGCTTTCCTTTATTCTCATACACATCTACCCAGCGATTTTCATATGCTTCTTTTAAAATGTCAACATACTCATCACCAAGTACGTTTAAAGACTTTAATAACATGTCTTGTGCTTCTTCATACTTCACGTTCATTTTCACTTCTGGTACAAGTGGTGTATATAAATCATACATATGAAGCTCATCAAGTCCTAGTGCACGCTTACGAATATCAATGTAACGATGTAGCAAGTGTAAATTATCATTTACAGATTCAACAAGTTGATCATACACCGCTTCAGGAATATTATTATTACTTAATGCCGCTTGACGTGCAGAATCGTATTTACGAACACGCGCATTGAAATTATTACGTTTCACAGCTCCGCTTAACGTGCTTGCAAATGTGTTCTTATATTTCCCGTACGTTTCATATACAGCTTTGAATGCATCTTCGCGCACACGACGATCATCACTTTCTAAAAACTGAATGTAACGACCATGTGTAATTTCCACTTCTTCTCCATCCTCACCTTTAATAGATGGGAATTTCAAATCCGCATTATTCAACATACCAAATGTATTACTTGACGCACTCATTACTTCAGATGCTTCTGCTAATAGAGCCTCTTCCGCTTCAGATAATACATGCGGGCGTTGACGCGTAATTTCTTCTAATGCATGTTCATATACACTTAAGTCTCTATTTTCTGTCAAGAATGTTTGCAGTGTATCTTCTGAAATCGATAAAATCTCAGGCACAATATATGCTGTGCTACTAGATACTTGTGAATATAAATTTGTTGCGCGGTCATTTAATGCTTGATACACAGAGTTTGTTGTATCTTGATCGTAACGCATATGCGCATATGTATATAGCTTACCTAATCGCATTGAAATTTCGTCTTCATATTGCAATGCTTCAAGTAAATTGTTCGCAGAGTCACCAAGTTTCCCTTTAAATTCAGTTAACTTCGGTAATAGCTCTTTAATGGCTTGGAATTCTTTTTCCCATTCTGCATCTGTTTGGAAAATATCTTCTAGTCGCCACGTACTTGATTCTTCAATCTCTTTGCGATCTGGTAATGTTTTTGCTGTGTTTTGTTCAGACATCCTTTAAGCCCTCCTTTAAATATCTCTACTTACATACAATTCGATTTTTCTTATGTAATTCCTTCACGATCAGTCTTTATTATATCCCCTTTTCCTTCTCTCATGTTGTACTTTGCCTCAAATAAAGATAAGGCATACGTTAAGCAAATTTCATCATATTTTATAACTTCCTCCTCTGTTTTTAACATAACTACTTCTCTTTTTTTCCGGTACTTATAAGTCCCTACTTTCTGCAATACACCTGCATAACATAAAAATGTCATATATTCAGCAACTGCTACTTTCCATATATGCCGTGAAAAGTACGGGAGCATGCGCCTTTTCGTATACGTTTTCACATAACTACATACATATTGAAGGGAAATACATTCCCCTACCGTAAGCTCACCTATACATTTTATATATAGAAAAGCTTGCCATATAAATGGATTTGTTTGAAAAGCAAGTGAGGACGGGAGTGGCACACCGATTTCAGAAGGAAAATTTGCTGGGGTACATTTACATTGATATAAAAGGCGTAATAGTGACTTATGATTGTAATTCCAAATCGGCAGAGCATTTTGCCGAAAATAGCTCTTTCGCTTTTTCCATTCCTCACCTAATGTTTCTTTTCGGAAAGAGACGGGAGAAAAGAGCATTTCAAAAGTAGTCGTTTCAGTTGGTAAATAGATAATATGTGAGAAAGAGACGCTTGTAGAAAATGAAGTGAGAAACGCGCATTTCATAAATGATTTTTGTTTCGAACAGAAGAAAATAAGAAATGGCTGAGGATAAGATTGTAAGGAGAAAGCCATAAGTGAGGAGAATTTCATCCAATATGCTGATTGCCTTTTCAATTGATTTCCACCAATGATCCAAATGACCTGTATACCAGCTCGCCAATACGAATAGGTTCGTTTGTACAGCTGCTCTATAGAGAGATTGGCGCATTGGTATTCAATCGCAATTGTTCTCCCTGCTCTCTCTATGAAAATATCTGGTCGTTGCTGAATTTCTGGAAGATAGTGCTCTATATACACAGGAAAGTTTTGACGTTTGAACCACCTATATAACAATTCTTTACCGTGCATATGATACATAGATTCTGCTTCATAAAAGGCAAGACACGCGTCCATTTTCTTATGAGCAAAATGCCAACTTTTTTGTTTCCCTAATTTCATTTGCACTTCCTTCCCGCAAGCTATGCAAAAGAAGCTTTCCTTTTTACGCATACGATGTAAAAGCTCTTCATCATGATGATAGAGTAGATGGATTTTTTCTCCGTTTTCTCTTGTGGCGATAAACATCGGAATCACACCCTTTCAGCTCCTTATATTCTACAATTTATTACAAATTCCTTTTAAAAAAGAGATGTCCCAATTTCGGACATCTCTTTTTATAATAAAGGTGATAATAATCGATACGTCGATTCAACAATTCGTCTATGAAGACGCCTTTTATGAAAACGATCGACATGAATTTCACTTGATTCTTCTATATCCTCTTTATAATCTTGAACAAGTTTTCGAATGCTGTCTGTATCATATAAAAAGGCATTTACTTCAAAGTTCAAATGAAAACTTCTCATATCCATATTAGCAGTCCCAATTGAAGCTAAATCAGAATCGACAATGACAACTTTACTATGAAGAAAGCCTTTTTCGTATTCATATATCTTTACCCCTGCATCTAAAAGCTCTGGGAAGTACGATCTCGATGCGTAAAAGACGGTGCGCTTATCAGGCTTACTCGGCATTAACAAACGGACATCAATACCAGCAAGTGCAGCTACCTTTAATGCGGATAAAATATCATCATCTGGAATGAAATACGGCGTCGCAATCCAAATTGATTTCCGTGCAGATGAAATCATGGCAAAGTATAAATGTTTAATTGTTTCCCATTTATTATCTGGTCCACCTGCAACGAGCTGTACGCCTCCCCAATGATCACCCTCAACTGCTTTCGCTTGTAAATATTCAGGGGCCAGCACAGCCTCACCAGTCATATAAAACCAATCTTGAAGGAAAATAAGTTGCAAGCTTTGAACAGCTTCACCACGCAAATATAAATGCGTGTCTCGCCAAAAACCGAAATATTTATCCTTCCCTAAATATTCATCACCAATATTTAATCCACCGACAAATCCTTCATTTCCATCAATAATAACGATTTTCCGGTGGTTTCGATAATTAATCTTATCGTTTAAAATCGGAAAGCGCACAGGGAAAAACGGAATCATTTCTACTCCTGCATCATTCAATTCTTCAATATATGAATTCGATAATCTAAAACTTCCAACCGCATCATATAAAAAACGAACGACAACACCTTCTTTTGATTTCTGTATTAAAATATCTTTAATTTCTGTTCCAAGCTTATCATCACGCACAATGTAATATTCCATATGAATGTGGTGTTTCGCTCGTTTTAATCCATCTAAAATAGCCTGAAACGTTTCATCTCCATTTGTTAATGTTCTCGTTTCAGTTTGAAATGAAATATTTAAAGCGCCTAAGCGGTCCGCTAAACGAAATAACAGCTCTTGGTGCTTATGATTGCGCAAAATCCGTTCTTCGTAATCTTCATGCCCTTTATATTGTAAAAATGCTTGTTCATCGAGCAACGCCTTCTTTTGGAACATTCTCTTCCTCCGAAAGTTCTGTCCAAATAATAAATAAGCGAAGAATCCAAATACCGGAAAAATGCCTAACACAATGAGCCATGTAAGTGTTTTAGACGGATGACGGTTCTCTAAGAAAATAACGCAGCCAATTAAAAATGCAGATACCGTAAATAAAATACTAATAATACCTAAAATCGAAACATCTTTTATACCAATTACATCCGAATAAAATGCTACATCAATAAACATACGTAACGAAACAAATAACGCGAACAATAGTAAAACAAAGAAAATCAACTTTAACGTATTTTTCATCTCTTACCTCCTTACTAAGAAAGCTTTCCTATTCTTCATATAAAAAGCCGATTTCATACTACAGAAATCGGCCTACGTTTTAGCAGGAAAATTATTGCGAATTGTTTCAAGCGCATGCTCTTTCACAATTTGTTTCCCATACTCACTTACACGATGAATTGTTAAAGTTGATTCTTCTCCGTATTCTAAAACAATACTTAAAATACGATCAATTTCTTCTTCATCATGTAGCACTTCATCGAATTCCACATATACATAATAGCGGTTCTCAAATGAATACAGCTCATCTTTTATATCTTCAAAGATAAGACGGTGGCTTAATGAAATGACATCTTCAAAATCATTAAATTTAATTAAAAATCCAAACGTACCATCTTCGTTAAAGTTTGTTCCTGCTTGTTCCTCTACCTCTTCCACTAATTCTTGCTGGAATAATGATTCAATGCCTTCATCTAGAGGAATGTCTATAATTTTATCTACACCTATTGGTAGTTCTAGCTTTTGTCCATCCTTTGAAAGCTCTGCTTTCGTTACAAGTACTTCAATCCCTTTATCGACTGCTTGCACTTGAATCCATAACGGTCCATCAATAAAGAAATCATCATGATCACGAGCTTCGTCCATCATCTCCCAAAAGAGCTCTTCACTTCGTTCGCGGTCATACCAAATTTCTTCACGATTAAACCCTCTATCCTCTATATCAATGTACGTAATAAAAAATTTCATCGTATGGTCATTAATTCTTTCAATATCCAAAATACAACTCTCCCTTCCTGCTTAGAATTGTTATGAAGGGATTCCCCACTCATATGACAAATCAATAGATTCTTGTACTCTCATTTTATGATAAGATTCTCCAGAATGGAAATAAAATCGATTTATTTTACAAAAATAGTTATATGCCTATCTTTATTCGACCATCTACACAAATATATCATTATAGCGATTTCTCACTCATGAAAAATTTGGACATACATTTCCACCCTCCCCCGTACACTGTAATAAAGTGAAACTTTTATTAGAGAAGGTGATTTAGTCTCTCTCTTCACCACATACATACAGTTCGCTTATTAAAACATTATAAATGGAGGCAGACGAATGGACTTAGAGTTTTTAACATCTGTACTAATGATTGTCGGTATCGATGTTGTATTAGGTGGTGACAACGCAATCGTCATCGCACTAGCTAGCCGAAATTTACCTGAATCGAAACGAAATAAAGCCATTTTGATTGGTACTCTTTTAGCAATCGTTCTAAGAATTATCCTTACTATACTAGCTGTCTATTTACTCGACATTCCATTTCTACAACTTATCGGGGGCGTTTTACTTACATTAATTGCAGTAAATTTACTAACTGATAATAGCAACGATCTTTCTGCTATTCAGGGGAAAACAACTTTATTTCAAGCTGTGCGTACAATTGTATTCGCAGATCTCGTTATGGGGTTTGACAACGTTATTGCCATTGCAGGTGCAGCTCACGGAAGATTTTTACTCGTAATAATCGGCTTACTCATTTCTATCCCGATTATTATTTGGGGCAGCAAACTTATTTTAATACTTATGGAACGCTTTCCATTCCTCATTTATTGCGGAGCAGCGATTCTCGCCTATACAGCAGGAAAAATGGTTACACATGAAGACAGGCTTGCAACGTTCTTTCATAATAATCCAAATTTCACCACAAACATGCCTTTCTTATTCATTTTCACTGTTCTATGCATCGGTATTATCGTGCAACAAGTTCGATTACGAAATGTGAAACATTAAAAAAAAACCTTCTACTATATAATAGGTAGAAGGTTTTCATATTATTATAATTAATTTACAAGACGCTGTGCTTCACGTAATTGAAACGTTCTTACTGTACGTGGTAAGAAACGGCGGATTTCGTCTTCATTGTAACCTACTTGAAGGCGCTTCTCGTCAATCATAATTGGACGACGTAAAATCCCTGGATAGTCACGAATCATCTTATATAAATCTTGAAGTGGTAAAGACTCTAAGTTTACATTTAATTCTTGGAAAACTTTCGAACGAGTAGAAATAATCTCATCCGTTCCGCTTTCTGTCATACGTAAAATCTCTTTAATTTCCTCAATCGTTAATGGATCTGAGAAAATATTACGTTCTGTATAAGGAATATGATTTTCCTCTAGCCATAATTTCGCCTTTCTACAAGACGTACAGCTTGGAGAACTATATAATGTTACCATACAAAGCTCACTCTCCTTAAAGAGTACAAATTCTGTACTAATTACAGTTTAAATTTCTAAATTCAGCAATTTTTTACGATACCTTGTCTTATAACAAAGTGCAAAAAATCTCATTTCATGTAAGCAACAACTTTGAGCAAACAACAATTACTTTTAATAAGTAACTTCTATAATCATTATACAATAGATTTTGCAAGAAATATACAGTAAATTTCCTTCTAATTGAGAAAACTCTTCCGTGTATTCCACTGCTATGTAACATGATCACACTCACTTCAGCTGTAATTTAACAATAACCTTCAACCCTCTTAATACTGGCTTGTCATAGATTTTTCATGTGATATACAGTTATTTCCCCATAATCTTCTCTATGAAAAAGAGAACGTTTTCTTACCTTTTCTTCATAAATCAATTAAGAAATGTAAGACTATACAAGTGAGAATCCAAAGGAACATTTGTTCTCATTTTAACAAACATCCTCATCCATGTCTATACGATTTCTAAAATAAATCAATAATTTTTCTGACATTTCTTTCTTTTTTATCTTTTATCTCATACAATAAACATACAGACAGGCAAAGGGGGAATTTGCAAATGATTGCTTTTTTTATTGATTTTGTCACTGTTGCTGCCCTCATCATCGGAATCACAGCATTGATTGGTGTCATTACAAATAGCATTGGTGAAAAACTCTTTGGCGGTAAAGAAAAGATGAAGTTTGTTAATAAAAGTTTGGATGTACAATCCGGCTGGAACCAAGTTGGCGGGAAAGGTATTTATAAGAAACGTACGTATTAAAAAAAAAGCAGGCAATCACCTGCTTTTTTCTTATTTCTCTACTGACGCCCATTTAAAGCTTAAATCACCGCCATATTTATGGTTGTACATATTTTTAATTGATTCTCTTTGTATATATGCTCTACCACGTTGATATACTGGAACAATCGCAGCGTCATCAAGTAACATTTTCTCTGCTTCTAGTAAGTTTTTCCAACGGGCATTTACATCACTTCCATCTTTCTTCGCTTTCATGATAATTTCATCATATTTCGGATTAGAGTATTTCATTTTATTTTGCGATCCGTCCGTCACAAACATATCAAGGTATGTAACTGGATCTGGGAAGTCTGCACTCCATCCAGAGAATGACATGACAAAATCGCCTGCGTCTTCTAGTTTTAGTTTTTGCGCAAATGGTTGTTGTTTAATTTTCACTGTTAAACCTGGTAAATTCTTTTCTAACTCACCTTTTAAATATTCACCTGTTTTCTTCGATAATTCAACATCTTCATTTAATAGCTCTAATTCAATTTCATTTTTACCAAGCTCTTTTTTACCAGCTTCCCAATATTTCTTCGCTTCTTTCACGTTTGGTTTTACAATATCTCCATTTACAGCACGGAAGTCTTTTTTATCCGGCCCTTTAATGAAATTATCAGGAATTAATCCTGTCGCTGGCTTAGAACCGTTATTTAATAATGTATCAACGAACGGTTTACGTTCAAAAGCAAGTGAAATTGCTTTACGAATATTTTTATTTGCTAACGCTGGATCTTTTTGATTTAAACGAAGGAAGAATACAGATGTATCTTCTACTGTTTGGAAATCTGGTTTTCCTTTATATTTATCGATGAACTCCGCTAATAACGTCGCTCGATCGACTGCGTTTGTTTCATATAAATTAATTGGTGTAGACGTATCTTTAACAATATTAAAGTTTACTTCCTCAATCTTCACTTCTTTATTGTCCCAATATGACGCGCTCTTTGTCATTTTAAAGCTACGTTCATGTTGCCAATCACTTAATGTAAATGGTCCGTTATAAAGTGTTGTATTCGCTTCCAAACCAAACTTCGTACCTTGTTCTTTTACAAACTTTTCATTCACAGGATAGAAGATTGGATATACCATTAAATCTACAAGGTATGGAATTGAATTGTCTAATTCCACTTCTAATGTATGATCATCAATCGCTTTTACACCTAATTGATCCGGACTCATCTCTTTTTTATTAATTTTCTCTGCATTTTTTATATCATACATAATGTACGCTGATTTCGCAGCTGTATCTGGGTTAATTGCTCTTTGCCATGCGTATACGAAATCTTTCGCCGTCACAGGCTCACCATTTGACCATTTTGCATCTTCACGTAATTTAAATGTATATTTTTTACCGTCTTCTGACTTTTGGAATTCCTTCGCTACACCAGGAACTAGCTTATCATCTTTTCCTAAACTGTATAAGCCTTCCATCGTATTAGTCATTACTCTTGAAGAAACCGCATCAGCTGATAACGCTGGATCCATCGTTGGAATTTCTTGCGTTTCAATTAGATTAATAACTTGCTTCGCACCGCTTTTCCCGCTATCCCCTTTTGCGTTCGCTTGCGGTTCATCTTTTTGGTAGCTACATGCCCCTAACATCATGCTCATCGCTACTGTTGATACTACAAAAACTGGCATCTTTTTTTTCATACTTCCACCCTCCACAAAAATGTTAGCCCTTTCATTTTCAAACAAAAAGAAATATATATATGTTCTAACAATTCATATTATACACACAAATATATTTTTTGTATATTTATATTTCTATTTTATTAAAATTTTCTGTTAAAAAATAAACCTTTGTAAACGTTTCATATTGCTGATTATCCTTACTAAAGTGTTGAAAATAAATGTTTTTATATTTTTCTAAATTATCAGAGAAAAATAATTTTTATATCCCATAATACTTTGTGCATAATTATCCTTCTCTTTTTATCATAAAATAGCGCTCCCTTCATAATAAAGATATGTAGGTTAAAATGAGTGCAAAGGATAAGAAAGTATGTTACGATACACCTTGCTAAAAATAGATATCGGTAAAGAGGGGACGGACATGGCAGCAATTCAGGCAAAAAACGGGCCGACAGAGAAATTAAGTTTATTCTTATTAACATGGCCTATTTTTCTAGAAGTTTTTCTATTTATGTTAATGGGGATCGCTGATACTTTCATGTTAAGTGCATTATCAGACGATGCTGTATCTGGGGTTGGTGCAGCGAATCAATATCTCCATATTGCTATTTTGGTACTAGAAGTCATCGGGAACGGCGCAGCTATCGTCGTATCTCAATACCTCGGTTCCAAACGTTTTATGGAAGCATCTAAAATATCAGCTTTAGCCGTCACATTAAATTTAGTGGTCGGACTCATTATAAGCGCTGGTTTTCTTTTATTTTCAAAACATATGATGATGGCAATGAACTTACAAGGCGATGTACTCATGTATGCGCAAAACTATTTATCCATCGTCGGAGGCGCTATTTTCCTTCAAGCTATTATTAATTCATTAGCCGCAATTATCCGCGTACACGGCTTCACAAAGCAAGCGATGTTTATTTCACTTGGAATGAATATTATTCATATCGCTGGAAACTACGTACTCATTTTCGGGAAATTTGGTTTCCCAGAACTCGGTGTACAAGGGGCTGCCATTTCTTCTGCTGTCAGCCGACTTATCGCACTTATCGTTTTCTTCTGGTTACTGTACCGCGTTATGGAATACCGTGTGAAATTACAATATTACTTCACCTTATCAAAGGAATACATCGGAAAAATTTTAAAAATCGGGATTCCATCTGCATTTGAGCAGGTTATGTATCAAGCTTGCCAAATTGTCTTCTTATACTATGCAACATACTTAGGAACGGAATCATTAGCGGCTAGACAATACGCTACGAACATTTCTATGTTCACTTATTTATTCGCGATTGCGATCGGTATGGGAACAGCCATTATTATCGGACGCCTCGTTGGCGGTGGTGAAAAAGATGAAGCGTATGAACGCGTATGGAAAAGTGTAAAATGGGCAATTGGCGTCACTTTATGTATGGTCGCTCTCGTCGTTACATTCCGTACACAATTAATGGGACTATTTACAGATAATCCGCACATTATTACGTTAGGTGCGTCAGTTCTTTTACTAAGTGTGCTACTTGAAACGGGACGTACGATGAATATCGTCATTATCAATTCACTTCGCGCAGCTGGTGATGCAAAGTACCCAGTTTTGATCGGAGCATTCTCTATGGTGTTAATGAGTTTACCACTCGGTTACTTTTTCGCCTTCCATTTAGATATGGGGCTCGTTGGTATTTGGTTAGCGATTGCTATTGATGAATGGACACGTGCCATTATTATGTTCTTCCGCTGGAAAAGTAGGGCGTGGGAACGTTATGCACTCGTTAAACCTGAAGAACAAGAGGAAATTGTTTCTGTTCAAGCACAGTAACACTCGTTTAATTAAGGTGTAGTCATTCGTAAAGGAAACTTATATCTGCGATTCTTTAAATATATCGACTTACCGAGAAATGTTGACAAATCTATTATATAGTAGAAAAAAGCCAATCTTCTTAACGGAAGATTGGCTTTTTTATTATTGATAAATCTCTTTATATTTCTTATACTCTGCTTCAGAACATAATACGAAATGTCCTGGGCGAATTTCACGCATTGTTGGTGCTTCACTAGCATAATCATGCTGAGATGGATCGTATACGATACGTTTACGATTGCGCTCATAATCTGGATCTGGAAGCGGAATTGCTGATAATAGTGATTTCGTATATGGATGAATTGGATTCGCATATAACTCTTCACTTGTTGTTAGCTCAACGATTTGACCACGGTACATTACGCCGATGCGATCACTAATGTATTTTACCATCGATAAATCATGGGCAATGAATAAGTATGTTAAACCTTTTTCCTTTTGTAACTTTTTCAGTAAGTTTACAACTTGCGCCTGGATTGATACGTCAAGTGCTGAGATTGGCTCATCGGCAATGATAAATTCAGGCTCTACAGCAAGTGCGCGAGCGATACCGATACGTTGACGTTGTCCACCTGAGAATTCATGCGGGAAACGGTTTGCGTGCTCTTTATTTAAACCAACTGTGATTAATAATTCATGAACACGGTCCATACGCTCTTTTTTGCCTTTTGCTAGTCCGTGAATATCAATACCTTCTGCAATAATATCCCCTACTGTCATACGAGGGTTTAATGATGCATATGGATCTTGGAAAATCATTTGCATTTTACGGTTGAATTTCTTCAGCTCTGCACGTGATTTTTTACCATGTACATTTTCACCATCGAACAACACTTCACCAGCAGTTGCATCATATAAACGAATAATCGTTCTTCCAGTTGTCGATTTACCACAACCTGATTCTCCTACAAGACCAAATGTTTCTCCGCGGTAAATATCAAATGAAATATCATTAACCGCTTTGACAACACCACCACTCACGTCGAAGTGCTGTTTTACATTTTTTACTTCAATTAATTTCTCACGTTGTTTAGTCATGTTGTTCACCTGCTTTCATTTGAAGAATGCGTTTTTCAACGACTGCCGGTGGTTTTACTTCTGGAGCTTGCTCGTGAAGTAACCAAGTTGCGGCATAGTGTGTATCACTTACTTTAAATAAAGGTGGGTCCATTTCAAAATCAATTTTCAATGCCTGTGGATTACGTGGTGCAAAAGCATCTCCCTTTGGCGGCTTTAATAAATCTGGAGGCGTTCCAGGGATTGCGTATAACTCTTCTTCTGAACCATCTAAACTTGGCATAGATGCGATTAAGCCCCAAGTGTATGGATGTTTTGGATTGTAGAAAATTTCATCAACCGTTCCAATTTCAACAACTTTACCTGCGTACATAACTGCTACGCGGTCCGCAACGTTTGCCACTACACCTAAGTCATGTGTAATGAAAATGATTGCCGCTTCTGTTTTTTGCTGAATGTCCTTCATAAGCTCTAAAATTTGCGCCTGAATTGTAACGTCTAGCGCTGTTGTCGGCTCATCGGCAATTAATAATTTCGGGTTACAAGCTAACGCCATCGCAATAACTACACGCTGTCTCATACCACCTGAGAATTGGTGAGGATATTGTTTTAAACGCGCTTCTGGATTCGGAATACCTACAAGGTCGATTAATTCTAACGCAACTTTACGTGCGTCTGCTTTACTCATCCCTTGGTGTTTAATAAGACCTTCCATAATTTGATTCCCAATTGTCATCGTTGGATTTAATGATGTCATTGGATCTTGGAAAATCATCGCGATATCTTTCCCGCGCACTTGCTGCATTTCTTTTTCTGTCAGTTTCGTTAAGTCACGACCTTCAAATACGATTTCACCGTTTTTAATACGCCCTGGAGGATTCGGAATTAATCCCATTAACGCTTTAGAAGTAACTGATTTACCAGAACCAGATTCTCCTACAATCGCTAATGTTTCTCCTTTTTTTAAATCAAAAGTAACACCGCGTACAGCTTGTACTTCACCTGCATGTGTATCAAAGGAGACTTGCAAATCTTTTACCTCTAGCAATGTTTTCATTTTTACTTCTCCCCTCTTTTACTTACGCATTTTTGGATCTAACGCGTCGCGTAATCCGTCTGCCATTAAGTTGAATGCTAAGATTAACATACTGATGACAACCGCTGGGATGAACATCATATGTGGATACGTTTGAATTGATTTATAACCGTCATTTACAAGAGAACCAAGTGATGCGAATGGTGGCTGAATACCTAAACCGATGAAGCTTAAGAACGCCTCACCAAACACTGCTGTTGGAATTGTAAACATTGTCATTACGATAATTGGTCCCATTACGTTCGGGATTAAGTGTTTTACAATTAATTGTGTATTTGTTGCACCTAATGTACGAGATGCTAATACATATTCTTGATTTTTTAATTTCAGGATTTGTCCACGAACGATACGTGACATCCCTATCCAACCTGTAATCGCCATTGCTAGTGTAATTGACCATATACCAGATCCCATAATGATTACCATTAAAATAACGATGATTAAGTATGGAATACCGTTAATAATCTCCATAACACGTTGCATAATATTATCTACTCTACCGCCATAGAACGCTGAAATACCTCCATAAGCAACCCCAATTACTAAGTCAATCGCCGCTGCTAAAAGAGCGATATATAATGATACACGCGTACCTTCCCATGTTCTTGTCCATAAATCGCGGCCAAGATCATCTGTACCAAACCAGAAATACTCTTTAATATCACGTTTTTCATATTGGTCAACACCATATTGATCCGTACCGTCAAATGGTAGCCAATGAACATTTTCAATAACAGGAATTTTCGGTGGTAATTTCGCACGACCTAAGTCTTGCTCTTTATACGAATGCTTACTTACCATCGGTCCTAAGATTGCTAGTAATATAATAAGCGCTAATAAAACAAAACCGAACATTGCTCCTTTATGTTGGAACAAACGTCTTCTTACATCTTGCCAAAACGTTAAGCTTGGACGGGCAATGACTTCATTATCAACATTATTTTGATTGGCTTGTTGAAATAAATCTGGAGATAATTTTTGTACATCTTTCATCATTTTTTCCCTCCCGCTAAACGAATACGAGGATCAATAATTCCGTATAAAATATCGACAATGAAAATAACTAAGATGAAAATCGCACTATAGAAAATTGTAGTTCCCATAATAACTGTATAGTCATTCACTGTAATAGATTTAACGAACTGTTCCCCTAGTCCTGGTACAGCATAAATTTGCTCAATAACTAATGTCCCTGTAATTAAACCTGCAACCATTGGTCCTAAAATTGTTACTACTGGAATTAACGCGTTACGAAGTGCGTGTTTAATAATGATAACGCCTTGGCTAATTCCTTTCGCTTTCGCTGTTAAAATGTAATCAGCTTGCATAACTTCAATTAACTCTGCACGAGCGAAACGTGCGATTGTTGCGATAACTGCCATCGATAAAGCGATTGTAGGCATTACGGTAAACTCTGGTCCTTTCCAGAATGCTACTGGGAACCACCCAAGTTTTACCCCTACGAAATATTGTAGTAATGCGGCGAATACGAACGATGGTACCGACATCCCGAGTACGGAAATAATTGTCGCCCCATAATCGACCCACGTATTGTTACGAAGTGCCGCAACGATTCCTAAAATTAAACCGATAAATGTTCCTAATATAATCGCTTGTAAACCAAGTTGTGCTGATGGTCCAATGCGATCCACAATCATATCTGTTACTGGACGGTTATCATATTGGAATGATACCCCTAAATCACCTTTTGCTAAGTTACCTAAGTAACGTGCATATTGAACTGGTACTGGATCATTTAAGCCATATTTTTCAAGAATGATTTCTTTTTGTGCCGGTGATAGTTTCTCCTGGTTTTTAAGCGGAGAACCCGGAAGTAATTTCATCAAAAAGAAAGTCAGTGTAGTAATTAAAAATAATGTCAAAGCCATGTACACGAAACGTTTTAATACATAACGTCCCATAGTCAAGCACCTCCCCGTTTTTCTCAAAAGCAATAAGATAGTTTAAAATATTCTTACTTTTATTTTTTTAAAATAAGAGCATACGCCCATCATAGGCATATACCCTTATTCATGATGGAAACCATTTTTAGTTTTTTAGTTCAACCCACTTATAGCTAAATTCTCCGCCATATTTATGTTCTAATAGGCCAGTAATTGAGCCACGTTGTAAATAAGCTTTTCCTGGTTGATATACTGGAGCAATCGCTGCATCTTCAAGCAGTTGTTTTTCTGCTTGTAATAATGCATCCCAGCGAGCTTGTACATCAACTTCTGTTTTCGCTTTTTTAATTAAATCATCATACGCTGCATTTGCGTAATTTACTTTGTTTTGCGCATTACCTGTCGTATACATTTCAAGGAATGACATTGGATCCATATAATCTGGACTCCATCCCGCGTATGACATTGCGTAATCTCCACTTGCTTCAAGTTTTAATTTTTGTGCAAATGGCTGCATTTTTGTTGAAACTGTTAAACCTGGTAAGTTCTTTTCAAATTGGCCTTTTAAATACTCTCCGATTTTTTTAGCATCATCAGTATCAAAGTTTAATAGCTCTAACTCTACTTTGTCTACACCAAGTTCTTTTTTACCAGCTTCCCAGTATTTTTGAGCTTCTTTAATATCCTCTTTTATAAGCTTTCCGTTTTCTTCACGGAAGTCTTTTCCATTCGGACCTTTTGCTAAGCCTTTCGGAACAAAACCATATATCCCCTCTGAACCATCGTTTAAGATAACTTTCCCGATATTTTCACGCTCAAAGGACATTGCAATTGCTTTTCGGATATTTTTATTTGCTAAAAATTTATTCTTTTCATTTAAGCGAATAAATTGTGTAGATGGTCTCTTAATCGTTTTAAAGTCAGCATCTGATTTGTATTTGTCTACAAACTCTGATGTTAAGACTACACGATCAATTGCTTTCGTTTCATATAAATTTATAGCAGTTGAACGATCCTTAACAATATTGAAGTTTATTTCCTCAAGTTTTACTTCTTTATTTTCCCAATACGTTGGATTCTTCGTAAGTTTGAAGCTTTGTTCATGCTTCCATTCATTTAATACGAATGGACCATTATAAAGTGTCGTATTGGATTCTAATCCAAATTTTGCTCCTTGTTCTGTTACAAACTTCTCATTCAAAGGATACAATGTTGGATAGACTGTTAAACTTACAAAATAAGGAACAGGGTTATCTAATTCCACTTCAAGTGTATAATCATCAATTGCCTTTACACCAAGCTCTTCAACTGGCAATTCTTTTTTGTTAACTTTCTCCGCGTTTTTAACATCAAATAGTATGTAAGCAAACTTGGCACCTGTGTTTGAATCTACAGCTCTTCGCCAAGAATAAACGAAGTCTTTCGCTGTTACAGGTTCACCATTAGACCATTTCGCATCTTCACGTAACTTAAACACATACTTTTTGCCATCCTCTGATTTCTCATAAGATTTAGCGACACCTGGAACAAGCTTATCGTCTTTCCCCAGACGATATAATCCTTCCATTGTGTTATTCATGATGTTAGAAGATGCTGCATCTGTTGATAACGTCGTATCCATAGTTGGGATTTCAGCTGTCTCGGTTAGATTTAACACTTGCTTGTTTGAGGATTTTTCTTTTGCGCCTGCTTTATTATCCTCTTTTTGGTAACTACAAGCTCCTAACATACTGACAGTCAACGTCGATGCAAGTAATAACGGTATCTTTTTCTTCATGTTGTGTTGCCTCCCCTAATTGCACTTCCTGTACCCTCACTTGTAAAAAAGTAGAATTGAAAGAATAATCTCCAAGTTTCTACAATTTTCATTATACATATAATATAACAATTGTGAATATAGTTTTTTGTTTTTTTGTTAAAATTTTTAATAAAATGTTTATTTTTTTATTTTTTTGTAAAGGGATACGTTAACATTGCTACCATCATCTTAAAATCAGACCTTTAATTGCGTATAATTTTCAAAAAATTGATTCTAGTACATATTATAGCTTTTATAGTATAATAATTCTAGTAATATTTTGACGGAGGGGAACATTTTGAATAAAGTTTTTTTTCATACTTGTATACTAATTTTCATAGCGATAATCGCTTCTAGTATTGGCGCAATCCTCGTTTCATCGCGATTTTTGTTGAATTTTGTCAATATATCGTTTTATGCCGCACTATTTTTTATTCTTGTCGGCGGTTTTTTATTCATATTTCAAAATGGATTTTTTAACGTAACAATTTACGCCTTTCAAAGAGTGTTTGGTACGAACAAAAAAATTGACTCTTTAATTGAAGAAGCAGAGGAACCTGTCGATAAGAAAGAACGTATTTATAAAACATATTCATTCAAATGGACGTATCCAATTTGTATTACAGGTATCGTTCTTGGGTTGTTCTCAACCCTCATTAGCTTTACTATTTTGATGTAGTTTGCAAACACTATCCCATATGATATAATAATCAGCAAAACATTTTGTTATAAAACTTTAGTTCTTTCATATTAAAAGAGCTTAGGTAACAATAAATAAATTTATATGTATGCGATGATAAAGAAGAGTACATATTGAGGCAATTTCAGAGAGCTTGTGGCTGGTGTGAACAAGTAATTGCGCAGTATGGAATGGGCTTTTGAGCACCAAACCGAACCGAAAGTAGTAGGCTTTGGCGTTATATCCAAACGTTATTATGGATTAGAGAGATTTCACAGTAGTGAAATAATTAGGGTGGTACCGCGGTCCATTCGTCCCTATAGTTTTTGGGATGAATGGGCTTTTTTGTTTGCCTTCTCTTCCCCATCACGCATTCAAATTTAGGAGGAATTACTTATGTCAGTTATCTTTTCTGGTATTCAGCCGAGTGGAACGATTACACTTGGAAACTATTTAGGAGCTATGAAGCAATTTACAGAGCTTCAAAATGAACACGACTGTTATTTCTGTATTGTAAACCAACATGCGATTACAGTACCTCAAGATCCCGTACAACTTCGTAAAAACATTCGCAGTCTTGCTGCACTTTATGTAGCATGCGGCATCGATCCTGAAAAAGCTACTTTATTTGTACAATCAGAAGTACCAGCACACGCTCAACTAGGATGGATTATGCAATCAGTTGCTTACGTTGGAGAATTAGAGCGTATGACGCAATATAAAGATAAATCTTCTGGTAGAGATTCAGTTCCAGCTGGATTACTAACGTATCCACCATTAATGGCGGCTGATATTTTACTTTACAACACTGAAATCGTACCTGTTGGTGATGATCAAAAACAACATATGGAATTAACACGCGACCTAGCAGAGCGTTTCAACAAACGCTTCCGTGAAGTGTTCACTGTTCCTGAAATTCGTATTCCAAAAGTAGGAGCTCGCGTTATGTCATTAACAGAACCTACGAAAAAAATGAGTAAATCTGATCCGAATCCAAAAGCAATGATCAGTATGCTTGATGAACCAAAAACAATTGAAAAGAAAATTAAAAGTGCTGTAACTGATTCTGAAGGTATCGTGAAATTTGATAAAGAAAACAAACCTGGAATCTCTAACTTATTAACAATCTACTCTTCATTCTCTGGAAAAACAGTTGAAGAAATAGAAGCAATGTACGAAGGAAAAGGATACGGAGACTTCAAAGGCGACCTAGCAGCAGTAGTCGTAGAAGCAATTCGTCCAATCCAAGACAAATATAACGAACTAATCAACTCACCAGAACTAGACGAAATTCTAGACAAAGGTGCCGAAAAAGCAAACCGCGTTGCATTCAAACAACTACGCAAAGTAGAAAACGCAATGGGACTAAGCAGAAAACGTAGGTAACATATAAAGCGGAAGCGGCTCGCTTAGAATGTGAGGGGGATGGAGCTCCTTCCTGCGAGGCGCTTTTTGCCTCGCAGGAAGGCGCGAAGCCACCGAACATTCTTGCCGCTGGAGCTAAGTTACAACAAATTAAAAAACCGCCAATTGGCGGTTTTTTTAATTTACCTTTTGCTCGTTTTCCATTTCCCATAACTTTTCAAAAAATGGCTGTCCTTTTACGAGACGCTCGCATAATTGTTCGTGCTTCTCAGACCAGCCTGTTTTCGCTTCATCATACAGTTTAGCCCAAATATCTTCAAATTCCATATGTTGAACCATTCCGTATGCTGATGGATCCCACTCTGTGAACCAATAGCGAATTTCTGCTGTGTTTTTCGTTGTATGTAATTGATCTAACGCCATAAATAATAATTGTTTCAGCTGTCTTTCTTTACGAGTTAAGCCATTCATAATGAAAGGTGATGGTGATAAAATATGATGTTCTTTTTCCATTTCTTCTACTTGGAACTCATACTTTTCTGCTTGTACGTTTTCTACCATCTCATATACCATCTGCTCTTGGCGCGGTATAAGTCTGCTCTTTCGAATTGGTACATTGTAACCAATTGTGTCAATCGCAATAATTCCTTTTCCATCTGTAACAACAAAGCAATACTCTTGCTGCAAACGTTCATGATTTTTACGAATATATGCCTTATGATGTACGTCTTCCAACAATTTTTGCGGAAGCTCTAACAATTCGTCCTCGATGTAATGATATAATGTGGCATCTACTTTTAATAATGGCACTTGATCTAATAGCTCAATCGTATCATCTTTCCGCCATTCGTAAAAATGACAAACGTTATACCCATTCTCTTCACCTTCAAACCAATTTACCCATACATCATGTAGATATAACATTCACTACCCCTCACTTCACTACTGTTTGTATCAATCATTATGTTCAATTTTTCTTAACTTTATTCCACCTAAGGAAATATATTCTAATTATTATTTTTTCTTCTATTAATACTAAAAAAAACAGGAAATAGAGCTCCTGTTTTTTATATATGAAATGTATTTGCTTTATTCAATATTTCTTTTGCATCTATAGATAATAAAGAAAGTGTATCTTCTCCTTCCAATGTCACACAATCTTTGACAATATGAAATCCAAGCGCATAGCCCAGCATCTTTGGATAAGAGTGAAATCCATTTAATAAGATGTCGTGCTCCCTTGTTCCTCGTTTTATACTTATTCTTTCATGTACAACATTTTTCCAATAATAAATAGCCTCTTCTTTTGAAAGATACGTCGTCCACGGTGCATTGTTTTTTTCTGAATATCTTTCCGTTACCGCTTGCTCAGCTAGCCCTTCCATAATCATCGTATCAAGTAATGTATATTCTGTTTCTTTCGTCTCAATTTGATGTAACCTGCATATGTGATGATATTCATGCGCCAATAACACCTTTAATTCTTCCACCGAATTCCGTCCACATACGAATAAGAAAATAACGTGACGCATAGATAATCCCGCCCTACCGTTATACTCTTCTTGTACAGTTCGATTATAGGAATCTGATAATAAAATAAAGACAGGGACATCTGGACCTTTTAACCAGGTTTTCAGTTTCTCATACTCCGTACGTAACTCTTTCCAAACTTCCTTTTCCTCTAACTCTTTTACTTCTTGTTCTCCTCGTATAACTGGGCGGTACATACCTTTAGAAATTAAAAAGCGATACAACCTGTCTTTTGGCAGCGGGATATACTTCGTAAACTTTTCACACAGCTTTTCTGGCCGTCCATAATATAGATGTAACCACTCAGCAGTTTCAACAATCCCCATCTTTATCCCTCCTTTTTCTTATGTATATGCAAAAGGAGAAAAAGGCGTAAAAATAAATAAGGAGTTTTTTCGCAATATATTGCGAAAAAACTCCTTATCTCATCTATTATTTATACGATTTAAATACTAATACTGCGTTATGACCACCGAATCCTAGTGAGTTACTTAATACTGCATTTACTTCTTGTTGTCTCGCTTTATTCGGTACGTAATCTAAGTCACATTCTGGATCTGGTGTTTCATAGTTAATTGTTGGAGGGATTACTCCGTCTGTAATTGATTTAATTGAGAAGATCGCTTCAACAGCACCAGCTGCTCCTAATAAGTGACCTGTCATTGATTTCGTTGAGCTAATTGCTACTTTGTACGCATGCTCACCGAACGTTTCTTTAATTGCCATCGTTTCATACTTTTCATTCGCATCCGTACTTGTACCGTGCGCATTAATGTAATCAATATCTTCTGGCTGTAGACCTGCATCTGCTAAAGCTTGACGCATTGCACGCACGCCGCCTTCACCGCCAGGAGCCGGCATTGTAATATGGAATGCATCACCAGTTGCACCGTAACCAGCGATTTCCGCATAAATGTGAGCACCACGAGCTAATGCGTGCTCTAATTCTTCGAGAATTAAAATACCTGAACCTTCACCCATTACGAAACCACTACGGTTTTTATCAAATGGACGGCAAGCTGTTGCTGGATCTTCATTAAATGTTAATGCTTTCGCTGAACTAAATCCTGCAAATGCCATACTTGTTAACGGCGCTTCTGCTCCGCCTGTTATCATTGCATCAGCATCACCGCGTTGAATTGCTTTAAATGCATCACCAATTGAGTTTGCACCAGATGCACAAGCCGTTACAGAACAAGTGTTAATTCCTTTTGCTCCTGTTGCGATCGATACTTGACCTGCTGCCATATCTGGGATCATCATTGGTACGAAAAATGGGCTCACGCGGCGCGGACCTTTCTCAGTAAAAATCTTAAATTGTTCTTCGTATGTTTCCATACCGCCAATACCAGAACCAATCCATACACCAATTCGAGGTCCGTTTTCTTCTGTAATTTCAAGCTTTGCATCTGCAACTGCCATTTTCGCTGCTGCTACTGCATATTGTGTAAAGCGATCCATACGGCGCGCTTCTTTTTTATCAATATATTTCTCGACTTCAAAGTCGTTAATTTCTGCTGCTACTTTTGCTGGAAACAGTTCCGGATCAATTCTTGTAAGTCGTCCGATTCCAGATACACCCTTTTTAATGTTTTCCCACGCTGTTTCAACATCTGTTCCGATCGGTGTAACAGCTCCTAGTCCTGTAATTACGACCCTCTTTTTCTCCATACAAAATACACTCCTTTTTTTCTCTCAGTCCTTATTTACCCCAACGAAGAGCAACTGCTCCCCATGTTAATCCGCCGCCGAAACCAACAAGTATAATTAAATCACCATCTTGAATACGTCCATTTTGCAATTCCTCTACCATTGCAATTGGAATTGAAGAAGCTGATGTATTACCAAACTTTTCAATTGTCATACTCATTTTTTCTTGTGGTAAATTTAATCTCTCTCTTGCAGATTCCATAATACGAATATTCGCTTGATGTGGTACTAAAAAATCCACATCCTCTTTCGTAAGTCCCGCTTTTTCTAACACGCGAAGACAGGAATCACCAAGTTGGCGAACAGCAAATTTAAAGACTTCTCTGCCGTTCATCATAACATACTCGTCTTGATAAAGATGCTTACCGCCGCTTCCGTCTGCTCCTAATTCGAAAGATAGAACGCCTCTTCCTTCTGAAACCGCCCCCATTACGATAGCACCGGCTCCGTCTCCAAATAGTACTGCTGTATTTCGATCATTCCAGTCTACAATTTTAGATAGTTTATCACTACCAACTACTAATACATTTTTATAAGTTCCCGTTTGAATAAATTGTTGCGCTGTAATCATTCCGTACATAAAACCAGCACACGCTGCACTTAGATCCATTGCGGCTGCGTGTTTTGCGCCAATGGCTTCTTGAATGACACAAGCTACTGCTGGGAATGCGCGATCTGGTGTTACTGTTGCCACTAAAATCAGGTCGATATCCTCTCCGCTAATCCCGGCATCTTCAAGTGCTTTTTTAGAAGCCTCTACCGCCATATATGAAGTATCTATTGTATCATCGGCAATGCGTCTTTCTGCAATTCCCGTTCTCGTACGAATCCATTCATCAGATGTATCTACGATTTTCTCTAAATCGTGATTTGTGACTACTTTTTCTGGCACATATCTTCCGATCCCTAAAATGCCCACGTTCACATCGCAGCCCTCCGTTTTATATCAATTATTATGACTTGGTACTAATTTTAAAACATAAATGTATTTTTGTCTAGAATATATTTCAGCTAAAACATAAATCCAGCATTATTCACTTTATTGTTTATTAAAAGAAACAGAAACATACCTTTCCTGTTTCTTTTGAAATATAAAAAGGCCCGAACCGCTTCTATCCACGGTTCGAGCCTCTCTTCCCTTCCAAAAAAGAAGGTTTTATTCTTTATCTGCTTTCCCAAGCTCATATGCTTCGTTCATAACTTTCATCAATAACTCTAATACTGGTTGTGCTTTCTCCATATCAAGCGCAATTCCATTCGAATCTAAGATGGCCTTTGCTTCTGGTAAATGCTTCATTGCGATTTGTAAAAATTGCATGCTTTTCTCATTCATATTATGTTCTTCCTCTCCATTAAAACTTTCACATACATAGTGTAACACGCTCGCTATCCTTCGTATAACTCTTTATATTTTTTCATATGTGCCAATTGTTTATTTAAACCGTATTCTAACGGGGTATTTCTTTTTATCGAAATAACCTCGACAGCATCATTTCGTTCTTCCTCATTCTTTTTATTCACTTTATCCGCTGCACGTAAAAGGTTCATACCTTTTTTCCATAATGACTTTTTACCACTAAGTAAATTGTATATGCCGAGATGCTCCTCGTTCATTCCATTTTCCCATAAGTATTCACATACATCTTCCACGTACAATAGATCACTTCCATTTTCCTCGCTCGCATAATGGCACTCTTTCTCATCCAGTTCTGATAAAATGAGCTGATGATACATCATAAAAGATGGTTGCCATGGCCCATATAATGTAGGAACTCGAAATACACTATATGGTGCCTCTCCTTTTTTCAATCCTTCTTCCACTTTCAAAAATAAACGTTTATTTTCAGATTCATCTGCGTTTCCTACTTCAATAGAAGAAATTAGATTTAACTTCACTTTCTGCTCTGCACACAGTCTTATAATCCGCTTTAAATACTGTAATATAACTCTTTCATTCCGAAAACCACTTTGTTGATTTGGCTCATACAAGCAAAAGTAAACCGTATCGAACTTCTCTCCTTCTACTGATCTCCATCCATCTTCATCTCTTATCGAATAATACGTAAATAACGCATTTCGTCCAATCAACAATAACTTCTCTTCATTAATTTTTTTCATATTCTCGAATTCATCAAAATCAAGACCGTACACTTCTACTTCTTCTGCAATCATTTTATTCACAAGGTGATAACCTACAAACGTAAGTGCACCTATAATTAGCACGCGCTCCATACCACCAACCCTTTCTCCTTGAAACAAATAGCTCCTCATTTATGTATATGGGAGCTTCACAATTCTTCTTCATATTTTTTAAAGAAATCAGTCGTTTGCCTAACCATTTTATATTTCACATCTTGCAGATGGAATAAGACAGAAGTATCGCATTGATTGAATTGCCTCATTTTCTCATATTTACGTAACAACTGTTTTCTTCCTCTTTTTTCTTGTGTTGATACGAAAACTTTAACAGGTACACAAGACGGAAGAAGCGTAAATGATTTCTTATTTATTTTGGATTCTAATTCTTCTTCTTTGGAATCATACGCCAAACTTAATTCCTTCACTAATCTTTTGTAAAAAAACTTATGCTCTTTTTCAAACTCCACATATTCTGGTAAATCTAAACATGGATTTAACATAATGACAGAGCGTATACATTCAGGGTATTTGTTCATCATTTCAAGTGCTACAAGTGCACCCATACCATCTGCCATAATGTGCATTTTCGCATTTAATGTCTCTTTTCTCAAAACAACGTCATATAAACGTTTTGCTAGACGAACAGATTGGTCGTTTCCCCAATGTCTTCCGTATAAACTAGAGGAAAAGACCGTGTAGCCTTCCTCAATAAGGCCATGTAAAAAATAAGATCTACCTGCATGCTGTGTCCATAAACTTGTACCATTCTCAATAAAGTAGTTATAATCACCGAGAAGCATAACAGAAAATCCATTTGGCTTCTCCGGTAAATAAATGACACATGGTTCTTTTTCTAAATAAAAAAAACGTTCCGTAATACTCATTTTTCCCCCGCCTTATTTTCTAAACGTATAAAAGTACTCTTCTATAATGTATGAACGGAATGCAAATTTGCGTTGAAAAATCTACAAATATTTTTCTATATTCTTTTTTCAATTGTGTTACAATAAGGACAGATTGAACGAATAGAGGTGTAAAATATGCGTTTCATTTGGGCATTAATTTGGTCGTTCGCGCTTGTACATATGATGAGCTACGTAATCGGCTCTATGACTGGCGGTACATACGATTTTAACCAAGCGTCTATTTTCTCAGTTGTTCTTGCGGTATTAGTACTAGCAATTTCAGCTACAATTCCAAACGAGCCAGTAGAACAACACTAAAAAAAGAGTCCGGATTTTATCCGAACTCTTTTTTATTTTACTTTACATGAACGACTAATTCGTTATTTTCTACATCAACAACTACGTGACTGTTATCAGTAATTGTTCCTGCAATTAATTCTCTCGCTAATTTCGTCTCAACTTGACGCTGTACATATCGTTTTAATGGACGAGCTCCGTACATCGGATCAAAGCCAGCTTCTACAACAAATTCTCTCGCTGCGTCTGTTAATTCTACTGTAATATGACGGTCAGCTAAACGACCTTGTAATTCTTTTACAATTTTATCAACAATACCTTTAATTTCATTCGTTGTAAGAGGTTTGAATAAAATAATTTCATCGACACGATTTAAAAACTCTGGTCGGAAATGTCCTCTTAATTGCCCCATTACAAGTTCTCTTGATTCCTCTTTAATTGAGCCATCTGCTTCTAATCCATCTAACAAATGAGCAGATCCAATATTTGAAGTCATAATAATAACCGTGTTTTTAAAGTCTACTGTACGTCCTTGAGAATCTGTAATGCGTCCATCATCTAACATTTGTAATAAAATGTTGAATACTTCTGGATGTGCTTTTTCGATTTCGTCTAACAAAATAACTGAATACGGTTTACGTCTTACCGCTTCTGTTAATTGACCGCCCTCTTCATATCCAACATATCCAGGAGGCGCACCAATTAAGCGTGACACAGCATGTTTCTCCATATACTCAGACATGTCGATACGAATCATTTGCTCTTCACTATCGAATAAAGACTGCGCTAACGTTTTTGCAAGTTCTGTTTTACCAACACCTGTCGGTCCTAAGAAGATGAAGGAACCAATTGGACGGTTCGGGTCTTTAATACCAGCGCGTGCACGAAGAACTGCGTCTGATACTAAGCTTACCGCTTCCTCTTGTCCGATGACACGCTCTGATAAAATTTGCTCTAAGCGTAATAATTTCTCGCGTTCACCTTCAACGAGTTTTGCGACAGGAATACCAGTCCAGCGTGAAACAATATCAGCAATCTCTTCTTCACTTACTTCCTCACGTAATAAGCGATTCTCTTGTTTATTATGTGCACCCATTTCTTCTGCTTCTTTTAACTCTTTTTCAATTGCAGGAATTTTCCCGTGACGAAGTTCCGCTGCTTTATTTAAATCGTAATTACCTTCTGCTTCTTCTAATTCACGGCGCAGACGCTCTAAATGTTCACGTAAGTCACGCACTTTATGAATATCTTCTTTTTCTTTTTCCCATTTCGCTCTCATACCACTTGCAACTTCTTTTAAATCCGATAATTCACGTTGCAACGTTTTCAGGCGTTCTTGGCTACCAAAGTCCTTCTCTTTTCCAAGAGCCGCTTCTTCAATTTCCAGCTGCATAATGCGGCGCGTTACTTCATCTAATTCTGTTGGCATAGAATCAATCTCTGTTCGAATTGTTGCACACGCTTCGTCAACAAGATCGATCGCTTTATCTGGTAAGAAACGATCCGAAATATATCGATCTGATAAAACGGATGCTGCTACAATCGCGCGGTCATGAATATTTACACCATGATAAATTTCAAAACGCTCTTTTAAACCACGTAAAATGGAAATTGTATCTTCAACAGTTGGTTCTTCTGCTAATACTTGTTGGAAACGTCTTTCTAGCGCTGGATCTTTCTCAATATATTTACGATACTCATCTAACGTTGTCGCCCCGATACAATGCAGTTCACCACGCGCAAGCATCGGTTTTAACATATTTCCTGCGTCCATCGCACCTTCTGTTTTACCAGCGCCGACGATTGTGTGAAGTTCATCAATGAATAATAAAATGCGACCTTCACTCTTTTTAATTTCATTTAATACAGCTTGCAGACGCTCTTCAAACTCACCACGGAATTTCGCTCCAGCTACAAGCGCACTCATATCTAATGCGAAGATTGTTCTATCTTTTAATCCTTCTGGTACATCCTTCTTCACAATACGCTGTGCTAATCCTTCAACGATTGCTGTTTTACCAACACCGGGTTCACCAATTAAAACCGGGTTGTTTTTCGTTTTACGTGAAAGAATGCGGATTACACGTCGAATTTCACTATCGCGACCGATAACAGGATCAATTTTCCCTGCTCTCACTTCCGCCACTAAATCACGACCATATTTTTCCAACGCTTCATAAGTTGCTTCTGGATTTTGACTAGTCACTCTTTGATTCCCCCGAACTGTCATTAAAGACTGTAATAAGTTATCTTTCGTAATGTGAAATCTTGTAAGTAATTGATTTATATCGCCTTTTTCTTCTGAAAAAGCAAGCAATACATGTTCAACTGAAATGTATTCATCTTGCAATTTCTCTGCTTCTTTTCCTGCTCTTACAAGTAGTTGTTGCAGAGCACCTGTTATATATAATTTTCCTACTTCTGCACCGCTTCCCGTTACAGAAGGTTTTTTCTTAATTAAACTTTCGGCGCCTTGCTTTAACGCTTCTATATCGACATTCATTTTTTGAAAAATACGCACTGCTAATCCATCTTGCTCTTCTAATAATGTAAACAAGAGATGAACAGTATCTACTTCTTGATGATGATGAGATACCGCTAAAGATTGGGCACTCATAATCGCCTCTTGTGTTTTTGTTGTCATTTGATTTAAGTCCATCTTTACAGTCCTCCAAATATTTGACTTTCTTTGACCTTTGATTTGATTATACGCCAACTGACTTTTTTATACAATAATTTTGCTTATGTATTTTCAAACTTATTATTGGAAAAAGAAAAAGGGAACATTCATTATACAACTGAAAAAATATACGCAATGCGTAACGACAAAAAAGCCGCAATAATGATTGCGGCTCCTGTTACGGTTTTCTTTTATATGTCCACTGACGGTTATGATTCGCGTTATCTGGAAATTTTTCACCCGCAGTTAATTTCACCATTTGCGGATCTTTTACCATACTTCCTGTTTCACCAATTTCTACGTAAATACCATCGTTTGGCGCTTTTTGTCCAGAACGAAACCTGCGATTTTGTCCCATTTCCATTCTCCTTCCATGACGTCTTTGCCTCATTAGTATATCCATTTTAAAAGAAAGCTTTTCTGTCATGTTTAGGAAACAAGTACTACATTTCGTTCTTGTACATATACATGAATGACACAAGCTTAGGAAGGGATTTCTTTCCTATTTGTAGAAAAAAAAGAAACCAACCTACTATAGGCTAGCTTCAAAGGAGAGTCAAACATATACGAGAAGATTACATGTTCATTATAAGCCTCATCATACGAGCAATGTAACCCTTTTCACAATTTGTACATAATGAAAGAAACATTGTTTGAACTTTCTAAAAAGACGTTGACTTTTCTTAATTTCCAGCGAGAAATAGTAGACACCGCAGTACTTTGCGACGTAAGATGGATATATAGTGAACTTTCCATCTTTGGTTTTCTCACCCAGTTTAACCTCTTATTTCTGCATATTAAAAACGGAAATACAGATAGAAACAAAAAAATATTATAAGAGGTGAAATTATGAATAAACAGCATTTAATCGCATTAGACTTAGACGGCACTTTATTAACAGACAACAAAATAATTTCCACTCGAACAAAACATACAATTGCAAAAGCAAAGGAGCAAGGACATATTGTCGTTATTTCAACGGGACGTCCCTTCCGTGCTAGTTTTGATTACTACAAAGAACTCGGTCTTAATACACCAATCGTAAACTTTAATGGTGCTTACGTACATCATCCTCTTGATTCAAAGTGGGGAACACATCACTCTCCCCTTGAGCTAGCAACAGCCCAAGAAATTGTCCGAGCTTGCTTTGATTTTGGTGTAAAAAATATATATGCTGAAGTAATGGACGATGTGTATGTTCGTGAAATTGATGAAGATAAAAAACATATTTTCGAATTCGGTTCTCCAAAGATTTTTACAGGAGACTTATTAAATATTTTAAACGATCATCCAACCTGCTTATTAATTGACGCACATGACGAGCATTCCAGTGCAATTCGTCAACATTTAACTGATATGCACGCTGAAGTAATCGACCATAGAAAATGGGGCGCACCTTGGCCGATTATTGAAATCGTGAAAAGTGGGTTAAATAAAGCTGTCGGATTACAAAAAATTTCTAGTCATTACAACATTCCACAAGAGCGAATTATCGCTTTCGGTGATGAAGATAACGACTTTGAAATGATTGAATTTGCTGGTCACGGCATCGCAATGGGTAATGCAATTCCTGAATTAAAATCACTCGCAAATCATACGACATTAACGAATGAAGAAGATGGTATTGCGCTATATTTAGAAGAGGTTCTTGGATTATAATCTAAAAATTCCCTGCTTATAGTTTCTCGTCAAACGCTCATACTATTATTAGACGCAAAAGTCAGCGCGTCGATTGTTTTCAGCTAAATAAAGGGGGTTTTTCGAATGGGTAAAAAGAACAAATCAAAACGTTTTATCCAACAAGGAGCCGATGCTGTTATGAAGCATGATGCAAGATTCCCGTACCGTGGTACATTAGCTGAGGCAGAAAAAGCGAGAAGTAACTCTTCTTTTGGAGGGGTTTAAATGGGGAACTTACTATTCCAACAAGCTAGAGATGCCGTTGCAAATGCCGTCACTTGTTCAAGCGGTACTGAGCAACAAGATCTCGTATATAGAGCAAAAAACGCTTTGCACTCTGCTTATGCAAACTCTTCAACAGCTGAAAAAGTTCAGCTACGTGAAATGCAGGAGCAGTTGCAAAATATTACGAATTTACATTAAAAAAGAGGACCAGCTTTGGTCCTCTTTAATCTTTTCGAAACAAACCAAACACTCCGACCGTCTGTAATACGTTTGTAAATGCACCTGGGTCCACTTGCCTAATAACCCTTTCTAATTCATATAACTCATAACGCGTAATAACAATCATTAACATTTCCTTATTTTCATTTGTATAAGCGCCTGTTGCTGGTATAGTTGTAATCCCCCTCACTAAGCGTGAATGAATCGCCTTTCGTACATCTGTCCCATTCTTCGTAACAATTAGTGCTGTAATTTTTACATGACGTGTATGAATCGCATCAATAATTCGCGTTGACACATACAAAGTCACCAAAGTATATAATGCTTTTTCCCATCCATACACATAGCCAGCCGCAATAATGATAAGTGCATTAAAGAAGAAAAAATACGTACCGACAGGCTTATCTTTAATCTTTGATAAAATCATGGCGATAATATCTAAACCACCTGTAGAAGCCCCCCACTTCAACGCAATCCCTACCCCAATCGCTGAAATAATCCCACCAAAAATCGCATTTAATATAATATCGTTCGAAACCGCTCTAACCGGGATAATTTCTAGAAACAAAGTCATAAATATCACGCAAAGAAAACTAAAGAAAGTAAAGGCCTTTCCAACCTTTTTCCATGCTAAAATAACGACGGGAATATTAAACAAACTAAACAATACCCCCGTTGATATGTGAATAGATAAAAAGTCCCCTAATATTTGTGATAACAATTGAGACAATCCAGCAAAGCCACTCGCGTACACTTTCGCTGGCGTTAAAAATAAATTCATTCCAATCGCGTTTAACAAACCTGCGACAATTACAACGATTAACTTCTTTATAAGTTCGGTATAATTCAACTTCAAATCCATTTCTAATCCACCTTTATTATTCATGAATGCACTGCTATACATAGTCTTTACGAAAAAGGAAATGATAAACGTACAACGGTTAGAAATGGAGTTGATACATATGCCACATACGAGTGATAACGACAAAAAAGCACGCGATAATAATGCAAAGCGTACACAAAAAAATGAGCAAGAACAAAAAAATATTCAGCAAGGTAAGCGTGCCTATTCTAAAAAGACTGATCACCTTTGATCCCATCGTACATCAACAATATTGTTGATGTACTTTTTTTACATTTTACAGGGAAAAAACATTAAAAATTCACTTCATGTTCACTTCTATATTCTACAATAGCGATAACATATTCGGATGAGGTGTTGGCATGAGAGGGAAACACATTTTCATTATTACTGCACTAATAAGTATATTAATGCTAGCTGCTTGTGGACAAAAAAACAGCTCAGCTACAGTCGCTACAGCAACAGATTCAACCATTAAGAAGAGCGACTTCGAAAAACAGTTGAAAGATCGTTACGGAAAAGACATGCTATACGAAATGATGGCACAAGACGTTATCACGAAAAAATATAAAGTATCTGACGATGATGTAGATAAAGAAGTACAAAAAGCGAAAAATCAATATGGAGATCAATTCACAGCAGTACTCGAAAACAATCGTTTAAAAGATGAAGCTGATTTCAAAAATCAAATTAAGTTCAAACTTGCTATGAATGAAGCAATTAAGAAAAGTGTTACAGAAAAAGACGTGAAAGACCACTATAAACCAGAAATTAAAGCGAGTCATATTTTAGTAAGTGACGAAAATGAAGCGAAAGAAATAAAGAAAAAATTAGATGCTGGCGCTTCATTTGAAGAATTAGCAAAACAAGAATCGCAAGATCTACTATCAAAAGATAAAGGTGGAGACCTTGGATACTTCAATTCAGGCAGAATGGCGCCTGAATTTGAAACAGCTGCCTATAAACTAAAAGTCGGACAAATTAGCAATCCCGTTAAATCACCAAACGGTTATCATATTATTAAATTAACTGATAAAAAAGATTTACAACCTTACGATGAAGTGAAAGACTCCATCCGTAAAAACTTAGAAGCAGAACGTATTGCCGACCCTACATTCAGTCATAAGTTAATACAAAAGGAATTAAAAAAGGCAAATATTAAAATAAATGATAGTGACTTGGAAGATACGTTTACTCTTGCGCATGAGCAAGGGAATTAAAAAAGCACCGCCTTATTTTTACAGCAAAATAAGGCAGTGCTTTTTATTTAATTTACTTCTTAAAATACGTCCAACCTTCTTCTTGGTAAATCTTTTCTTCTTTCATCAACTTACCAAGCGCACGCTTAAACGCAGCTTTACTCATGTTGAAACGTTCTTTAATATCTTCTGGGTGGCTCTTATCCCAAAACGGCATTGCTCCGCCTCGTTCTTCCATATATGCATAAATTACAGTAGCATCATCTTCCATTCCTTCTTCTTTACGAGGAAGAAGTGAAATGTTAATTGTACCGTCATCTTTCACGTCAATAATACGGCCCGTTACACGTTCACCGATGCGGACTTGTTCTTTTCTTTCAGTATGGTGTAAGAAAGCACGGAAATGCTCATCAGTTAGTATGAATGAACCAACTTGAAGTGAACGATACACACGTCCATTTACGTTTTTATTACGCATAGATGGCGTCGCATCTACGATAATTTCTTGCATATCACTGTCTCTTGCCGGAAGAGCGATAAGGCGATCACGATTCGTTAATTTTAACGTACAATATAATTCGTCGCCAACTTCAGGCCATACTGGCATATAAATCGGAAACTCATCAGCTGGGATTAGTATATCTTTTGATACACCAATATTAACAAACACACCTAAACTAGGAATAACTTCTACAACCTTTACCCAGTTCCAATCAAAAGTTGTAATAAGCGGCTCCTTCATTGTTGCTGAAATACGATTTTGGTGATCAAGGTATAAGAATACATCAATCGTATCGCCTTCTGCAATTTCTCCAACTAATTCGTTTTTATGTAAGAAGATTTCTTCTTCTTCAGTCCCAACCATATAGCCGATTTCCGTTTCGCGTAAAACAGTTACCTGTTCAATCGATCCTAATTGTAAATACATATTTTTTAATTCCCTTCTATATATATAAAATTAACTTTTTTATATTTTTTATCATTCCAAACAAAAGTTAATTATAACACGATTTTTCCTTTATTTGTCCAACTGCCCAAAATTCACTATAATAAAATGAGGTTACATAAATATAAGTATGAAAACACTTAAGTCTAGGCTCGTTTTCAGCTATACTTTAGTATGTACAGTACATAAAAAGATTAGAAATTTATTTGGAGGTGCTAACTATGGCAAAAGATAGTTCTTTTGACATCGTTTCGAAAGTAGAATTACCTGAAGTAACAAACGCAATTAACATCGCATTAAAAGAAATCCAAAACCGATATGACTTTAAAGGAAGTAAAAGTGATATTAAATTAGAAAAAGAAGTACTTGTTTTAACTTCTGATGATGAGTTCAAATTAGACCAAGTAAAAGACGTTCTAATTTCTAAACTTGTAAAACGTAACGTTCCAATTAAAAACTTGGATTACGGAAAAGTTGAAGCTGCGACTGGTAACACCGTTCGCCAACGCGCAACACTTCAACAAGGTATCGATAAAGATAACGCGAAAAAAATTAACAACATCATTAAAGAAATGAAATTAAAAGTAAAAACACAAGTACAAGATGACCAAGTACGTGTTACAGCGAAAAGCCGTGATGACTTACAAGCAGTTATCGCAGCAGTTCGCAGTGCTGACTTACCGATTGACGTACAATTTATTAACTACCGCTAAAAAGAAAAACACCCTCTGTGTAGAGGGTGTTTTTCTTTTTAGCGTGTAGAGAAAATATTACAAAGTCTAAGATTACGAGCAATCGGATAGTTAGAATAAGTATTTAATTATTATGCATAAATGAAGAAGGTCCTTTTAATAATCGGCGCAAAACCTCCCTCCCTACTCAAATGTAACAAATTATGAGTATAAGAATATTTTCCACCCTTTCATGTAATGTAAAATTAGTAAGGAATTTATTTTATGAAAAAATGTTAATTAAACAAGAGTTAGAAGTGGTTATTTGAAGAAATTAATACTATGTTTTTTATTAACTACATTCTGTCTATATATTGCAGGGTGTTCTAATAATATAACTACACCCGAGGATACACCTAAAGCTTCAACACCTGCGAAGTGTAAATACATCAACAAAGCTTGGTATAAGAAACCTATAAAATGTAATAATTGATGATATAAGTTATAAAAAAGACACCGTAAGGTGCCTTTTTTTATAGAAATTAATAAGATATTCATCAGAAATTATGAATCATTTTTTATTTTGTTTTTCAAAATATTTTTCTTTAACCATTTTTATTAGATTTTCTTTTTCTGTTAGTTCAAAGATAAATAATGCTTTTTTCATGTTGTCAGCCACATCTTCTTCATTATATTGTTCTAACTTTAGCAAGTTCCAAGCTTTTCCATAATATAATTCGCCTAATAAATATAAAGTATTTAGATTAATAGCTAATTTAATCCCCATATCATTGTATTTTATTGCCTCTTCATGTTGATTTGCAAGACCTAAAATTTTCGCCAAATTAAAAATGATTTTTAATTTAATCTCTTTATCTCTAGGAAAATCTAACTTATTAAAATTAGTTAAACACCTTCTTAATATAGTAATACTCTTTTCATACTCTTTATTTGCCCAATGAAATATAGCCATCGACTGCATAATATCTATTTCTCTTTCTGATAAAAAATCAACATTCGTTACAGTTAGTTTTAGTGCACTATTTAAAAGATTTAAAGCAGCTTTTATTGATTTATTTACATGAAATATAGCAATGGCTTCATGCCATATTAGAAATTGTTTATCTTCTTTTAACTGGAAATTATTTTCGTTTTTCTCTTGTTTCACTATTTCGTAAAGTTCATTATATTGTTTTTGCTTTGTATAATCTCTCATTACATATTTTACATTTTCTACATATTTTAGTTTTTTATTTTGCGTTAGTGCGAAAATATTATTTGGATCAATACCAAGTCTTTCAGATAATTGATATAACAATATGCTAGATGGATAAATCATACCTTTTTCTATTTTGCTAATTTGACTTTGCGAACATATTCCATGACACAATTCAGATTGTGATATATTCTTTTTCATTCTAAGTTCTTTAATGGTAATACCCAAATCGTAAAATTCCATTTTTCCTCCTCAAATATAGCCCTCAATGAGTAACAGAATATTTTTCACCCTTTAATGTAATGTAAAATCAATATAGTTGCAATTATTGTTTTTCTAAAGGTCTTTTCATTTCTTTTCTCAGCTGCATTTCGAAGCGAGAGTCTTACTACACAGAAAAACAGACTAGGGAGAAAGTTTTCTCCTTAGCCTGTCCCACCGAGATTTCGCATTTATTAAGAGCAACACCATATTGCTTTATCAAATGATTTTTTAGGTATGTATACTTTATCATTTTCGATTTTGTATTTTATATCGTTTCTTTTCAGAACTGCCGTATCAACAGAATGAACACTATCGCCCCACCGAACAAATTCCCCTTCATCACGCTTTTCCCAAAAATAAAAACTTACGAATACGATAAAAACACATAAGCATAGAGCGAACCACTTCTTTTTCCGCAAATACCTCACCACCTTAAACTGAAGAACTACTAAAAAAACGCTACTCATTTCCGTCTCTTTTTAACCGCAATTAAAAAAGCAATAAACAATACGTTCACACCGACGATTAAAGAGATAAATAGCCAATTCACACCTGTTTCCCCGTTAACTTTATATACATTTGATTCTTCACGCTTTAAAACAAGATAAAACTTTCCGTTTTCTTCTCTTATAATTTCATCTTCTAACAATCCTCTTAACTCTTGTTTTTCGCCAATTGCACTTACAGGTAAAGCAACTTTTTGTGTTTCTTTCGTATTATTAATCGCTACTAATGTTACTTCATCTTTATACTTTCGTTTCAGTACACTCATTCCATCTTTATCGTATAAAAGCTCAAACGTTCCATGGCGTAAAGATGGTCTCGCTTGTCTAAGCTCACCGAGTTTCGTTATGTGCTGCACAAATTTTTCATCTGATTTGAAATCCATTAATCGTCTATTATCCGGGGTATCCCCTCCATCTAATGCAATTTCAGTCCCGTAATAAAAATTCGGAATACCTGGTGATGTTAATAAATATGTAAGGGCTAGTTTCAAACGAGATGGTGGATAATTCATATTCTCTTTTGCAATACGGGCAAACCTTTTTGTATCTTGATTATCTAAAAATGTAACGAATTCCCCTTCTTTTTTACTCACATCATATAAAGGTTTCACCGATACATCCACTTTAGAAAACGATTCTACTATTTTTTCGTTATATTCACTATCTTCCTTTGTCATAATACGAAAATCTTTCTTTATCACTTGCATATCTTTTTGCACGTCATCCCAGAAAGAACGCGACTTTTTTTCACTATGTATCACATAACTTCCATCTAAATCGACTTCTTTGATCCACCATTTCATCGCGTCTATAACTTGTTGTTCGTTTTCTCCAAGCGGAAATTGGAATATAACTTTCATCCCTTTTGCATGCGCTTCTTGTACAAGTTCTTTCACATCATTTTCTGTTCCGAAATGTTCATTTACCTCTTGAAAATTTTGCACATCTAACCCATCGTACTTTCCACTTTCAAAAAACGGTGAAAGCATAACAGTGGTAAAACCCATTTCTTTTATGTAATCCAGTCTTTTTATAATCCCTCTTATATCTCCACCCTGATATCCTTCTAAATTTCCAACTTCTAACTGTTTGTCATTTTTCGGTTCTCCATTATTGAAGCGATCAATCATAATGGAATATACGACTTCGTCTCGCCACTCTCTTTTTTCATCTGCAAACGTATGTATTGGCACAAACAAAACGACAGCTAAACAAAAACAAATAAATAATTTCCTAGTCCGTATTTTCCTCACACGCATCCCCCATGTTTTTTAATTGTAAGAATATTATACCAATTTTCAGGACGAATCACATACGTTGATTTCATTCCCCCAAAAATACTTCATGTTAGATTTCCTAACATGAAGTATAAAGTTTTCTGAATTTTTAGTTGATTTTTCATTTCATTTCGAATATGATATGAAACATAACAAATCGATGTTATTTTTTCTAACATCATAGGAGGAGAGAGAATGAATACAGGAGATACGGTTTTTATGTTTGTAACGACAGTAATGGTCATGTTAATGACACCAGGATTGGCACTTTTTTATGGGGGCATGGTTCGCAGTAAAAACGTACTCAGTACGACAATGCATAGTTATAGTGCAATGGCTATCGTTTCGATTCAGTGGATTGTGATCGGCTATTCTTTATCATTCGGACCAGATTGGCACGGACTTATCGGTACACTCGATTGGTTCGGTTTAAACGGAGTTACCTACGCACCAAATCCAGACTACTCATCTACTATTCCTCACAATTTATTTATGATGTTCCAACTCATGTTCGCCATTTTAACTCCCGCTTTAATTTCAGGTGCATTCGCCGAAAGAATGCGATTTTCTGCTTTCCTTATTTTCATCCTTCTATGGACAACAATCGTTTACAATCCTGTCGCTCATTGGGTATGGGGCGTTGGCGGATGGCTAAGAGAACTCGGCGCATTAGACTTCGCTGGTGGTAACGTCGTTCATATTACATCTGGCGTGGCTGGCCTTGTATTAGCTATTTTCCTCGGAAAACGAAAAAACATAAACGGTACTTCTCCTCACCATTTACCATTTACAATGTTAGGCGCAGGCTTACTATGGTTCGGCTGGTTCGGTTTTAACGTCGGAAGTGCATTATCTTTAAACGACGTAGCTTTAACCGCATTTATTAATACAAATATAGCAGCAGCTGCATCCGCATTAACTTGGATGCTTTCAGAATGGTTCTTCCAATCAAAACCGACTGCGATGGGAGCTGCTTGCGGTGTAGTTTCCGGTTTAGTCGCTATTACACCAGCTTGCGGGTTCGTTACACCTTTCTCCACTCTTCTTATCGGAGCAATTGGCGGTGTATTATGCTTCGGAGCAGTCTTTTTCTTAAAAACAAAATTCGGATACGACGATACACTCGATGCATTCGGGTGCCACGGTATCGGCGGAACTTGGGGCGGTATCGCAACAGGACTCTTTGCAACTACTACTGTAAATGCTGATGGCGCTAACGGATTATTTTACGGAAACGCTGCTTTACTGTTTAAACAACTGGTAGCAATTGGCGCAACATATGCATTCACAATCATAATGACGTACGCCATTATTAAAGCAATTAACTTCTTTCTCCCTGTTCGGGTAGATGAACACGAAGAACATATGGGACTTGATATTTCGATGCACGGAGAGAAAGCTTATGAGTATACAGAGCGAGTGAACTAAAAAAAGAGATGCAATCTATTGGTAGTAGATTGCATCTCTTTTTATTGTACTTGTCGGCGCAGTATACCCCACCTAGTATTCCGGTGAATATATCAGCGATTATTTCAATATATCGACGTTTCGACACGATATATCCATTTACCAACAAATTCCGACATGACGAAACTGAAAAATACCCCGGCGCAACTTTACATACATACAAAAAAGACGACCGTTTAACAGTCGTCTTTTCCTACTTATTTCGGAGAATTCCCCACATATTGCGTAATATCAACATTTAGCGCTTGTGCTAAACGCATACCGTACTCTTGATCTGCACGGAAGAAGTTACAAACAGCTAGTAATTTCGTGCGCTCATTTACGTCTTTTAAGTCATTTGTTAAGTTTGCAATTAAGTTGTCTTGCTCTTCTTTAGAGAATGAACGGTAACGCTCACCTGCTTGTTTGAAATCATTTGGTTTGTCAATTTTTTCACGAGATACGTAGCCTTCTACTTTCATAGTTGAATCGCGGTAAGTTGGGTCTTCAACTGGATTTTCAGCATGACGGCTCGGTTCGTAGTTAATTGTAGATGGGTTTTGATTGATTTGCATCGCACCATCACGTTGTTGGTTGTGAACAGCTGCGTATGGGCAGTTTACAGGAATTTGTAAGTAGTTTGCACCAAGACGGTAACGCTGTGTATCTGGATAAGAGAATAAACGACCTTGTAATAATTTATCTTCAGATGGTTCAATACCATTTACAGTTGCACTTGGAGAGAACGCCACTTGCTCTACTTCCGCAAAGAAATTTTTCGGATTACGATTTAACGTCATCGTCCCCACTTCAATTAATGGGAAGCGATCTTCTGGCCATACTTTCGTCGGATCTAATGGATCGAAATCTAAAGAATCCGTTTCATCTAGTTGCATCACTTGTACGTGTAAATCCCACTTCGGATAATTTCCTTTTTCGATTGCATCGAACAAGTCACGAGTTGCATGGTTGAAGTCTTTTCCTTGTACTTCTTGCACCTCTTTTGCACTTAAGTTACGTACACTTTGCTGTGGTTTCCAGTGATATTTAATGTAGACGATTTTACCTTCTGCATTAATCCATTTAAATGAGTGAACACCGAAACCTTCCATTTCACGATAGCTTGCTGGTGTACCGTAATCAGAAAATACCCACGTCATCATATGTGTAGATTCCGGGCTTAACGTCATGAAATCCCAGTAACGATCTGGCGTTTGAATGTTTGTATCAGGTGCTGGTTTTAAAGAATGCACCATATCAGGAAATTTAATTGCATCACGAATGAAGAAGACCGGTAAATGGTTACCTACGATATCGTAATTTCCTTCTTCTGTATAAAATTTAACAGCGAACCCACGTGGGTCACGAGCTGTTTCCGGAGAACCTTGACCATGAATAACCGTTGAGAAACGAACAAATACAGGCGTTTCAGTTCCTTCATTTTGTAAAAATGCTGCCTTCGTATATTGCTTCATGCTGTTTTTCGTTACGAATACACCATGAGCACCTGCACCACGTGCATGCACAACACGCTCTGGAATACGTTCACGATCAAAGTGAGCTAGTTTTTCTACTAAATGATAGTCTTCTAATAATACCGGTCCACGGCGACCAGCTGTACGAGAATTTTGGTTATCTCCAACCGGAGCACCTTGGTTTGTTGTTAAGCGATTATTTGGATTCATCTAGGGGATCCTCCTCTTTCTCTTTTAGTAATAATTATTTATTTAAAATTATTATAAACTAATTATTACTAAAAACTAGATTCTTGTCAACTATTTCCTTCATTTTTTTGGAAACAATTTCAGCTAAGCAATCAATAAATACAGATTGTGAATTTGGCATATTCGGTCTAAAATATGCCACGTTTAATTCATCAGTTACAACTTTACATTCGTAATCATTGTCATATAAAACTTCTAAATGCTCTGCCACAAACCCAACCGGACAGTATACGAAAGATTCATAGCCATGCTTTTCAAATAAATCTCTCGTTAAATCTTGCACATCCGGACCAATCCATGGGTCAGGCGTATTTCCAGCACTTTGCCAACCCGTTGTATAGTTTGGAATATCGGCAGCCTCCGCAATTAAATCCGCTGTATGTTGCAATTGCTCCACATAAGGGTCTCCTGCTGCAATAATTTTCTCTGGTAAACTATGTGCTGAAAAAATCACGACAGCTTTCTCTTTATCTTCAATCTTTGTAAATGTTTCTTTTAGTTGCTCTGTCCAATACGAAATAAATTTCGGTTCATCGTACCATTGTTCAATCGGTTCAATAACAGGACCACCAATTTCTTCCGAAAGACGAATAGCACGGTCATTATATGCTTTAATGCTAAATGTAGAATAATGCGGTGCTAATACGATACTAATCGCCTGCTCAATTCCATCTTTCTTCATCTCTTCTACTGCATCCTCTATAAATGGAGCTATATGTTTTAATCCTAAGTAACAAGTAAATTCATACTCTTTAAATATTTTATTCATTGAATCTGTTAATTTATGCGCTTGCTCTTTCGTAATTTTTGCAAGTGGTGAAATTCCGCCAATCGCTTTATAGCGTCTGATTAAGTCTTGGAGTGCTTCTTCTGAAGGTTTATGCCCGTGGCGAATATGTGTATAGTATGCTTCTACATCATCTAATGATTCTGGCGTTCCATACGCCATTACGAGTAAACCTATTTTTTTCTTTGTCATCTATATAACACCTCAATTTTATAAATGAGAATCTTTTTCAAGAACATTTGTTTCCAATTATAACAACTAATAATAAGTACGTCAAAATAATTATTATAAATAAGTATTATTTCTAATATGATTTTGAATTTTATATGACAATTTATTTAATAGAAAAGCGACTTACTTTTATGCAAGTCGCTTTTCTTCTATTCTTTAATATTTACCCCATACTCTTTAAACCAAACATGAATTTGCGCTAAATGAGCTAAAAGCTGCGGACCAGTCATTAATTGACCGAACCAAGGGGATTGAAATGCACTGCCACCTGACTCAATTAATCCACTCAGCTGTTCTTTATCAAATAGTTCATGCAAAATTGAGCCTTTATCTGTTAATAAATCTTGTAGCCATACTGTTACCGCTTTTGTATAATGCGGATTATGGGTTTTCGGATACGGGCTCTTCTTTCTATATAAGATATCATTTGGAAGTAATCCTTCTAACGCCTTACGCAATAGACCTTTTTCGCGGTTTTTATACATTTTCATTTCCCAAGGAATATTCCACGCATATTCGACAAGTCGGTGATCCGCAAATGGAACACGTACTTCTAAGCTTGCCCCCATACTCATACGGTCTTTTCTGTCTAATAATGTTGTCATAAACCATACCATGTTCAAGTAAAATAATTGTCGTCTCTTTGCTTCAATTGGGCTTTCTCCCTCTAAAACAGGAACTTCTTGAATGGATTCTTCATAACGCTGCTGTACATATTGTTGTAAGTTTAATTTATTTCTCCATTCTTTCTTTAGCAGTTGTTCACGTGCTTCTGTAGAGCGCATCCACGGAAATGCACTCGATTGCAAATCATCTTCTCTATAAAACCACGGATAACCACCAAATATTTCGTCTGCACATTCCCCAGATAAACCGACGACAAAATCTTGTTTAATTTCACGGCAAAACCATAATAATGACGAATCGATATCTGCCATACCAGGCAAATCACGAACGAGTACCGCTTCTGTTAAATACTGTGCTAATTGTTCATTTGAAATGACGCAGCGATGATGGATTGTTTGAAACGTCTCAGTCATCAAATGAATAAATGGCGCATCTGAATTCGGCTGAAACGCATTCGCTTTAAAGTATTTTTCATTATCTTCATAATCAACAGAGTATGTGTGTAATTGCCCTTTTCCTGACCTTGCGTATTCTTTCGCAGCAATCGCTGTAATGGCGCTCGAATCTACACCACCTGATAGAAAAGTACATAGTGGTACATCAGAAACGAGCTGCCTTGTAATCGCATCTTGTAATAAAAAGCGTGTTTTCTCTACTGTTTCTTCAAAGGAGTCTTCATGTTTTTTGCTTTCCACATTCCAATATCTCCATATACATAAACCGTTCTTTGAAAATGTCATCGCATGCCCTGGACGTAATTCTTTTATACCAGCATAAATGCCATGACCAGGTGTTCTAGATGGTCCAAGACCGAATATTTCGGATAACCCTTCTAACGTTACTTCCGCCTTCACATCTGGATGCGCTAATATCGCTTTTAACTCTGAACCAAATAGTAATCGCCCACTATCATATTTATAAAATAGCGGTTTTACACCTAGTCGATCTCGCGCAATAAATACTTGTTCTTTCTGTTCATCCCATACAGCAAACGCATATATACCGTTTAAATGATCGACACATTCTTCTTTCCATTCAATATACGACGCTAATAGCACCTCCGTATCAGAATGACCTTTGAACGTATATCCTCTTCTTAATAATTCCTTTCGAATATCTTCTGTATTATACAATTCACCGTTATAGCAAATTGCATAATTCGTTTCATCTTTTAAACAAGTCATCGGTTGTTTACCACCCTCAGGATCAACAACGATTAACCGTTTATGCCCAAATGCGACATTGCCTTTAATCCAAACTTTATTATCATCCGGGCCACGCTTTGCTAACGTCTCAGCCATCTTCGTAACGACGTCCCGTTCTCCTTCTAATGAGCGTTTATAATCCACCCATCCTGTAATCCCGCACATACGAATCATCCTTCCATCTTATTTCTTTTCCTAAACAAGCAGTAATCCACACCTTAGAGGTGCGGATCAAAAAAATGACAAACTTGACGATAATCTACTATCTACATACGGAATAGCTTTTTCACTCAGTAAAACGTGTTTTATTGTATGCCCACCTATGTCTAGATGTGTCTAGTTATAAAGAATGCACGAACTGTCTATAACAGAAATAACTACTTTTTATAAAGGAGAAATCGTGTATGATACAACGTAACCATATTTTATATAACCAGCCTCGCGCTCATACAGTCGGTAATGTAGAATATATAAACAATGAATGGGTATTCTTTGATGATGAAAATGATGAAGCATTTTTATTAGAAGATATTGCCGAAGATGGCTTTGAGATTTTATATAACAACAACTGGCTACCAGCTCGTTTCTATGAACAAGATGTATTACAAATCGCCAACGAACAGCACCATTTACAAAACGGAGAAATGATACGAATTCGAAAAAAATTACTTCTTAGCTATACAGAATGGCTCGAGGAATTACCTGACTCTGTCTTTACATTATTAACCGAATCATTGCAATCCCTTCATTACTCTTTATATGATTGCATGTATTGTCATAATTATTTATCTTTCTTACCGAAAGAGGAAGCATGCGAAGGAGTAAATATTCTTTTGTTTGATAACGAAGAAATGATTTGTACACTACAGCACCATTTCGTTCGTCACGCTACGTCAAATAAAAACATGTTTCGTTTTACGAAAGTAAACGGAGAAGAGCTACATATCGATGCGACATAAAGTAAAAAAACCACCTTATCTCCCAAGTCTTTGAGATTATAAGGTGGTTTTATTTTTTATTAGAATACTTGCCAGCCAATCGGTAATTTCAGTCCAAGGTAAAATACCGCTACAAGCGCGATAACAAATAATCCCCAAAATGCCCCTGTTGCCTTGTTCTTGCTCATTTTCACAAGAACCATTTCCATTCCAGCGATAACTAAAATACCGGCTAACATTTTCATGCCGTACCACATGTGCATGCTACCTGTTGCTGTCTTCACAATACTCATGTACAACATGAATCCTGTCACAATAATGAAGATATACATTAGGCGAAGCCCCATATGTACACCTTTACCTTTTCTTCCTGCTGAATAAAGTGAATACGCAACGAAGAATAAAATTAAACCTAACGCCCATGCTGTAATATGCATATGTACCATCGTATCCCCTACCTCCTCTTTTCACACTTTTTCACTCTATATGATAACATGTTCATTTATTTTCAGGAAATGTTTCGCTTTTTTACATTTAAATGATATAATATTTAGAGTATTTACAAACTTCTTGTAATAACAAAAGGGGGAACAATCATGATTCAAACTAAGGATATTATCGAACTTACAGACACATACGGAGCAAATAACTATCACCCACTTCCGATCGTTATCTCTAAAGCAGAAGGCGTTTGGGTAGAAGATCCTGAAGGAAATCGCTATATGGACTTATTAAGTGCATATTCTGCAGTAAACCAAGGTCATCGTCACCCAAAAATTATTAACGCTTTAATTGACCAAGCTAATCGTGTTACGTTAACTTCTCGTGCTTTCCATAGCGATCAATTAGGTCCTTGGTACGAAAAAGTTGCGAAACTAACTAATAAAGAAATGGTACTTCCAATGAATACAGGTGCAGAAGCTGTTGAAACTGCAATTAAAACAGCTCGCCGCTGGGCTTATGATGTGAAGAAAGTAGAAGCAAACCGTGCTGAAATTATCGTTTGTGAAGATAACTTCCACGGCCGTACAATGGGTGCTGTTTCTATGTCTTCAAACGAAGAGTACAAGCGTGGATTCGGTCCAATGCTTCCTGGCATTATCGTAATTCCTTACGGTGATTTAGAAGCGTTAAAAGCTGCTATTACACCAAACACAGCTGCATTCATTTTAGAGCCTATCCAAGGTGAGGCAGGAATTAACATCCCACCAGCTGGTTTCTTAAAAGAAGCTCTTGAAGTATGTAAAAAAGAAAACGTTTTATTCGTAGCAGATGAAATCCAAACAGGTTTAGGCCGTACTGGTAAAGTATTTGCTTGTGACTGGGACGGTGTAACTCCTGACATGTACATACTTGGTAAAGCACTTGGCGGCGGCGTATTCCCAATCTCTTGCGTAGCAGCAAACCGCGACATTTTAGGCGTATTCGAGCCAGGTTCTCACGGTTCTACATTCGGTGGTAACCCACTTGCATGTGCTGTTTCTATCGCGGCTCTTGAAGTGTTAGAAGAAGAAAAATTAACAGAGCGTTCTCTTCAATTAGGCGAAAAATTAGTTGGGCAATTAAAAGAAATTGATAACCCAATGATTACTGACATTCGTGGTAAAGGCTTATTCATCGGTATCGAATTAAACGAGCCAGCTCGTCCTTACTGCGAACAATTAAAAGCAGCTGGTCTATTATGTAAAGAAACACACGAAAATGTAATTCGTATCGCACCACCGCTAGTAATCTCTGAAGAAGATTTAGAGTGGGCGTTCCAAAAAATTAAAGCGGTATTATCATAATAATAAAGAGGTTGTCCTACATGTTGGGACAACCTCTTTCTTTTTTTAGTAGTTTACTGTAAAGTTAGATTGAATATTCAGTTTATTTTACAGGGGGTAATTGTATGCTTTTGAAATACGGCAAACATATTAACTATTTAGCTACTATTCTCATTTCCATTACATTCATCGGATTCCTATTATCTATAACGTTACTCAGGTACTACTCAACACCTCATACATTCATGCTACTTAAAATCTCATTTTGGGCTGCTGTTTTCCTTACAGCTATCGGTTTTGGCCGCGAAAGAAGTTCTCTTGCCGTTATGCTAATCGGGATTTGTACGTTAATACTCATCGGATTATATATTTTTGCTATTTTAGATTTTTTCAATAACCCATGGCCATAAAAAAGAGCTATCTATTAATAAGATAGCCCTTTTCTTCATTTCACTACATTTCGCAAAGTACCAATTCCTTCTACTGTAATGACCACTTCATCACCCGCATGCAAAAACTTCGGTGGTGTGAAACCTTTTCCGACACCAGCCGGCGTTCCTGTTGCGATAATATCGCCTGGCTCTAACGTCATTCCTTTACTTATCGTTGAAATGATTTCTTCTATTGAAAAAATCATTTTATTTGTATTTGAAGTTTGTCTTACTTCCCCATTCACTATTGTTTCAATGTGTAACGCATTTGGCGTTTCAACCATTGATTTATGAATTAGATACGGTCCCATCGGACAAAATGTATCGAAACTTTTTCCAAGAAAAAATTGTTTATGCTTCCTTTGAATGTCGCGAGCAGTTATATCATTTATAATGGTATAACCAAAAACATGCTCAAGCGCTTTTTCTTTTTTTATTTGTTTCCCTCGCTTACCAATGATGATAGCTAGTTCTCCTTCATAGTCTAGTTCATTCGTCGCGTGGGGATGACTATTAATTTTTTCATTCATTCCAATAACTGTCGTTGGCGCTTTCGTAAAGATCATTATATTTTCCGGAATTGACTCTACTCCGCCCATTTCTATCGCATGCTCACGATAGTTCTTTCCAACGCAAAGAATATTCTTCCTTGGCCTTGGAATTGGTGCTAATATTTTCACCTCAGTTAACGGATAATACGCCGCCCCTTCATTTTCCTTCGCCCAATTTACAATATCACATATTTTTTCAAAGCATTCGGTTCCTCTTTCAATACACTCTAACATTGTAATCGGAATCGTAACCTTTTCCCCTTTTTGTCTTTGCGCTTCTCTTACATGCAATACCTTTTCTTCCTCTTCATCCACAATACCTACAAATACCTTTTCATCTTTTTTCGCCGTTACCAAACGCAATATTTCCACTCTCCATCCTAAAACTCATGACCTTTAATTGTATTCGCATCCGTCAGAAAAAAACCTTCTCATGCACGCTAATTTTTACAATATTCTTCTCATATTCTATTCGTTACTCCTTTATATTTGGCATAAAATGTAGAAATTTTACTTTTTTTAGCGAAGGTGTTTCTTTTTTATTGGTTTTTTGTATAATATGTACTACATATATACTAAAAATTTCATTTAGAGATGGAGCCGATTTCAATGTTTGAGCAAGCGATTGAAAAAAAACGTGAAAAAATGATTTATTTTGCTGAACGCTACGGAATGACTTCTCAAAAAACAGTGGATTGTAGCCAAGAACTGGACAGGCTCTTAAATGTAATTTGGCATGTACATACGGATTTTTACCCTAATCAAACACTCAATACACACACGCAATAACGTGTGTGTTTCTTTTATAAAAAAAAACACATTTTATTGAAAACGCCCATACAATAGTAGAAAAGAAAATTTAAAAAACGAAAGGTGTTTTGTATGCCAGCTATGGTCGGACATATTCGTATCGTCAATATTGGATCAAGTGGTATTTTTCATATTGGAGATGTATTTGCGATTAGGCCTATTAGTTATTCACGCGCTTTTGCTGGGGCCGGCTCTTTTAATGTTGGAGATAACGTTTCTGTCTACAATTATCAAAGCGCAACGACTGTCAATGATTCAGATGTAATTGATCAAGCGATAATTGGTTCAACTTAGAGGAGGCGATTGCATTGAATTTTTATGTAAACCAAAGCATCATCATTAATAGCATTAGAATTGATAGCATTACAACCTCTTCTGTATTCCAAATTGGTACTGCAGGAAGTATTAAAGCTCTATCTAAATTCTCAAATAGCGGTGGATTTACAGAGCCCCTTCGCCCATTGCAGGCGAAAGGACAAATTATTTCTATCAAACCATCAACTAGTTCTTCTTAAGACATCCTTGTCATAAATATATAGCAGGAATATTTTTACCCTCCCTACTGAAAAGGAGGTTTCACAAAATGAATCAAGATATATATACTTACTTACACCAACTTCAACAAGCTCTTCAAGCACAACAAGCAACCATCCTTAACCTAGAAGATCAAGTTCGCCAACTCCAAGAAGAGCTTAACGAATTAAAAAATCGCCCCTCCTCTTCTGTAGGAAAAGTGGAATACAAATTCGATCAATTAAAAGTAGAAAATTTAAATGGTACTTTAAATATCGGTTTAAATCCGTTTTCAGCAAAAGGACAGCAAATTGAAGATTTCCAAGTGGATACAGAAACATTAAAAGTAAATCCTGAAACAGATACAAACCCAGATTTTTACCAAGGCATCCTTCAAGAAATGCATCGTTACTTAGATGAAGAAGCATATAATCGAATTCTCCATTTTGAACAAGAAGAGAGAACGCCGCTCGATGAAATGTATCGACAAATGATGGTTGATGACATAAAAAAACAGATGGAGCATAGACTTCCTTATTATTTATCACAAACGCAATCCTATGAAGGGATTTCAACAGATCCAGATTATTTACGAGATATCATTATTCAAGCAATGAAACATGATATCGACAAAGCTTTCCTCTCTTTTATTCAACACATACCGGGCAATTTCCGAAAGGAGTAAGTATGTATGAATCTTAACGTTGTAAATCGCGAATTAAAAGTCGGCCAAATTAAAATGAACGGTGTATCGTCGTCCGCACTCTTTTTAATTGGGGATGCAAATTTCCTCATACTATCTTCTATTCTTGATACACCATTTGAAACTGTTACAGAGGGTCCATTTGTACCATTAGTCACAGATGTCCCTCCTACTCCAGGTTAAGGAGACTGAGAAACTATGTTACATCATGTGTCTGTTGTCCAAAATGTTTCTATTATTTCTTTAGGGATTAGTGCCGTATTTCAAGTTGGAGATGCCAATCAAATGGAATTAAAAAGTAGAGCTCTTGCCGTCCATAGGGAAATTCCTTGTTATATAAAAGACGAAGGCCGCTTAGACGCATTTGAAATCTTTACAGATGAACACATCACAATCCCAAAACGAACGACAGATGTAAAATTAAACATTGTAAATGAATGCCCTTTTATTGAAGTAAACAATGTTGAATTGCGAACACTTTTAAATTCTGGTTGCTTTCAAATTGGAAATGTTGATTATGTTTTTAATAACTCTCGTATTATGCAAATCCGCCAATATATTACGGATGAACCTTCCGCACAATAATTCATATAGTAATTAAAAAGCTTAGTAAAGTAGGTGGATGGTATGCCTTCTGTTGTTGGAAATCTCGTCGTTCAAAACAGTAATGGTTCTTTTAATTTAGGGGATTTTTATAACGTGTCTCCGAAAGAAAATACGAAAGCTTATAATGGTTCCGGAGCTTCCAATGTTGGATTTGTCGTGAATACGTTTAACGGTGTTAGTGCAACAAATACGTTTGATTCTGATGTGGCTGATCAAGATCAAATTGGAACAGCGTAAAAAAAAGTAGGAGAATATCTCCTACTTTTTTCTTTTACCTCATTCAATATTATCAAAAACTCCACTGTTTACTGTTTCATTTTATTTAAATGATAACCCCTTCTCCTCCAAAGCATTTCTAAGCTTCGGCATAGACGCAGGTCCCATACCATGTAGTTTTAAAATTTCTTTTTCACTATACTTTGAGAGTTCTTCTATCGTGTGAATTCCATGGTGTTGCAGCGCATTTCGTGCTGGTGATGAAAGAAGTGAAAGAAATCCTGTTTTTGGTTTCTTTTCTTTCTCACAGGTTGGGCAAGTTGGACAATCGCTACTTTTATAATATTCATGTCCTTTTTCACATGTTCTTAACGTTTTTTCCGTTGTCATTTTCAAGCCTCTCTATTCTTCAATTTTTACAACATGGTTGCCATCAAAGAAGTATAAGCATTTCTCTTTCACAGGATGTTGCAAGCTTTTTTCAAGTGCCTTTGCATATAAAGAAAGCTGCACTTTATATCGATCTTCTAAAATTGGTTTCGCTTGATCGAATCCGCCTGGGAACTTCCCTTCAATCGTATCCGTTTTAAAGTCGATTAGCGTGATACCATCTTCCTCTTCAATCATGCAGTCAATAACCCCTTGGACAAGAATTGTTTCGTCACTCTTACCTTGCCAATCTTGATACGCCTCTTCTGCTGCAAGCATCATCGTAAATGGTACTTCACGCTCAACACTTTTCGCCGCTAATACCCTTTTACCTAGGTCACTGTCAAAGAATGAAATCACTTTTTCAATTGCTATTTCTTCTGCTTGTTCGAATGTTAATAATTCTTTATTAACCATGCCATTAATTTGCTCCCGAATCACTTCTTCTGTAATCGGCTTCTTCAAATCAACATGCTGCATGACAGCGTGAACTGCCGTACCTCTTTCAGCGTACGTTAATCCTTTTTTCTCCATAAAACGAGGGCGTGTTTTAATTGGTGCACGTAGTTTTTTAATAAAGGCATTATCGCTACCTTCTTCAGATTGATAATTTCTCTTTATTTCTGTAACAGACTGTTTCGCACGATGAGATGTCGCTTCCTCATATCCGTACTTCCACATTAATCTGTCATACACTTCTTCTTTTCGTTCACTTTGCAGGGGAACAGCTTTTTTCTCACGAAGTGCTTCTAACAATTCTTGTTTCTCTTCTTGAACTGGTTCTGGCGCAAGTAACGTGTTACCGTCAACAACTTCTACTTTCCAGCTCGTGTCATAGCCATAAATTTCACCTGGAATGCTTCCTTGTCCTAATTCAAGAAGCATTTCACTATCACGATGTCTATATAATGAAGGTGCAATCCACTCTAAATAACAAGACGCTCCGGCACGTATATGGTCTGGTAATAACCATTCACTATGCTCTCTTGCATCAAGCCATTTTTCCATTTCTTTATTTGCATCCTTAACTGTTCCAATTAAAATTAACTTCTCTTTTGCACGCGTTAACGCTACGTATAATACGCGCATTTCTTCCGCAATTAATTCCATCTTCATTTTACGCTTAATCGCAAGTTGCGATAATGTCGTATATTTAATACGTTTACGAGGATCAATAAATTGTGAACCGAAACCGAAATCTTTATGCAGTAAAAAACGTTTCATTAAGTCTTGTGTATTAAAACGACGACCTAGTCCCGCTACAAATACGACTGGGAACTCAAGTCCTTTACTTTTATGAATCGTCATAATACGAACGACATCTTCTTGTTCACCTAAAGCTCTCGCCGTTCCCATATCATCACCGCGTTCTAAAATACGCTCAATAAAGCGTAAGAAGCGGAATAATCCTCTAAACGATGTTGCTTCATATTGTCTTGCACGGTCATAAAGTACACGCAGGTTTGCTTGCCTTTGCTTTCCGGCTGGTAAACCGCCAACAAAGTCGTAATAACCTGTCTCACCGTACACTTTCCAAATTAAATCAGAAAGTGACTGTTGACGCGCGAATTCACGCCATCCTTGCAGTAAGTTATAGAACCACTCTAATTTATCATGTAATTCTTGTTCTTCTTCAAGCGGTGCCCCTTTTAAGAATGAGCTCATTACTTCATAAAACGAACCTTTCTTTCCGTGAGCACGCAATGTTGCAAGTTCTTCATCATTTAGTCCAACTATTGGTGAACGAAGTACGGCGGCAAGCGGAATATCTTGCATCGGATTATCGATCACTCGGAATACATTCATCATAATATTTACTTCTGTCGCTTCAAAGTAACCAGTCGCAAGATCAGCGTATACTGGAATTCCTTGCAGCTTTAACTCTTCCATAATTTGCGGCGCCCATGGCATAGAGCGAAGTAAAATAACGAAGTCGCGGTATTGTACAGGGCGCATACTATCCGTTTTACGATCATACACTTCATAACCTGAATCAACCATCGCTTTAATACGCTGCGCCATAAGGCGAGCTTCAAGTTGCGCTTTTTCTACTTCCGCACCTTCTTCACCGTCTAGCACTTCTTCTTCTGTTTGCTGAATACATAGTAGTTCAGCTGTTACATCTTCACCTTCTGGATAGCTAGCACCTAACTTTAATTCAGCGTCAGCATCATAGTCGATTTCTCCGACTTCTTCGCCCATAATTTGTTTGAAAATAAAGTTCGTACCTGCTAACACTTCATGACGGCTACGGAAGTTTTTCGCTAAATCGATTTTCATTCCGCCGTCTAATCCTTCTTGCGTAAAGCGTTTATACTTTCCTAGGAACAGGCCTGGTTCTGCTAGTCGGAAACGATAGATCGACTGCTTCACGTCACCTACCATGAACAAGTTCCCTTCACTCTCAGAATCTTTCGTTACGAATTTAATAATGGATTCCTGCACAAAGTTCGTATCTTGATATTCATCGACTAGTACTTCAGCAAATTTATTACGATATTGAAGCGCTACTGCTGACGGCTTCATTTCACCGTTTTCACTTTGTTCACTTAAAATTTGTAGACAGAAATGCTCTAAATCTGTGAAATCAACCATCCCTTTATCACGCTTCATCGCTTGGAAACGCTCTGTAAATACTTTTACAAGCTGTACGAGTTTTTCTAATACAGGATGCATATCTTGAAAATCTCGTAAGAAACTTTCAGGTCTGCGGCTAAATAACTCTTCTTGTAATTTCTTCACTTCATCTTTCGCTTTATTACGAAGAGAGTCTACTTGTTTTACAACATCCTCGTTGTAATCACTTTTCTTAATACGCTTTAACGTTTGCCACGATACATTTTGCATCGCTTCATACACATTTGTCCATGACTCACAAGCAGCTGATGACAACGTTCCAAGTAAAACTGCATCTGCTTGCAGGGTTTCAACGCGGGGCGCCGGACCGTCAGGAAGCATCGCGAGTTCAGTCGCTTTACGAATATGTGTCTCTGCTGTTTCAAGCTGGAATTTCACATCTTCTAATAAGTAAGAAGCGTACACTAAATCTTCAATTGTCTTTCCTTCCACGTCGTATGCTTCTACTAATTTATCGAGCCATTTTTCCGGATTTGGATGCGCTCTTGATTCTGTATGAAGCGCTAAAATCATACGCTGTAAGTCATCATCACTACGGTCACTCGTATAACGGTCAACGAGTTCAAAGAAAATACTATTATCTTCAATTCCATACTCTTCTTCTAATATGTCATCTAACACTTCTTCTTTTAATAATTCGTTTTCTGTTTGATTCGCAATGCGGAAACGAGGATCAACATCAAGCATATAGTAGTATCCTCTAATTACTTGTAAACAAAATGAATGGATCGTTGAAATAGAAGCTTTATTTAATAAGCTAAGCTGCTTTCTTACGTGCTGCGATCCTGGCTCATCAATTAATACCTTTTCTAACGCTTCCCCAATTCTGTTTTTCATCTCTTGCGCCGCTGCATTCGTAAATGTTACAACGAGCAGGCGGTCGACATCGACTGGATTTTCTTCATTTATAATCTTTTTAATAATACGTTCAACTAATACTGCTGTTTTCCCTGATCCAGCTGCTGCCGCGACTAATATATCACGTCCGTTCGCTACAACCGCTTTCCACTGGTCATCCGTCCACTGACTACCTTCTGGTTTTTTAGGCCAATTTTCAATCATTCTCCGCCAACCTCCTCTCTAATTTTCTCCATCGCTTCGCTATCTTTCATATCTTTTAGCGTACGGAACTGGTTATCTTCGAGTGATTCATCGAACTGACAAACAGATTTGAAGTTACAGAACGTACACGCCGCTTTATTCCCCTTCTTATAAGGAGCAATATCAATAACGCCTTCCGTAATGTCTTTTCCAATATTTTCAAACGTATGGTGTACGTATTTTTGAAGTACGTTAAACTCTTGTTCACTTGCAATACTCGAACGCGCACTAAAACTGCCGTCTTTTTTCAAACCAGCAGAAATAATATCAGAGCTTCCTGTCGAAAGTTTGTTATCCATTAAACGAACAACATCAGCATCTCCTAGTACAAGTCCTTTCATTTTAAATTTCTTTAAAATCTCTTTCTCAATTTCTGCTTCAGATGCGTCACCCTTCATCTCAACGATCGGGTTATGAATATGGAAGTACAGTACACCAGCCGGTGATGCAGTACCTCCCTTTTTCATCCACGTATGTGCATTCGAAGTAACAACATCTAAATACGTTAACATTTGAAGTGCTAATCCGTAATACACTTCCGTTAAGTCTAACGCTTTTGAGCTTGATTTATAATCAATAATACGTAGGAACGTCCCATTTTCATCTTCCGCCTTATCAACACGGTCAATACGACCAACTACTTCCATCTTTACACCATTTGGTAATGAGAATTCCATCGGCGGAAGCGATCCTGTACCGCCCATACCGAATGGCACTTCTAAATCAACTGGTACGAAACCGCTTGACTTCGCATGTTCACGAAGAATGATTGATGTACGGAAAATGATTTGTTGTAGTTTTTGTTTTAAATAGAAATGACGATTTGAACTTAATAAAATTTGTCTTTGTAATAACGGTGCAATCTCTTCTATTACTACAGCAGAAAGATGCTCACACTCTTTTATTGATAAATCCGCCCAAGTACGGTTTTCACGTAATAGCCTGTCCGCAATTCTCTTCAGCGCTGCATGGAATAGTTCCCCGATATCGGGTGCATCCAGTTTGAAAATGTCACGCTCTCTTAACGATAAACCGTGCTGCGCGAAATGAGCATATGCGCAACGGTTAAATAGTTCCATACGAGATACGCTTCCTTTTATTTTATCTCCATATAAATCTCTACTTACAACTGTACTTAGCTTTTGCGCACGATTTCGGTAGAATAAACTTGATAATACGCGGCTACTTTTTTGTTTCCATTCATCTGAAGTTACGTAGAAGTTATATACATCCCACCAAAAATCTAAATTCCCTTCAAATCCATATCGCTTCCACGTTTGAAGTTGCTGCATAACATATGACAACGTTACTTCTGGCGTTGCTACGTATGAAATTTGTTCCGAACGTGATAAATCATTTACGTCATTTGTAATAAATGTATCTTTCACATCAGGGAACATTCTTTTTATTTTCTTAATAAAGCTAGACGCAAGTAACGTCTTCCCTTCCTCATCTGCAAGCGGGCATGAAATATATAATTTCTCAGTTGCTCTCGTTACCATTTGGTACATAACGAACTGTTCTTCTAATAAAGTTTGTCTCGTCGTTGGTGCTAATTCGATACCTGCAACGCTAAGAACATCTCTTTCCTCATCAGAAAGCATCCCTTCATCCATCGGTGCTGCCGGAATAACTCCTTCATTCACGCCAATGACAAATGTTGCTTTCACATTTGATAATCTTGAACGATCAATATTAGCAATTAACACTTGGTCTAATGATGGCGGAATGTTTGCGAATTGAAGCGCCTCAAGACCTGTCGACATAACATCTGTGAACATAGAAAGTGACATTTTCTCTTCGCCAAGCATCTCAACGAACGTATCAAGAAGACTCATTACTTCTTCCCATACTTGCTCATGATCTGTCGCAAATAAAAAATCTCCGCTCTCTTCTGCACGAATACGTAATGCTTCTAGTTTTTTCGGAACGTCTAGCTCTTCTAAAAATAAATAAACAGCTTCGCACATTTGCATAACTGTTCCCGCTCGCTTCAGCCTTTTTTGCATACGAATAACAGGCGTTCTTACAACGTCGCGCAGTCGATTTATTCTCTCTTCCATTTCACGTTCACTGTCTGTAATCATCTCGTCCGTATCGTCAAGAGAACGATAGCGGCGATACATCCACGGATCCTCAGAAGTCCATCTCTTCCCTTGTACACCGTAGGCTAAACAGTAGTTTTCAAACTCATCCATCTCTTCGCGCATCGTTTCTTTTCTTACGTCTAGTGGATATAAAAGCTCTGTTTTCACGCAGCGGAACACTGCATCATAACGCCAATTTCCACTAATAATCTCGAGTGCAGAACGAATGCATTCTACTAGCGGATGATGTGACATCGGGCGTTTTTCATCGATGAAATGCGGGATATTATAATCTGTAAATAGCGTTCGCATCACATCGTAATAACTTTCTCCGTTACGAAGAAGGACTGCAATATCTCGGTAACGATAGTCTTCATCCGCCACAAGTCTACGAATTTCACGCGCAACACCTTCTACTTCAGCTCGTAAATTCGCTGCTGTACTAATCGTTACACTTGCTTCTCCGTGAAACTTTTCATTTGGACGTGCTTCGTAATGCGTTTCTAAATGCGCTAATGCTTGCGAATGAAAACGCGGTTGTTCCATAAGTGGAATCGTTTTTTCAATTTCTATCTTCTCTTCACGCGCCACTTGCTTTATTTTTTCATACGTTAACGTCGTTTCATAAAATAAATCTAGTTCATTTACTGGCTGCGCTAACGTTTTTTCATCTATCGTTAACGTGATCGTAACTCTCGCACCGCAAATCATAAGCTGTCTTGCAATTTCTAGTTCTTGCGGTGAAAATGAATGAAATCCATCTATATAAATTTCAGCCCCATTTACATATTCAGAATGTGGAAGCTTTTCGACTAGCAATTGTAGGTAGTCTTCTGAATCCAAATATTTTCCGATTAAAGCACGTTCAAAATCATCATATAATAGTTGTAAATCATACACTTTATTCGCTAATAGCTTTTGTTCTGCACTGCTACTATGTGCGTCTAATTGTTGCCACATTTCATATACGTTAGATGGCGTCACATTGTAACGTTTAAACTCCGCAATCATACTACCAAGATGTTCAAAGAAACCGTTTTGCTCCGCTGCTTTTTGGAACACCGATAATCCATCTTTACGAGACTCTACAATTTTACGAAGTAACATATGTACGCCCGCTTCATCAATGTGAAGGCGACTCGCTCCACCAACTTCTTGCAGTACCTTCCACGCTAATCGTGAAAAACTAAAAACTTGTGCCCGAATAGAACCTCTTACATCCTCACTACCAATTAACGCCTGCTGCGTTTGGAATGTCATCTGTTCTGGCACAAGATATAATATTGTTTCCCCTCTTGGACGCTGCTTTAACTCTTCTTGCACTTCGTGTAAACAAAGTGTACTTTTTCCACTTCCCGCTCTACCAATCACAAATCGAAGTGACATGTAACCCCACCTTTCACTTACATAACGAACGTTAGTTTGCTACTATAATTGTATTATAGTACACGAAAAAAGACAAACAGAGTAGTTTGCCTTTTTCTATACTTCTATCTATTATATCAACCTTTTGAAAAATTCGTTTGCACCTCTTGAATTGGCCAATATCGTAAATCAACTTTACCGACAACTGTATCAGCTTTTACAAATCCAAAGTGTCTACTATCCCAGCTCCCGAGGCGGTTATCACCCACTACAAAAATATAGCCAGGTGGCACCGACTTTTCTTTCGTTAACTCTTCTAGTTTAAAATCACCTGTTAGTTGTCGTCCATTTATCTCTTTCTTATACGTTTCTAAATAAGGTTCATCCACGAATTGTCCGTTTATATACAGTTTATCATGCTTATATTCAATTTGATCTCCAGGTAAACCGATAATTCGTTTTACGTAGTCCTCTTTTTTATTCGCATGAAACACAACAACATCAAACCTGTTCAAGTCCCCCACTTGATAACTCACCTTATTTACAACGAGCATATTACCATCTTGCAATGTCGGCATCATTGACTTCCCCTCTACAACGTACGTCGAAAAGAAAAACGTTCGAAAAAATACAGCTAATAATACACCAATTAAAATTGTTCGTATCCACTCTATGCCTTCTTTTTTCAAAGTTTTCTTCATCCGCTTCTCCCCTTATCCTTTAATAATGAAGCTTTCCTTTACAAAGAAGACTATTCTTAATGTAGTTCTAACTTTACTTCGATTTTCTTACCGACATACCATAAAATAAAAATACCAATTGCTACAATGACTGATTTCACCGGATTATGAATAAATGACATTAAATCATGACCGATATACGTTAAAATAAAAATCATCACAAGCTTTCCGAACGCAAGCGCAAGCCCGAACTGTTTTACACTAATGCGAGATAAACCAGCGACAACGTTTATAAGCGCAGACGGTGTAAACGGAAAACAAAATATGACGAAAATCGGCGCAAATCCTTTCCTTTCAATCCATCCCATTGCCTTCCTTACTTTCTCATGTTTATTTACAAAAGAAAAGAAACGACTTCGTCCAAAATGGCGGATAATGAAAAAGACAAGTAAGGCACCCATTACTGATCCAAGCCAAGAATAAAGAAAACCGAGCCAAAATCCAAATGCAACAGCATTTGCCAGTACAAATACGATGAGTGGCAATGCCGGAATCAACGCTTCTATCATCGGTAAACCAATACCAAGAAGTGGTCCGAACGCTTTATAACTTTCAACAATATGATCCATATTTTCTGGTGAAAAATACTCTTTGATTGTCTGAAAATCCATTCTACACTTTACCCCTTTACTCTAAGTACTACCTCTACTGTATCATTGCTTATATGAAAGAGGAAATGGTAGATACGACATATGGAGATGTAATTATTAAGTTTCCATATCTTTCATTAGAATTCCTTCATTATTACGCTATGATAATCTATCAATATTCGACAGGACGTTTCGCGGTTTTAGAAGTGACACTTTTGTTTTGTTGACAAATTCCTCAGTAGGTGAAATTATATCGGGGATTTCTCAAATATATCGACTTACCGATAAAAACTGACAAATAAAAAAGATGGGGATTTTTCCCCATCCTCTTAAACTTCCTCTTCTTTCACAAAATATACTTTCTCGTATGCTGGTTTTAATCGAGATTCTTGAGTTTTATCAATCTCTTTAAAACAAGGATTCCCTTGTTTTTTTCTACGATCTTCATATTCAGTACGCAATTTCGCTGTACGATTTAGTTGATTTTCAAAACTGCTTTTTGATATTTCTAATTTCACAGCAAATCCATTTATAAATCTAACAATAACATTTCCATCTTTTAACTCTTTATTACTTTCAATATAAAAATGAGACAACCAAGCGCACTCTTTTCTAGAGTAAGAATAAGTAGGGAAAAAATAAAATTGATCCGCTGGACTAATCGCAATCGGTGCTTTATGTGTAATATGAGTTAACTCTTTCGTTCCTTCTTTTCTGCCTAAGAAACTAGAGCCATGCTTGCGGCAACTTCTTTCTATAATATCTAGGGGCTTTTGAAATACGAAAAAAGAATCTTCCATCTCAACAACTCGTGTAACGATTTTCTTTTCACTTAGAATAACAGGAAGTAAGGCCATTGTATTTTTATTTACCACATAGTTTTCGACATAGCGTTCTACTTTACTTTCCATATTCTACTGTCTCCTTTTTTCTATTTATATTAGCAGCTGCATATATAATTTTAGCACCTATGAAAAGGAAATGCTTTACAGATTACGCTTTTTTACAATACTTTATCATTTATCAAACATCTTTTAAATTAAAAATTAACAATATAGTGATTTTATAATAAAAAGCCTATATAAAATGTATTTATACTACCTATAAATATTTACAACCGCTTCCTCATTTCGCATCATTACGACAATTAACTTTGCTATAATTAAAAGGAAAATCCAATAAATGGAGGTCCACTATGGAAGAAAAAGAAATGCAACCAACGATTCAAATGAAAAATAGCAGCATTGTGATCGTGAAAAACTCATCCAGCATTATATTCGGCTTATTTTTCATTCTACTATTCTTTGCAAAGCCTTTTCGTAAATCGAAATGCTCTGAATGTAAGAAACGCGAAAAGAAAAAGATTGGAAAAGAAGAGTAAAAGGCCTTCCATTTTGGAAAGCCTTTTACTCTTCTTCGTCCTCAAAAAAACGACTATTTTTTCTTATTCATCTAAAGCGAGCGAATGAGATTTCTTCAATCGTATTGTGTAGATCTTCTTTATTCCCGCTACGAACATCGAGTATGACTTCATTTGTATACTTTTCCCCCAAATATAATCATTATGCTCGTATATTACAACAAAAAAGGATGGCAGCAGCCATCCTTTTCCATAATGAACTATAAAATTATAGTTTGATTACGTTTTTAGCTTGAGGTCCACGGTTACCATCTTCGATTTCGAAGCTAACTTTTTGACCTTCTTCTAGAGATTTGAAACCTTCAGTTTCGATTGCAGAGAAATGTACGAATACATCGTTTTCGCCTGGAACTTCGATGAAACCGAATCCTTTTTCGTTGTTAAACCATTTTACTTGTCCTGTTACTGCCATAATTATTTCCTCCTAAAGAAAACACAATTTATTTTAGTCTTCCTGTATAAAAAAAGAATCCACACATTATCAAACACGAAACATAAACTAGTTCTCACATACTTTTTCTCGTTCGTTTTTCGGCACTTGATAATATATGGATTGCTTAATTTAACTATTCAACTGACTTCATCATAGCATACTTAAAATGAAATGTACAATCTTTTTTGAAAATAACTGACAAATTAAATTGATTGTACATTCGTAAATAATTGATTTTAGTATGTGCGGATTTCACTATAAAGTGAACACATACATCATTTGAATACGATTACATCCCTTGTTCTGAAGTGTTACAATATAATCGTACAGTCGTTATATTGGAGGGGATTATATGTCAAACTACACCAACGAAGAAAAGCTTACAGGGGGAAATGTATCAAATGTGTATCGTTCTGAAAATACTGTTCGGCGAGAATTAAAGCCAGGCAGTGCAAAAATTCATACATTATTACAGCACTTAGAAAACAAAGGATTTCATCATGCTCCAAAGTTTTTAGGTGTAGATGAAAAAGATAGAGAGATTTTATCCTTTATTGAAGGAGACGCTGGGAATTATCCTTTAAAAGAATATATGCGATCTAATGATGTTTTAAAGGAAATAGCAAAGATGCTCCGCCTTTATCATGATGCGGTAAGTGACTTTCCCTTATCAGATGAATGGCAACCGATGGATCTTACTCCAAATGACATTGAGGTTATTTGCCATAATGATTTTGCTATATATAACATTATTTTTCATGACGAGAAACCAGTAGGTATTATTGATTTCGATGTTGCTGCTCCTGGTCCGAGAATTTGGGATATCGCTTATACGCTTTATACTTGTGTACCTTTAAGTAGAGTGTATTATACAGAATCGGGTGAGGCAGTTCATTATGAATCGGCACAACATGCTAGCCGTATGAAAGAAAGAGTGAAATTGTTTGTCCAGTCCTACGGTAAACATATGGACGAAGATTACTTAGGAATAGTGTTACTACGATTAGAAGCATTATGTACATATATGAAAAGAAAAGCACAAGAAGGCGACTTGAATTTCCAAAAAATGATTGATGAAGGACATTTAGAGCATTATGAGAAAGATATGAAGTTTATTCGCGATCATAGAGCTGAGTGGATTTGATAATATCGTCTTTTTTGTCGGTAAATCGATATATGTGAAAAATCGTTCCGAAAATAACAAGGAGCACCCTTCAAAAAGGTGCCCCTTCCTTTTATTTCGTAAACTGTGCTTCTTCTGTAGATCCTTTTAGCGCTGTCGTTGATGAAGTACCGCCTGTAATAACTTGAGCTACTTCATCAAAGTAACCTGTTCCTACTTCGCGTTGGTGACGAGTTGCAGAGTAGCCGTGTTTTTCTGCTGCGAATTCTGCTTGTTGTAGTTCAGAGTATGCTGCCATGCCGCGCTCTTTATAGCCACGTGCCAATTCAAACATGCCGTAGTTTAATGAGTGGAATCCCGCTAGTGTTACGAACTGGAACTTATAACCGTAAGATGCGATTTCTTTTTGGAAGCTTGCAATTGTTTTTTCATCTAATTTTTGTTTCCAGTTAAATGAAGGTGAACAGTTATATGCAAGCAATTTCCCAGGATGCTCTTTATGAATTGCATCCGCAAATCGTTTTGCATCTTCTAAATTTGGTTCAGATGTTTCGCACCAAACGAGATCTGCATAAGGAGCGTATGCTAAACCACGTGCAATTGCTTGATCAAGACCTGCTTTCGTACGGTAAAATCCTTCTGGAGTTCTTTCACCTGTAATAAATGCTTTATCAACCGGATCGATATCGCTCGTAATTAAATCTGCTGCATCCGCATCTGTTCTTGCAACAATAATTGTCGGCACTCCCATTACGTCTGCTGCAAGGCGTGCCGAGATTAAATTACGCACCGCTGTTTGCGTTGGTAGTAATACTTTTCCGCCTAAATGGCCGCATTTTTTCTCTGAAGATAATTGATCTTCAAAGTGCACACCTGATGCACCCGCTTCAATCATACCTTTCATCAGTTCAAATACGTTTAATTGTCCGCCAAATCCTGCTTCTGCATCTGCTACAATCGGTACGAAATAATCTGTATCATCGCTTCCTTCCATATGCTGAATTTGATCCGCACGTTGAAGTGTTTGATTAATTCGTTTCACTACAGCAGGTACGCTGTTCGCTGGATATAAACTTTGGTCTGGATACATATGTCCAGAAAGGTTCGCATCCGCAGCGACTTGCCATCCACTTAAATAAATTGCTTTTAACCCAGCTTTCACTTGTTGCATTGCTTGGTTTCCTGTTAATGCGCCAAGTGCGTTAATATAATCTTCCGTATGAAGCGATGACCAAAGCTTTTCAGCACCGCGGCGCGCTAATGTATGTTCAATATCAATTGACCCGCGCAAGCGAAGTACATCTTCTGCCGAATATGGACGTGTAATCCCTTTCCAGCGCTTATCTAGTTCCCAGCTCTCTTGTAATTTCTCAATTCTTTCGTTTTTCATTTGTTCCATCCCCTTTTCACTTTATAAAATTTCATAACCCGGTAATGTTAAAAATGGTACGAATTCATCATTCCGAACGAGAGTTGTAAACAACGTTGTCGCCTCTTGGAATCTCCCTTTTTTAAAGGCTTCTTTACCAATCTCTCTTTCTATTTTTGCTAGTTCTTCTTCTTTTAGCTCTTCCATCAATTCAAGCGTAATATTACGACCGTCATTTAGCTTTCCACCTTCATGGCGAATCCATTGCCATACTTGTGCCCTAGAAATTTCCGCTGTTGCCGCATCTTCCATTAAGTTATAAATGGGTGCTGCTCCTCGTCCGCTTAACCAAGATGCAATATATTGAATACCTACGCTAATATTTAGGCGAAGTCCATTTTCTGTAATCGTTCCCACTGGTACTTCTAATAAATCCTTTTCTGTAACATGTATTTCTTCGCGTTTTCTAAAAATTTGATTCGGTGTTTTCATAATGTGATTAAATACTTCCATCGCGACTGGTACAAGTCCCGGGTGGGCAACCCAAGTCCCGTCATGCCCGTCTAAAGCCTCGCGCTCTTTATCTGCACGCACTTTTTCAAAAGCTGCTTCATTCGCTTCTGGATTGTTTTTAATTGGAATTTGTGCCGCCATTCCTCCAATAGCTGGTGCATTACGACGGTGACACGTTTGAATGACTTTCAAAGAATACGCGCGCATAAACGGCGCCGTCATCGTGACTTGCGCTCTATCTGGAAGTAAAAATTCATTATGATTACGGAAACTCTTTAGAAAACTGAAAATATAATCCCATCTTCCGCAATTTAACCCAGCAGAATGGTCTTTAAGCTCATACAAAATTTCATCCATTTCAAACGAAGCGTGAATCGTTTCCAATAACACCGTTGCTTTGATCGTTCCGTTTGGAATACCGATATATTTTTGAGCAAATACGAAAACATCATTCCATAACCTTGCTTCTAAATGACTTTCCATTTTCGGTAAGTAAAAGTATGGACCGCTTCCTTTTGCCAGAAGAGCTTTCGCATTATGGAAAAAATAAAGTCCGAAATCCACTAAGCTACCAGACATATTCTTTCCGTCAACTTGCATATGTTTTTCTTCTAAATGCCATCCTCTTGGACGCACAATCAATACTGCTGTTTTACTATTTAAACGATATTCTTTTCCGTTTTCATTTTTATGTGAAATCGTTCCCTGCACTGCATCTCGTAAGTTTATTTGACCTTCAATCGCATTTTCCCAAGTTGGTGAATTCGAATCTTCAAAATCCGCCATAAAAAGATGTGCTCCTGAATTTAAAGCGTTAATAACCATCTTCCTATCTACTGGGCCAGTAATCTCTACGCGGCGATCCTCTAAATCTTTTGGCAATTTAGCAATTGTCCAATCCGCTTCACGTATGAGCTTTGTTTCTTCTAAAAACTTTGGAAACTCTCCTGCATCAATTTTCTTTTGTTTTTCCACACGTTTTTGTAAAAGTTCTGTGCGGCGTTCATTGAAATTTTCATGTAGTTCCTTTAAAAAACTAAGCGCCTCAGGTGTCAATATTTCGTTGTACGCTGGTAACATTTCTCCGGGCAATGTAACCCGTGAAGTTTGCGTCGACATATTAGCATCCCCTTCTTAAACTGTTTTATAACAGATTTGATTTTATGTTTTATATTATATAACAAATCTTCAGAAAAGGAAGTTTTTTTTGAAAATTTAATTGCTTTTTTTACAAAACTGTATTCTTCCACCGGCATTACATATAAAAAAAGGAGCCAGTGTTATACAACACCGGCTCCTTCTTTATTATTTATTTAAACATTGAATTAAATAAGAACTGAGCATATTGTTCACGTGTTACTTTCATGTTCGGAGCGAAGTTACCCTTTCCATCTCCTACTGAAATACCATTTGAACCTACTGCATTAATCGCATTTTCTGCCCAATGTCCCTTTGGTACATCTTTAAATTTTGCTGTTCCTTGTACTTGTAATCCAAATGCTCTTGTAAGAACTTGCGCCATTTCTGCACGTGTTAACGTAGCTTTTGGTCTGAAGTTCCCATTCTCGTCACCTGTAAAGATACCTAATTCTGTTACTGCTAAAACTTCAAAAGGAAACATCGTTGAGTTATCATCAACAATATCATTATATGGGCTTTCTAATACCTCATCTTCACCAAATTCTTCATCAAGATCTAGTGCGCGATAAATTAAAGCGGCTACTTGTTCACGATTTACGTTATGTCCAAAACCGAACACACCATTTCCGTAACCAAGCATAATTTCATGTTCTGCTAAAGTTTGAATTGCTTTATAAGACCAATGTCCTGCTGGTACATCTTTAAAGATTGCCTGACTTGCTTGTTGTGGCTTTGCAGCTAATTCAGCTTTTGCTGTAGTCCCCTCAGCACTAAATGCTACTCCACCCATAATTGTTAAAGCTGTTGCTACTTTTAAAATTTTTTTCTTCAAAGTATTCTCTCCCTAAAAACATATTTTTTTCTAATATAAAGAATTAACGAAAGCGTAACAATACAATTCCCATGTGATTTTTGTCTAATTTATGAACTATATTTCATATACTTTTATTTACACTCTATTAATAATAAAGTTACTAAATCTCATATTTAAGCAAGAAAAAGTTACTTTATTCAATCTCTTCTTATCCACTAAATTCCAACAACTAAATTATGAATAGAAAATTTATATACTTATAAATAATATAAAACAATAAAAAAGCGTGGAATTCCCACGATTTTTTATTACTTTATATTATATTGACATAATTTAAACGTCCTTATATTTTAACTTTCATTCATAATCCTCATCTTTTACAGGAAAATAAAAAACAGCTTTATTTAAAAACGTTGCATATTGCTCACGTGTTACAACTTTATTCGGTTCAAATTCCCCATTTCCTGTTCCTACTATGACATGATTAGACTGCAGTGCACTGATTGCATTTTTTGCCCAGTGATTATTTGGTACATCTTTAAATGTATGGTTCTTCTTCACCTCAAATGTAAATGCCTTCGTAAGAATTTGCGCCATTTCTGCACGTGTTACAGGTGCGGCTGGTCTAAAGTTTCCTTTTTCATCACCTTCAAAAATACCATGCTTTGTTAATACTAAAATTTCATCTAAAAACATTGTTGCCCTCTCAGAAATATCTTTGTATGGATTTTTTAAAGGTCCTTCTTTTTTCAAATTCAATGTACGATAAAGTACTGCTGCTACTTGTTCTCGTGTTACATTATCTCCTACACCAAACTTACCATTTCCATAGCCTAACATTACTTTATTGTATACTACGTCCATTATATCGTCATATGCCCAGTGGTTTACTGGAACATCATCAAAAACAATCATTTCTGGATATTCTTCTGCTTTTACGTTTGTAACATTTGTACTTACAAACAAGCCGCCCATAATAGTTACCGTTGCCATTATACGTAACATGTTCTTCTTCATTGCCCTCTCCCCTTTATCTCCATTTAAAAAACGGAAAATAATAGACTGAAATCCTTTCCAATATTACATATGTTGCCTTCGCACCCGTTATGCAATATATTACATTTAAAAAATCTATTATTGTGAAAATCACTACTAAAGGAGAGCCAATTCGCTCTCAATTTCAATTTTTATACCGAATTATACGTAAATCATTTCTCTTTCCTATGATCATTTAAGGGTGTTTCTATACATTAAATATTCTACTTTCTTAAAAAGAAATCCTTCACATTTTAAAAGTTCATTTTCTAGACAAAAAAGCAAATATATGTTGTTATTCCTTATATATCGACGTTTCGACAAAGAATATCAACTGGACTACAACATACGAAAATAATAACCTATCTATTAATAAAAGCCCATAATGAGCGGAGGATGTCTCCTCTACAAATTATGAGCTTTCTCTTTATCTATTCCATTTTCCCTGGAGAATTATCAATTGCTCGTTGTAAAAACTTCGCAAATTGCCCACGTGTAACGAGCATTTCAGGCTCGAACTTGCCATCTCCCGTTCCTACCGCTACATTATTAGACTGTAATGCGCTAATTGCATCTCTTGCCCAATGGTTTTTTCGTATATCTGTAAATGTATGCGGACGCTTTGTTTTCAACTCATATGCTTTCGTTAAAATTTGTGCTAATTCTGCACGAGTCAGTGTATCTTTCGGACGGAAATTTCCATTTTCGTCTCCTTTAAAAATACCAATATTCGTTAAATGTAAAATTTCGTAAGGAAACATTGTTGATTTCCCACTAATATCTCCATATGGATTTTCATTAAACACACTTCTTTTTAAATGAAGTGCACGATGTAATACTGCCGCCGCCTGTTCACGTGTTATATTATCTTCTACACCAAACTTACCATTTCCATATCCATACATAATTCGATGATATACTAAATTCGTAATTTCATCATATGCCCAATGACCTGTTGTTACATCATCAAACTCTATCATAATATTAGGACCAGATTTTTGGGGAACATCAGTATTTGCAGACACACCATTTGCACTTACAAATATTCCTCCCATTAAAGTTAACGATGTCGCTATCTTTACTAGCTTTTTCATCTCTCTCATCTACCTTTTCCTTTATTTTCCTACCTTTTATATTGTACAAAAAATAAGGGAATTTTCAATAGAATACACCTAATTATTTACAATTAAGAATACAAACTTTCTTTTACCGCTATTTTTTCGTCCTTTGTTTTTCGAAAAGTAAATGCCATTCCTACAAATATAAGAACAATCCCTACTACTTGCATACTAGTTGGTCTAAATCCGGTAAAGACTGTATCTAATAGGATTGCAACAGCAGGATCTAAAAACACTAATACAGAAATTAATCTCGTCGATAAACCTCTTAAACTGTCAAAAAATAAGTAATATACAAATCCCGTATGTATAAGACCTGTCGCTGTGATCATCATCCAGTTCATCTCTGTTAACCCTTGAAACTTGCCAAAGTCTACGAATGGTAGCAATAAAAATATACCTAAAAATGTTTGTAAAAATGTCATCGCATATGCGCTCGTATGCTGAATTCCTTTTCCTAATAAAGTGGTAAAAGCATAAAATAATGCTGCAAGAAGTGCCCATACCATTCCAGATGACATCAGTTTTTCAAACGATAGACTTCCATCTACTCCAGCTACTAAAACTGTACCGATAAAACAAATGACAATGGACATAACCGCAAACACTGTAAGTCTCTCTTTAAATACAATACTACCAATCATTAATACGATAATGGGTGCAAGATGATAAACTGAAATCGCAATTGTAATCGACATAACTTCAAACGCTTTAAATAAAAATACCCAGTTAAAAACGAGAAATACACCGCATGCTAATATTTGCATTACTTCTTTTTTATTCCATTTCTCACTTTTATACTGTCCTGTTACGAGCCAACATAATGCTAAAAATATAGTCGCACAAATGCAACGAACGAATACTAATTCAAAAGACGGTAAACCTGTTTGAGTAGAAAAAAATCCAATTGATCCAAAAATAGACATCGAAAGGATCATTTTTATAGCCGGCATTGATTTTTTATTGAACACCCTTTCTCTCCTCCTATAAACTATCTTTTACAAATGAAAAATCTCCAAAACATTACGTATTATTATATATTACAATCGGAAAATTGTAAAAAATTAGAATATATTAAGTGATAACTGCACAAAATTCCCATAAAAAAATCATCCTTTGTTATATAGGATGATTTTTTTTATTTATTGAATGGAATTTTTCTATATTAAAACTTAAATATACTACTACTTTTGAAGAGTAAATTGGGCAACTATTTGTTTTAATCCTCCTGCTGCATTATGCATATGTTCAATTGAAACCGAGATCTCTTGAACAGATTTTTCTTGCTGTTGAATAGACTCTTTTACCCTATCAGTGCGGTCAGATGATCTTTGGGATATTTGAGCCATGTCTTCTGCAGAAGCCGAAATCTCTTCACTACTCGCTGCAATTTCATCTGTAGACATAGATACCGTTTGAATTTGCTCAGATACTTGCTGTACTTTTTCTGTAATTTTTCCAAATACTTTTTCTGTATGCATTACTACTTGTGTACCTGCCTGTACCTCATTATCTACTTTCCCCATCATATGTACCGTATGGTTCGTTGTTCCCATAACTTGAGTAATAAGCTTCTCAATTTGTTTTGCAGAATCACTAGATTGTTCTGCTAATTTTCTTACTTCATCTGCTACAATTGCAAATCCTCTACCACTTTCCCCAGCACGGGCAGCCTCAATTGCGGCGTTTAATGCTAATAAGTTAATTTGAGAGGTAATACCTTGCATAACATCAATGATTTTAACAATTTCTTCTGATTGTTCTTTCATAGTCTCTACTTGTTTCACACCGTTATGTACTGAATTTTGGATTGTATCCATCTGTTGAATCATTTGTTTCATTAATTTGTTACCACTCTCTGCATCTAATGCTGATTGAGCAGACAATTCATTTACAGAGGATGATGTATTCACTATACTCTGCATTCCTTGTGTCAACTCTTCCATCGCACCCGCAGTTTGCTCCATTGCCTGCATTTGGCCCTCTGCGCCATTTGCAACTTCTTCAATATCTATAGTGATTTTCTTCGCTGCACCACTAGATACTTCCGATGCAGATACTACTCCGTCTGCATGTTGGAATAAAAGCTGAATATTATTCTCTACTTCTTGCATATTTGTTCTTAGCCCTGCAATCATTTCGTTAAAATCACTTACTAATACACCTAATTCATCCTTAGCATTATACTCACCATGTACAGTTAAATCTCCTTCTTTTGCTCTTTCCATCATACGACTAACCGTTTGTAAAGGTGCAACTATAAGCTTGCTAATAATATAACTTACTATACATATAATGACTGTAGTAACTATTACAAGAATGATAAAAGTAATAACGGACCGATCTATCATTTTTTGAGAATCTTTAAATACTTGGTCAGCTAAATTTGAAACATACGCTTCTAGATCTACAGCATAACTAGCTAACTCTACTCCCTTCGGTTTTAATTCCTTATGAAATTCGTTTACTATTTGAGATTCATTTGTTACCTTCGCTTTATCAAACAACTTCTTATATGTCTCCATATAACTTGGCAAAGATTCCTTCATCTTCTGAAACAGCTCATCCTCTTGCTTACTTAAATTGAAGCCATCATCATATTCTTTTAATAAAGAATCATATTTTTCAAGATCCTTTTCAATATTACCAATAATCCCCTCTTTATTTGTCCCCTCATTTGGTGACGCTGTAATTAATTCTAGTAAGTTATACTCTAGTGAATTTTGTGTACGAAGCATTCCTTCTAATAAAACTACAGAATGTTGATAATCATCTACTACAACCTCTGTATCATGCTTAATCTTATTAATAGAATTAATTGCTACGCAGCTCATAATTACCATGCTCAATACTGCTAATGAAATAAGCGATAATAATTTATATTTCACTTTTAAATTTTTTAAAAAATACATTTTTTCACCTTTATTCCTTTATATATAGATTTTTAGAATTTTATAGCTTATTATTCACAAAATCGCAATAAAAAGCAATGATAAATATTCCCAATATAAAACTTATATCTCTAAAAAAGAAGTAGCATAATCGCTACTTCTTTTTGCTTTGTTTCTCATATTGTTCAAACGTATGAATTCTTTCGAAAATTGGTGGATGTGTGTATAAGAAAAACTTCACTAACGCAGGCGGATTCACTTGGCTTAAACTCGTCTTTGATAAATATTGAAACGTTTTTACACCAGATTTCCCGTCTTTCGTCATATCTAAAGCGTATTGATCTGCTGCTCGTTCTTCTATACGAGAAACATAGTTTGTTGCTGGCTGTGATGCAAAAGAGAGTACAGAAGAAATTAAGAAAAATAAAGGTAAAATTGAAAAACATGCTACTTTTGAAATTTGCAGCGTATCTCCCCATTTTCGAATACACATATTTATAATACGACTAATGAGATACATCCCTATAAACGATAGCAACACATAACTCGCAACGCCCCAATATATATGTTTCATAACATAATGCCCTATTTCATGGGCCATTATAAATAAAATCTCTTTATCTTTTAATTGCTTAAGTGTTGTATCCCACATTACAATACGAGCGTTAGGGCCAATTCCTGTTACATATGCATTTAATGCATTCGTTTTTTCCGACATATTTACTTCATATACATGTTTAGCTGGAATATCAGCTTTTTCTGCTATCGCTAAAATTTTCGTTTCTAATTCTTTATTTTTCAGCGTCGAGAAGTCATTATAAAGCGGATCAATAACGACCGGCTGTATAAATGTTAAAAAGATTGTAAATGGAACAGAGAGTGCCCATCCCGCTAGCCACCATCTCTTCGGGAATTTACGGATAAGCCATAACAGAACAGTAACTACGATTAACATAGTCGCATAACTTTCCCAAAAACCGATAACATGATCTTTTATCCAGCTTTGTGTACTTTGCGTTGAAATGCCGTAATCAACGGATACTTTTCGGCTAATCCATTGCATCGGCAGGGCTAGAACTGTTGTGAGTAGTGATAAATAAAAGAAATAAATCGCAACTTGCAGGACACTTATTTTCGTCGTTTCCTTCGACCATTTCTCAAACTTTCTTGAAACACCGAGCACAAGTACAAATAATAAAATAATCCATTCCAGAGGCGTCGCTAAAAAATACAGTAAATTTTTCACGCGCGAATAATCTTGGCTTAGCGTAAGCTCTCTCGCATTCATAAACGTTTCTGGATCTGCACTCGTTCCTTTATACATGTCCGGAATCAGTTCATGATTCCATCCAAATAAATACCAATATATAAGCAACGCAAACCCAACGTACAAAAAAAGCGACCACCCAATAACCTTCCTCACGCTATTCCCTCCTCTATGCTGCCTGTCTATTATTATTGTAAGTTCGTACATGCTAAATTAGAACAAGCTTATTATGCGAATTGCTCGCGAGCCTTTTATTCACATAAAAAAACTCTTCTACAAATAGAAGAGTTTTACCTACCTTTAGACACTTTCTTCGGTTCATACTCTGGGATAAGAAATATACTTACAACCCAACATATAAAACCAGCCCCTTTTATATAGCGTATATATTCATAGTCTTGAAAAAATAACGTCGTTACAATAAGCGTAAAAAAACCTACTAAAATTAGTACGTATCCTATTTGCTTCTTACATAACATAACGCGCCCCCTTAAGGAAGTATATCCATTAATAAACTAAAATCTTGTAAAGAAAAAGAACTATATTTCATAATACCTTGCACAGCTAATAGTAAAATGAGACCGGTCACACACATATAATTAATGCTTTCTTCACTCTTTTTTTCAGCAACTATTCCACCGCTTATACATAATATTCCTAGCAAATGGAGTGCTAAATACATAAAGAAATAAGCTTCCTCCCAGCGAAGAATAACATTGACTGTCGTGATCAGCACTATACTAAGCAAAATCAAATAAAAAAACTTATTTGATGATATTGTTTCATTCATATAATTTTATACATCCCTTTCAAATTTAGAATTAATGATGTTTCAAAGCTATAAAGTAAATGATAGTTTTCATACTATAAAACAAAAGGAAAGCCCCCATTACTTTCTCGAATACTTTATAAACCCACATATACTTCTCTTCATTTTTTCTGAAGATACACTTCATCATCGCTTCTACAATAAGACCAAATAGTATTAAAACCCCTAACACAATAAGAAGAGAAATAATATTTTCTTTTAAAAGAGTACTAGAAAATAAGTAATACTCTAGAAACACGATCGTATCTACTACAGGTTGCACCTAATGACACACGCTTTTATCACAAATATCTGTAAGAAACGTAGATTCTATCATGTCTTTCAATATTTTTTCAACCGTTTTCTTCATCTTACTTATCCCCCACTACGTTTGAAAAACTCTTTTCCTGCTCTACATATATAGCTGGCATTTCTTTATTCCAATATTTGCGGTTAACAAATAAAAAGATGAGTACTAAGTTTAATCCCGTTATAAAAATAAGAAGCCCTGGAAAGAACGTCGTATAATTTGAGAAATCTGCAAAACTCATTATCTCTTCTTTATTTATTAGAAAAGAAGCACCGATTACAAATGCATTGTTTAACATGTGAATAGCAATTGGCATGAGTAAGCTATTTGTACGAATATATACGATTGATAGTACAACGCTAAATACTACTGCGCCTAGGAAATCAACATGTAACAACGCAAACAACATCGCTACTACAATGATTGCTATACTCGTTCCCCATTTTGCTGCGAAACGTTGCAGTAAAAATCCGCGAAAAACAAATTCACCGATAATTGGTGCGATGAACACGACCATAATAATTTGATATACATATCCCCCTGTGCTATCAATAACCGGTTCACGTAATGCGTTCATAATAAATTCCGGTGTAATCCATGCAAAACTATACATGTACAAAATAAGATATCCATAACTAAACACGGCTAACATAAGTGCAATGTATAAAACTTGCACCAGGTTAAATGTTTCATTTTTATTAATAAATAATGAAAAGGAAACACGGTGTTTTCTATACTCAAAAAAAATCCATGTAATCGGAAAGATATAGAATATAAGAATATTTATAAAAGTAGAATTTTGCATATGAAATGTATTTTCTATCAATTCATTACTGACTCTTGCAACTAAAGTTAATAGTGCAAATACAATTAAAAAATACCTAACTCGCATCGTTTGAAACGGATTCACACTCATCTCCTCCCCTATGTTACTTTTATCATATCATTTGATTCTTAATTTTTTGAGAAAGAAAACCTTAAAATTTCCTTAAAAATTCCATAAGTTACCGAAAGATGATATGATATTCGAGGAAATTAGGAGGGATTTTTATGTATGAAGCAAATATTTTGCTCGTTGATGATGAAACAGCAATTTTACAATTACTAACTACCATTCTTGAAAAAGAAGGTTTTTCTCATATTACAACTGCAACATCGGCTGAAATAGCTTTATCTCTCACGCAGCAAAATGAATACGATTTAATTATTTTAGATGTCATGCTTCCTGGACAATCTGGTTTTGATATTTGTCCAATCATTCGCCAGAAAACAGATTGCCCGATCTTCTTCCTCACAGCTAAAACATCTGATTTAGATAAAATATCTGGATTTTCACACGGTGCAGATGATTATATTACGAAGCCATTTAATCCACTTGAAGTAGTAGCTCGTATGAAAGCACAACTCCGAAGACATATGAAACAAGCAGTACCACACGAACAAAAAGCACAATCCAGTTCCTTTGGTAGATTTGAAATTGATCGATATTCCGCAGAGCTTACAGTAAATGGACATGTTGTCGAATGTTCCGCCCAGCTATTTCAGCTATTACTCTTCTTTTGCGAGAATCCGAATTACGTATTTTCGAAAGAAGAAATATACGAGAAAGTTTGGGGAGCACCTGCCTATAATGGCGATGATAATACCGTTATGGTCCACATTCGAAAACTACGTGAAAAAATTGAACAAGACCCAAGTAAACCAGAATATATAAAAACCGTTCGCGGACTTGGCTATAAGTTCCTTACAAAGTAGGGTGACGATATGAACTTTAATAAACGACTTATTATTCAGTTTATCATGCAACACGTATTTGTTTTAGTTACATTACTGATTGCTGTAGTAGCGGCTTTCACGTATTTAATTTTTCTTGTTACGAGTACTTCATACGAACCGAATATTCCAGATGCTGATAATTTTATGATTTCAAGATATATCTCTTCAGAAGATGGCGATATTTCGTTAAAAGCTGAAGTAAAAGACTTAATTAAAGAAAAAAATGATTGGATTCAAGTTGTAGAGGAAAATGGAAAAGTTCTCTATCACTTTAATACGCCGAGTGACGTACCGACATCTTATACGAAAACATTTTTATTCTCGTATATACAGAATCATATAGAAAGCCCTTATACATTTACATATTGGGAAATTGAACTAGAAGAAAAGAACGTACTTGTTATATACGGCGGTATGTTAAAAAGCAATGTATTACTGAAAACAATCCAGAAAGAGCACCCGTCTGTATCTACGGATTCGTTCACATTAACAGAAGAAGAAAAACAGTTACTTTCTAAAGAAAAAGCAGCACTTCAAATCTTTAATAGTGATGGCGAAGAAGTATTCTCCTATCCAGATGGAAAGAAAAAAACGTTTTCTGTCATACAAGCTGCTCTTAGCGAAAAGGAACCGTGGAATCATAAAGAAAACACGTCTAGCTTTTACGACACAAATAGCAATCATCTTCTTGTTGTAACTGCCAAAAATGAGTACTACTATCCAGATGATGAAATAGACGATGTATTTACTAAAAAGTTTCTAATCGGATGCGGATTAATCCTTCTTATCGTATTTGTTTATTTAGTCATTCTTTCTATTTGGTACGGTAATAAATTTGGAAAACCGTTACTCCATGCGATGCGCTGGCTTAAAAACATCGCTGGTGGAAAGTACGAAGAACCTGTTAGTAAAAAAGGGAAACCTGTCAGGTTCCGGCAATCTGGTAAAGAAAAATGGTCATTCCGCTTATTTAGTGATGTGACAAATTCACTAGAGCACCTTTCTATTACACTCAAAAAAAATGATGCGATGAGGCAAGTACTGCAGCAAACACGTGAAGAATGGATTACCGGTCTAACGCACGATTTAAAAACGCCACTTAGCTCTATTTATGGCTACGCATTATTACTAGAATCAAAGCAGTACAACTGGACTGATCGTGACATTCAACAATTCGGCAGCGTTATGAAAGAGAAATCGCAATATATGACGACATTAATTGATGACTTAAGCTTAACGTATCAATTAAAAAATAACAGTCTTCCTGCGCAGCACGTAAACATTGAAATGAATCAATTCGTTCAAAAAGTATTATTACAATTTATTAATAACCCAACACTTCAAAATCAAAATATTGAATTCGTACCAAGCTCAAACAAAATTCAATATTTCATTGAAGAAAAATGGTTCCAGCGTATTATCGAAAACTTACTCGTAAACGCTGTAAAACATAATAATGAAACGACAAACGTCATCGTAAAACTTTCGCAAAACGCTACTTCATTTACACTATCTATTTCAGATAATGGAAAAGGAATGGATGATAAAACGAAAGAGCTTCTATTTGAGCGATATTACAGAGGAACAAATACAGAAGAAAGCAACATCGGAACTGGACTTGGCCTCGCTATTACAAAACAGCTCGTTCATGCTCATAACGGAACAATTTCTATTGACAGCGAACTCGGAAAAGGTACGACAATTATACTTGTGTTTCCATTTCATTCGTAGGAAAGGCGCTATCTGGCGTCTTTTCTTTTTTCTTTTCTAGGAGAATTCAACGGTAAATGAAATTATGTTACTCGCCTTTTATTCTTGCTTATTGCGATAGTTCAGCGGTACACGAAATTATATCAGCGATTTTTTGAATATATCGGCGTAACTCAAAATATATCAGCGATTTTCAAGATATATCGATTTGTCGACAAAAACCAACAATACCAGTCTACTCCTACTATACAAAGTAAAAATAAAACTATTAACAAATACATTTCTAAACTGTTATACTATAAATAGAAGTATAAACTAACTAAGTTTTGCATAAAATGAAGTAGACGAGGTGCTTCCAACACCCCGTCACTGCAACTAATTACCGCAAGGTGGAAGGTTGCAACTAAAGCTTATTTGCGCTTAGAAGACTTCCCACGCTTCGCAGGCAGACGGGTGGTCTTCTTTTTGCGCCTTTTTGTCGTTAATTTCTTAAATCCCATAACTATACCTTCTCTAGCTATAGTTTTTGTGATTTCCAACAAAATTTGCAAAAGAAATTCCATACGATTACACCTCCTTTCTCCACAAAATGAAGAAAGGGCATAACCTTCCACCCGCAATATTTAATTGCTACTTTATTTTATCATTTTTAAATGTATTACAGATGAGGCAATACAAATTTAACAATCCACTCGTAAAAATAACCTTTCACAACTCACTATGAAAGGTCATCTCCATATTTTAGCTATTTCCCTACAAACACAAACACATTCTAATTTTTGAACCCCTTTCCTTTTCCCTCTTTATAAAAAAGCGAACCATCTCCCAATGATTCGCTCTTATCCTATTATTTCTTCTTCACTGGTATCCAAAGTTCAATTTGAGCGAACTCACTTTTATCTGCATGGGAACGCTCATCGTATAGTTCAAATTCATTAACGCCACAATGTTCGTATCCTGAATGCGGGAACCATTCTGAGAATACTGCATTCCACGTTTGGTGAATAGACGATACCATTTCTTCATGAGGAACTTTCGGCGTTGTAAATACAGCATATGTCGCTGCTGGGAAAGTACGCTTCGCAACTTCATTTGGCACATTTTCAAACCCTGTAACTTCCATTCCAATTATATAAGTGAAGTCCCCTGTTTCTAAATTAAAATCAGTACATAATCCAAGCTCTACCCATTGGCTCGTATCTTTACGATTCGGAATCGTCGTTCCAAGGTCTTTTTGTAAATATTCTTGCCAAAATGCTGGGATGTCTTGATGGTTTTTCCCTTCTTTACTTGTCGTCTTCAGTTCATAACCCGCCATTAAAAATTCTGGTTTATTTACAATACGATATTCCATTTGTATGCCTCCTAAATACGGATTTAATTTTCTTTGTTTTACATTTACGCTGTAATACATCGGCGTTTCAATTTCTTGTTTTCGATATTCACTCGGTGTCATTTGAAATATTTTTTTAAAGGCTCTCGTGAACGTTTCGTGAGATTGAAAGCCATGCTCAAATGCGATATCAATAACTTTTTCATCCGTATGAGAAAGTTGATAAGCTGCCCGGGCTAACCTCCTCTTTCGAACATACTCCATTACTGTATCACCTACTAACGCCTGAAATACACGATGAAAATGCGACTCAGAAAAACCTGCAATGCGTGCTAAATTACGCAGCGTCTGTTTTTCCATTACATCTTCCTCAATATAATCAATTGACCTTTGAATTTGTGTTTCATAGCTTTCCATCTCTGTTCACCCGCCTTATATGTATTATGATAAAAGAGAATCCTATCCAATTCTTGACGTTTTTTACTATATTTTTAAAAACAAATGTAACTTTTTTATATGTATTTCGTTGTTATGTATGAAGGGAGGGAAATGTAGTGAAACGCAAACAATCATTAGAAGACATTTACTCCAAGCATATGCAAGATTCACTTTATTTCGCTATCTTCTCTCCCTAACCGGAGATTCCCACTATGCGGAAGATCTCATGCAAGAAACCTTTTACCGAATGCTCGTCCATATTGACTATTATAAAGGAGAAGAAATTAGACCGTGGTTATTTACAATTGCCTACAACGCCTTTATTGATTGGTATCGAAAAGAAAAAAGATATAAAACAACGACAGTTGAAGAATTCCATTTACCGAACATACCAAGTACAGAGCACTCTTATTTCGTAAAACATGAAATTGCTAGTTGGTTAGACAGTTTATCTTCTCTTCCCCTTGAAAGACGAAATGTGCTACTACTACGAGATTACTACGGATTCTCGTATAAGGAAATAGCAGAAATGACCGGTCTCTCACTAGCGAAAGTAAAAATCGAATTATACAGGGGACGAAAAGAAACGAAAAGCATAAAGGAGTGATCAGGATGGGTTGTACAGAGTTTAAAAAACTATGGGGGAAGTACGAAAACGGAACGCTCACGCATGATGAACAAGTGCAATTAGAAAGTCATATTGAAACATGTGAAAAGTGTGAAGCTTACTTAGATGAGTTACTTTCGAAGAGTGAACCGATAAAGAAAAGACTACCACCACAAAATTTTAAAATCCCGTTTTGGAAAATAAAATGGAAACAGCGTTGGCAAACCGTTAGTTTTGTCCTCGCTGTTTGTATAGCAATCTATTTTGTTGGTCATTTTGCATCTTCCTTTTACTTCTATTCGAATAATATGAAAAACTTTTCTGAAGTAAATGAGATTCCAGCACTCGCACTAGAAGCGACAATGCCAAATAGTCGTTCCACTGGAGGAAGTACGAAGGTTAAACCCTTTTTCCGTACAGAAAATGAAATGAATTTAGTTAAAACTGTCGGCAAAGAAGAATTTCCAATTGGTACAGTAACAATGAGTAGTTTCTTATCATCTGTAACTGCCACAAATCAATCTTGGGCAAACAGAGCCTATTCAAAAAAAGTTTCCTTTGTTCATCCCAAAATCAAGGAAGAAGCTTCTTTGAAAGAATCATCTAAAAAAGTTTGGGATACACTTGGAAAGATACATGAGGGGACTGTTGCAGAAGTAGCGATATCCTTCGATAAAGTTTACACTTTACAAGAAGTAGAATCCATTCTATATAGCGCATTTGAAGCACAAGAAATGCCGCCAATTCCTGTATGGTACGCTTTAGACACAGGACAAGAAAGAATAAATGAAGAAAATTTTCTCTTGCATAGCGGAGAAATTATCGGATTTCGAGAACATATAAATCTTCCTGAAGATGAAACAAAAAAACTACACACAAAAGAAGATGAAGTAATCGAAATGATGCGTATTCTTTCGATAAATAAAGAAACTGTAAGTAAAACGACTTGGATTCCTGAAAAAGTGCTGAATTTAGATAAGCGCTATCAGTATGTAAAAGATAACGGCGTCAAAGTATACGGCATGGTCATTACTGGCCCGTCGAAAGAGTTATTAAAATTACAAAACTCGCCGCACGTTCGTTATGCGACTCTTGGAGATATTGAGATTTGGAATTGGTTTGATTATTAATGAGAAAAAGGAGAGCATCTAGGAGTGATGCTCTCCTTTTTAATCCGAAATCACTTTCACATACATCCCTCTCACCGCTTTTTCATAAGCAATTTCGCTCATCTGTCTTATTTTTTCCGACACAGCAGACGATGGAACAACTTCACCTTCACGAAATAATGGAGGATCAATGAGACGGACTTTATTTTTCTGATACAAATCATAATCGTTTCTATCTTCTTTTACGTTTACATTCGGATGAACTTTGCTTAATAAAGCATGTACTTCTGGATCATTACATTGCTGCAATTTCGAAATAAGCTCATCATCTTCAAGAAGAAAGTCATCTGCATGAATAATCCTTTTATGAAGAGCTAACTTTAGCGTTTTCGCTAACATGTCGTTTCCGTAAATATTCATTGGCTTCATAAAGAAATCAATTACTTCTTTGTAATACGTTTCTGTAAACCATTCTGCCATTTCGACACTTTGAAGAACCATTTTCCCATCTACAGCAATGACATCCTCTAAAAAACTGTGAACTTCTTCTAAAGAAACATACCCATATGTATACATATCTCGTAACGTATAATCCACTCGGTCTGCACATAATTCTGGTGCTGACCTTTCGAGTAACGTCCATTTCGAATCATCTAATAAAATATCTTCATAGTTATAACCATACTTCGAAAGAATCGCTGGAATTTCTGAGTTTTTCACGACAGAACTAAATATCTCTTCATGATAACTTTTATTTCTATTATCAAAAACATAATCAATTACATGAGAAAAGGCAGTATGTGATACGTCATGCAGTAAACCTGCAATTTGTTCTTCAACTGAACCACCGAGTTTTTTCACTAATAACATAACACCAACTGAATGATCAAAGCGTGTTACATTCCAGTTCTCATTTAGTAAGTAGCTTGCGCCATTTTGATGAATACCTTTTAGTCTTTGCACAGGATTGCTTACAATTAATTCTTCTACTACTCGATCCACTTTAAACTCACCGTAAATAACATCTGATATAACCACTTATAATCCCCCTTTATTTCAGCAGCGTCTTCTAATCGTACCTTTTTTATAAAATCGATATCAATATAAATTATAAATCTAAATATATTGATACATAATTACAAATGTTATATATTATACATGTCTGTTATTTCTTTTAATTCATTTATTTTTATTGAGCGCTCCTTATGTGGAGCCCTTTTTTTATTGAAAAAATAGAGAGCAATTCGCTCTCTATTTTATACACCTATTCAAACGTAACTTCCACCTGCACAATCTCAGATCTACTTCCCAGTCTTAATGGTGGTCCCCAGAATCCGAAACCAGAAGAAACAATCGCGTGGAATGCACCTTTTTGTGCGTATCCCCAGTCTAATTCGTACATTCTTCTCGTTACAATATGATTCGGCGCCATTTGTCCGCGGTGCGTGTGGCCGGATAGTAGTAAATCGACGCCAGCCTCCGCTGCTTGTTTCAACTCGAATGGTTGGTGATCCATTGCAATAACAGGCATGGATTTATCTACCGTACTCGTTAGATTTTCAAAGCTTTGGCGATCTCGCTCTGTTTTATCTCTTCTTCCGACGAGGTAAAATTGATCTTCAATTGTAATCACTTCATCTAACAGAATACGAATATCAATCTTATCCATCTCTTGTAAAAATTCAGGAACCGCTCGTCCGTAATATTCGTGGTTTCCTAACACACCATATACGCCTAATGGAGCTTTCATTTGCTTCATAATTGGTCCCATATTTTTTTGAATGAACACACCTGGATGATCATCAATAATATCACCTGGCAGTAAAATAATATCAGGCTCCATCTCATTTACATGGCGGACAAGTCTTTTTAAATGCGAAACACCAGATAATTTACCGAAATGCATATCAGAAGCCATCGCGATGCGTAAGCTTTTACGTCCCTCTACTTTTTTTGGTATGTGCACCTCGTACTTTCTAACTACTGGGCTATATGCGTTGAATACTCCATATGCAAAAATAAAGATAAATGCAAGTAACACGGCCGTTCCTGTCCAAATAATTGCCGCTTCTTTCTCCACTGAAAACTGTAAAAGAAAGACCGTAATATTTGCTAACGGCAACAGCATAAGCGCATATTGTATGACCGCAAACCAAATTGAGCCTATCGTTCGTAGAAATGGCAAGAACTTAAACACTTGCACGAGAATGTACGCATATGAAATAAATCCGACTACGAAAGCGTAATATCCCCAAGATTCCCAGCCAAACACCGCATGAAGCCAAACCCAACCGTTCCAGCCGATGTAAAACATGAGTAGTGTGTATACAATTAGCATAGTAAATATATTGAAATAACGAAGATTTTTCACAGTCAGCCTCCTTCTTGATTTCTTCTATTATATCTTGTTATGCACGTTTAACGTAAATATTAAGCACAGCAATCTTCACAATAAAAACCTCTAACCGCTAGATGCAAATCTAACAATTAGAGGTGCAATTCAAAACAAAATTACTTTTACAGATTTTCTTTATAGAAACTTGTAATCCTCTTGCATAAAAACGGACATTTCTCTTCGTAACTGATATATATAAAACCACCCTTACTTTATTATAAATTTACACTTGTGAGAGTTAATACTCATGTGTATATTTATAATAAAACGAGCAACCACTTGTTTCAATGACCATATTTACGCATTTGGGTGATAATACACACATAACGAAATATATGTATCAATAACGGAGGAACATCATATGGAGAAAATCGATAGAAGAATTATAAAATCACAAAACGCCATTCAATCCGCATTTATTGAAATGTTAATTGAAGATGGCTTTGACGAAATTACAGTAAAAAACATTACAGAAAAAGCGAACATCGGAAGAAAAACTTTTTACTTACACTATCTAGATAAGTACAATTTATTAGATAAAATTGTCGACGACCATTTAAATCAATTAAGAGAAATATGCGATATAAAACAAACAAAAGGCTATATAGAAGGAACTGTCATATGGTTTGAATACTTCAAAGAACATAAACCATTTTTCGCATCGTTATTTAGAAGCAACAGCACATTATCATTTCAGAAAAAAATCCTAACGTTCATCATGGGTGAACTAGAAAAAAAATTAAACACAAATACGTCAGTAAATAAAAACATTGATACACACATCGTTTTAAAATTTTTAGGAACAGCTGTCATGGGCATTTTGGAATCTTACGTGTTGGATGAAATTGATAATGATGTTGAGTACGTTGCGACGCAAGTTGGGGAATTGATGAGGAGGAATATATAACAATGCAAAAAGGAAAATTTGGAGTTCAAATTTTCCTTTTTTATTTATGCTAAATCTAGTATACGTTTTAATTTATTTCTTCAACTTATCTGCCTTCGCAATAAATTGCGCTGCTTCCGCACGGCTTACCGCTTTATCTGGAGCCCAGCCATTATCTGTTCCAACTGAAATGTTTTCTTGGATTAAAATATTGGCATACTTCGCACCCCAATGATTGTTTAAGTCAGCAAATTCTTTTGGTAGTTTCATATTTTCATTTCTTTCTAATTTATATGCATTTACTAGCATAGAAGCTATTGATGCACGGTTAATTAACCCGCTCGGATTAAAGTTACCCTTCTCATCACCTTTTACAATACCTGCTTTTTCAACAGCAGCAATATATGGAGTTGCCCAGTGGTTTTGTGCATCAGGGAATGATGGCTTCGCATCTTTATTAATTTCTAAACCTAAAATAGTTGCTAATATTTTTGCAGCTGAACTACGATCGATATTTTCAGCCGGAGCAAATGTACCGTCTGGCTTACCGTGCACTGCTTCTTTATCTACTAAATATTGAACTGACTCTTGTGCCCAAGTCGGGACATCTGAGAATTTAGGTTTCTGTTCAATTGCACTTGCATCGATTTCAAACTGCAGTTGATATTTATGATCATATTTAATTGCTGGAATTAATATATGCATTTGCATATTATATTTTTTCGAGAACTCACCCATTTCAAATTGAACAACTTTCGTACCGTTATTCGCTTTATCTTCGGAGATTACTTTTACATCATGGAATGTCCCTATTTTATTTGGATCTTCTACTCTAAGATACTGAAAATAGCTACTATCTTGAACTGTTAATGTAACAATTTTTTTATCACCTTGAATGGTTACTTTTGGACTTTTTAAATATGTAGACGCAACTGATGTATCATTCGTTTGATCTTTATAAGTCTTTAAAATAACGTCATACGTGCCATCCGCTAGTTTGCTATTTGCTTTCATTTCTACTGCCGCTTCTGCTTTCGCAATCGGTGCCATAATACCACTGAATGGAACTGCTAAAGTTGCTGCTATAACGAACGCATTAACATATTTTTTCTTAATCATTATCAATACGACATCTCCTTTTATATGAATATACCCAACATAACTATCATATTGATAATGATTATCAATGTCAAATAAAATTAATAATACTATTTCCTACATAAGTACGCCTTCCGCTCGTTTTTAAAAAGTAAATAATGCGCCGTGTGAACTTTTCTTTCCAAATAATCAATAGAATACGAGCTTGATGGATCGACTAAATCACCTATCGCACCTGAAAGATGATCGATTACTTGCTGCAGTATTTCTAAGTTTTTCTTCTCACTTTCAGCGTTCATTTCATCCATAATGTCACAAATAAGGTATTGAACTCTCCTTAAACGTAATTCCTTTTGCTCCACATATATCTCCTCCTTATTAGTCATATTACGGTTTAAATATATGGGGCTATAGCTTAACCAATTCTAAAAAATACAAAGGCAACCACCTTCATAAAGATGGTTGCCCCCCATTTTTAAACTTGCATCGCTTTCTCTTTTAACGCTCTTCTTAACAATTTACCTGTCGTATTCTTTGGTAATTCTGTTAAAAACTCGATACTCTTTGGTACTTTATATTTTGCTAAATGTAATGTGCAATAATGCATAAGTTCCTCTTCTGTTACGTTAGCTTGTTTCAAAACGACGTATGCTCGTACTGCTTCTCCTAAGTTTTCATCAGGAACGCCAATTACGACAACTTCTGCTACAGATTCGTGTGTATACAATACTTCCTCTACTTCACGAGGGTATACGTTATAACCGCCAACTAAGACGATATCTTTTTTACGATCAACGATATAGAAGTAACCTTCTTCATCCATTTTCGCTAAGTCACCTGTATACAGCCAACCATCTTTCAATGTCGCTGCTGTATCTTCTGGCGCGTTATAGTATCCTTTCATAACGTTAGGTCCGCGAACAATTAATTCACCGACTGCACCGACAGGTACTTCTTCCCCAAGTTCGTTCACAATTTTATTTTCTACATGCCAAATATTTGTACCGATTGACCCAGGTTTACGCGGACGATCTAGCGGGTTAAAACAAGTAACTGGTGATGCTTCTGATAAACCGTATCCTTCTGAAACAATTACGTCAAAACGTTTTTCAAAGTTTTGCAGAAGAGCAACTGGCATTGACGCACCACCTGAAATACAAAGACGAAGCGTCTTCACATCTTCTGCGCTTGCTTCTTCGAATAAATATAAATAATTGTACATTGTCGGTACACCAGCAAAAATCGTTGGCTCGTACGTGCGACAAATACGGAATACTTCTTTCGGACTAAATTTCGGTAACATTAAAATAGTTGCTCCGTTCACAATCGGTGCATTTACCGCCACTGTTAAGCAAAATACATGGAACATTGGCAAAGCCGCAACGACGCGATCATCAGCAGTATATTGTAAATACGACGCCACATCGCTCGCATTACTATATAAGTTTTTATGTGTTAACATCGCACCTTTCGGTTTTCCAGTTGTACCTGAAGTGTATAGAATAACCGCTACATCTTCTTCATCTAATTCTGGGCCTTCAAAAGTTAAATCTCCAGCCCCTATCATTCTCGTAAACGTTTTCATTTTTTCGGTTTCTGTATAGTTAAAATCTGATGAGGTTTCGCATATGATGATGTTTTCAAGTGAAGGAAGTCTTGTTGTAAGAGATTGTATAACAGGTAGAAGGACGTCGAGTACGATGATTGTTTTTACATCTCCATTTTGTAAAATATAATGCATTTCGTCTGCTGTATAAATTGGATTAACTGGAATAACAGTTGCTCCAGCTTTCATTGTTCCGTATAAACCGACCAAAAAATGTGGTGAATTTCCAACAACTAATGCGACATTGTCCCCTTTTCCAATGCCCATTTCTGCTAAATTGCTAGAAAACCTTGTGACCATTTTGTTTAATTGGTCATATGAGACCGACTGATCCATAAATATATAAGCCGGTTTATCCCCCTTCTTTTTCGCCGTTTCAGCCAAAGATTGAACGAGATTCACACAAACCCCACCTTTATAAAATTTAGAATATTTAAAAATTCTAAATTAATTATATTAAAAGAAAATTAAAGTAGCAAGTGATATTCCATTAACTGCATATACAAGGATCACCTCCTGTTGATTCACTTTAGAAAAATAAGGGAATTCTATTCGCCTACACATTATGAAACTAAGGCTAAAATCATTTCAGGATAATATGCACTCATCTTTTCACTAAGTTTTTCTAGTTCCTTTTTATTCAAGCTCGTATGCTCCCCATACAAGTTGATTGCATCCGCTCCGTGTTCATGAAAAAACAATGTTACATATAATGTCGGTAACCCGGTATTGGCCTCATCTATTGACAAGACAAGATCTGGCGTTTTATTCATCGTACTAAAAGCTTCATTTCTTTTCCATTTCTTATTTTGAAACATAGTTTGTATATCAGCTATCTTTCGTTTATTATCCGTATTCGTAAAGTATATAACATTATCCTTCCCTGGCTTTCCAATCGTTAAAAGTGTGCGACTTGAGGAAGTTTCATCGTTACAAGCTGTCATTCCGATGACGAAGCTGAGCAGTAATGCAACGTACATTAGCCTTCTCATTTCAATCCGCCTCCTTTTGAATATATATATTCCTTTATGAGAGGCAAATGTCCTGTGATTTTATGATGAGTGAAATTATATCGGCGATTTTTAAAATATATCGACTTACCGATAAAACGTGACAATCTACGCAAAAATAAAGAGGCTGCCCGTTACGGCAGCCTCCCTTATTTTTAGAAGAATAAATGTAAGAAATCTTCTGTTGTAATATTACCGAAGTAGCGTTTAATATCTACGCCTTCTAAAGCTGCAGTGAATGCATCTTTATCAAATTGTACGCCTGTTAGACGCTCTTCAATGTCATGGACATCTAGTGAACCGAAGAAGTCACCGTAAATTTTACATTCTGTTACTGTTCCTTTTTTCACTTCAAGACGAACGTCAACTTGTCCAACTGGGAAGCGGTGTGAATGTTGTAAGTTGAACTTCGGAGATTTTCCGTAGTTCCAGTCCCAATTTTGGTAACGTTCTTCAGAAAGTTTATGGATCTCTTTCCAATCATTTTCTGTTAATTCGTACGTCGGAATTTCTGTTTCCCCTTCGAAAATTGTTTCTAGAAGAAGTTGTCTAAACTCTTCTGTCGTCATTTTTTCGTTTAAGAACTCTGTAATGTTCGCAACACGGCTACGGATTGATTTGATTCCTTTTGATTGGATCTTATCCATTTTTACTTTTAACGCTGATACGACGTGATCGATTTCAGAGTCAAATAGTAACGTACCGTGACTGAACATACGACCTTTCGTTGAGAACTGCGCGTTACCTGAAATTTTTCTGCCTTCAGCTAAAATGTCGTTACGACCACTTAGTTCTGCATTTACGCCTAATTTACCAAGCGCTTTCGTTACAGGTTCTGTAAATTTTTTGAAGTTGCTGAAACTGTCTCCATCATCTTTCGTAATAAAGCTGAAGTTTAAGTTTCCTAAATCATGATATACTGCACCTCCACCTGATAGACGACGAACGATATGAATTCCTTGTTCTTTTACGTAATCTGCATTAATTTCTTCTACTGTGTTTTGGTTTTTACCAATGATAATGGAAGGTTCGTTAATGTAGAACAGTAAATATGTTTCGTTAATATCTAAATTCTTCACACAATATTCTTCAATTGCTAAGTTTATTCTAGGATCTGTAATCCCTTTATTATCAATAAATAACATCGTATCACCTCATGAGTTCCAAATGTAACCACTATGCGCTAGCGTAATATGGCCACTGAAAATTTGTTTTGCTTCTGTTACTAAATCAGATGTGTTTCCTGTATGCGGTAAGTGCGTTAATAAAAGTTCTTTTACATTCGCATCTTTCGTAATACTTGCCACTTCTGTACTATTCATATGCCCTGCTTTTGCAGCCTCTTGATGTGCATACATATTACACTCACAAATGAAAAGATTAGCATCTTTTGTGAATGGAATGAATTCAGGAATATAACTTGAATCAGCGCTATATACTACAGCGTCACTACCAGCTGTAATACGCATCGCAAAGCATGTAACAGGATGAACAGTTTTTAAGAATGAAATCGAGAACGGTCCAATTTGAAGTATTTCTTCTGGATTGTACGCGATTCCTTTCGTATGTGGTTCATGCGTTAAAGAATGGAATCCATTCTCGTCAAACGTATGACCGTATATTGGTAATTCCGGTAGTTGTCCCTTTGTCGCACTTGTAATTAATCTCGCATATTGCAATACCCCAATGTCTGCAACATGATCGTGATGATAGTGTGACAGTACAACTGCATCTATATCAGATGGTGTTATATATTTTTGAAGCTGTGCTAGTACACCACTACCACAGTCTACAAGTAAACGAAAACCATCGTGTTCAAACAAATATCCCGACGTTGCTTCTCCCGCTTCTGGAAAGCCGCCCCAAAAGCCGACAACAGTCATTTTCATATGTATCCATCCTTTCTAAAACCGAGTAGGAATGCATGTTTCACTTACATTCTACATTGTTAACTATAATCCATTTCCTAAACTTTTTCATTATTTTTCACTTTTGTTATAAAACAGTTATTGACTTTTGTTTTTTGTACTAATACAATGATAGTAAGAAATGGAAATGGAGGGATTAACATGATCGATCAACCAATGGAGTTTTTCAGAAATTTACCGACGAAAACTTGTGCACATTGCGGGAAAGAAATTGATGAGCAGCACGAAGCATACCATAACAAATGTGACGATTGCGTTCACGAAGAATAGTAGTTTGTGAACATAAAAAAACCTAGCAGACATAGTCTACTAGGCTAATAACATCGTATCCTTCTTCATCGTCGAACCTTTCACCAAGAGCTCCAGTTCAAACTCATACAATTCTTTTTTTCGATAATTTTTCGTATGGATTTTATCCATCATCAGGTCGACAACTTTTCGGGCCATCTCATCGATTGGCTGTTCAATTGTCGTAATACCTGGCTCTGTAATCTGTGATAAAATTTGATTATCAAAACCGATAACAGCGAGATCATCTGGAATGCTCCAGTCATGGCGTTTCGCCTCTGAAATAATTCCAGCTGCAACCTCGTCGCCTCCTGCCAAAATCGCGGTAGGATTTTTTTTGTCCTTTAATACTTCATGGAATATTCTCTTTCCATCATCCCAAGAGAAAGCGTTTTCAAGAAAATCGATCGCTTCTACTTGGCGGCTCTTCTCAGTTATTGCACGTAAAAAGCCCATTTTTCGCTGCTGGCTAACCACTTTGGTTTCGTTACCACGGCAAAAAATAAGATTACGATATCCTTGTTCTAACACATGCTTAGCAGCTATGTATGCTCCTTGCGCATGATCAAACTTCACTGTTGGAACATTTGCTTCCTCAATATATTCATTACATAACACGATTGGACCGTGCTGTAAGTATGGCTCTACATCTTCCCAAGGATTTTCTAGTGAACATAGAATAATCCCATCTACTTGTTTCGTAGATAATAATTGTAAATACTCCATCTCTTTTTCCGGTAAATATCTTGTTTGACAAATAATCAGTTTATATTTATGTTCAGAAGCAGCAATCTCGATTGCTTCAATAAATCTACTGAAGAAAGGATTTGTAATCCTTGGAACTAGCACCGCAATTGTTTCCGTCTTTTGTTTACGAAGCCTTCTCGCCGCAGAATTAGGAACGAAACCTAAATGCTTCATTGCTAATTGAACCCTTTTTTTCTTCTCATCTGAAACATATGGATGATTATTAATCACCCTAGAAACCGTTGTCCTTGATAACCCCGCTAATTTCGCCACGTCCTCTATAGTCGACACGAAATCCTCCCCCTTTGCATGAAAACGTTTTCTTAAACTGATTATATAGTATATTATTGGAAACTGCAATATGGGTTGTTATGATTTTACTATATTAATATTATACATAGGAAAAAGTCTGTTAATGGGAGGAGAGTTTATACTACTTTTAGAAGTTTATAGTAGGCATATTCATAAAAGATAAAGGGGAATTTTCATGAATCGGACAGATCGTTTGTTAGCTATATTAATTGAATTACAAAGAAGACAAACTGTTACAGCACAAAGCTTAGCCGAAAAATTCGAAACAAGTATAAGAACTATTTATCGAGATATGGATGCACTTAATGAATCGGGTGTTCCTATTTTTTCAATGCCTGGCCAAGGTTATTCATTAATGGATGGTTATTTCTTACCACCTATTCAGCTTACACCTGAAGAGGCTGTTACTCTTTTACTAGGCGGTGATTATATCGAGAAAACTTTCACATCTTCTACATCTTCTTTTTCTGTACATGCAAAATCGGCAAAAGAGAAACTTGAGGTTGTCCTCCCTACTGATCAAAAAAAGAAAGCCCAGGAATTACGGGGAACTTTTCGTTTCCTTTCTCCTATATTTTCACACAAACAATCTGAACAAGAAAAACTTGAAAAACAACTTATCCTGTTGCAAGAATCTATCCAAAAAGAACAGGCTATCTCTTTTTCTTATCGTAAACCAAGAGAAACTACAAAAATAAAACGGACCGTTCATCCTTACGGCTTAGTCAATATTTCTGGAATTTGGTACGTCGTTGCCCATTGTTTACTTCGAAAACAAATACGTAATTTCCGCTTAAATCGAATGGAGGAATTACAGCGAGAACAAGAATTCTTTACAAAACCCGAAGACTTTTCTTTGCAAGAATATCAGCCTGAAAGCAACCGTACTGTGATGATTCATTTATTATTCCCAGCCCATATTGCACATAAAATTATTGAATCACGATACTTCTTTATAGATTCATACGAGCATAGAGAAAATGGTTTTCACGTCTTTTTGAAATCAAGAAACATAGACGAAGTATTTCAATGGGTATTAAGCTGGGGAAGCCAAGTGCAAGTACTTGAACCAAACGTTCTATCTGAGAAAATCCGTGATGAAGCAAAGAAAATGTTAAAACTTTAATTGTTGCATTTCACTACTGACATAATGTTGTCAGCATTAGTTCTTTATAGTAGGTAGTAACAAATACATTTTCATAAAAAGGAGTTAGTGATATGAAGAAATTTGAAGAGTTAGCAACGTACTACATAGAGGAATTAGAAAAGTACTCTATAGAACAATTTAGGATGAAGCCTTCTAATGAGGAATGGTCTCTCGGTCAAATGTATAATCATTTAATTGCCTCTACATATATGCAGTTAGATGCCATCGCGAAATGTAAAACTGAAACACCATCAGCAATAAACAAGAAAACGGATATAGGTGAAAAAGTATATAAACTTGGTGCTTTCCCAAATATACAAATCAAAGTACCAAATCATCCTGGATATACACCTGAAAATCCCTCTAATAAAGAAGAAATACAAAAACGTATTCTAGAATTAATTACAGTTGTTAAAGACATTGAGCCAACACTTTCTTCTATTCCAAGTGATTGTAAAGTAAAGCACCCTGGGCTTGGTTACTTACATGCAGCAGAATGGTTCCAGCTTATTTCTATGCATTTTGCACATCATCTGCGCCAGAAAGACAGACTGGAGACAAAAGTTTTAGTATAAAAAATGCTAAAAGGTGGTTTGATCTATATCCAAACCACCTTTATATTTCTACTTCCCATATATCTTTACGGTTTAGATATTTCCTGCATAAATCCAGCCATACTCGCTAATAAACTAGTGAAAACGAAAAGGACAATAATAAGAGGAATAAGTTTCTCCTTATGTAAATTTGTTATCGTTTTCAAACCGATGCCTAATAAAATGTAATACCAAATATTAAATATATCTATTCTTTGAGCGATTGTATGCAAAACCATGTTATCCGTTGCTATTGCCCCTAGACTCGTATAAGATATCTCATATCCATTTAGAGACAATGCAATGAATCCGTTTAAAATCATCCCTAATCGTAATACAAACGAAGCATAAATAATGATAGGAAATGTTTCTTTATAGGTAATATCAACCCCGAAAAAAATCATAATGTTTTTATAGAATATAGGCGCAAAAAATAAGGCTATGATTCCACTGATTACGGAAACCCCAAATGTAGTAAAGAAAGTTATATATTTCGGTACCGTAAATCCCGTTTTATCATGAAACATACTAAGCGCAGGATTGTTTAAAGTATTCCATGACATGAAAGCACTTGAAATTATAATTAGTACTATTAAAAGTACAAGTGGTAAAAGTATATTTCTTTGATTCTTCATCCTTTTAAATTGCACTGTTGGCGAAGTGAATATCCCTAAAATTGATGGTTTTCCCGAAATCTCTTCACTTATAAGACTACTAACTTGCAAGAAAATCCTCCTTCCTCATTACCTTTATAACTCCTCCCACTTCGTCCAAACTTCTCTCCCGTTTATATGGTACATATTATCCTCTCGATCCATAAATCCGTGCACAATAAACTCACGTCTAATCGTACAGAAATCATCGTGATATTGTTTTATAAATGTATTAATTTCTTTTTCCGTATATTGATTTTCAGCGTTTAACTTGCTAATTAAATGCTCCAACAATACTAGTTTTTTCTTCTTTTGACCTGGAATCGATTTTAGGCGGTCCTCTTTATCGAAAAAGTTACGAATCGTCGTATCACGAAATTTCATTTCACTTTCAGTCATTTTGTTGTCCTCCATCGGTTTTTATGCCATAAAATTTATCGTTTGTCTTTACTATCCTTCTTCATTCTTTTACTTATAACATCCATAAGGTAATACCCGCTAATTAGCACATAGTAAACTAAAAGTATTCCTAGTGCATCTTTCATATTTATATATTTTTCTTTATGAAACAAGATAGGTGAAAGGGCGTAAACAAGAAAGATGATTAGCGGATTTAAGATAAAATAATAAGTAAGATTTCCTTTCATCATATCAACTCCTCTATTCTAGTTTTCTCTGTAAATTGTTGTAAATCCTTTTCTTTCGTCTCTATAGCTTTTAAAAAGGTTTATATATAAACTACAGAAAAGATACCCTACATTAAAATAAAAAAGCACCGAAAAGGTGCTTTTTTCTATGCTTCAATCGATTGGTTTTCCGCAATATTTCTAAATTGTCGTTTGTGCATCCAAGTTAAGGATGCGATTGTTCCAAGTGATAATACCACGATGAAAATCATGAGTACTCCTATGTTTTGCCACATGAAGTTAAAGTCTCCACTTGATACGACTGCTTTCAATCCTGATACAGAGTATGTCATCGGTAACCAAGCATTGAATGGCTGTAAAAACTTCGGAATCAATTCTAGTGGGAATGTCCCAGCACTTGTTGTAAGCTGAATGATTAATGTGATGATGGCGATGAAACGCCCTGCATCACCGAATGCTGTTACTAAACATTGAATTAATGCGATAAACGCTAAACTTGTAACGATGCTAAAGATTATGAAATACGGAATACTTTGTACTTCTACACCTAATCCGAATAGTAATATAATATCTGCTACTACCGCTTGAATAATACCGACTGATAGTAACACGCCGAACTTACTAATAAACCAACTAAATCCTGATTTAGGAACACCAACTGTATCACGTAATGGATATACGATAGATAAGAGTAATGCTCCAACAAATAAACCGAGTGATAAGAAATACGGTGTAAATCCAGTTCCGTAGTTAGGAACTTCCGCCATTTTCTCCGTCTTCACTTTTACAGGACTTGCAAACATATCGTACGTTTTATCGGTTCCTTTTACTTCACCAGTTTTCTCTGCTCCTTCGCCAAGTTTCTCAGCAAGTTCACCTGAACCATCGTTTACTTTTACGAGACCATCTGTTACTTTTCCTGATCCGTCTGCTAGTTTATTTACGCCGTCGATTAGCTGGGTTGAGCCTGTTGACATTTTATTTAGACCACCATTTAGAGTACCTAAGCCAGTTGTTACTTGATTAGATCCATCTGCTAATTGATTTACTCCACCTGCCATTTGATTTGCTCCTACAGATAGTGTTCCTAAGCCGCCTGTCACTTGGCTTGAGCCATCTGCTAATTGATTTACTCCACCTGCCATTTGGTTTGCTCCTGCAGATAATGTTCCTAAGCCTTCTGTTACCTTTCCAGATCCATCAAACAATTGATTTACCCCATCAATTAATGGTCCTGACCCGTTTTTTAATCTATCTGCACCTACTTTAGCATTACCTAATCCTTCACCTAATCCATGAAACTTACTTACAAATTCGTTTTGTGCATTCGTTAATTTTTTAATACCACTCGTTAAATTCCCTACATCTTCCGGATTCGGCATTTTGCTTTGCATCCCACTTGTCTTTTCACTGATTTCACCTTTTAATTGTCTTACTTCTTCATTTAATTTATTTGTTCCACCTGCTACTCCGGCAGCTTTTTGCTGAACTGTCGTTGTACTTTTTACGGCATTTGTTATGAATGGTTGTAACTGCTCTTGATATTCTTTCGGTAAACTTTCAATTTGCTTTTGTAAATTCGCTACATCTTGCGCTGCATTTTTTGCATCTCCTGCTATTGATTGCGTAAATTCATTTAACTGATTTACATTCGCCCCAGCACCATCTATTTTCTCATTTACTGTATTCAATATAGCAGGAACTTTCAACTGCATTTCCCCTAATCCTGCAACAGAGTTTTGTACTTTATTATTTAACTCCTGCAAACCCTTTTGAATCTCTTGAGAACCTTTCTCTAATTGACTTTGACCTCCCGCAAGTTTTTCCATACCATTTGATAGTTCAGTTGTTCCTGTTTTTAATTCACCTGTTTTACTTACCAATATGCTCAAACCGTTCGTTACTTTCTCAGATCCATCACGCAATTCACCAATTCCTTTTTGCATTTCACCCGTTTTGCTATTTAACATATTTAAACCGTTCGTTACTTTTCCGGAGCCATCCACTAATTTTCCGATACCTATTTGCATCTCACCTGTTTTGCCATTTAACGTATTTAAACCTGCTGTTACTTTTCCTGACCCATCTACTAATTTATTAGATCCATCTGCTAATTTCTGAGCTCCATCCTTCATCTCCCCAGACTTCCCTTGAAGTGTATGAAGGCCATCTGTCACTTTACTTGAACCATCATGCAGCTCACTTGATCCGTCGTGTAGTTTACTTGCTCCTTCCGCCCCATCTGCTAATCCTTTTGAGACGTCTTGAATGGAATCAAACATTTTCTCTGCATATGTTTTCGTTAACGTACTTGATACTTCACCTTTAATTTTTTCAATGGCTGTTCCGCCAATTTGTGAAGATAAGAAGTTTAAGCTTTCGTTTGGAATGTATTCTAAGTTTAATGGTTTTGGATCATCTTTTAATAACGTTGTAGCGTTACTTGAGAAGTCATTTGGAATGCGTACTAGCATGTAATACTTTCTACCTTCCATTCCTTTTTTCGCTTCTTTTTCACTTACAAATTCCCATTTGAAACTTGTATTATCTTTTAAGTTATCAACGAGCCCTTTTCCAACCTCAATTGGTTTCCCATCAAATACTGCACCTTTATCTAAATTGACTACCGCCACTGGCAAATCATCTAACTGTTTATACGGATCCCAAAAGGCCCATAAAAACATACCTGCATATAAAATTGGCACGAATAAAACCGCGATAATTGGAATTAATATTTTTTTACTTTTTATAATTTCAGTAAACTCTTTACGAAGTAACTGATTCCATTTCATCATTTCTCCCCCTTTTCTAAATGACTAAATTGTCCATTTGGTCATTTTCTCCCAAATAAAAAGGCTATACCTATTCATACATATGCCTTATCCCCGAATTTATACTATGCAACTGTTTCTTAATACGAAGTGAATATTTCTATTATCCCTCCTAAAATAAATATATGACCAAATTGTTCAAATGGTCACTTTTTATAATAATAAAAGGATTATCTTAGTTTGACAATCCTTTTAATAAATAAAGTTCAAATAATTCTGCGATTTTTTCTTTTTCTAGCGGTTCATGATTTTTTTCCCAATCAAAAATAAGCGATACGTATAAGCGAAGCATAATAAATGCTGTAATTTCTGGATCACATTTGCTAATCTCACCTTTTTCAATCGCAATCTTTAAATACGATTGAATGACAGAAACGATTTCCACATCTACTTGTTGCATCACTTCTTGTACTTCTTTCGTTCCCATATCACGCTCTTCTTGAATTAACTTAATCATGAGCTGATGTTCTTTTCTGAATTCTAATATGCTATATAATGCTCTATGTACATTTTCAAAAAATGAAACATCTGAACGAATTGCATTTTCTGCAACTTGCTTCATTTCTGTAATTAAATTAGAAATAATCTCACCAAATAGCTCTTCTTTATTTTTGAAAAAAGTATAAATCGTTCCTTTTCCTACATTCGCTAACTTCGCTACTTGATCCATCGTTGTTGCTTTATAACCGAACGCTGAAAAAGACTTTGTTGCAGCTTCAATAATAGAACGTTTTCGATCTATCGCCACATCGTCACCTCCAAAAATGACCAATTGGATAATATAGTCAATCAGTACATCTTTGATATTACCACACGCTTACATTGTATACAAGTTCTCTTTTTTATTATTTCCAGTATAAAAAAATTCCAGTCAAGTTATACCATACTGTCCATAGTTTATCAGAAGAAAAGAGAAAAGGAAAAGGTGTTCTAGAGATATACGTCTCAAGAACACCTTTTTATTATTTCAACATAGAAAGCATAACCTTCTCTAACTCTTCTTTATTTACATTTTTATCAAATACTGCTTCTCCTGGATCCTCTAAACTATGATTAATAATGACAATTTGATACGCACTATCTTTCCCTTTCGCAGGAACAATCATCTTCATACCTTGTAAATTACTATCCGAGTTATGAGTCGCATAGAATATTTGATTACCTTCTAATTCGTACTGTTCAATGTTTTCTTCTACAACAAATAAAGCATGAAACGGATCTTTACTCTCTCCGAATACTTGTGATTGATAAGTTGTATAGTTTCCTTTTCCGTTTGTATACTCTAATTCAATAATTAACTCAGGTCTTCTCTTAATAAAATAACCTACATTTTCATCCTTCAGATTGTATCCTTCAATTGTGTACGTTGGCTTCTTAATTTGAAAATCAACATGTTGCTGCGCTTCCTTTACCGTGTAATTTATAGATTCGTGCACTTTGTCATCAAATGGTTTTGATTGATCGTAAAGTGCATATAATTTGTCACGATCGTCTTTTGTTAAACGCTCTTCTTCAAAATATGATGTATCGGATTCATAATTTCCTGTAGTACCCTTTTTCTGTATATTAAGAATGTCTTTATACAATTTTATGTACTGTTCGAACTCATCTTTCGTTAAAGCCTTTTCAGCTAAATATAAATAATCTGTCTTTTTTTCATATACCCTGTTTGAATAGCTGAATTCTTTCCTCGCATTTTCTTCTGTACCAAACAGCATATCTACAGCATTTTGGAAAGCATCCTTTGACTGCTCTACTTTATCCTCTTGTTTTTCTTTCCCTTCCGCTGCACGTGCGTTGAATAAAGAAAGAGATGCAATAGCAACTATAACAATAATCCCAAGTAAAGAAAGACGATACGATTTCTTTTGGAACTTTTTAATCATAACGATTCTCCTTTTTAATGTTCGTTTATTTCTACTTAAATTTGCTAGGCTTGGTACTTGATAGGAATAATGTTCTAGGAGGGTAATAATTGTATGACCGTATGCAATTTGCTCCTCTTTATCTATAAACGTAAGCGCATATGCATCACAAGCTAATTCTTGATCTTCTCGCATACAAAAATAGGCGTACCAAAGAATCGGATTGAACCAATTTAATAGGATTAAACTGTACATAATCCAATTTACAGCTACGTCGTTTCTCTTAATATGAGCTAACTCATGGTAAAAGACATATTGTAATTGTTGCTCATTTAATACTTTCATATGTTTTTTTGATAGTAATACTTTCGGACGGAAGAAACTAAAAACCGTTGGACTTGCAATCTTTCCTGCAAGACGTAATGAAACTGCCTTCTTCATTTTCATAGACTGCTTGCAGCGATTAAACACTGTAGTGACCTGTTCGTCCGTAATATCCGGTTGTTTCTTTATGTAAGAATATAAGCGTCTATTTGTAATAAACGTTATGACTGCTAATATGATCACCCCAGCTAACCAAACATATAGAGCAACTTTGTATAAAGACAATGCAGTCTGTTGTTCCGAACTCACGTTTACTTCAGGTTCACTATTTTTTGTCACAGTTTCAGCATTTTGTTCTAATTCCACTGTATGTTGCATCTCGTCATTCACTGTATTCTCAGGTGAAGGTGTATTTTTCTGAATAACTTCCGACACACTAGAACTATAAGAAAGTAATGAATAAATACTATAAGAACTATCTGGTGACCATGGTAAAAGGAGTCTTATCATTAGTACGATCCACAGCATATATTGCCATCGGGGCGTTAACTTATTTCTAAATAGCACTTTTATACATAGAATAAATCCAACTAATATGCTAGCCATAAGTGACGTTTCTATAAGCCAATCAAAAAAATGAGGAAGGTATACATTTATAAGCATGTCTATCATTGTTATCTATCCTTCCTCTTGTTCTCCTCTGTCTTCTCATCTAAAATGCGTTTCAGTTCATTAATATCTTCTGAAGACAATTTTTCCTCTTTTAAAAAATTAACAAGTAATGGCTTAAACGCTGCGCCGCAAAAACGCTTTAGCAAAGATTTCGTTTCAACTTGCAAATAATTATCTTGTGATACTAACGGATAATAAGCATACATGCGCCCTTTATCTTGATGGTAAGAAACGGCTTCCTTTTGTACTAACCGATTAATTAATGTACGGATTGTTTTCGGTTTCCAGTCCATTGCATCTTCTAGTTCTTCTATAATTTCATTCGCTGTTTGTGGAGAGTTTGACCAAAGTACTTTCATAATTTCTAATTCCGCTTCAGATATTTTAGGTAATTGATTTGTCATAGATATTTCACTCCTCAGTATTACATTTGTAATCTACAATTAAGATTACAAATGTAATACTTAATTGTCAACCATATTTTAGAAAATATAATTTTAGTTAAACCTTACTTAACGACATCAAATTTCCCTTTTTTCAAATAATCAAATAAAAAAACAAGAAAATGTTTACATTTAATAGTAATATAGAAAATAGACAAGTTTATCAAAATAGTGGAGGCTTTTTCAGTCATGATGCGTGCGCTTCGTTTAAATATAAAGCAAGCTTTTTGTAGTCGTATTTCTCTAATTATTATGTTTAGTGGATTCGTTCTTATTTGTATTTATCACTATTACTATGTAATTCGTTATTTAGGAGACGCAGCGAGTGGACCTATTTCAACAGATATAAAATGGATCGGATTTCGCGACAATGAAATGGATGTTTATTTATTATTAATGCCAGTTATTGCGAGTTTCCCCTTTAGTACAAGTTACAATTCGGATAAGTCAGATGGTTTTAAACCGTTTGTGAGTAAGGGGATTTCTTTATTTCCTTATTCAGTAATGAAATATATCGTTACGTTTTTTTGCGGAGGATTTCTTTATACATTTCCATTCATCTTATCGTTATTATTTTGCAAATTAACCATTCCAGACGGAACACCTACGATTGGTTCAGGCATCATAAATGCTGATGGAATGTTCGCAAACCTATATTTCGATGCGCCTCTCACTTACATTACTGTATATATCGGAATTAATTTTTTATTTGCAGGTTTAATGGCCCTTTTAGGACTTGCTGCATCTGTATGGTCACAAAAGGACTATATGGCAATTCTCTTTCCATTCGCAGTTGCCTCCATTCCTTACGTCCTGCTAAATACAATATTTCCTTCAATCGGCGGAGCACCTATTCATTTATATGATCCGAAACAACCATTGCAAGGCATGTCACCGTACATTTTAACGATGCAATGTGCTTTATTCCTTCTCGTTAGCTTATTTATGTATATACAAGGAGTAAAGCGGGATAGAAAAAAATATAGAAGAAGACTCCAAAAAAGAGATCGGTGTAGAAAAGCGCTTCAAGCAATTTCAGACTAAGTGATTGTACGAATAAGAGCGTAATTCCCTAAGTTAGCTTAGAGAATTACGCTCTTATTATCATTTACATTTATCAATCTTATATTTTCAATACTCATATAATCATCTCCCCTTTACGGCGTACCTGCCAATCCCCATAAAATAACGATCGCCGCAAAATAAATCGCTTTAATACCTACAACTGAACATAATAAAATAATTGCATATGTACTTAATTCTCTTCTTGCACCTATTAGAGTAAAAATGACTGCCAAACTAAACGTTACATAGGACAATGCTGTATGTATTAAGTTATATGTAATATCCAAATTTTGAGTAAGTCCTGTTACCTCAGCTACAAATTGAAACATGACGATCGTACTAAAAAAAATTGCAAGCTGATTCATTAGCTTTCCATTTATTTGCGCTGGCATCGTTGCCCTCCTCATAAAGACTAAATATTCAATTAATTTTATCACCAGATTACAAAAAAAGGAATCACCTCTTTATACCATTCTATGACGCTACAAAAACAAAAAAGAACGCTTAGTTACCTAAGCGTTCCCCTAATTTAAGAAGCTTTCTTCAAATCAATTTGAGCAAGTACTGGGTCGTGGTCACTTACACGTCCATGTTCTTTCATAATGTTTGAGTTTAAGTGTACTGGGTCTACAATTGTGTGTGGTGCGATGTTGTTTGTTACTAAAATATGATCTAACACTTGTGCATTTCCTTCATGAATGTACGTGTAGCGGTTCTCTTTCGGCACTGTGTTTAACATATTTTTTAAGTTTGTTCCTTCTAGTGCTTTTAGTGGTTTAGCGAACTCAAAATCGTTCATATCCCCTAACACAACAACTGGTGCATTCGTGTTCTTTTTCTGAATTCCTTGTACAAAGTGATTTACTTCTTGCGCTAACTGAATTCGTTTTTCTTCACTCTTTAATACGAGCGGCTGCACTTTTCCAAATGGCGTTGCATCTCCTATTTTTGAGTTTAAGTGATTTGCAACGACAACAACGTTTTGTCCTTGGAACGTAAATTCTGCTGCAAGCGGTTTACGTGTACTTTCAAATAATGAATTTTCGTCTCCAATACGAACGACATTTTTATCAAGTAACTTCGGTACTGCTGCTAATTTCACGCGTGATGGGTTGTAGAAGAAACCGACGCGAATATTCGCTCCTGGTGCTCCTCCGTCTAGATTATTATTCGGAGCAATTTCTACATACTCATACTTCGGTCCGCGAATTTCTAGAACTGCATCAATGATACGTTTTGCGCTTAACGAAGCATCTGTTGTACCGTCATTAATCGTTCCGTTATTATCTTGCATTTCCTCTACACCGATAATATCTGGCATTTTTAAATTGTATTTAATAGAATACGCTAACGCTTTTACTTTTTCATCTGTTGTTTCTTTTTTATTCGCCGAAAAGTTTTCAATGTTATATGTAGCAACTGTTAACTTATCAAGACGAGGCTGAATATTCGCCCCTACTTGCTTAAATCCACCGTCCACTACAGATGGTAATTCCGTTATTGGCGCAATGCGGAACGAACCGTAATCATATCCTACTACCCCTGTTATATCTCCAGTGAAAGTATCTCCTACTTTTGCTACATAATCGCGAGGTACTTTTACAGAAAGACGCTCTGGGTTTAATTGATTTTCATCTAATAAAGGTGTGCCATATTTCGTTACGACTTTATTTCCGCCATTTTCTACTGTTACATATAAATTTCCGTTTTTCTGAGGTGCAATAATTTTTGGCGTTGGCATCGTAACGCGCATACCTTCTATACTTTCATAAAAATCGATTGCATCTTCATTTGGATCAAATAAACCGAATGCATCATTATCGATAATTTGATCAGGGATTTTCACACCGTTTTCTCCAAGTACAATCGGTGCTGGTAATGGTTGATCGTTTGCGATGACAGCAACACGGCTCGCTTTAATTTCCGTCGTAGTTAAGTCTGTGTCAAACCTTTCTGCATATCCAGGTCCAACATATTCTTCTACTACTCCATCAACTTGAATAAGATCTCCTACTGCTGCATTCGCATCCTTTTTGTACACATACATACCTTCTGAAGTAGCTGGATCATTATCCGGCTGATTATCTTCTATATAAAAACCATTTTTATCAAGCGCTGTTACAACGCCTTCCACATTGTAGACTTTCTTCCCGTTGTAAGGAGAAATATGTGATTTTCCTTGAATATCATGAATACGAACCTGTTCATTGTTTACGATAGTAAATGAAAATGTTGAAATCGCTGAAGCAGTAAGCCCTTCTTTCTCTGCAATTGCTTTAATCACACTATTTTCATTCACTACAATTTGTCCGTTATAACGAACACTCTTGTTTGTAGGGTTAGAGCCATCTAACGTATAGTAGATTGTTGCTCCTTCTGTATTCGTTGTTAATGTTACCGCTGTGCCCTTCGCAACTTCTCCGCTACCAGGCGAAGCTACTACATCGCTAACACGGTTTTGTCCTTCCCCTTGAAACTTATGAGCCGTTACCGATTTTAAACCTGGGCTACTAAAATATAATTCAAGCGTCCCTGTTAAACTAACTTTCTTCCCGATATTTTCAGGATGATCTTTCACGTTTACTGCCGCTCTCACATCACCTTTCGGCAACTGAACAGGCATGATTTTGTCTGGATTCGTTTCATTTGGCGAATCGGCAATTGCTACGTTTGTATCATCAAACTTAGCCGGATCTTTCGTGTATTTAGAAGGACTTTGCGTATATCCAACGATATACCCTTCCACTATCCCCTTCGTTTTCCCTTGCTGTTTAAATACTTGAATTGCTTTTTCTACTGACATAGAAGTCGTTTCTTCTGCTTGTACTAAAGTTCCAGTAAATGAAAGCAATAGTATGAATGATAAAAAGACACTTAACAATTTCTTCACAGCCATTTTCCTCTCCCTATTTCATATTTTCTCAGCATTTCTATCATATCAAATGATTCGTTATATAGAATGATATTTCGACAAGTTTTACAAAAAATTTATTTAATTTACAGGCTTTCAAACTATAATACAAAATAATAATTTTACACCTTCTACGAATGCGCTCTATAATGTTAGAGAGAGAAAACAGAAAATATCGAAAGTTCATTGGCATGTAAAATGGATTCATTTGAATAGGAGTGATTGGATGGAAGTACAAACAGAAACATACCGCGCAGCTATGAATGGAACATTAGAACGTCATTTTTCAGATATGATTGCCGTTATACCTACTAGAATTACAATTGAGCAGTTAAAACAGCGGCTAGAAACTATCTCTACTAAAGTTGATGAGTTAAAAATTGTTTTTAGTGATGAGACAAGCCTTATTGTTGAGTTACATATGGATGAAACAATCATACCGTATGAGCTGCATATTGATGAGGCAAATAACCCAGAAGAATATAAAATGTACAATAGACAAGATTCTACAATCGTAGATCGTCATTTTGAAGATGCTGCTTATGGAACTGAAATTTTCACTCGTACGCTATTTGTAGGCGATGTATTGGACTGCTTTTTCCAGCAGTTACAGTTTTTATGGCACCTCGCTCCAGATTTGTTATTTGTGATCGATTCAAGTGCCGCAATGAAAGTGATATCTAGAAGCTATATTGAATATCACGTTGAAAATGAATTATTACCTGACATTCCTGACTTGTATGTTATTCATTCTGTTTATGAAGACGATAAAGAAGGTGAGCCTACGCAATATTGGTTTCATACACATGGCCTTTTAAGAGCAGGCGTAACAGAAATAGAATTAATTATTCCAAATCGCATTTCGTCCTATTACGGCATTGGTGATCTCTTTCAAACATTTGCTAATAATGCCGTTGAGAATGGACAAGTCCCTATGAATGAGCCTATCGTGATCGCGCATAGTCAGCAAGGTTCTATCCATACAGTAGCTGTTCCGTGGGAAAAGGGATTATCTTATATTGGGCATAAAACGAGTATGGATCAATTATCTTCAATCGAGGATGAAGAAGTGAAACTACAACCAATAGATGCACAAAACGTATTCTTAGGCGGGATGGATGACCGAGATGAATACCATCAATCTCCGTCCGTTCTTTTATTCAAATTTAATACTTCAGAAGAATATATTGAAAGTTTTTTCAAAGAACACGAGGAAGCTACAGGGCTCATGTTCTATAAAACAAATAGTGAAACCGATCGTATGGCTTACAATGCGAAGAATACTTTCGGGTATTTCAGCAATATTTTTCACATTGAACAATCAAATGAAGATTTTCGTTTCCTCGCTAAGTTTGGTGTTTCCTACGAAGAAGGAAAAAGTGAACATATGTGGTTTGAAATGCAAAACATTACGGAAGATTTCATTCAAGGAATACTCATTAATGAACCATATTTTATAAAAGATATGAGTGAGGGAAATAGTTATCAGTTAGAGTTTGAAAACTTAACAGAATGGGTTATTTATGCGGGAGATTCCGTTATAAAGCCAAATAACTTATATATGTTTATTGGTGAATAAGTAACAAAACGCCTTCAATGTGATTGAAGGCGTTTCTTATATTTTATTGTGCGAGTAATTCCGTCTCCATTACTTTCTCCAAATGAGATAGTACACGCTTTGCGGCTTTCTCACCTTGATCAATACAGTCCGGAAGACCAGAACCAGCGTAAGAACTACCTGCCAAGTATATACCTGGCAACTCTTTTTCCATAAATGTTGTGAGTTTCTTCATTCGCTCGTTATGGCCTACTGTATATTGGGGCATCGCTTCTTTCCAGCGACTTACGACTGTAAACTCAGGATCCTCTGTAATATCCATCGTCTTTCGTAAGTCTTCTAGTACGAGCTGAACGAGTTCCTCTTCTGTTTGTTCTACAACTGCTTCATCACCAGCACGACCGACGTAACAACGAAGAAGCGTTTTTCCTTCTGGCGTTGTATGTGGCCATTTTTTATGTGTCCACGTACATGCTGTAATTGTGTAGTCGCTATTTCGAGATACGACAAACCCTGTGCCGTCAATATCGCGCTGAATGGCTGATTGCGGGAAAGCCATTGCCACATTTGCAACTGATGTAGACGGAATGTTGCGGAAGAAACGAAACTGCTTGTACTGCGCGAACATAGATGGCAATACTTTATGTGAGCTTGCCACTACGACCGCGTCCGCTTCTATTTCTTTTCCGTTACTAAGAGTAATCGTGTAAGCATCACCAAGTTTTGTAACTTTTTCAATGCGAGTTCCCTTTATTATCGTACCTTCATGTATCTTTGCTTCGAGAGATTCTACTATAGATTCTAAACCTGTTTTCACTGTTTGGAAGATTCCCTTTTTCGGTTCAGATTTCTCTTTTTTCGGAGCAAGCGTACGCATACCGAGTGAAATACTGCGATGTTTCTGCTCAATTTGATACATTTGCGGGAATGTTGACATTAAGCTCATTTCATCGATATCCCCTGCATAAATACCCGATAGTAATGGTTCTATTAAATTTTCAACCACTTCGTTGCCGAGGCGATGTCTGAAAAACTGCCCGAGTGATTGGTCAGATACTGGCTTTGACCTGGGCATTAACAGATCAAAACCAGCTCTTAGTTTACCAATTGGGGAGAACAGCCTGGAAAATAGAAACGGCGTAATTTGCGTTGGAATTCCCATCATCGATCCGCTCGGCATTTTATGTAACCGATTGTTTACGAGGATAAATGATTGACCGGCCTTATTATTTACAAGTTCATCACCAAGACCTAATTCTCGCGCCAGTCTAGAGGCACTTTCTTTTCGTGCTAAGAAAGAATCCGGTCCGCGTTCAATTGTAAATCCATCTTTTCGAACGGTTTGAATTTTCCCGCCAAGTTTACCCGATGCTTCTATAAGTAATGTATCGATCGGCAAGTTCTTGTCATGAATATCTTTTTGTAAGTTATACATTGTTGTTAATCCTGTGATGCCACCGCCGATGATTACAACTTTTTTCCTCAAGCATGCTCCCCCTTTCTTTTTACAATACAGATTCTTTTTTCTTTAATACAACATCTGTTAAGCAATCAATAAATGCGTCCGATGCATTTGGCATTTCTGGACGATAATATTTCACGCCAATTTCATCTGTCACAACTTTACACTCAAAGTCGTTGTCATATAAAACTTCTAAATGTTCCGCAACAAATCCAACTGGTGCGTATACGAATGAAGTATAACCGTACTTTTCATTTAGTTCTCTCGTTAAATCTTGTACATCTGGACCAATCCAAGGATCTGGTGTGTTTCCTGCACTTTGCCAACCTACTGCATAGTTTGCTACTTCAGCACCTCTTGCGATATAGTCAGCTGTTTCATTTAATTGGTCTGGATATGGATCGCCAAGTGCGATAATTTTTTCTGGTAAGCTATGTGCAGATACGATTAATACTGCTTTTTCACGCTCTGCTTCTGACATACCGTTATATATACCTTTCACTGCATCAACCCAGTACTGGATGAATTTCGGTTCTTTATACCAGCTATCAATGCCGTGAATTGTTAAGTTTCCAAGTTTCTCTGCTTCTTCTTGTGCTCGTCCTACATACGATTTCACGCTAAATGTAGAATAGTGCGGCGCAAGAACAAGTGCGATTGCATCTTGTATACCGTCGTTATGCATATCTTTCACTGCATCTTCAATGAACGGTTCGATATGTTTTAAGCCAAGATACATATGGTACTCTACTTCATCTTGTACTTCATTTAAACGCTGTTCTAACTTTTTAGCTTGCTCTAATGTAATAGTAGCTAAAGGAGAAATACCACCAATTGCACGGTAACGCTCTGTTAAATCTTCTAGCATTTCAGGACTTGGCTTTCTTCCTCTACGAATATGTGTATAGTAACGTTCAATATCTTCTTCTTTATATGGCGTTCCGTATGCCATTACAAGCAAACCAATTTTCTTTTTCATACAGCAATGCTCCTTTACTTCGCTAACTGCCCTTTAGAGTGTTCATGAATAAATGTAGTTAAACGTTTTAATGTATCTGGATTTACTTCTGGGAATACACCGTGTCCTAAGTTAAAGATATAACCTGGCTGCTTCATCCCTTGATCTAAAATACCTTTTACATGTTCTTCAATAACAGACCATGGCGCAAGTAAGAATGACGGGTCCATATTACCTTGTACCGCCTTATGAACACCACGCGTGCGTGCCTCTTCGATCGGTAAGCGCCAATCTAAGCCTACTACATCAAGTGGTAAGTCGTGCCATTCATTTACTAAGTGTGCAGCTCCTACGCCGTGCATAATCATTGGAACACCCATCGGGCGAACTTCTGCAAAAATACGCTCCATTGCTGGTTTAATAAATACGCGGTAATCTGCTACATTTACTGTTCCAACCCAAGAATCGAAAATTTGAACCGCTTTTGCTCCTGCGTTAATTTGCGCTTTTAAATATGTAATAACCATATCTGCTAGCTTATCCATTAAAGCGAACCAAGCTTTCGGCTCTGCATACATGAACGCTTTCGTATTATGGTAATTGCGAGATGGACCGCCTTCAATCATATAGCTCGCTAATGTAAATGGAGCTCCTGAAAAACCGATTAACGGTACGTCTAACATTTCTGTCGTTAATAAACGAATCGTATCTAATATGTACGGTACGTCATCTTCTGGATTGATTTCCCCTAGTTTTTCTACGTCTTGTAAAGAACGGATTGGATTATCAATAACTGGGCCAATACCTGATTTAATTTCTACATCCACACCAATTGCAGGTAGTGGTGACATAATATCTTTATACAGAATTGCTGCGTCTACGTTATATTGATCAACTGGTAACTTTGTAACGTAAGCACATAACTCTGGATTGTGTGTAATTTCAAATAAAGAATACTTTTCTTTTATCTTTCTATATTCCGGCTGCGAACGACCTGCTTGACGCATATACCATGCTGGTACATAATCAGTACGTTCCCCCCTACATGCTTTTAAAAATGTCTCATTTATAGTTCTTACCAAGACCCTTGCTCCCTTCCTTGCCAATGCTTTTGCTCTAAATACGTTCTATTCCGATATTTATCTTTTTTTACTATACAGCTTGTAAAAACAAAATGCATAACATTATGTACGTTGTTCATGAAATTGACACAAACATTCGTAAAACCGCTTACTATTTTCACAACATTCTTATTATAGCACAGAGAAAAACTATGGTTTAGCTACTTTTGACTTTTCTCCTTCACGTTTCGTTTGTGTGTTATATGGTACAACGTAAAAACTCGGTTTTGAAAAGATGTTAACGAACTTTTCCTCATATTCTCCGGCACCATTTACAGTGCCTACATGCGTATGAACTCCGTTTTCCACTCTATAAATACGATACATAATTCTTTCATCTGGAAGTGGTGTCCAGCTTAATTTTGCTTTAAATAAACCGAAAGGGCTGAACGCTAATTTCATTTTCACATCTTCAATCTTGCGCAAACGAATCGGAGCACCGATTGTTTCCACACCTTCTGGTTTCATAAACTGCTCTTTCTGTTCTACATTTGCCTTCGTTAAAATTTTCTTAAATAATTTCGTTGCTGACGCACTTTCTCCTTGCAACTGATGCTCTTTATCCGTACGGTCATAACCAATCCAAACAGCACCTACTAAATTTGGTGTATAGCCGACGAACCACATATCTCTAGCTCCATTATCGTCATTTGGCAAGGAAGTTGTACCTGTTTTCCCAGCTAACGCCCCGCTATATACACCGGCTTTCGCTGTCCCTTCCTTTACAACTCCTTCTAACATTTTCGTCATATACCACGCCGTTTGTTTCGAGAATATTTTCGTTTCTACTTTTGGCGATTCTCCAATAACTGCACCGTGTCTATTTAACACTTTATCAATAACGTGCGGCTCAATAATAGCACCATTTGCTAAAAACGCACGATACATTTTTACAAGATCAAATGGTGAAACACCATTTTTCAATCCGCCAAGCGCTGTACTTAACCCTGCGTCTGCAATATGAACATTTCCTTTCTCTAAATATTGCTTTCCTTCTTCTACCCCTAACTCATTTAATAAAGAAACTGCCGGCACATTTGCTGACTCTAAAATCGCATCGTACATCGTCATTTCTTTCGAATATGAATGGTTATAATTTCGAGGTTCATAGCCTTCAAATGAATTTCTTTCATTCGTCAATAAAGAATACGGATTATACTTTTTCGTTTCGAGTGCTGGTGCATAGACGATAAGTGGTTTTAGCACAGAACCGGGCTGTCTTTTTGCGAAAATACGATTAAAGCCTCTCGGGACGTACTTTCTTCCGCCAATCGCCGCTTTAATTCCGCCCGTACGATTATCCATTAATAAAAAAGCACCTTGTGCCCCCTCTTCTTTCCCAGGGAAATTCCTTGCATCTTGAAACTGGTTATACGCTACCTTTTGAATCTTTTCATCCATCGGTACGACAAACGTATATCCTCCGCGCAGTACTTCTTGATGAGACAATCCGTATAAACGAGCTGCTTCATCTATAACCATATCAATATACGGCATATATGCGAGTTCATTCTCATCTAAGTTTTTGTAAAGAGCAATGGTCTTTCCTTGATAACGTACGCTATCTTCGGCAGTCAAATAGCCTTGTTTATGCATAAGTGACAATACGAGATCACGGCGCTCCTTACTCTTCTCTGGAGAGAAATAAGGTGAATATCCATTTGGTGCCTTCGGAAGACCTGCAAGCATCGCTCCTTCTTCTACTGTTAAATCTTCTACATTTTTATTAAAATACAACTTTGCTGCTGCTTGAATACCGTAAGCCCCATGCCCAAAATAAATATGATTCATATACATTTCAAGAATTTGTTGCTTCGTATATTTTTGCTCTAATTGAAGGGAAATTGCGACTTCCTTCAATTTACGCGTAACTGTTTTTTCACGAGTTAAAAAAACGTTTTTAGCGAGTTGCTGCGTAATCGTACTACCGCCTTCGACCTTCTCTCCAGCTAATGTATCTTTATAAAGAGCACGGAATATAGACGGATAATCAATTCCTTGATGCTCATAAAAACGAGAATCTTCCACCGCAATAAACGCCTGCTGGACATGCTTTGGAATTTGCTCGACTGGTACGAGATCTCTATTTTCTACATATAATTTCGTAATCTCTTTCCCTTTCTGGTCAACGATACGTGATGAAGAGTGGAAAACGAGCTGCTTTTCATCCATCATATAGCCACCAGCTAACACAATAAGTTTATAAAGTACAAGCGCTAATACTAGCGTTGCGAATCCACCTAATAAAGTCCACTTTACTTTCTTCATACATCGGCCTTCTTTCCAAATGATGGTACATTTATTATTTGAAAAAGAAGTATCTTTATGTATATAATCTTCGAAGTTTTTTAAGAGAGTTGATATAATAGAAACAAACCATTAAGGGGGCATTAAAATGAAGGCTATTATTTCATACGAAACACCTCTAGAACAAGCACATTTCACTGCAAAAAATAATGAAAAAGATATGTTTTATAAAGAAAATACAGAAGAATCAGTAGAATCAGCGCTTCAATATGACGTACTAGACGCTGTTGGAGAATTTAAAGGACAACCTGGCTATATCGTTTGTAACAACATTTCTGTAACAGACGAAGGTCGCCCAGTATTTGAAAACCGATTTAAAAACCGAGCAGGCCTTATTGAAAACGAACCCGGTTTCCAAGCAATTCGTGTTCTACGCCCATTAAGTAACGATACATATGTCATCTTAACGATGTGGGAAACGGAGCAAAACTTTAAAGACTGGACAGAATCACGTTCATTCGAAAACGCTCATAAAAAACGCCCTGCACAAGCGGAAGGACAAGCTCAGGCTCAGGCGCATCCACATGCAGAGCAGCAGAAAAGTATCTTCTCTCGTCCGTCATTTGTGACTACTTTTGATGTGTTAGTTTAAGGATTTTTGTACTGTGGTTTCTCCAAGGCTGCGGTACATGAAATTATATCAGCGATTTTTGAAATATATCGACTTATCGACAAATCACGACACAAAAAAGGAAACACCGTTACGCACCGGTGTTTCCTTTTTCTTTATACCAATTATATATGCGAAGTGCGTCTTCTTTTTGCATATGCTTCACTTTATATTTATGTCCCGCTACTGATACGGCAGCTGTACATAACTCGTCTTTCTTTTGAAAATGCGACTGATTGTATCCTACCGCTTGAACATGCCTTCTTCGCATGATCCCCGTATATTTCGCAAGACCACGGTATACCATGACTAACTGATTGTCTCGTATCATATATCCGCCACTTGTATACCGAGCGTATGCAAGTAACGTAAATGCGATAAATAGTGGTATTAGCGTGAATAACGCCATATTTTGTTTGAAATATATACTCGTACCGATGATCGGCAGTGCGAGCACAGCACCTGTAATCCAGCCCATTATTACGTAACGACGTAATGCAGCCTTCGGTAAATAAACGATTTCCTCTTCCATTTCATACGGTAACTGCAAATATGTAAGTAACTGCTGGACATCTTTCTTTTTCATAAAAGGATGTAACATAACTTCATTTCCAGCTGCTTCTATACTTTGAATGACTTCCACTTCGACAGAGCAATAACCGAACGGCTGACGAAGAATGCCTTCTTTCACCGTAATTGCTTGAATGCGGTGTAATTTTAAAACAAACTCTTTCTTATCAAATAACCCTTGCACGATGCGAACTTCATTTCCGTTTCGCTCTATTTTAAAGTTCGCATATTTTAACACATAGCCAGCTGTCGAAACGACCCACGAAACCGCCATTAAAATCGCGGCCATAACGATTAATTCATATACACCGTTATCCATCACATACGCTTCCACTTTATTTATGAGCCATTTTGGAAGAAATTGATTAAACTCTGTGTAAATAAGAAGTAATCCTGAAAACACTAATCCGAATCTACCAGACGTAATGGAAGCTGCTAAAATCTCTTTCATCGTTAACTGATAAATCGTCTTATTTTCTTCTGCCATGGGTACTTCTTCACTCGCAGCGCTTCTTTTTTTATTTAATAAAGCAATCAGTTCCTTCGCTTCATCTTCTTTAATACCAGCTAACATCACTTCCGGCTCACTACCACCGCCTGCTACTTCTATATTTAATTTCGTCAGTCCAAGCACTTGATAAATGATGTTAGAAGACGTACTAATATTTTGCACACGTTCTTTATTTAAGTAACTTTCTTTCTTCACAAAAACGCCGTGTTTAATATGTAAAATATTATTTTCAACCCAATACACTTTGAAATACCATTTTATAGCTGAGAAAATTGCCATAATAAATAATATGGCCAAAAGAACAAGATGAAAAAAATACCAAGGTTTCACTTGACCATCTGATCGAAATAAAACAAGTAAAATAAAAGGCAATAAACCCGCAATTCGAATACCTAATAAAATCGTGATCGGATGTTGCCTCTTATACATCCTCATCACTCACTTTCGCAAGTTCTCCAATTTGTCTTTTCAGCTGCTCTGCTTCTTCCTTCGTTAAGCCTGGAATACTATGAGAAGTTGCCGCTGTTGAAATATGTAATTCTGCTAAATTATACTTTCTCATAATTGGGCCTTGTTCAATCGTTACGTGCTGCACACGCATCATCGGAATAAGTACGCGTTTTACAACGAACATTCCCTTTTGAATCTCAATCTCTTCTTCATTTAATCTGTAACTATAATAACGTTGACGTAAATTTGGAAACACAAAATAATCAAGCGGGATAAATGTAATAGCGCCTGTTACTAGCAAACCAAACAACCAGCCCCACCAGTTAAAATTGATCATAAAAAAGAAATACGCAATTACGACTGCTAGTATAACTGCCGCTCCAATTAAAGCGTGGATTCGCCACACTTTCAGCATATTAGAATGAATCTCCCTTTCTAACGGCTGCATCTCATCACTCCAATTATATGAATTTATTAATTATATATTAGTTGGTATATACATATTTGTAAAATTACCCCACGTTAACGGGCAGTAAAACTCCCAAAAAATTTCAGCTGGAGCAAAGAAGTTAGGTGGGCGATCAACTGCCCGTAAACGTCCGATTGGTTCAACTAATAATCAGTGGGGATGAATCTCCCACTGATTAAAGTTTCACTTTATAGTTTTCTACATCGTATCCATTACTTCTTTAAAATTCCCTTCATTAATCGAATACACTTGAAACTGAATGTAATCTATTTCATTCGTATTCGGACGGGCATATGGCAAAATGTTAAATTTAGAAGCAGATCTTCCTAACATATCTACAATCATTAGAGAAACGTCAATATATTCGAAGTCTACACGGAATACTACCACTTCTCCCGTAAATTCATAATCTTTAATCGCATCATAAGACTTGTTCGCACTAATTAACATTACTTTTAGTAGTTGGTTCAAATTTTCCGGTTTAAAATTAATCATATACGCAGCTCCTTTTTTCAATAAAACACTATGAAAACAGTGTAATCTTATACTTTCATAGCTTTACACATCAATTATATAAAAATAAAGCTAGTTTTTTATATATTTTTTGATATAATTACATACGGGAAACGGGAAGAATTTTGTCTTCCCTTGTGTTTTTATTTGCATCTAGTACTTTTGCTAGATGCTTTTTTTTATGCTAAAAAAGGTACTCTCATATACTTTGAGGATACCTTTTTCATCGATTTAGTGCATTTCAATAATCGTACCATCTTCGAATACTTTGAATACGCCAGTAAATCCTGATCCAGCTGCGCCTTCTATTTTATATGTCGTACGCACTCTAATTTTATAATATTTCTTTCCATTTTCTACTTGTGTATCTTCTAGCGTGTAATCATATTCTTCTTTATATTCATTTTTGATATATTCTTTAGCTTTTTCAAAAGTAAATGCATTTTGATTCTTTCCTGTCTCAGTTTTTTCGTTCTTTTCTGTTGCTACCTTTTGATTCGTTACTACATTTGTTTTTTGTGCCTTCACTGCTGCTTCACTCTTTGCATTTTTTTCTTCTTCATTAATTTTAGTAACTAATCCTACTGCTTTTTTATTATATTCTTCAAGGTTCTTATTATCTTTTGTTTCTGCAACTAACTTATTTAATATCTCTTTCGCTTGTGCATAATTTTTCTTACTTATTAACTCTTCACTTTTCGCCAATTGCTCACTATACTTCTTTTTTTGTTCTAACACAGCTAGTAATGCTGTTCGTTCTTCCTTTGCCTGCTTTATAAGTGTATTATTCCCATCCTTCATGTTCTCTACTTTTTCAAATGACTTGATTGATTCTTCTACCTTTGTTTCTTCTTTTAACTTCACTGCTTCAATCATTATTTTCGTTTGTTCTACAAGCACCATTACATCTGAATCGTCTTGTTTCTCATCTAGCGCTTTTTCAAATGATGATAAGGCATTTTTATATTCTTTATTCGTTAACGCGGTCTTCCCTGCATCCATTTCTTTTTCAAAATTCCCATTACTACATCCAGCTAACATTAAACATGTAATTCCAATTACTGTTAATAACTTCCTCATTCTTTCTCCCCCTATGTGTTCCTAAAACAATAACAGCATATGTATAAAAGTCTATGTAGTAATTAGACTGAAAGTAAATATGTACTGTACATTTCATTTACTATCATTACTTAAAACACCTAAATAGTTGGTATTTGTTTTTCTTCTTTTAAGACAGAAAGGAATTTTAATAATGTGCGTAAAGCTCTCACCAGACTCTTTACTACACACACTCTTATACACATAGAAAAACTCTTTTTAGGTTGCTATTTTTTTAACTTTACATATTCTCGGTTGATTGGATATGAACTTCAAATCGTAATATATCGAAAAGCAAAAGAAAACAAACCGTAACATAAGTTACGTTTTGTAATTGTTTCGTAACACAAATGTAACATATGATTTTTAAACATACAATAGTTTCTTTACATTATTTTCCCCTATCTACATTTTAAGGTGTTAATACAGTGCTAAAACGAGTTTCATCTCCCACCTGCTATTGGACTATCATCCTTTGAATACTTTAGGAAAAAGCCCTCTTTCTTAAAGTACTCAAATTAATTACATAGATAACTCTTTTTTCACCCAAACATTACGAAGGCCTTTAACCTTCTATTTTCACATTAAATATATATAGCTATTTTTGATATAACCATATTAAGAAAATAGGATGAACTTTTTCTTCCTTTTTGTTTCTATTTGCATCGAGTTCTTTTGCTAAATGTTTTTTATGCCAAATAAAAAAGGTATCCTCCAATACTTTGAGGATACCTTTTCATTTTTATTATCTCTGCTGTTTTCTACCTAATACGAGCAATCCAAAACTCATCATAATAAGAAGTGCTCCCATATATGGTTCCACAGGCATTTTCTGTCCTGTCTTCGGTAATTCTTTTTCAGGCTTCTCTGGATTCGTYGTTTCTGGTTTTTCTGGATCCGTTGTTTCTGGTTTTTCTGGATCCGTTGTTTCTGGTTTTTCTGGATCCGTTGTTTCTGGTTTTTCTGGATCCGTYGTTTCTGGTTTTTCTGGATCCGTYGTTTCTGGTTTTT
>NZ_JBFTQW010000004.1:0-474265 GCF_056399205.1 Bacillus sp. 01N45
GTATCATACATCAATTGTATTATACATGAATATGTTTTTTTCACAAGCTTAACGTAAGCCAATATTACAACATGGACGAGATATTTATTCTTGTTAAAATGGTATAAGTGGATTGTTTTCTACAAATGGCAGAACATCAATTATGTATCAGGGGCCTTTATGGAGTACCGCTCATCGCAATCAAGCTAAGAAAATAAAACTACCCAAAAAACGAAAATTTTGTGATAACTTGTAACAAAAAACTCATAATTTTTTGGGGGAGTTCTAAATTCTTAAGTTGATGGGTATGGACTATATATCCTATCTATACAAATATTGTCTACATAACGCATTATTATCGGTAGCAAGGACAAGGAGGCATCTTCCCCTTACAAGGGAACCCCCTTTCTTTGTTCTATCGATCTATGCATTTTTTTATACATTCCTATCCCGGCACGGTTTTAGGATTCTTTTTTGTTGTTGTATAAATAAAAAACTGTATTACATCTTGCATCCTCCTAGGTGTCACTATATATGAACACTACGTATTTGACTTTCTCAATGACCAACATTACTTAACATAGTAAAATAGTATTCGGATGCGAATCCAATGTTATTAAAATTAAAGTGGTTATCAAGTCGGAGGAAGGCACCTTAAGGTGTCTTTTCTTTTTAAAATATATAAGCGTACTATCCCTTTCCTAACAGAGGCCTCCCCTCATGCTTCCTTACAGGGAGAATGATAAGGCTTTTTTTATTTACCCAATTACCGAGCTCTCAAATGTTTTAAATAGTTATAATACATGTATTGCTTCAATAACATATGATCATTCTTAAGAATGTCATTGAAATGTACCAATAGATATTAGTGCAGTAAAATAAATTGTGTTATGATGTGAGCAAATATAAAGCTATTTAACGGAGGGATTCATATGCCGCATGTTGTATTTCGTGGAATTACTATTGAACAATTAAAACGCATAAGCAAGCCATTAGTAGAAGAGCTCGCAGAGATTTGTGAGTGTGGTACGGATAATTTTACGTTGGAACTACCAAGTTCTACGTTTGTATTCAATGGAGAAGAAATAGAAGCGTTTCCTCTTATTGAAGTGAAATGGTTCGAGCGCGGACAGGAAATTCGTGATCGATTTGCCAAGGCCATTACTACATATGTAATGGATTTTGGACTTCCAGAAGTAGAGGTTGTATTTACGGTTTTCACAGAATCGGCGTATTATATTAACGGGAAGCATTGTGCAAGTTAGAGCTATTTGAAAGGTTTTTGTACGGTTTATAAGGGGTAGAGCCACATTGCTATCAAGCTAAGAAAAGCGAATATCCAAACACAAAACATGAAAAAACTCCTAACAAATTTTGTTAGGAGTTTTTTCAAATATGCGATATTTTTTTAATCTTCACTATTGATTTCTATTGTACCTGTTCTAGCACTAACTTTTAAACTATTTAACAGATTATCAGGTGTTTTGATTTCCACTTCATATTCAAATGTAGATTGTGTTAAGTTGTCATCTTCTAATTCGAATTCTTTTTTCACATTAATAATTTCTCCTTTTGTATGAGATAAAGAAATTTCACGAACTTGTTTCTCTGTGTAGTTTTCATTCTTTTTTGCATAATTGTAACCCATACCATAATATCCCCCAACAATAGCAATACCACTTACTAAAATAGCAATTATACTTATCATTATTTTCTTTTTATGTTTTAACATTTTCATCCACTCCTTCATGATTAATCATCTATTCCGAATCTTGCTTCAAGTGCATTTTCTGCTTGCTCTAATTGATCTTCTAGTATATCGTGTTCTCTTTCTTGCGTTTCATATTGTTCAACAGTTATCGTTCCAGCACGATAATCTGCTTCAAGCTGATTATCAGATAGATCTATTTTGTCATCTAATTGATCAATTTCTTTTTTTGCTGCTAAGTACGTATTTAAGTTTTCTTCTTTTGCTCCAACTGGTTTCGTATTATTTGCCTTTTCAACGATAGATGTGACTTCATTTTTAAAATCTTGTATTTGCTTCGTATCATTCGCAGCAGGCCCTGTTTTGTGTGGTTCTTGTTGTAGTTGAGCACTTTCTTTTTGCAATGTATCATTTTCCACTTTCAGTTGTTGTACTTCTGTATTGTTATCAGCTTGAGTAGAACAAGCTGTTAAGAATAAACAAGACATTGCTCCAATCACCATCCACTTTCTCATTCTTTTTTCCTCCCTTTACATGTGCATCTTATCCTTGCCTTTATATTACTGAACAAACATTAAAGGAAGATTAATATACAAAAAAATAAAATGATATAATTAAATAGTTTCTAATCTTTCTTTAATGTTTTGGAATTATACTGATACATATTAATAAGAAGAAAAGGAGAATGGTAATGCGAGTTCTTATTGTCGAAGATGAACAAGACTTACAAAATATATTAGTAAAACGATTAAATGCAGAACATTATAGTGTCGATGCATGTGGGAATGGCGAAGATGCCTTGGATTATATAAACATGGCTACCTACGATTTGATTGTGCTTGACATTATGATTCCCGGAATAGATGGTTTACAAGTATTACAAAGATTACGCGCGGACAATCATACAACCCCTGTCTTGCTTCTTACAGCTAAAGATACAATTGATGATCGCGTAACAGGACTCGACTTAGGTGCGGACGATTATTTAGTAAAGCCGTTTGCTTTTGACGAACTGCTAGCAAGAATTCGAGTGTTAATGCGAAGAAATACAGGAAGCACATCTAATGTGTTTGAAATCGCTGACCTAGTGGTAGACTGCAATATGCATAAAGTAACAAGAGGAGGCCAAGTTATCACTCTTTCCAGTAAAGAATTTGCTATTTTAGAATATATGATTCGTAATAAAGACGTTGTGCTGACACGAGATAAAATTGAACAACATGTGTGGAATTACGACTATGAAGGTGGCTCGAATATTATTGATGTTTACGTCCGCTATCTTCGTAAAAAAATTGATAGCCAGTTTGAAACGAAGTTAATTCATACAATACGAGGAACTGGTTATGTATTGCGAGTAGAATCATGAAAAGACTATCAATTAAAATGAAAGTAACCCTGTGGTATACAGGGCTAATTGTAATTATTATGGCACTCGTGTTAGCTTTTATTTTAACTTCTTCAGATAAAGTTTTGCTTTTTAATATGAAAGATCAATTGAAGAGCACAGTAAAAGAAAGCATGGAAGATATTGAATATAAGCATAGACAATTAAAGATGGACGATGATTTTGAACCCTTAGAAGATGGAGTAAATATCATTATTTATAATAAACAAGGTGAGCTGCTGGCAGGAAATAGTCCAACAAGCTTTAATAAAAAGATATCGCTTAAATCCGATGAAATACAAACCATTAAAGACGGTAATAAAGAATGGATTGTATATGATTTTCTCCATAATGCAGGCGGCGATGAGCAAGTCTGGATTCGTGGAATAATGACTATGAGCCAATTATCATCAACGATGAATACGCTTATCGTGATAACACTCATCTCATTCCCATTACTTATTCTCATTGCCGCAGTGGGAGGGTATTTTATTACACAAAGAGCGTTTCGACCTGTGCAACAAATGAGTGATTCAGCTAGTAAAATTGGTGATGGTAAAGACCTTTCCAAGAGAATTCATTTACAAGGTTCACCGAAAGACGAAATGTATCATTTAGCACAAACCTTTGACAAAATGTTTGAGCGATTGGAGACATCATTCGAAAGTGAAAAACAATTTACATCTGACGCATCTCATGAATTAAGAACACCAACATCTGTTATTATTTCGCAATGCGAATACGCTTTATCACTGAGGAATAATCCGAAAGAAATGGAAGAATCGTTAGAAGTAATTTTAAAGCAATCACGTAAAATGTCCGCGCTAATCTCACAACTCTTATTATTAGCAAGAGCTGACCAAGAAAACCATAATACTTTCCAATTTGAATGTATCAATATGAGTGAATTAACGGAAATCGTTGTAGAAGAGCTTTCATTAATGGTTCAAGAAGCTTCGATTGATATAACAACTCATATAGAGGAAAACCTGTTTATGAAAGCAGATCAAACATTGATGATGCGTTTATTAATGAATTTACTAACGAATGCGATTGCTTATAGCAAAGCGAACGGCACTGTGCATATGCAACTGTTCCGTGATGAAACCAACATAATAGGTAAAGTCTCCGATAATGGCATAGGCATCAGCGAGCAACATATTACGAAAATATGGGATCGCTTCTATCGAGTTGACGCAGCACGAACATCTTCAAGCACCGGAAACACAGGTTTAGGATTGTCGATGGTAAAATGGATTGTCGAACTACACGGAGGAGAAATTACAGTTGAAAGTAAATTAGGAGAAGGCAGTACGTTTACATTTAAACTACCAATGGAAAAACAAGCATAATTTATGCGCATCTGTAGCTTCCAAATAAAGATTGATTCAAAAGCTCTCTTCAATCCTTATGTAAAAATAATTGACACATTTTAAACAACATCGATTTTATCATTTTGGACAACCTTTTCTGTTAAGTTGATATACATGTAGAAAAAACTATAGAAATAAAACCCCAGAAATCCAAAGGTCTCTGGGGCTTCATTATATATTTAGCTCTTTTTGCTTTTTGTTTTGTTTATGTTTATACAGCAATTTTCGGCTTATGAGAGAAATCAGTAATAAGATCAGTACTAGTGCGAAAAGTTGCATAAATGATAAATTAAAATATTTAGCACCTGTAACGATTAACAGTGTAGAAATCGTACCTTTTACAATGAAAAAAATAATGATCCATAATCCGCCTTTTTTCCAGTTCATTTTTATATTACCCTTTCCTACGTTTAAATTCTTTAATGGGACACCTTATTAAAAATCTATTATATTAATAAAAAAGTCATGTCTAATTAAATGCAATGATTCTATAATAAGTGAAAATGATATTCAATGTCAATTTTATTGACTATTTGAATACCTGTTTCTTCATCTCAATCTCTTTCTACTTTGTTTCTTAGAAGCAATGAACTCTTGTTTTCAAACAAAAAAACCTCTTGAATTTGCATGCGAATTCAAGAGGTTTTTTTTCATATACATCAAGTAAGATTTCTTGCTTTGTTTATTCGTTTATGGTCTTAATACATAGCTATTAGTAAACAATAACTGGGTCATACGTGTTCAAACTATCATATACAGTTTTTGCAACGTTAGGAAGAAGGTTTACACACCCGCCTGATCCTCCTGTTAAATAAGCATTATTTCCCCAGTCTTTTCGCCAGCCTGCATCATGGAATCCTTGACCGCTATTTGTGAATGGAACCCAGTAATCTACTTTCACTGCATAATCAGCTTTACCTACTGCGCTTCCTTTAAGCGTGTATGGTGTTCGTTTATATAGAACGTACCACACACCTGGTGATGTATCTTCACTCGTGCTATGTTTACCCGTTACTACATTGGTTGTGACAACTAATTTCCCATCTTTATAAATCCAAATTTGTTGATCTGCAATAGAAACTTCTGCATATGTGTCTCCAATGCCATTATTCGATGTTGTTTTATAGCCGATCCCTTCCTTCTCCCAACCATTCCCGTGAATATTAGAAGCAGAAAGCGATTTCTCGCCTTTCTCAAAGGCTTGTTGAACTTGTTTTGTTTCTTTTTCCACATCTAGTGCCCAGCCGTATCCTTGTCCCTTTACTGAAATAACCGAGCCAGAATGTGTTTTAAAAGCAAAGTCTTTATGTAATGTAGATTTAGCCTTATTAATTTCAGCAACCTTATTCTTAATGTCGCTCGCATCGATTTTTACTTTCATATCCTTTGACATAGTAGCATTTTGAATTAGATCTTTCGCTTTTAATGAATACACTTCATCCTGCACTTTATAATCAACAGACTGCGTAAGAAGATTTTGTAATGCTTTCTCTTCTTTTTTGATGATTGGATCGTCTTCTTTAATAGGCTGTATGTATGCAGACTTCAGATGAATTTCGCTTTTATGCTTCTGCTTGTCGTAATCTTTTAGTAGATTTGTAACGTCATACTGTTTTCCATCAACGCTCTTCGAAATTACAACTTTCCCTTGTTCAAGCTTCGCCATAGCATCTTGAGGTGCTTTTAATTTTTCATTCATAGAAACGAGCTTTTCTTCTACAAGTTTTTTCATCGTTTCACTACGATACTGATCCGCTTTTTCCGGTAGCAATGAATAATCTTTTTCCTTTGCAGAAGGGAAAAATGTCCACTGACTTTTTAATAGTTTCTTAACTTGTGGCAAATCTTTTTCCGTCAGTTCCGTTTTTGTATCTTGTTCATCTAAAATTTCTTGTTGATCAATATAGACTTTATTTGCTAGCCCAGACGTTTTTAATTTCTGTATTGCCTGATCAGCGCTCAAACCACCGACTTTTGTATCGTTAATCGTAACATTCGAATTGAAGTGAGTTGCTTGATAATAACTCATTCCTCCAATAAGAAGTGCAATTAAACCGCCACCCGCTGCGATAAGCTTCCAATTTGTAAAGCGTTTTTTTGATCTTACCCGTTTTTTCTCAACTTCTTCAACAGATTCATTTACTGTATTGTTGTTCATTAATCTTTCCCCCGTATACATTAACGTCAATCGATTTTAAACCAAAACCATTGAATAGTGTACCTTATTTTTCCTGAAATTTCATTATTTTTAACAGATTTCATCTCATTTAATCGATTAAAGTTAGATTTTTTAATAGACAGATACATTAAGATGATAGATAAAGTGAAAAAAGGACCATATCAATCGAGCTACTACGGGTCCCTCGCATTCGCCGAATTTTGAAGGGCGACACTACTTAACTTGGTAAAATAATTTCCGGATGGTTCAAATCAGAGGAAGGCACCATAGAATGTCTATTATTTATGAAAAATATCCACAAAAAAAGGACTACATGTAGACTCTTTTTTGTGAATATTTTAATGTCGCATTTTTTATAAATTCAAATGCAAACTATGCTTCCCGCTTTTCACCAGGTTTCACAACCTCTACTATCAGTCTAACGAATTTCACCTTATGACCTTTATCATCAACAATTTCAAGTTTCTTAAAACTATTAAATATGTTTGTACCACGCTTTGTTGATACGTTTAATCTTTACAGATGTTGAAGTTTTAGACTCATTCTTTGGTGTAATCCTATTATTAGAACATCCTGCAATGGTGAGACAGCATGTAGCCAATAAAACTAATAATATTAACTTCTTCAAATAGCCACTCCTATATAAGGAAAATATTATATTGAGAAAATTAAACATAACATCGAATCTTTGTAAAAACAATATATTTCCTAGCATTATTATTCAATGGCGGATTAATGGACACCTTAATGTTCATTAATCTGCTTATAAGCGGAGAACCTCATGCTCATCAAGTCAATGTCCAATTTCCATTTTATCCGATTCTCAATATTTATTCCAATATAAAAAGATAGCTATTTTTGTTGAATACTAATTATCTCCAAAATGAACAATACGAGCTGAGTTCCTATAACCCTATATACGTTTATTCAACTAGTTTCTCCCCTGTAACAATCTGAAACAAAGTGGCTGCATGTTTCCCTTCTAATTGAGCGTACCGATTTTCCCCCGTCTTGATTTCTATTTTATCCTTATTAGGGCTTACCCAAATTTGATACGACACAGCTTTCGCCTCTATTTTCGGATTTTTAAATTGAAAAATAAAGTGATAATCAGCTGGACGAGACATTTCCACTTTTTTATTTTCAAAAGTAATATCATTTAATATTTTCTTTACTTGCAACACTTCATTATTATCTTTCACTACCTTAAGATCTTCATATTCATTATCACCAATATGTTTTTGCACTTGGATTCTTTGATCTTCATTGCCTGATATATTTGAACAGCCGGTTATTATGAGTATACAGATCGCAATAAAGACTAGAGACCAATTTCTAATTTTCATATTCATACCCTCTTTTCAATACAAAATATTTTAATTTGTAAAATAAAGGTAATTAATTTAAACTTAAAAATATACATAATAAAGAGAAAGGAGTATCGTTCCATGCAGTTACAAACATACACTTGGAAAAGTTATACGTTTCTCATTGTAAGTATATTCGTTACTATTAATCTCTTTCTCTTCTCACCTATTTTAGACAGAGTTGGAGTAGAATATGTTGTACCTTTCGCCTATTTCATATTAGCTTCTGCTGTTATAGTAATAATATTAGCAGTTATCTCTTTTTGTAGCCGATCTGAGAAGAAAATTTTAGCCATTATCGGTTTATGTTTTACTCTATTTAACACAGTAATTATTTTATTTTTCCTTTGGTTTGGTTACCATTTCACTTAATTGAAATATAAATAAACTCCATAAGCCACAAATAAAATTAGTAACATAGAAATGCTAAGTACCGTATATATGGTCCATTTTGCATTTGTACTCATATACTCCCCCTTCTCACTTCATAATAATTCCATTATATAACAAAAAAGCATTGGATACCCAATGCTTTTCACACTTACGCAAATAAAGACGTATTCGCATATAACGCTGGTGAACCACCTGAATGTACGAATAAAATGTTGTCTTCTTTATTAAATGTACCTTTTTTAATTAAGTCGATTAGTCCCGCTACTGCTTTACCTGTATATACTGGATCGAGTAAAATACCTTCAGTTTTCGCAAGTAATTGAACAGCTTCCACCATTTCTGGTGTTGGTAACGCGTAACCTGGTCCTACATATTCATCAAAGCATGTAACAGTTTCGCGCGGGATAAAGTTCGGAATACCAACGTGAGCTGACGTTTCCTCTACAAGTTTTGCTACTTTCTCTTCTTGTTCTGCTTTTCCTCTACTTACGTTGATTCCGATTACAGGAATGTGACTTTGTGTTCCAGCAAAACCAGTAATTAAACCAGCGTGCATACCAGCACTACCACTTACGCAAACAACTGTACTGAAATCAATTCCTTGGTCAAATGATTGTGCCATAATTTCTTGCGCACAAGCAACGTATCCCATTGCACCAGTAGGATTTGATCCACCAACTGGTATTACATATGGTGTATTACCTTTTTCACTTACTTCTTTCGCTACTTTATGCATCTCTTCCATAAGATCTGCTCCGTTTGGTACAACAATTACATTTTCAGCACCTAGTAAATGATATAAGAAATAGTTTCCGTTAAAGTCTGGCTTCTCTTCTGGCTCAAGCCCTTCTTCTAATACAAGGATACATTTCATTTTTTCTTTTACCGCAGCTGCCAGTGTTAGACGGCAATGATTTGACTGAATACCACCAGCTGTAATTAACGTATCTGCACCTTTTGCCTGTGCATCTGCAACTAGAAACTCTAACTTTCTCGTCTTATTACCACCAGCTGTTAAACCAAGTAAATCATCTCGTTTAAAATAAATAGTCGGCCCACCAAGTGCTTCAGAAAAATTGTTTAATTTTTCAATTGGAGTATATGACTCTGTATATTTTTTTCTCGGGAATTTAGCTAAATTCATTAATAACGCTCCTTTTGTACTTCTTTCACAATGTATGTAACGATACTATTATTACATGTAAAAATGATGAAGTCATCTTTCTGGGTGAAAAATGTGTTGGAATTCGGTTTTTGTGAATGGAATTGTATTAATAATTTTAACTCCAATACGGTACGTGAAATTACATTAATAACTTTCACTTTATTTCGGTACATGAAGTTTATATGAACGATTTTTTCAAATATATCGTCCATAACTTGAAATATATCGACTTACCGATAAAAAACGACAACACAAAAGAGCCCACTTATTAAAAAGTAGGCCCTTACTAATCACTTATTTGCCGAAAATCGAAGAAGCTGTGTTAATCCTGGCTCTAAATTCATTTCGCCTTTATGACGTACGTGTACAACCTTGTTCCCATCAAATTTCGGAGCATTCCCTGGATTATACGTCAACCATTCGTTCGTTCCTTCTACAGAGTACTCCATATACTCCGTTGCACCGACAATTACATTTTTACTATCGTCAGCTGTTACATTTGGTGCCATTTGTGCGACTTTCGCATCACTAATTAATAGCTTCTTTATATCCTTATCACGTTTATAATCGTAAGCTGTTACCATTACATCGTTACCATATGCTTTCACTTGTAATCCTTGTTTAAATGAATAGCCATCAGGAGCAGTCTTCTCTCCGCCATTTGGTCCAGCCGACATCCATCCAGTTTCAATACCGCCCGTATTTACAACTGTAAATCCTTTTTCATCTCCGCCTGCAATTTTCTTTTTTCCAGCCCAGTCCGGTAAGTTTAAATCCCAATGCGTGTGACTCGTGAAGAAAACAACTTGCGGGTAATCTTTTAATATATCGTACAATTTATCCACGTTTAAATAGTCATTTAAATACGGTGATTGTCTTGATCCAGATACTGTATCCGGTAAAACGTGATGAGAGAAAATGAAAATGGGCTTATTTTTATCTTTTTGGCTATATTCTTCTAAATTTTGTTTTAACCAACCTAATTGCTCATCACTCATAAATACTTCATCCCACATTTTTGAATCGTGGTATTTCATATATTTTTCAGTTCCTAAAAATAAAAGCGGATAACCGTCTAATTCTTTTTTATGATATACCTTTTCTTGCCCGCTAAATTGTAAGTAGCGGTTAAATAGCGTTTCTTCCGTTACACCATTTGGCCATGTACTTTGAGAGAGCTTTCCATCAGCTGTCCATTTACCAGCATAAAACTCATGATTCCCAACAGTTGACCATACATTCTCTGGATGCTTATTTTTGTTTAACACACGCTTCACATCATCGTATTGTGACTGTTGTCCAGTTGGCGTTATATCCCCATTCATAATAAGCGCTCTAGAAAGTGGCGTCACTTTGTTCATATCTTTTAACACATGATCAAAGTCTCCTAAATCCCCTTGAATGTCACTAATAACATTAAAAGTTGTAGCTGATTTTCGAACTTGCTCTTTCCCTTCTGCATACACTGAAAACGTCGGCAATAATGCCGCCATAACTGCTAACGAAGCAACTGTCTTTTTCATACAAATTCTCCCCCTAATAATAGAATGTACAAACTGCCATGTTCTGCTTTCTCTTAGATGCTTGTCCAATTCACATTATAGGGAGGGATTGTAAAGATAGATGACGTTAAAAGTTAAGTGTTTTTTAAGAGATTTTGTCGTTTTTTGCAAACCACAATTAGCGATTTACGTCAATCTAGCTTTCTAGCTTTTAACATTACATACATGTAAATTTTGATGTTAAATCTTTTCGTTTCATACGTTGTTTTTTATTACTTCTAATTTTCGGGAAAAATCCACTAATTAATAATGTTATAATCCATACCATTATTAGAATAAAATTTATTGTATTACCGGAATTCAAGCTGAAAACTCTCCAAAAATAGGCAGCACAAAAAACGAGGATAGCAGTACTAATAAGTAAAAATGTCCTAACTACTAATCCGATGTAGGATCTCTTCTCTTGCTTAAAAATGAAAGTTCTTCTACCTTTGTACAATCTAATCACAAATAGCAGCAAATATAAACCAAGTGTGGCTCCAATAACAATTGATGTAATAGAGTTGTTTTTTCTCTGCTCAGCTAGAGAGAAGTAACTTTCAGGTAATTTTCCAGTTTCATATTCAATCCATGCGTGGTAAATATCCTGTCGTAAGTCTATACCACCTTCACTATTCGTGAGGATTACCAATCCATCCTTTGTATTAGGAATGAAACCATAAAAAGAATGCCACCCTCGATTATCACCAGAATGATAAATTAATTTCCATTGATTAGATAGTTTTTTTTCAAATATACCTAAACCATTCTCCCCTAATACCGGCTTTTGCATTTCCGTAACACGTTCACTTTTGATGACACCATTCCCTTTATTATGTGCATCCATGCTTGCAAGTATCAATGTCATCATATCGGTAACATTTGTCTTAAGACCTGCAGCAGCCTGTTCGGTAAATTGGTAACTAGGGAGCTCCTCTCCAAAATATCCATAAGCTTTCGAAAGGTTATGGTTTTCAGGACGTTGTAAGAATGAACTAGATTTCATTCCTAAAGGTTTCATAATTTGTTCTTCCATATAACGATCAAACGGTATTCCGGTAACCTCTTCAATTACAAGTTGTAAAATTGTATATCCGCCACCAGAGTAAATTGTTTCTGAACCTGGTTTATTGGTAACCTCCACTGGTTCATTAAGCCATCCTTTTCCAGACAGAGACTCCTCAATAGAGTCAAGATGTTTCCCTGGTGTAACCCCGAGGTATCCTTTATGTGCAGACAGCCCTGCTGTATGGCTTAACAATCTTCTTATTGTGACTTCATTATTATTAAACTCTGAATTAGGTAATTTCCATTTGGTCAGATATTTTCCAACGGGATCATCTAGTGATAAATGCCCTTCATCTACAAGATGTAGGATTCCCCACGCTGTAAGGTTTTTAGATATGGAACCAGCTTGAAACAATGTATCGTCACTCACCGCTTTTTTTGTCTTTTTGTCTACATAACCGTAGTTAAGTGTATAAGCAATACGCCCCTCATGTACAATCCCTATTGCAACCCCTGGTACCTCATAATTCTCTTGCCATTTTGGTACCTGTTCATCCAGCTTTTTTTTGAAATCCTCTATACTCCTATCAGTCAACGTGCCCGATTCTGCCCTCACCACATTTGTAAACCATGCTTCATTCGTAATAAATATGTAAATCATTAAACATAAAATACTTTTGCATATTATCGATGCTTTTTGTCTATTCTTCATTTGCTCCACCTTTTTTTCAGAATATTCTATCCATCAATCAGAGTATCCCATTCTAATATCCTGTTCTATCGATTTTTATTACTTAACCTTACAAAATTGTAATAAAAATCAAAGATCTACTATTGTCCTTTATCTGAGGGCAATGAAATTCATTAACAAGATTGATATGAAGTTATATCTATTGTTTCAGTTAAGGCCCCTAAAATACTAGTTTGGTTAATCAAATAGATATATTCCAAACTACAAAAATTTATAATAGAAAAGGTGGATTTTAGTTTTAATTAGAATTTGACCAAAGTATTGCTGCAAATATTTATTCTATAAAAAGAAGAACCCCACACATTTTGATTAAAACTTCAAAGTATCTCTAGATACATCTAAAAATTTAGCAACTTGTCCAATTGTGTACATTATGTTCTCCTTTATCATTGCTACTTAATTTATTACATTCATACTTCATATTCTTTACATTATCGAATTTCTCTTCCTATTAATACCTCCTTGTTCTCCCCCAAAAAAAGACACAGAGATTTCTCCCCATGCCTACTAATTCCTACTTCTTCACCGCATGCACATAATGCACCGTCTCAAAAGCTTTTAAATAATCGTTTCGTCCTTCAAAATATAATGTATGAATATCCTCTGGTGATAAGTGCTCATAAATGAGTAAGCCTACCTTCTCTAACAGTGCTTCCATTTCAGCATAAGAAAAACACGATTTCATCGGTTCTCCGCCTACTGCAGCCATTTTTACCATATTTTCAACTCGATTGGACAATCCTTTTTCCGTAAATAAGTTTTCATCCGGATAATCGAATACGATAGAGCTCCCCACTGGAACCATCTCGAATAAATTTTCTATTAAACTAGAAAGCTCCTCTTTCGTTAAATAGTACGTAACACCTAATAGGCTAAAGAAAGTCTTTTTATTTTCAAATCCTTCATTCCGTAACTGTTCACTGGAAAACCCTTTCGTGAAATCCATCGAAACAAAATGAAGGTTGTTTGGAGTTTCAAGTACTGCTTCTTTTATTCTCCCCCTCTTAAACCTTTGTGTAGAAGGATGATCTACTTCAAATATTTCTATTTCATTCTCTAATTCTCGGTGTCTAAAGCTGAATGTATCTAAGCCTGCACCGAGTATGACGTATTGTTTTGCGCCTAATGTAATTTCATGTAGCAATACTCTTTCACAATATGCCGCACGTGCCAAAGGTGTTGGTGATAATTGAACTTGTGTAATCCATTTTAATATTTCTTGTGGATTGTCTTGAAACTTTTGTGCAATGTCTGTATTGAAAAAATGGATTCCTTGGACCATATTTGTTTCAATATCGTTACGTTCTTTTTTTGAAATGAAATCTTTAGCTACATAATCATCAAAGATTTTAGGACTATCAAATTCACTATGGTACGCCCTTCCGAAAGCTGATACTAGCGACGTTACACTCGCTTCATCTTTTTTCACGCACATACACTCCTTCATTTTCACAACAAAAATAGGGTTCCCCTGGCCAGGAGAACCCTATTATACACTTTATTTTTATATTGGTAAATTATAGCATAAATAAGTTTTTTTGTCAAGTTTTCAGCCTACTACTACTCCGACATTTTGTATATTCTCTAGCAGGAAAATTGTCAATTCACATCGAATGTCCCAAATGATAACAATACATATGGAGGCCAATATGAAACGATTAGTGATCATTACAGTAGGAAAAACACACAGCGGAAAAACTACATTTGCTAAAGAACTAGAAAAAGAGTTACCCCACGCTTTCGTTATGGATCAAGATAACCAAGCTGAATTCATTAACACGCATTATGAAAAATTACAGCCGGACGAAGGCCCAAATACATTTAAACACGGTCTTTCGAAATTCATTGTTGATTATGCAAAAGAACATACAAGTTTACATCTTATTATTTGCAACTCAAATAGAAGCCGAAACGGCCGGATGTATTTGCTAAATGAATTGTTTCAGAAAGAGGAATATGTACGTATACTCGTTCATTTTGACATTCCAAATGATGTACTTTATGAAAGAGTAGCTCGAAGCACGCGAAGTACCAATATTTTTAGAGGTGGATATTCTAATTTCAAAGAAGTACTCGATCGACAACAAGCTGAATTGCAACATGAAGATGTGGTCGATCCGATAGAAAACGAGGCTGATTATTTGTTTGTTATTCGTAATCGTAAGGATGTAAACTCTACTATAGAAGAAATTGTTCATCTAGCTAAAGATCTCTCCCCTACCCAAAAATAATAGACTATAAGAATTACATAATGATAGATTATTATGCAAATACTTCCTCTAGACATCCTACATGGTATATAATGATAAGATAATCTACTTCTATATGCTCAATTCTACACAAAACAACTCATGCATATGAAAGAAAAGAGGTACAAAAATATGAAAACAAAACAAACAATCGCTGCGTCTACACTAGCTTTAGCAATGATTGCTGGCGCAAATTCTGCTCATGCGGAAGTAACTGATGCTACTCCTCAGCAAAGTACAGGAGATCGATTAGCTGAAATTAAGCAACATAGACAAGAATTAGATGCGAAATTACAGCAGCACAAAGAAAACGTGGATCAAAAGTTGAATGAACTTAACCAAGTTAAGGAAAATGTTGATACGAAGGTGAATGAACTACACGAGCGTAAACAAGTTGCTGATGAAAAAATTAACGAGATAAAGCAACGTAAAGAAGAGCTAGATGCAAAACTTCAGCAAGACAAGCAAATCGCCGAAGATAAAATCGCTGAAATAAAAGAGCATAAAAAACAAGTAGAAGAAAAAGTTGCTGAAGTGAAAGAACATAAGCAAAATATCGATAATAAAGTGAATGAGATTAAAGAACATAAACAAACTGTCGATGAAAAAGTGAATGAAATGAAGCAACATAAAGAGAACATCGATCAAAAGGTTAATGAACTTAAGGAAGTTAAAAAACAGGTAGATGAAAAATTAGCTGAGTTAAAGAAAGCAAAACAAACTGCTGAGGACAAACTTGCTGAGTTAAAAGAAAATAAGCCGCATACTGGAAATACGTTAGAGGAACTTAAGAAAATTAAAGGCAATTTAGATAGTCTTTCCGCTAACTTAGAACTAGCGAAACAAGATGTAAAAAACAAACTAGCTGAATTACAAAAAGCTAGAGAAGATTTACTAAATAAAATTAACGAAATTAAACAAGCGAAACAAACTGTTTCAGATGATTTAACAAAGAAAAAACAAGACTTAGATATTAAAATTAACGACTTTAAGCATACTGAGAAAAAAATTGAGGACAAATTAGCTGAGGTACATACAACGAAGCAAAATGTAGATAACAAAATTAATGAAGTATCTCAATCAAAACAAACAGAAACAAAGACTGGTACTACAAACACAAACAATAACGCTAGAGAACTTCCTAACGCTGGTAGTGAGCAATCAAACAATATGGCTTTAGGTATGTTATCTGTATTAGGCGGCGTTTTATTAATTACACGAAATAAAATTAAAGCGTTATTCTCAAAATAAAGCAATTATACAAAAGACAACCGCACACTTGTGCGATTGTCTTTTTTCTTTATATTAACTTCCCATCTCTTAGCGTCAATATACGATCACATACATCAAGCATTCTTTCATCATGCGTAATCATAATTGCTGCTTTTTGGCTCTCTTTCACTTCACGTTTCATCATTTCTACAACTTCACGTGCGCGTTTTGAGTCTAAGCTTGCTGTTGGTTCATCCGCTAATATTAAATCTGGGTTGTTCATGAACGCGCGAGCGATTGCTACCCTTTGTTTTTCCCCGCCAGATAGTTGATTTGGATAATGACTTTTTCTTTCACCTAATCCAAATGCCGCTAATAAATGATCCGCACGCTTTTCTGAGTCTTGTTTGTTTTCTTTTTTAAGCTTTGCAATGTAAAGCAATTGTTCTTTTACATTTAGATATGGAACAAGATTTGCAAACTGGAAAATGAAGCCGATTTTTTTCAAACGAATGTCTGTCATTTCCTTTTCTGATAGCTTCGTAATATTTTGCTCACGAATGTAAATATCCCCTTTTGATGGTGATAATAACGCACCCGCGATTGATAATAACGTACTTTTCCCTGATCCAGAAGGACCGACGATTCCGATAAATTCTCCAGCTTTCACATCAAGCGACATCGGATGAAGGGCTGTTACTTCCGTATTCCCTTCTCCGTACACTTTACTTACTTTGTCTAATTTTAATAATGAAGTCATTACATCCCGCCTCCAATTGCTTCTAATGCATCAACTTTTAATACTTGGTATAACGAAATAAGTGTTCCTAAAATACTAATTACGATGAAGATTGCTGCATATTGTGCAATCATCGGTGTTGTTAATAAGAACGGCATACCCGCTGGTAAAATTTGTTCTAATCCTTGTACAAGAACAATACTAATTACCATCGCAACGACTGATAAGAATAACGCCTGCACGACTAAGCTATTTGCTAAATAAGAGTTCTTTGTACCAATTGCTTTTAATACACCTAATTGCTGTGTTTTTTGCAATGTAATGACGTAGAAGAATACACCGATTAGTAACGCAGCGATAACAAGTAAGAATGCAATGATCATCGTTAATGTTCCTTGCTCTTCTTTAAATCCTGGAATACTTTGCAGTACTTCTTTTTTGTCGATAACATGTGCATTTTTAATTTCTTTATCTGTATTCAGCGCAATTGCACTATAATCTTTTTGGTTTGGTTGTGAAATAGATCCCCATACGTCTTCATTTACATAAACGACTGGTGTATGGCTAAACATTTGATCTTTCGTAAATCCAACGATTGTAAATTCTTTCTTTGAAACAGGATCAATAATTGTATCCCCAATATCGATTCCTTTTTCTTTAATAGATTCATCAGCAACCATTTCGTTATTTGCTGTGCCTAATTTCTCACCTTTTACAATGTTCGGTTCTAAAAATGAATCACGTTCACTTGAGAAAATAGCAACATCCACTTTTTTCGAACTATCTTTCTTTTCATACGTTGAAACTTTCACACGAAACGGAACGGCCTCTTTGTCGCCTACTTGATTGACTACGTTATCTACATCTTCTTTCTTAATTTGTGAACGAAGTAATTTATTTTCCGCATCATCTGCTAAAACGAACTTATTTGCCTCCATATTTTGAATCGATGAAGCATTATCATATGATAATCCATTTGCTAATCCTGAAATAACAAGAACTAAAAATGATAATAACACCATAATCAGTCCGATTAATCCGTATCTTAATTTTGATTGTTTTAATTCACGCAGAGCTAAAAACATTTCGCTCGCTCCTTCCTCTTTCTTTCTATGCACTTATCATAAAAAAGAAATATGAACGGAATATGAACAGAAGATTACAGAGGAGAAGATTTAATTTTCGGAAAGTATTGAAAATAATCAGAATCCTTGATACAATTCAGTCAAATAATCTTGACCGAGTAATTTTATTTGAGGAGTTGATCTTGTTGAAGCCCATGTTAACACTAACTACTTATAGCCAACTAAAAGCAATAAGCGATCCACTTCGTGTCGAAATGATGATGCGTCTATGCGAACGTCCTTATACAGGACAACTACTATCTGATAAATTCGGCATTCCAAGGGCTAAAATTCATTATCATTTAAAAGAATTAGAAAAGAATGGTTTTATAGAAATTGTTTATACAGAAGAAAAGAATGGCATCATTCAAAAGTTTTATCAATCTGTCGCTAGAGGCTTCACCCCTGCCGCGGACCTATTACCTCATTTAGAAATATTAAGCGAATCAGGTCGCCAAATCTTTTTACAAATGACAGAAAGAACGAAAAGCCATATTCTCGCTGCACCAGAAGAAGCTTTTACATTACGAAAAGTAAGCGAAGACCCAGCAGAGTGGAATTACGTTTCATCTTGCTGGGAGTTTGATGCCACGCCAGAACAATTTCAAGTGTGGGTGAAAAAATTTCATGAATTAATGGCTGAATTAAATGATATCGCAAAAGACGCAGATAAAGATCCAAATAGTAAATCTTATTACATTTCTACTACTGCACTACAAATCGATGAAAAAGCAATGCAGCGCTTTGTGAAAAAAGAAGAAAAATCGTAATACGATTTTTTTTACATAGACGGTCAAATTTATTTTACCGAATAATTTTTTTATAAAGGAGTAGATTAAATGGACATATTAAAAAACCGAAATTTCCTCTTACTTTTTTTAGGGAGAATTTTTACAAACATAGGAGATAGCTTATATTATGTAGCTGCRATGTGGCTCGTATATAAGCTGAGTGGTAATCCTTTTTATTCTGGATTGGCTGGTTTCCTTACATTATTACCTTCTGCATTACAATTCCTTACCGGCCCATTCGTTGATAGATGGGCAATAAAAAACACCCTCGTCATTACACAAGTTTTGCAATGCATGCTTATTTTAATCATTCCTATTACACACTACTTCGATCTATTAACAGTTCAACTACTACTCATCATCATGCCCATCGTAGCCTTTATCGAACAATTCGCCTATCCCGCACAATCAAAAGCTTTACCACTTCTACTTCATAAAACACAACTATTAAAAGGAAATTCACTCTTTTCATTTGCGTATCAAGGCATTGATTTAATTTGCACGACGCTTTCTGGCATATTAGTAGCACTACTTGGCGCAATCACTTTATATGTAATTGACTCTATTACATTCGCGATTACTGCCCTTTTGTTCTTTTCATTGAAAATGCCAAAGCAAGCAGAAACCAATACATCACTTTCAACTAAACAATATTTCACTGATTTAAAAGAAGGTTTTTCGATCGTCTTCCGTTCATTAATGGGCGTATTCTTAATCGGTTCAGTAGTCGCTAATTTTTCAATCGGTATGACGATGGCGATACTCCCTTCTTTCGCTGATTCTTTAGGAGGCGTGAAATCATATGGCTTCTTCTTAGCCGCTATATCAGCCGGCAGTTTAATTGGAGCATTATTCAGTTCATGGGTTGGTAAACGTAATGTTGGCCGTGTCTCTATTATTGGCTTTGCGACTGGTGCTATCTTTTGGTTTCTCTCCACGATCGTACCGTTTCAGTGGTTGTCTATTCTCTTATTCGGTCTAGCCTGGATTCCAATTGGTGCAACCAACATATTATTTGCGACAATTAGTCAAATTGTAATTCCAAATCAGTATATTGGACGCATAAACTCAGTCATGCGAAGTATGGGCACAATTGCTATGCCGTTCGGTTCTTTAATTGGTGGATATGCTGCAAATGTATTTAGTAGCCAACTCATTTTCGCGTTCGCTAGCATCGGGATTTTATTTATTTCTTTCGTATGGCTACTTCATCCAAAGTTACGGGCTTTGCCGAAAGCTGATGAAATTACAGCGGATACTTTTGAAGTTCGGTTTAAAGAAGAGCGCGGGAAAAGTACAGCTTTATAGCAGAAGTGGCAGTACGTGAAATTTATATCGGCGATTTTCATAATATATCGGCGCAACTCAAATTATATCAGCGATTTTCCGATTATATCGATTTATCGACAAAAAATGACAAAAAGAAGAGGCTGTTCCCAAGCAGCCTCTTCCATCTATTTCGGAAGCTCCACCTGAACAGTAGTCCCTTCCCCTTTCGTACTATATACTGAAACGTTTCCGTTATGCAGTTCAACAATTTTCTGCACAATCGATAATCCTAAACCACTACCTTCTACGTTTCTTGCCCTTGCAGTATCTACTTTGTAAAAACGATCAAATATACGATCCATTTCTTCTTTTTCCATACCGATTCCGTTGTCTGATATAGAGATCATCACGCTCGACTCTAATTCTTCTACAACAAATTCAATCGTTCCGCCGTCGTTTGAAAACTTAATGCTATTCGTAAAAATATTACTCCATACTTGATGAAGTAAGTTTTCATCACCTTGTATTGTAATATCCGGCACATCAAATTCAACGGCGATATCTTTTTCACGCCATTTCCATTCGAGCATAAAAATAACGTCTTTAATTTGCTTCTGCAAATTGAATTCTTTTATTTGTAATACTTTTTCTTCTTTATCTAGTGAAGCTAGCGTAAGTAACTGTTTACATAAACTAGACATTCGCTTACTTTCGCCCTCAATAATTTGTAAGTAATGGTTTCTTTCTTCCGCACTCATCTCTTCTGACTGTAACGTTTTTGAGAACCCTTGTATGGAAGAAAGCGGCGATTGAAATTCATGAGAAACATTTGAAACGAATTCTTGTCTCATCTCATCTAATTCTTTTATACTTTTCGTCATCTTTTGAAAATTAGTTGCTAATGTACCAATTTCATCTTTTCGATTTTCATCTAATTCGATATCATATTCACCACTTGCAATCTTTTGAGTCGCTTTCGTAAATGTTCGAATGGGACGAACGATATAACCTGCTGCAATCGCTATAAAGATAATACTTAATAGTACGATAAACCCAAGTAATACCGCTAAGAAAATTCGCATCTCGCCAAATTGGTTCTGAATGTCAGGACGAATAAATAAAGCGTACTGTTTATCACCGTGTTGCACTGGTACACCGACACTATTTATTAATTCATTATCGAAAAAACCTGTAATAAAGAGACGTGTTGGATACGTAGAAACACCATTAAACGTTTCGCCATTCAATACTTTATGAACGGTATCATCACTTATTGTTGTCTTACGAAACGCGTTGCCGATACGTTTTCCATTCTTTTTATCATCGACAATATAAATTTCATATCCTAACTTCGCAATAGACTGTAAGTATGCCTCTTGATTTTCTTCACTTTGCTTTTCATATAACGATTTTACTTCTTCCGCATACATTAAAATCTTTTCACTATTGTACGGTTTTAACTTCACTTGATAGTACACATTTGTTAATAAAAAACCGATAATACTGCTAAGTAGCATGATTCCAACCGTCATAAAAACAAATCTAGAGTATAGTGATTTCATTTTATTTCAACTCCAACTTATAACCGAGTCCGCGTACTGTCGTAATTTGAAAATCATCTGTTCGTTTTGAAAAACGATCTCTAAGTCGCTTCACATGAACGTCAACTGTTCGTTCATCTCCTTCAAAATCCATTCCCCATACTAATTCAATTAATTCTTCTCTTGAAAAGGTTCTTCCAGGATAACTAGCAAGTTGTGATAATAATTCAAATTCCTTTAATGGAAGCAAAATTGTCTGACCGTTACACTTCACTTCAAACCCTTTTCGGTCAATTATCGTTCCGTGTAATGTAATAATATCAGCACTAAGCATTTGATAACGACGCAATAATGCTTTCATACGGAAAATAACTTCAGCTGGCTCAAATGGTTTTACAATATAATCGTCCGTACCAGAAATGAATCCTTTTTCTTTATCGACTAGCTGATCTTTTGCAGTTAATAAAATAACAGGTATATCATGATACTTCCGGATTTCTTCGCATAACGTATAGCCATCAACAAACGGCATCATAATGTCTACTATCGCAAGATGAATATTTTCTTTCTCTAATACGCCTTGCGCTACCTTTCCATCTTCCGCTTCAAAAACTTTAAACCCCTCTTTTTGCAAATGGTAATGTAACAATTCTCTAATATGCTTATCATCATCAGCTAATAAAATATGTATCATCTTCATTAAACCCTCTCTTGTTCATCCTTCTACATCCTTACCTTAAGAAACAATTGGATTTTTTGCAAGAAAAAGAAAAACAAACCAACATTTTAAGATAAATAAAAAGAATCTATTTTGAAAAAAGATTATTCAAAATAGATTCTTACGTTTTAGTATTAAGATTATTTTAATGAAAAGTAATTTCTATGCTTTAGAAATATCAACGAATCCTTCTCCAAATACGTCACGAACATCGTGTATAGCAATGAACGCAGCCGGATCTGTAGTTTGAACAATCCGTTTTAGCTTGACTACTTCTTGCTTATTAATAACAACATAAAGAATTTCCTTCGGCGTTTTCGTGTAATAGCCATGACCTGAGTACACAGTAACCCCTCTGCCCATTAATGTAGTTACCTTTCCGGCAATTTCATTCGGGTTATCAGAAATAATCGTAATGGCTTTCTTCGGATTTAAACCTTCAATTACAAATTCCATCACTTTCGTTGCTACATATAGCATAATAATTGTTATCATCAGTTTTTCTGCACCAATGATGAAATAAGACGAAAACGCAACGATTAAATCGAAGAACAGTAAACCATAGCTAATGCTCCATCCTAAATATTTATGCGTCATCCTTGCTAAGATGGTAGTACCTGCTGTTGTTCCGCCAACACGAATAATAAGACCAATCCCGCACCCAATAAATATTCCTCCGAAAATGGCATTTACGAGCATTTCATCCGAAGCAACCGTCCAACCTTCTGTCAAATGAAGGAATAACGAGTTCGTAACTACAGCGATAATCGTATAAATTGTTGTAATCTTATTTAAAAATTTATAACCAGCTATTAACAAAATCGCATTTAAAATTAAGTTAACTAAGCCTGGTGACCATTCAAATAAATAATACGTAATAATCGTGATACCAGTTACTCCACCCTCACCAAACTCGTTCGGGATAACAAACAAATTGACACCTAACGCAAAAAGAAATGCACCAATAATAATAAAAATAATGTCTGTCGTTCTTTTTTTCATACAGTACCTCACTTCTTATGTAAATATTTATTCTGTCATAAACTCTCACCATTATATCGTGGAATATTCAAATCGAACAGTGGTTTATTTTTATTTTAATATAGGGTAATAAATCAACTTCATCCTATATCCACATGTAATTAAAAAGTAAAACAACTGTATTTATTTATGTACGACAAATAAAGTTTTGATTTCACATGCAATTCACCCTAAAAAATGTATATCAACACTCTCACTCGCACAAACTTCAAATACAAAACAAATAGGCGAAGCTATAGAATAAACTTCGCATCAAGCGTGTGATCATAGAGATTCATATGAGATTTTATATTCATAATTTCCAGAAATAAATTTACTTATCCTTCTCCATATATTCTTTAATCTTTCGTTCTTCCCACTCTTTTCCGAATATCCCAACTGGAAAAGTTGTCAAACCATGTATAACGATACCGATTCCCCAACCTGCAAGTGGATATAAAAACCATAATTTACTGGAATCAGAGATTATATTTATAATAAAAAGCATTAAGTTCACTAGTATATAAACCGTTAAATGAATGTAAAAAGCTTTTAAATTCTCCACCCTTTTTTTAGCTCGTAAATAAACCTCATCTTGCTCCACCCTTAAACACCTCTTTCCATATTGTTTTTTCACCTTCACTCCAGTCTTAACATCATATTCTAATCGGAAATCCGTTATTCTCAAAAAACACAAAACAAAAAGTACCCATCGAATTGTCATACATATGATCATTCGATGGGTACTGCATGATACATTTGTTATTTACAAGCGTCTAATTAAGACCAAATCCAAACATCATCATTATTTTCAACGTTGCTCTTTACCTCATACACTTTTTCAATATGATCCGTTGTGTTCCAGTTAATAGAACTTCCGCCCCAGCCAACATACTTCATATCAATTTTTACTTTCTCGCCCGTATTAAATACTTGTCCCTTCGTTAAGAAAATATCAATAATAACTTTCTTCCCATTTAGTGTTGGATACTCAACTACGACATATTTAGTAGAACCTTCTCCTTCCTCTTCCCTAGTTCCTACTTTTGATACTTCCCCAATCACATAATCAGGAGAACCATCTTCTTTCATGTGCATACCTAATTTATTTGACGTATTTTCAACTGTATTTGCAATCATATATTCAGTAAAATTACGCATCATAGATCCAGTAGCTTTTACTTCATCTCCTACTTTCACATTTGAAAGAGAATCTATATATACACTTACAGGCTCCTCATATTGCTTAGATTTTACGACAATTACACCGTTATCTACTTCTACTACCCGTCCTTCTAACGTCGAGAAATTCGATTCAATAGAAGCTGCACTCGCTTTTGATAGTTCTAATCCTGGTAAATTCGTTCCTGATAATGCTGCGATCCCTAAAGCACCTGCTAAAATTAATTTTTTCATACCCATATGTAACCTCTCCATTCATGATGATTATATTTTTTGATTGGATACGACCAACCTGTAACTATTATAGTTACAGGTTGTATAAAATAGCAACCATCTTTCTTATGCAATGTTGCATACTGTAACTTTTAAATATGAATCGATTATTCCTATATTCAACACGAGTGCTAAATTCTTGAATCACAGCAGGGAAACGGATTGATGATGAAGAAACTAATGTGATGCATCATATTTTTTCAATACTACAGTTTGTATAATCGTAGTCCATTACATTATGTAGGAGCGGAGTTAATATGTTAAAGAAACCAAACAGATTACAGCCAGGTGATATCGTAGCAACAGTAAGTCCTTCATGGGGAGGCGCAGGTGATTCTGAGATAAGATGGCGTTATGAACAAGGGGTAAAGAGATTAGAAGAAGTTTTCAGTCTTACGGTTATCCCAATGCCAAATAGTTTAAAAGGTAGCGAATTCATTTATAACAATCCACAGGCTCGTGCGGAAGATTTAATGACAGCTTTTAAGGATACGCGCGTGAAAGCAATTATTTCGAATATTGGCGGTGAAGATAGCATTCGCTTACTTCCCTATATAGATTTTAATGTAATACGTGAAAATCCGAAAATTTTTATGGGGTACTCTGACGTTACCATTTCACACTTGTTTTGTCATAAAGCAGGAATTTCCTCTTTTTACGGTCCAGCAATTTTAACTGATTTTGCCGAAAATATAGAGATGGATCCATATACAGTTGAAATGGTAAATCGGACTCTCTTTTCAAATGAGACAATTGGCGAAATTCAACCAGCTCATGAATGGACGAGTGAGCGTTTAGAATGGATAGAGGTAAATAAAGATACAAGGCGTACGATGCAACAAAACAATGGCTATGAACTACTTCAAGGCTCTACTACCGTACAAGGACGCTTAATTGGTGGTTGTATAGAAGTATTGGAATTTGCAAAAGGAACGGAGCTTTGGCCTGAGAAAAAACATTGGGAAAATAGTATCCTTTTCTTTGAAACTTCTGAAGACCATCCAGAACCAAGCTATATAAAGTATTGGTTACGAAATTACGCAGCGCAAGGCATTCTCCAAAAAGCAAAGGGTCTCATCTTTGGTAAACCAAAAGACGAAATGTATTATGAAGAATATAAACATGAAATACTACAAGTTATGAAAGAACATAACTTAGAAGATTTGCCGATTCTTTATAATTTAAATTTTGGTCATACCGAGCCGAAGTTTATTTTACCTTACGGTGCGATGGCAGAAATTGATTGTGAAAATGGGTCTTTCTCTATTTTAGAGAGTGGCGTGGAATAAAGGAAAACTTTAAATAAGTATAGCCATAAGTTTTATAATTATGTTTTCCTGATCCTACAGGAAGAATAGCGTATTTTTTCATTTTAGGCAGATTACTTATCTAATGATAAAGGGGGATTTACGTGTATGGAAGCAACATTTACAGTAAGTAAATGGGATGAAAAACTAATTGATGATACTAGAAAAGATTTCCCTATTAATATTGCCCATGTTGAATATGATATTGATGGTGAATTAAAAGGAAAAGCTTTTGTTGAATACTTATTATATTATTTAGACTCAAATATAAATGATGGTCACTTGGCTACTGCTAAAATTTCTGGATTTTTACACTTTGAAGGAATTTATAAGGGGCAACAAGGGACATTTACAGCTATAGAGCAAGGAATATTTGATAAAGGAAATCTAAATTCCCCAGGAACAATTATTAAAGCTACTGGTAACTTAGAAAATCTGAGAGGGTCCTATAATTATCAGTTTACAGGTCAAACTAGTAAACTAATTTTAGAGTTTGAATTCCAGCAAAATATCCTATAATTTAGTGGAAAGGACATTTCTTGTAATACTAGGAATGTCCTTTTTTTGTTGACAAGCTTATTCAACTATTCTTCTATTAGTTAAGAAAAGAACAGAGTATAATACATAAAATTTTCATTATGGGGGAATTAAAAATCTAAGCCCGAGAGGCATGTGCCCCCCACCTATTCATTACTTTTCCTACTAACTAAAGAATAATCCCAGAAAAACTCCCCTGCATAACTTCTTTTTCAAGTTGATTCCTACATATAAACATCGCAATAATTTTTGTACGATTTTTTTCATCGGGCTCAAATTGTTCAATAGTTACGTCACAACGAATCGTATCACCGCTAAAAACAGGACGTACAAATTCAAAATCCATCTTGCGAGCTAGTACGTTATAATCACCGCCAATTTTTGTAGGCAACGTTGATGTTAACAGTCCTTGTACAACAAATCTCCCCTGCTCATCTGGTGTAACATGATGAACACCTTCATCTTTCGATACTTCCGTAAATAAAACAACATCCTCTTTCGTAAAAGTTCGCTCAAAGGTGATTTTTTCCCCTACTTGCAATTTCATCTATACCCCTCCTCAAAAACACTTTATAAATAAGAAAAACCGAAACTATAATCATTTCGGTTTTTCAATCTAAAGAAGTCTATATTTACTTTAAAGAATGTACAAACAACCCACTACGCAGTTTCGGTTCAAACCACGTTGACTTCGGCGGCATAATTTCTCCAGCGTCTGCGATTGATAGTAAAGCTTCCATTGATGTCGGATATAATGAAAACGCTGCTTTATATTCACCGCTATTTACAAGGCGTTCTAGTTCTTCTAATCCGCGGATTCCTCCGACAAAGTCAATGCGTGAATCAGATCGCGGGTCGTGTATTTCAAGTACTTGGCTTAATAAATGATCTTGCAGAATAGATACATCTAAACCTTTAACGAGATCATTCGCATCAAACGTTTCCTCTTTCACTGTGAGTCTATACCATTTCTCGTTTACATACATACCAAATGTTTTTGGCTCATTTGGTTTATACGGAGAAACAGCTGCTTCTTCTACATAAAAGTATTGTGCAATTTGCTTTAAAAACTGTTCTTCTGATAAGCCGTTTAAATCTTTCACAACTCGGTTATAGTCCCAAATGGATAATTCATCGTGAGGGAATAATACAGATAGGAAGAAATTAAACTCTTCTTCTCCTGTGTAATTCGGATATTGTTCTCTTCGCATGAGCCCTACTTTTGCTGCTGATGCTGAGCGATGATGCCCATCTGCAATATAAAGATTAGAAATATCTTCAAATGCGTTTACTAAAGTAGCAATTACATCCTCATCAACTATTTTCCAGGCAACATGCTCCACGCCATCTTCTGCTGTAAATGTATAGATTGGCGCATGCTCTTCTTTCCAGCTTGCAATGATACGTTTCACATCTTCTTTCGTACGATACGTTAAAAAGATAGGCCCCGTATTTGCATCACACACATCTACGTGGCGAATACGATCTAATTCTTTTTCGTGACGCGTTCTTTCATGTTTTTTAATTGTATCATCTTCATACTCATCAATAGATGTACAAACGACAAGACCTGACTGCGTTCTTCCTTCCATCGTCAGTTCATAAATGTACAGTGATGGCTCTTCATCTTGTATGAATACTTCTTCTCGTATAAATCGATTTAAATTTTCACCCGCTTTTTCATATACACGATCATCGTACGGTGAAAGTGCCGGGTCTAAATCAATTTCTGCTTTATCAACGTGTAAGAAAGAATACGGATTCCCTTTTACAACCTCTCTTGCCTCTTTACTATTTAATACGTCATACGGTAAAGCTGCAACTTCCGCTGCTTTTTCTTCTACTGGACGAATGGCCCGAAACGGTCGGATTTTTGCCAAGTTTTCCTCTCTCCTTTACACAATCATTCGAACGGCTACAACACCTGTAATTTTGCTTATATTTTCCACAATGTTCTCTTTTATTATATCATCAATTCCGTTATCAATATCAATCATTGTATACGCCCAAGAATGTTTACTACGATTAATCATATCCGCAATATTAATATGATGTTCTGCTAAACATCCTGTAATTTGTCCTACCATGTTCGGAACGTTTTGATGCATGATTGTAATACGTTTCTTTCCGATATAAGGGAGTTCGACGTTTGGATAGTTTACTGAATTACGAATATTTCCTGTCTCTAAATATTCACGTAATTGGCGCGCTGCCATGATTGCACAATTTTCTTCTGATTCAGATGTAGATGCACCAAGGTGAGGCGTCGCTGTTACATTTTTCATCTTTATCACATTTTCATTCGGGAAGTCTGTTACGTAATGCGTAATAACATCTTCTTCTAACGCTTTTTGAAGAACATTTTCATCTACAAGTTCTCCTCTAGAGAAATTGAATAAACGCATACCTTTTTTCATCTTCTCTACAGCGTGTTCACCAATAATCCCCTTCGTTTGATTCGTAAGAGGAATATGAAGTGTAATATAATCACATGTTGCGAAAATTTCATCTAAACTAAATGCTCTTTGTACATGTGTAGAAAGGCGCCATGCTGTTTCAACTGAAATGTAAGGATCATATCCGACAACGTCCATCCCTAAAGCTAACGCATCGTTCGCAACTAAAGCACCGATTGCGCCGAGGCCAATTACACCTAGACGTTTCCCTGCAATTTCTGATCCAACGAATTGTTTTTTTCCTGATTCAACAAGCTGCGGTACTTCTTCACCCTCTAAATTTTTCGTCCAGCTTACACCGTTAATAATGTTACGTGAAGACATAATAAGGCTGGCGATAATAAGTTCCTTTACTGCATTGGCATTCGCTCCTGGTGTATTAAATACTACAATCCCTTTTTCTGTACATCGCTCGACAGGAATATTATTTACACCAGCACCAGCTCTTGCAATCGCCTTTAAGTCTTTTGAAAATTCTTCTTGGTGTAAAGAATAGCTACGAAGTAAAATACCATCTGGGTGGTCCATTCTATCCCCTACTTCATAACGCTCTCCGCTAAGTACTTGCAAACCCTTTTCCGCAATTTGATTTAACGTTTGAACACGAAACATATCCCCATCTCCCTATCTATTCTCAAGCTCAAATTCCTTCATATAATTTACTAATTGCTGTACACCGTGTACTGGCATCGCATTGTAAATACTTGCACGCATACCACCGACTGAGCGATGCCCTTTTAACGTAACAAGGCCGCGTTCTTTCGCTTTTTGTAAAAACTCATTGTTCAGCTCTTCTGACGGTGTTGTAAACGGAATGTTCATAAGTGATCGATACGTAGGATCAACTGGTGAAGTAAATAATTTTGATTCATCTAAGAAATTGTAAAGAAGTGAAGATTTCATTCTATTCTGTTCTTCAATCGCAGATACCCCGCCTTGCTCTTTCAACCACTCTAGTACAAGTTTCGTTACGTAAATACTAAAGGATGGCGGTGTATTATATAAGGAGTTATTTTTGCTGTAAGTTTCATAGTTTAACATTGTAGGACAAGAGCGATCTGCTCCCCCAATTAAATCTCTTTTTATAATTGCAATCGTTAAGCCCGCTGGTCCTAAATTCTTTTGCGCTCCCGCATATATAAGGCCGAACTTCGTAACATCATATTGTTCTGATAAAATATTTGAGGACATATCTGCAACGAGCGGTACTCTATCTAAACGTGGAATGTCCACATATTTCGTACCCTCAATTGTATTGTTCGTTGTAATATGTACATAATCTAGTTTTTCATCATTTGGTAAACCATCCAGTTTAGGAATTGTAGTAAACTTCTCTTTTTCAGAAGAAGCAAGCACTTGTACTTCCCCTATTTTTTCAGCTTCTTGCATCGCCTTTTTAGACCATGAGCCAGTTAATACGTACCCTGCTTTTTTGTACGTATTCATTACATTTAACGGTATCATAGAGAATTGTAATGACGCACCGCCTTGTAAAAACAGTACTTCATACTCATCAGGAATGTTCATTAATTCACGAATTAGGCTACTTGCTTCATCTATAATACTTTGAAAATAAGAAGATCGATGACTCATTTCCATAATAGACATGCCTGTCCCGTTATAATTTACAAGCTCCTTTTGCACTTTCTCTAAAACTGGCAAAGGGAGTATTGATGGTCCAGCTGAAAAATTATATACTCTCTCCATCACCCTGATAACCTCCCTATTTCTTATTTTTATTAATTTTTAAACTTTCTGAATTATAACCTAAAATATAATACGTGGTCAATTTGTTTTCTATTATTACGGCGTAAGACGCAATGGAATCGCTCGCATGTGCAAACTACTTTTTATAAACATACAAAAAAGTGTTAAGTACATAATCGTACTTAACACTCTAGTAATAAAGTATAATTGCTAATTGTCCGTGAAGAACCGATCAAAAATTTGATAAATAGCAGAAAGACCAATGAGCCAATAAATAGTGTCCACAAGCGCCGGCATAGAACCAAACCATTTCTCAACTACATTGTAATCTAACGCTACAAACAACCAATTCAAACCGCCAAGAATCACCAAAATTACTGTAAGGTAAGACAAAAATTTCATTATGATTGCCCCCTAGGTGATAAGATGGTGAAAGGCCTTTCACTAGAAATATATGTGGTAAAATTCAAAACTTACCTATTTAATAAAAATTATTTTCGGTACCAGCCGTTAATAACTGCCTCTGCTTCTTTACTATGTATTTGATACGCATGCGTACTATTATAAGAGCCAATAAACCAAATTGAAAAACCTTTAAAATACGGTTTCGTTTCTAATATATCTCGGTAAGCACGCCATCCGTTTAATTGTACGTCCTTTGAAAACACATTAGATACATCTGGATTCCACGGATTTTGTAGTCCAAGTTCACGTGCTGGAACGTTAAATCCACCAAAATAAACCGGTTTTCCTGTTGCATTATGTAATTGTTCTAACTGCTGCACAACATTTTGCCCACGATTATATACTGTTGTGGCAAATAAACTTTGCTTCACTTCTTCGTATGATGGATTTCTTTTTCCTGAAACTTCAAACCAACTATCAATACTAACAATATCCACCTTTTTTAAATATGGACGATTTATTTTTTCTATAAACTTCGCTTCATAAGATGGATCAAAGCTTGCTGTTAACCACCAATTCATTTGATACAAAACATTTCCTTTATATTGCTGACGGACGAAATCAATCGTATCGCTCCAATATCCTTCTGCATATTCCATATTCACGAAATTAGAGGCAATCTTGAGCCCGTACACATTGTATTTACTTGTAATCGAATTAAAAATATCTTGTAGAATAACCGTTTTCCAATTCCAGAAGAAATCATTAATATTACTCGGATTCCATTCCGTTTCCCCAACATTTCCTTGCTGAATATATGGGAACGGTTCCACAATAACTTGAATATTACGCTTTAATAATTCTTGAATTAAAAGAATAGCCTGTTGCTTTTGCGCTTGATTAATTACCATGTTCGTAGAAGTTACATTCGGAATATCTACCTGAATCGGTACATTTACTGTATTTAAATTTAAGCGCTCTACATCAGCTAACACTTTCGCCACATTTCCAACTTCCCATACCGTTACATTTCCTGATTTGATTTTTCCAGATTGAACAGTATTTACATCAGCCTGTATATTTCCTTGAAAACAAAAAGAAAACAACATAATAAACACTCCTAAAAAACTTATTAAACTCTTATTTTTCTTCACAACTTTCCCCCTATAATTTTTGGCATTCTTGCTTATTCTATACAATGTTTCACATATATTCCACAAGAATATTTAGTGAAATTTCATCAATAAAAATGCTATTCACCCTTTATCCATATCTTATTCATACTAACCTCCTAAAAATAGTAAGATAAATAAAAAAGGAGCGTATTTCCGCTCCTTTTTTATCTTTTTAAAATTGAAGTTATTGGATTTTTTCTGATAACCTAACCACATCTAATTTTTTATATAAATAAATTTTTATACTCATAAATGTATCAAAAAATTTTTATCTATATTCGCTTTTTGTTTGTATTACTTTTATATTTACTTCATTAGATTGTTTAATATCATCTTTAAATTCTTGTTTGACTTTTTCTATATCAGCTGCAGTACCACTAACTAGAATCCCATCGACTGGTTGTCCTGGACCTTGCACATAACGTTTTACTCCTATAAAGATAGCAATAACCACCACATAACTTATAATTTTTTTCACTAGAATACTCCTTTAATTAATGATTTATATCTGGATTATAGATGTGATTTTTTCATAAGTTAATGACTCCTATCTAACTATCTAACTTCTAATCTTACAATATTGTAAGATTAGAAGTTACAACGTGTATATTTTATGTCAGAAGACCCCCTCCTTAATTTGTTTGATGTTGGGATAGCGTTAGTAAATAGATGGGAGATACTGTCGAAAAAAGATAAAAATGACTCGATTATTTTTTGTAGATTATACACAAACATTTATGTAAAATGTTTATATATAATCAAACGAAAATACAATTTATCTACTTTTTATACAAAAACCAAACAAAATTGATGAATATTATTAATACCAATAACAACATGAACCAATACAGAAATCATACTTTCATAAGTGAAATACTAAAAAAGTGAAAATAAAACAATATGGATCCTTTAAAAAAGTTACAACCCTATGAAAAACAAGATTGTAACCAAAAATAGCTTGAAAAGAGGGAGAAAATTATGGAACAAAGGAAATATTCAGTAACACCTCAAGATCGAATGAATTATATACTTGGTCTTTATTCCGCAAATCAACAAATTAATGCCGTTCTTTATTTCCCTATAGGTATATCAAAAAAAGTACTTGAACAATCAGTAAGAATAACGTTACAATTACAGCCCGTTTTAAACAGCCGTTTTGTAGAAAGTGATATGCCTTACTGGGAGGAACATTCATCTAGTACTAACTCACCAATTTGTTTTTTTGCAGAAGGAGATGATCAAAATCTTGAAGTGATGGCAATAGATTTTATAAAGGAATCTGGAGATCCTATTCAAGGGCCTATGGTTCAGACAAAATTATTACGAGGCACTTCAACAAATATATTAGTTGTTAAATTATCTCATCTTTGTTCAGATGGTGCTGGAGTCAAGGAATATATTAATTTGCTGGGAGCAATTTATACTCACCTTTCTCTGGGACAGTCTAAGGATGAAATTATAAAGAGATTTAATGCAAAAAATGAGGGTTTTCGCGATCAATCACCTGTATTCAAATATACTGGAATAACAGACATAAAAAGTGCGTATCGTCCCAGCCAAGAACAACAAGCAGCATTATGGTCTTTTCCATCTCAACCTAACAAAAATACTTATCCAAAAATGGCCGTGCGACGGTTAAGCCGTGAGCAAACTCTACGTTTAACCCTATGGACAAAGGCACAACAAGCTACCTTAAATGATGCAATCCTGACTGCATACTTCCGCTCTTTATCACATTTCGCTGTGTATGCAGAACCTCGTACCGCAGAAAAAATGGTTGGTTTAACAATTGATTTACGCCGATATCTCCCTAATCATACAACTGGTTCAATTTGCAACTTATCCGGGATGGAAATGCCAGTGATTAAAATGGAAAATGATGACTCATTTAATCAAACTCTAGTTCGAGTCAAAGAATCAATGGATACAATAAAATCTCAAAATCCAGGTCTTTCTTCAGCCGCAGGAATGGAGTTACTGGCAAGTAAAAAGCTATCTGAAGTTAAGGAAATGTATAAACAGCAATATGAATGGGCTTTACAAATGGGAATGGCTTTACCGTTACTTACTAATTTCGGATCGATAGCTGATGAACCTATTAAGTTTGGTGAAGTTCAAGCTCAGGACGGGTATATAACATCACCAATTATGTATGCACCATTCTTTACAATGGGGGCAAGCTCTTATAATGGGAGACTTACATTTACAATTGGTTATCATTCGCCAGATACTACAAAAGAAAAGGTAGAGCAATTTTTAGAAAGTGTGGTCAATGAACTATCAAAATTGTAACGGGAGTATCACCCTAAGCTCAATAAGTTAAGTTTATAAATCTAGCCAAGAAGAGTACTTCCTCAAGGAACGCGAAATGAGTATGTGAGAGATGAACTGGCTTCGGACATAGGATATAAGGAAGCCAGTTTAGTTGTTCGCCATACATGGGGTACCGGCCCATTCCCATTAACCTAAGAAAACAGATGTGAGATACTTTAAAATATTAGCTTGATGCACATGGTTAGGCGCCCTCAAATGCTTGGATTAAAATCATTACAAACAGCTTAAAAAAAATGCTGCAATAGAAGTTATGCATATAATCAAAAAAGGACAAACTATCCAAGGTGAATAGTTTGTCCAAAACCATAAACTCTATGGTTTAACAATATATAATTCAGTTCCGCTAAAAGTCTTTTACTCTCTTTTCATATCCTACTATTTTTGCATCCGAACGAACAATAGAGAATTAGAATAATGACTTAATACTTGCTAGAACAGTAAGTATTCCTATAACAATTACAAATACATTACTCATTTTCCCTTTGTATTTAGCCAGTACTGGTACTTTATTGATTGCATACATCGGTAATAGACATAAGATAGCAGCAACTAACGGACCGCTAAGGGCATCAATGATTCCAAGAATACTTGGATTTGTATAAGCAACATACCAGCATGTTAATACGACAAAAGTAAGAATCATTGTCTTAACTGTTTTCTCTCCTAAATCTTTCCCACGTTTTTTACCGGACTTAATAATCATGTCACGCATTACCTCATACGCTCCTATATAATGGCCAAGGAAAGACTTTGTAATAGCCACAAACGCAATGATAGGAGCCGCAATAGTAATTACTGGCGAATTAAGCTCATTAGCAAGATATGATAGGATTGACAAGTTCTGTTCTTTTGCCACCTTAAGATCATCTGGAGTCAAACTTAAAGTACTGCTCCAAACAAAGAACATAACAACAACGAATGTCATGATATAACAAACTTTTTGTATTTGAGCACACTTGGCATCAGTAGCATCTATTCCATACGTAGCTCTCTGTTTCATAACGAATGACGAAATCATAGGAGAATGATTAAACGAGAATACGATGATTGGTAGTATCATCCATATTGTTCCAAAATATCCTGTTCCAGTTGAAGCAGTAGAAACACTTGAAAAACTTAGCATTGACGTATTCCACTGTGGAATTAAAGATATTGCGATAAAAAGTAGAGAAACAATGAAAGGATATACTAGCATGCTCATTATCTTTACAGTAATATCTTGACCAAAATTTAGTATAGTGATAAGACCGAGTACTAATACAAGCGATAAAATGGCCCTTGGAGGCTCCGGCATGTGCAATTGATGCACAATAAAACTACTTGCAGTATTTGTAAGTGCAACCGAATACATCAGCACGATCGTATAAATTGAAACGAAATATACAATGTTAAAAATGATACTTGCCTTATTTCCGAAATACTCTCTTATTGTACCTGTAATCCCCTCATCGGCAGAATTAGAAGCGTATATCATTTTAGCAAGTGCCCTATGTGAATAATACATAACAGGATATGCAAGTATGGTAATTAACAGCAATGATAATAAACCACCTGAACCTGCATTAATAGGTAAGAAGAGTACTCCTGCTCCAATTGCTGTTCCAAATAGACTCAATGCCCAGGTAGTATCCTGTTTATGCCACTTTTTAGGGTCTAGATATTTCTCATTTTTTACTGCAGTATTATCAACTTGAAATTCTATGTTTTTTGCAGTATTCCCATTCATATAATAATTCCTCCTAGTTTTCTATTCTTACTTCTCTATTTAAGGCATCGGAATATAGACCGTTCTTGAAAAATGAATTGCTTATAAAGTGCGCCACATCGTATATCCTTCTTCTAAGTTAATCAAAATCAAAAAATTGGCGAAGCATCAACCTGACGGGGTTGTTACAAATTATAAAATATCCCAATTATATAGTGGTATATTTTATTAGTAATTCCCCCAATATACAGACATCCTTAGGCGAACAATAGAGAATAGATTGTTAATTTTTTCACAATATATCCGGTAATTGTTCATTGATTTGATTATTTCTCTCCAAAGATTTTATTTTTAATGGCAATCCCTGTAGGTGTAGCTGCAATTCCACCTAAACCTGTCTCTCTTAATTCGCGAGGCATCTGTCTTCCAACTCTATACATCGCTTCAATAACTTCGTCAGCATTGATGATATTGTTTACGCCGGCTAATGCGATGTCCGCTGCTGCTAAAGCATTTGCCGTTCCAATGGCGTTTCTCTTTACACAAGGAATTTCTACTAAACCAGCGACCGGATCACAAACTAAACCGAGTAAATTTTGTAATGCAATCGAAAAAGCTACAGAAGATTGCTGTGGCGTTCCACCTGCAGCTTCTACCGCAGCTGCAGCCGCCATCGCTGAGGCACTGCCTACTTCAGCTTGACATCCTCCGTACGCTCCTGAAATACAAGCGTTGTTTGCGACTATCGTTCCAAATAACGCTGAAGTAAATAGAAAATGAATCATATCTTCATGACTTAACTGCAACGTATCTTTAATACTAAATAGGACTCCCGGAATCGTCCCACTCGCACCTGCTGTTGGAGTTGCACAAATAGCTCCTAATGCAGCGTTTACTTCATTAACACCGATAGCACTTTGGATCCCTAACACCATCAAATCTCCAGAAAGGGTTTTCCTATTTTCTCGATAGTTTTTAATTTTAACAGCATCACCTCCGGTTAAACCAGTTGGAGAAAATACACCGTCGCCCTCGATACTTTTATTTATAGCATTTTGCATAGTCGCTAAATTTCGTTCCATTTTACTCCAAACTTCTTCATAAGTAGATTTAGTTTGTTCAATTTCCTGTTCAATTGCTAATTCATAAATTGTCTTTTGGCTTTTATTAGCTGCATCCACAATTTCTTTTATGGCCATATACATATTTTTTCACTCCCTAATGTAACTAAAGAATAATGAGCTTAGCTATATTGCTTAAATTTCCTAATTCCTCCTGGAGATTACCAGGCAATAGCGAATCCAATGCGAATGCATATAAATATTTCCTGTTTTCTTCTAAACTATGAAAGTTGTTTATTTCCACATCATATTGTTTAAAGATCCTGCGTAAGACAAATTCAAAGTCAGCTCTTTCAGAAATCGCAATAATAACTGGCAATGGCCCCTGCAGATCTAAACTAAATCCGTCAATTTCAACATGTTTGATTTCAATTAATCCACCGCCAACCGAAATCCCCATCGTTCTAATACTTCGATTTTCATCCTCTAAATATACATCTGCCGTATTTGGATGGCCAGCAGGACTATCACCTGCTTCTTCAATAAAGGTAATTTCAATTCCTTTAGATTCTGCTATTTCAATAGCATCTGGCACTTTGCTGTCATCGGCAGCAAATCCTAATATCCCAGCAATAATTGCAAAATCAGTTCCGTGACCTTTATGGGTTTCAGCAAATGATTCATAATACCTTACCACGACTTTTTTTGGAAGACCTTGAAATAATTTATTGGCTACCGTTCCAATAGCCAAAGCACCTGCAGTATGTGAACTTGAAGGACCTATCATTATGGGCCCAATCACATCAAAACAACTTTTGTATTTAACAACCTTTTTTTCTTTAATAGATGCTACATTCATGTTCATATAAGCACCCCCATAATTTATTATTTTTAATTACAGTTGAATCTAAGTTATTAAAATGACTGATTCAAAACAAGATCTAATTGAATGCGCTTTCATTCTCGTGTCAAATACACTTTTCCTTTTGATCACATACCTTTCTTAGAGTAATCATGTGAGTATGTCCAAATTTAAAAGGTTACTTACAATGTCATTAGGATTTTTGCAAAAAAACTAGGTTTGATACTTTCTCTAGAGGTAATAAATTCTTTCTCGACGCCCTCATTATAGCTTGTATATTTATGAGTACAATATTTTTTTATTTTTAGAAAGATTGAATAAACAGAATCTTGAATGGGTAATAGATTACACTTAGCATGTAGCAATTGTGTCCTTTGTTTGAAGCTGTATTAGTTAGTAGAAAAGCAAAAATAACACAGAGTTCCTTTCATTAACACATTGATTATATTGGAAAATCATTATAATGATACTTATATTATCCTTTGTTGAAACATTTAATTTTGGACATGAAAGCTGTTGCAATAAATGATTAATATAGATAGCAAGTAATAAATTAATGAACTATAAAATCATTTTTGAATATTAATCATTAATTTTGTATTAATATTCATTGTCAGAAAAAAGGAACTTCTTTTTTATAATCTTAACTTAAAGTGATATTTTGGTAATATCCAACAATTTACACCATCCCCTTTACAGTTATGGAAACCCTAATTAGATTTAAAAAGAGAGAAGAGCTCATCGATGCTCCTCTCTCTTTTTTATTTACTTAAGATTACTATTCAAATTGCTTATTGCATCTTTAAGCTGACTTTTAAATTATAAACTTTAATTTCCATACTTCTTTACAAGCCGATAAATGAAAAAAGTATATGTTCCTTCAAAATTAAGTTATAAAAGAGTAATGTTTTCCTGTAACATATTATTCATCCTTCTATTCACAGACAGTACGCTTCCACACTAAATAAAATCTCTCCGTAAACGTCCAATAGCTCTAAAATATACAAAAATTGAAGAATATGAAAAAAACACTCTTATGAGTGCCCTTCTTAGCAACTAAGTCCGCTGCAACTATTATCATTACCCCGATGAATTTCGCCTGTAAGAGGAAATTTTAAGTTCATATTTAATTATTAAAATAAACCGCACCAAAGTTTTCATTAAATCTTTTACACCAAACAGAAACCGAACCATATTCACTTACATCTATCCCTTCAGGAATTTCGTAGTTTTGGTCTCCTTTATTTCCCTTTAATTTTCCTAATTCAATATACTGATAGTTTTTCACGTCTTCATTATTTTTCAAACGATTTGTAGGAACTAATACAACTCGTACATCTGGCCCATTAGATGTTGCAAAATCAGAAAGTCGTAAAACACGTTTTCCATCCGCTAATTGGTAAATTTTTGCCGTTCCAGTTGTTTCATGGACACCGTTTTGAAACTGACCTTCCCTTATTACTCGATCACTTTGTTGCCTTACTTCAGTTGATTGTATCTCTGCTTGTGGCAATGATTCATTTACGTGCTTATCAATAAATAATTTCTCTGGTCGGAACAATGACCATAAAATCCCCAATACAATTATCAAACCACCTATAAGCCATACATATTTTCTTTTCATAAAGTAAAAAACCTCCTGTAACATACTGTGTAGTAGTATGTTAACAAGAAGGTCTTTCATTTTTCTAACGTAAATGTTACAAAAGTCTTTCAGCCGTCTTATTTTTTTACTGATGTGATGGGAAGAGTGAACCAAAATTCACTTCCCTGCTTACCATCTGTGCGATTCCTTACACCAATTTCCCCTTTGTGCATTTCAATCAATGATTTTGCAATAGCTAATCCAAGTCCGGAACCTCCAGATTGTGAACTTCTTGATCGATCTGTTCTAAAAAAACGTTCAAATACGCGTAATTGATCATTTGGAGAAATTCCCATTCCTTCATCCCGCAAAGTGAATTGGACCTGTTGAGTTGGTTTATTTTCCACTACAGTCAATTCAATTGTTCCAGAGATAGGAGAATATCGAATTGCATTATGTAATAAATTACCTATGACCCTTTCTATTTTACAAGGCATAATCAAAAGTCGAGGTAATGTATCAGGGACATCCAATTGCACATGGATTTGTTTGTTTCCTAATAAGACAGAATGTGACTCTAATACATCTAATAGAACTTTATCTAAATGTGTGAAACTTGGGTGAAAATCTACTTGCTCAAACTCTAACTTTGAAAGATCAAATAAGTCGTTAATTAATCCATTTAATCTTTCTATTTCTTTTAAAACCGTTGCTAAGTATTGCTTTTTCATTTCAGGATCTTCAATCAGGTTATCTTGTAATGCTTCTATCATCATTTGCATGCTAGTCATAGGTGTTCGTAAGTCGTGTGAGATATTGGTAATTAGCTCCTTACGAGAGTTTTCCTGTTCCTCTAACTTAGTAAACCCTTCTTCTAATTTTTTTGCCATCTGTTGAAAGGCTGTTGCCAATTCTTTAAACTCACGTGGTTCTTGCCCAATTATATACATCGTTTCAAAGTGTCTATCACTAAATTGTTTCGTCAATTTTATTAAATTTTGTATAGATCTCATGATAGGACGTGTCATTAACCAATAAATAAACGTTGAAATAATGAATGCCACAAATGCAATTACTGTTAATAACCGCGTTTGTTCCGGTTCAAGTAACATTTTCGTATCACTATACCATATAGCAATTACCATAATACTAGTACTTAATAGATTCATGAGTAACAATTGAATACGTAATCTCATGTTTCATTTCCTCCATTTGGCTCAAAGCGATATCCTATACCCCAAACCGTATGAATCCAACGATTCTTTATCGTATGCTTCTCGAGCTTTTCACGTAAACGACTCACTAACACAGTAACTGTGTTTGATGCCCCTTCATGTCCAAAATCCCAAATTAATTCAAGAAGCTGCGAGCGAGAAAATACTTGTTTTGGATGCTTTGCCATGAGATAAAGTACCTCAAACTCTTTCACCGTTAACTCCACTTCCTTATTACAAACAAGTACATATCTTGTCTTTGGATATATTTTTAAATCTGGAAACTCTATCACTTCCAATAAGGATTCTTTCGCTTGTATTTGTACATGGCTTCCTCTTCTTAGTATAATTTGAATCCTTAATACTAATTCACGAGGGGAAAATGGTTTTGTTAAATAATCATCTGCCCCCATTGTTAAGCCTAAAATTCGATCCCTTTCCTCTCCCTTAGCAGTTAACATAATAATAGGGACATTTGATTGTTGACGAATTTCCTCGCATAATCCCCATCCATCTTTTTTTGGCATCATCAAATCTAATATAATTAAATCTGGTTGATGTGTAAGAAATAAATCCCAACCTTCTTTACCATTTACAGCGGTATAAACTTCATATTCTTCTCTTTCTAAATACCGTTTGCATACTTCTCGAATATTTTCTTCATCTTCTACGATTAAAATTCTTTTCTTCATATACTATCCTCACTTCTTTTTCACCAATAACAAAAAATTTTTTCTATTATCCAATAAAAATATCTTTATAGGTAAAGATATAAAAACTAATCACATAAATAAATCAGAATTCCACATTTCACCCTCGAAACGAATGAAAATTCGGAAAATAAATCATGTAATACAGATAGTAATCTTAACATTTGATTACTTATATGACTAGATAAGTATTTAAAATAGTAGTTTCTAAATCATATATAAATTAAAAGGAATGAGTCCGATTCAACATCGAACTCATTCCTTAATAGTAACCTAAATTTTTGCATCTAACTTTTCAGATACAATTCATTTCCGGTTCTCTTTTCAAACTTAGCAACAGAACTGTTACCTATTACTGAACTCTTGATAGATTCCATGCTATAGTATCAGTCCCATTCTCTCCATTACCATATTTCATATAATCGATTAAATATCCTACCTTTAACTTATTACCATTAGATAGTATGTTCCATTGCTTATGGTGTCCAGTGAAATTCTTTGGATATGCATGATTAAATTTAAAAGTACTTGCGTTCTGTTTTTGATCTAAATGGATATAACTATCTTGAAGTTTTAAATATGCATAATCTGAATAAATAGGATTTTGAAATTTAATTAATACCTCTTCATCCTTTTTAATTGGTTTTCCAGGTTTAGGTTGACCTACTCTTTCAATAATTACATTCACTTTTTCATCGCTAGATTTTTCAGCCCAAAGATACTCCCATTTATTCCCTGCATGATGACTTCCCAAATAAGCTGTATTTCCATATGAAGCCACGGTATAAGGAACTCCTTCTGTAACAAATTCACCTGAATTATCTACTACATAATCTTCAAATTCTTTATTAGCTTTAATTTCAGTATCAATCTTTTGTGTAGGCGTTAGATTGTGTGCGTCATTGATTTCAAATGTAACTTTTCTGTGCGCAGCAATTTCAGATTTAATAGGGTGTATATTTTCTCTAGACTCATATGTAAATCCATTTTCACGTTTAACCAGTGTTACTGTTTGTGACGGAGCATTCCATTTCTTACTATAAGTAGTAGGAATATCTTTACTCACTCCAAATAAACCAGGTAAAATTGTTGCCCTAATCTTTTGCGTCACAGAATCATAACTACCTTCTACTAATGTTGGGTGCTGTAGTTTTGCAAAAGCTCCGTGTACAGAGTCTTTATGTAAATAACCGCGATCTCCCTGTCCCGCTTTTAAATCGTTCAATGCATCAGTTCCATTATTAGCTGAAACCACTGATACGTTATTAGTACTTTTAGCCTTGTTTACAATATGATTTACTTTTTTCGTATCTATATTTACCTGTTGAAAAACTTCGTTATAGGATAAAACTGGCTTATCAGCAAGAGATTTGTCTTTAGGAGTATATACCCTAAACTTTGGTATATTTCCTATATCTGTTTCTAATTGTTCAGTAGCTGCATTTACTCTAGACTCATATCTCCCTGAATCCCCCAAATGCATAATTTCTTCACCTTTTTCAATAGATAAATCCATTGTACTTGTAGGTAAAACTTCAATCGAAAGAAGTTCCCCTTGTTCAACAGCTTTCAATTCATCCAAAGATAAGACAATATTCGCATCTGCTTGTCCTTCTAAACTGTCAATTACTACTTCTGTTTTATTCCGTCCACCTTTTTCTGTACTTAAGTAGTTTGCTTTATAACGATCTTGTGTTGCCTTTACAGTATTAATAATTTTGTTTCCTAAACGAATATTAAAATGAGGCGAAACATTTTCAGCGGATGCTGTTCCTACATTCTTATATTCCAAATGTACACGTAATTTTGCTGCGTTCGCTGTATCCACAGTTGTTGCAGTAGACCAATCAAAATTATTTGTATAACTCTCCGTTTCCGTAGTTGTTTTTGAATATCCGTATCCCACATTTGCTGAAACACTTCCGGAAGGAACAGGACCGGCTGCTGAGCCTTCTACACCACCTGAACCACTTAAACCTACATTAAATGAATGTTGTGTAGATACACTTTTTTCCCATCCTCTACTAACTGATCCACCATTATTATCCGTAATGGTTGCAATAGGAATTACTTCAATTCGTTTGACACCAATTTGCAAATTCGGCATGTTGGCAACTATCGGATTGAAATTAGTATCAGAATCGTTGTTATAATTCTCAACCTCATACATATCAGTAAAAGGATCACCATCCGTATTTGCATTCATAGGATTCGATATAAATTTTGGTTTCCCTTTATCCTTCTCGGGATCCCATGCTTTCGCTTCATTTTTTCCAGTTTGTGAATTGAATTCAATTTTATATCCATTAATCTCTAAGTCGTTGGAAATACCATCTTTATCCCAATCGTTGTTTGCCATTTCAATGTTTTGTGTAATGAGTGAACCTATTTCTCCATCAGATCCGAGCGTGAAATTCTTATCTTCTTTTTTTACATCTGCATTCTCTTTGAATATTTCAACTGTACCTCCTGGATTCGGTTGTTTTACATCTGCTAAAGCAGGAGATGCTAAAGTCAGTGCCATTGATACACTACCTAATACACTAATTGCTGGCTTCAATTGTTTCATTGTTATTTTTCCTCCTTTGTTTCTAGATCCATTAGAACACCTACTAGTAAGATTAATTTCATCATATATAACAAATCTTTCTTTTCTCTCTCATAACTGTTAAAAAAGTCTCTCGTAAATATTACAAAACACTTACAGAGTTTTTAAAAGCCATAAAATCTATATATGAAACATCAAAAAGCCGTAATATGAAGAATCGATTACAATATATACAAAAAAGCAGCTAGCCAAAGCTAACTGCTCACTAACTTACAAAATTTCAGTAAAAGAATGTATTAATTTTGAAGTGTGCAAATTGGGAGAGTGACTTCAACTATAGTCCCCTTATTCACTTCACTCTCAATAAATACCTTCCCCTGGTGTGTTTCAATAATTTTATAACAGACCATTAATCCTAAGCCGATTCCCTCTTCCTTAATACTGTAAAAAGGTTCTCCTAAATATGGTATACGTTCTTTTGGAATCCCACATCCTTGATCGATAAAGCGAATCCTTATTTGATTATTATCAAGTTTATCAAATTGAATCAAAATTTCTCCTCCTGTTGGCATGGATTCAATTGCATTTTTTATAATATTAACAAATACTTGTTTTAATTGATTTCCTTCACATGGAATCAGTGGAATACCAGGTGTAAAATCAATTCTAATTTTTATATTATTCATCATTGCTTGAGGTTGCAGTAGCATTAAAACTTGATCCATTAGCACACTAATATCATTAGGTTGTATCTTTACCACCTGTGGTTTGGCTACCGCCATAAATTCATTAGTAATACTTTCTATACGCTCAATCTCTGATGATACTATATTTATATAACCCCGATTATTCTCAGTTTCCGTTGATTTTAGTAATTGCATAAACCCTTTCATTGCGGTTAATGGATTATTAATTTCATGAGCCATTGCAGTCGCTAATTGTCCTACGACAGCAAGTTTTTCAGATTTCCGTAGTAATTCTTCTGTTTTTAGCCGTTCAGTGATATCACGAGAAATACTTAGGAAAACTTTTTTACCATTTAAGTTAAAAACACGGACACTAAACTCAGTTGTTATTATTTTTCCTGTTGGAAAAACATATTCATCTTGCAAAGTGAAGGAAGTTTGTCCCTCTCTAATTTTTTCTAACAACCTTACAATCATTTTAGAATCTTGTGGTACTACATTTGGAAATGGTAACGAGAGCAGCTCTTCTCTACTATATCCAAATCTTTTACAACCAACAGGGTTTACCTCAATGAATCGACTTGGAACATGATTTTCATTCAGCTCTACTACATATACTGCATCAGTTGCTTGTTCGATTAGTGCACGGTACTTCATTTCACTATCTTTTAATTGTTGGTGTAATCGCTGTCGTTCTCTTTCTGCTTGTTTTCTTTCAGAGATGTCTCTACATATTGCAGATAAAGCTATCACATTTCCTCTTACGTCTAGTATAGGAGAAACTGTCAGACTGACATCAAGAAGACTTCCATCGTTACGTCGTCTAACAGTTTCTAATCTGGTAACTACGGATTCACTCGTTAGAATTTTCTGAATATTTTTAAGTGATTCTTCCATTAAGAAATCTGGTACACAGGGTAATCTCTTACCTATGATTTCTTGTAATGACCATCCAAATATCTTTTCATAAGCTTTATTTGCTTGTAAAATATGCCCTTCTCGATCAGAAATGGTAATAGCATCTACATTATGCTTTATAAATGATTCTAGTAATTCTTTGGTAGCCCTTAATTCTGATTCTACCTTTTTCCTTTCGGTTATATCGACTATAGAACCAACAACTTCCATAACTTGTCCATTTCGTTTAATCGGCCTAAGTGCAATAAGAATAATCGTTTTATCATCTGGCCAGGGTAATTCGAATATAATTTCTTTCCCTTCCCATGCCTGAAGATAATACTTCATCAATTGTGGAACTAAATGTGGTGGAACAATAGAAGCATCAATAGTCCGTAAGCTTTTCCCTACCACCTGTTCAGAATAAAATCCTTTTTGATAATAAAACTGTCCATCACATAAAGTGTGTATAAAGTGCTTACCCACTTTTTTAAATTTAAAAATCCCTCCTTGAAGCTCATGTACGGTATCTGTGAGTTCTTGCTTGGATTTTTTTAATTCCCGATTCATTTTAGATAAGTCCTGTGTTAAATAATATAATCTCTGGTAGGCTTCCATAAGAAATAGCCCAATTAAAAGCCCTAAAGCTATATATAATAAGCCTCCAGTGTAAAGTAACTTAGTATTAAAGAATACACCAACTAACCACTTTATTCCGACAAAAACAAAAAAATATAAAGATGCACTTTTAAAAGGATGAAGGTTTTTAAAATATGTTTTAAAAGTAACAAATAGGATACCCAAACCTAAATAAGCAATCACAGGAGGTTCCCAGTAACCTCCAATGTAAAAGATACGCATTATAATAATGCTAATTAATGTAATCCAACCAGCAATGCGACCAAAGTAAATAAAAGATAGAATAAGAGGAACAACTCGAAGATCGTAGGAAAATCCCATGTATGGAAAAGAAAAGAGCATCAAAGTAACTGCAATAATCCCTCCATAGAATTTTTCGAAATATCGCCTGGAATGAATCAAAAACACTTGAATAAATATCGCTGCGCTAACTAATAAAGAAAAAATAGAAAGATTGATAAAATAGTCTTTAATAATCATGTAATGTCCCTCCTTGCATTAAAGATATATTCGACAAAAAAACTGAAAATCCTACAAATAGTACAAACAGTTCAGGTGTAAAAAATATAATTCCCTACATGACAGTACATGTAAATAGTATCATTTTGATTCAAATCGAAAACCAGAGAATCTTCCATTTGAACCTTCAAACACCCCAAAAATAAGGTATTTATTCTCTCTTTTTATTTAAATGTTTTTTATAAATTAATCAATTCCTTCACTATTACAATTCTTCAAATTCCTCAATTTCGGCTTTTCGCTTTAAAAATATTGCAATATCTTTATTACAAGTTACTCTTTTAATGTATTTGCAATCTTTTGGTTAAGCCATACACATAAAGCAACCAGCACCTTGATTCAATATTCACTTTTTTGCTGTACAAATTCTTTTGCTTTAGCTAGGTGTTCTAGGAAATAAGGAGCCTTATGCCGTTCAATTTTTCACTTAACTTGGTGTCTAGTTTAGTGTACCATCCCCATGCCCATCAACTTAAGAAAATAGATTCACCCCAAAACGAAAATTCTATCCATTGTTGTCTATTAATAACGAGAATTATGTAAATGAGCTGTCCATATGGGCAGCCTATTGTATTTTTTGCTTAGGGTGTTTTTATGTAGTGCTTGATGAAAAAGTAAGAAATAATCTTTAATTATGTACATCGCTTTATATTCACTTAGTTCTTTTTGTTTCTTACGTAACAGGAGTTCTCTCATTTTAAACATAGTAGAAGAACATAATAGGATACTAATGAGTTGTCCATAAAGGTGGCATTCTAATCGCTCTTGTTTTTGATGCATATTCATAAAAAGCACGTCACCCTTTCTCATTAACATAAGAGAATAGTAACGTGCTTTTAAGTTTAAGAATAGTCTAAATCCTTAAGTTGATGGGTACGGGGGGGTACTCCTATTAAAGAAAATTCCCATTCTAAAATTGAAGATACTTGTAAATTTAGTACGAATCTCAGTTGAACTCCTGTTACTTAATTGTCCCCATCCCACCAATTTTCACATTTACCTTGACGTTTACATCGCCCTTTGCTAATTCATTATTCCATTTATTTTGGACTTTTTTCCATTCTGGATATGTGTAAGTTCTTGCATATCTCCCAAGCCCAATAGGATCAATATTGGCAGTTTGYATTTTCTTTATTAATTGCTTGAAATCAGCTTCCAGCTTAGTTTCAATCGCCTTTTGTAATTTTACTCCATCCTTTCTTGTATTGAACGAAAAAAGCTGTTCTGTAATGCCGACCTTCATCTTTATATCTGTATTAAATATAAATTTATTATCATATCTTGCCTTTGTCTTTACTTTAATGTTATAGGCAGCAAAGCTTATCCAATCTTTATCCTGGCTATCCGACTTTAGTTTAATTGGGATTGTAAATGAAAAATCACCTGTAGTTCCTTGTTGCAAAATGCGTAATAGTTTGTTTTCATCAGGTTTTAGCGTTAATTTATGCCTTCCTTTTTCATCTAACAAAGCTGTACCTGCCACAAATATTTTATTCGTTTTTTTCATTTCAGTAATATTCGCTGTTACCCCTTTGTCTGCCATTTGTTCATGTAGTTCTTGAAGATTTGTTTTTACTGTGATATTTCTTAAAGAGGCTGTATCAACTAGTTTTGTTAAATATAGAGGAAGACGCGGCTTATCTTTTGGGTTATAAAAGATGACGTCCGAAACAGGTCCATCAACAGCAACAACCCTTGTAGTAACTGTATTTTTGGGGTCTCGTTGAAATGGATCGAGATATTTCATCCAATTTTTTTGTTTCAATAGCCGTTTTCCAACTAAAATCACCTGTGTTTTACTTCCCGAGGTAAGTGCCATAACAGTAGCATCAAATTTGTCTCTAGAATTTCGAATCGTAGCAGATTTCACACCCGTAACTTCTTCTTTTACCTTGGCTTCTTTATTAAAAACAGGACTTGACATGTACACCAATAGATTATTATTACGATCTAAATCGATACCAAGTACAAGAGTAAGGGAAACATCTTCAATATTTGTTTGATCAAAGCATCCAGTCATCATGAACACCGATAACAAAATACAACATAGTACTTTTCTTTTCAATGTATCTTCCCCCAATGAGACTTCTCATATAGCCAGCCATACATCCATAAAATGATAGGTAATATATAGGTTAACCCAATCCCAGCATTCGATAACACCTGTAGTCCCGTTTCGGCTTGATTCCAACTAGGACTAATCCAGAATACGAAGCCGATAATGAGTAATAAGAGAATAACTACATGAGAGCTGTGATCTTGTTTCCCAAGTAATCGGCTTGAACAAAATACAGAACAGAATATTGCAGGAATCCAGCATGTAGAAACAACGGGCAAGTAAGTAGCCAATAAAATCATGTCAAAACGTTCTAAAAACCGAAATTCAATTACTTTAAGTAAATTTAGTACCGGTTGGTTAAATTGCGTAATGCTATCAGGGCTAAAATAGGCAAAGCAAACAATAGTAGCGAATAAATAAAATAACATCGTTAAAGTGTTTGCAATAACCATTCCATGGACTGCATACTGTTTTTTTCGTAAAAAGGGATATAAAAAGAACGCAATGTCAAATCCTAAATAAGCATAGATAGTGGTCGGCACAGCCGTTAATATAGGCTTCCACCCCTCTTTTAAGAGCGGAAAGAATGGCATCCAACTTCCGTTCTCTTTAAGAGGTACCAAAAAAAATAACGGAATCCAAAGCAACATATAAAAAGTAAGTTCGGAGTACCGCCCTATAATACGAGGGCCGTTACGTGCGACAAGAAAGGTAGGAATCGAAAACAAAAAGATAACTAGATAATCAGGCGTTTTTGGAAGAAGCCATCCCTTAAGATAAAGCATAGCGTTCACAAGAACAGTACAAGAATAAAAAGCGAAGTACATCATGTAAATAACAACAAGTGTTTTCCCTATTATTTTCCCGAAAAATCGTATAAGAATTTCGTAAAGTGTGTCCTCGGGATATTTTGCAGCTGTTTTCACAATAAAAACACCTGATATTGTGGAGAATATCCAGCCAATCAATATAGCTATCCATCCATCTGTTCCAGCTTTTTCTGCAAGCACACGTGGAAGAGATAGAACGCCAGTGCCGACCTGCATTCCATTGATTAAAACAATATACTGCATAAGAGTGATGTCATTATAGGCATATTTTTTCATAATTTCACCTTTTGTTATGATTCTTACCTTGTCGAATAGATTGAATAGCTCCTGTACCCTTAGGACGCCTTCTGATTGCCCATAAAGGAAAGCGTATAAAAGTATCTTTCATATCTGCAAAGCGAAACGGTGCTAACGGTGTTCCATAAGGAGTTCCTAGCGATTCAAGACTGATAAGATGTCCAATTAATGTCATCCACCCGATAACCAGTCCTACAATTCCAAATAATGCAGCTAAGATCATCATGGGGAATCGTAAAAGTCTAACTGCAGATCCCATATCATAGTTAGGGATAATAAAAGAAGAGATGGCTGTAACAGCAACAACAATAATCATAATGTTACTTACAATTCCGGCCTGAACAGCTGCTTGTCCAATGATAATACCTCCTACCATTCCAACTGTCTGACCAATCGGGGTAGGCAGGCGTAAGGCCCCTTCTCTCATCATTTCCAGCGTTATTTCCATAAGTAATGCTTCCATTACTGGAGCAAAAGGTACGCTTGTTCTTGACTCTGCAATAGATAAATAAAGCTCTACAGGAATAACTTCGAAATTAAAGGAAATAAACGCAACATAACTCGCTGGCAAAAATAGAGCAACCAAAAAGGCGATAAAACGAAGTATACGAATAAACGAAGCAACTAGCCATCTTGTACCGTAATCATCCACCCCTTGAAAAAAAGAGATGAAATTTGTTGGAGCAATTAATACATTTGGCGAATGATCCACTACAGTCACAAATCTGCCCTGTAGAATGTGCGATACGGCTAAATCAGGTCTTTCTGTTAACATAAATTGTGGAAATGGTGAGTACGGGTTATCTTCAATGAATTCAATAAGTTCACCTGTACTAGTAACAGCATCAACTGTTATACTTTGAATCCGTGTTTCTAATTCCTTTAGCACATCCTCAGAAGTTACATCTTTTAAATATAAAATAGAAATCTTTGTTTTGCTTCGTAAACCAATTGTTATCTCTTTTATCATTAATTGGCGATGTGGAATATACCTTCGAATCATTGTGATATTTTGAGCTCCGGTTTCTACAAATCCTTGATGCCCACCTTTTAGAGATATTTCGTTATGAGCATCTTCAATACTTCTTTGCGGCCATCCTTTTGTGTCCAATTGATACGCTGTAGTTCGACCGTGAATTAATAAAACACTATCCCCTTCTAAAATAGCATTTTCACTCTGACTCCACGTATTAATAATTTTAATTTGTCCTAATGTAATGGGAAGTTCTGTATTGGTATCAAAATCACTATTCATCAAAGGACTTAGAACATGATTTTGAATCAATTCTTTATCTGTTAATCCAGACAAATATACTAAAGCGGCTTCTAGTCCAGCTTCTGTCATTTGAAACCGTCGAATCACTAGATCAGGTGATTGATGAAATACATTCTGAAGCTCAGCTATATTCTTCGATAAACTAGCTTCTAAGAGAGAGTCTTCTATATTTTTTTGGGGAACAGGAGTATCGTCTCGTATTGAACATGATTTAGGATTTTCTCTATATTTTAACCATTTCAGAAATTTAGTCATGGCTTCCTCACCTTCTATGCACCTTCTATAGTATGTTTAGTATGCATATATGAAGAAAAAATATCCTAATAATTAGAGAGATAACGCCAGACTTATTACTATAAAGTTTTTGGTGCATATTTCATAAAGGCAGGTTGCAATTCTCATTAACATAAGAAAATAGTAACCTGCTTTTAACTTCAAGAATAGTGTAAATCCTTAAGTTGATGGATGTGGGGTACCGCCACATGCCCATCAAGCTAAGATTTTGAGATACCCCCCATGCCCATCAACTTAAGAAAATAGWTTCACCCCAAAACGAAAAAATGAGCTTTTCTGTTAAAAATTAGCACAAAATTTCGTTCTGGGGGTATTTGTTTTTCTTAGCTTGATAGCGATGTGTACCATCCCCAATTAATACATTTTTTGGGGTTCAGTTCATTATATTTTCTACTTTGTCTTTATACACAACATATTCTTTCCCATCCACTACTGCTACCACCGCAAATTCATCATTTGGATTGAATGAAAGCCAGTCAGCCCACATGCTTGTACTAGCACCTCCACTCCACATATGATGAACAGTGTTTTTAGTTAAATTCATAACTTTATAAGACGCATTTGGTGCATTTGTTCCAGTCTTTATTTCAAAAGTGTATGCGTTATGGATTTTTTTATAAAAGTAAAAAACGTTTGATGGACGAAGTAGATTCATAAAATCCTGTTCTTTCTTCTCTGCAATTTTTATGCCTTCTAGTAATGTGACAACATCTGTTCTTAATATTTTCCAACTATCTTTAGCTGAATTCAAGTTAGGCTTTAAAAATTTATATCTATTTTGATCAGCTTTTTCATCTGCTTTATCAATATGCCCCAGTACACCCGAATATTGAGAGTCTAAATCATCCCATTGTGTGGACATATAAGTAAGAGCAGTAATAGCACTATCAATCGTACTATGCATATCACTAATATTATGAAATGCAACTCCGACTACACGATTTAATGTAATTTTATAATCTACAGTTTTACGTAATTCTGCTAAAGCAGGCTCTAATCGACCTAAATTATCTCTAGCAGTACCTATCATTATGCCACCAGAAATAAGCGTGGGGATAAAAGGTATTTTCACCATTATTAATCCATCAGATTCTAATTTCTTATAATAGTTTACTTGTCCAAAAACTTCATCTAAACGCTTTTGATCAGTCTCCACATCAGCTCCTTGGTTTTTTAAAATCGATTGCAAGGTCTCTTTATGGCTTCCAAATACTCTAACATCTTCTCCAATAGCGTTTTTAAATTTAGTTAATTCTTCTATTAATGCTTTTGCAGACTTTTGGTTTTGTTGAATTCCCCCCCTTAAATCTTTAATCCCCTTTTTTAAAGTATCCCCATTTCCATTATTGATCGCCTCTACTAATGTTTCATAATAATTTTCAAGCTTTGTATCGTATTCAATAATGCCGGTCAATGTATCTAAAAGCTGTTTTTTTAATTTTGTATTCCATGTAACAGCATGTGCTCTTGCATTCTTTTGATCCTGTACAATTTTACTAGGTAAATCTGCATACCCATTAATAGAAATTCCTTCAAAACTCACATCCGGATTATTAATTAGCAAATAAGAATATTCATTCATAGCTTTTGCAAATAACCCAGCATCTTGTACAGTTTTTTTCATCTTTTCTTCATTTGCTGAAAGAGACATATCTCCAGTGTTCGTTTGTTCAGTTTCAATTGCAAAGGTTGCTACTGGTGTGACTGCATAGGTAGTTGTCATAATTAAAAATGCTGATACAGCCAGTATTTTATAAGGTTTTTTTTTCATCTTTTCTTATTCCTCCTGTATAGAGTTTGATTTCAAGTCCTATTCTTATTAAAAGACGATGTAGTTGCATAGATTCAATATTATTAAGCAAATCTATATAACCTGTCCCCTATTAATCGATTCTGTTACAAATTTTTAAAAACAAGTAAACTACATGGCTATCTTTTTATTTGGATATAACTTATATATAAGTGAAAGGCGAAGTCTTTAATGAGACTCCGCCTTTTTAATATATAAGGATTTATTAATTAATGCTTTACTGTTTAACAGTGTAATCATAGACTCTCTATGTTATGGTTCACTTTGCAACAGAATTAATATTTCCCTATTTTTGTGGAGTAACAGTTTCCACTTTTAATTCCTTTATCCCTTCTTTTAATGTAACAGCATCTGTTCTTAATGTTTTCCAACTGTCTTTCGCTGCATTTAAATTAGGTTTTAAGAATTTAAATTTATTTTGATCCGCTTTTTGAGCTGCATTCTCAATATGCCCTAGAACGCCCGAATATTGAGAATCTAGATCATGCCACTGCGTGGACATATAAGTAAGAGCGTTAATAGCATCATCAAGTGCCTTGTGCATTTCATTAATATTACTATAAGCAACTCCAACTACGCGATTTAATGTTACTTTATAATCCACGGTCTGACGTAATTCTGCTAATAAAGGCTCTAACTTACCTAAATTATCTCTTGCTACTCCTACTATAATACCGCCAATTATCGGTAGACCCAAAATAGCACCCTTCATTACATTAAACCCATCAGATTCTAATTGTTTATAATAGTTTACTGATCCTAATACTTCTTCTAGACGCTTTTGATCGGCTTCAACATCTGCACCTTGGTTTTTTAAAATCGACTGCAAGAGATCTTTATTGCTTCCAAATGCTCTAACATCTTGTCCAATAGAGTCTCTTAATTTAGTTAATTCTTCTATTAGTTGTTGTGCAACCTTTTGATTTTGTTGAATTTCACCTCGTAAATCTGTAATCCCTTCTTTTAAAGTTTCTCCATCCCCTGTATTAATCGCCTCTACCATTGTTTCATAATAATTGTCAAATGTTGTATCATATTCAACAATACCAGTCAATGTATCTAAAAGCTGTTTTTTTACTTTTGTATCCCAAGTAACAGCATGTGCTCTTGCATTCTTTTGATCTTGTACAATTCTACCAGGTAAATCCACATATCCATTAATAGTAATTCCTTCAAAGTTCACATCTGGATTTTTAATTAACATATAAGAATAGGCATTCATAGATTTTGCAAATAAACCGGCCTTTTGCAAGGTCTCTTTCATTCTTGCTTCATTTGCAGAAAGAGCCGTATCTCCATTGTTCGTTTGTTCAATTTCACTTGCAAAAGTTGTTACTGGTGAAACTACATTAGCGGTTGTAATAGTTAATAACGTCGATACAGCGAGTAATTTGTAAGGGATTTTTTTTATCATTTCATTTTCCTCCAATTTAGGTTTTAATTTTCAGTTCTATTCCTGTTTAAAAGCAATATCTTTTGAAATGAATTCTGCATCTTTATGAATATCATTCCAACTTTCTTTAGCAGCTTTTAAATCATCCGGTATTAAAGAGAATTTGTGGTCTTGCATAGAATCGATATTATCCAGTAAATCTGTATAATTTGCGCCCATTGTATTCCATTGCTTTTGAATATTTGTTAGAGACAAGATCGCTTGATCTACAGTCTGATATAGATATGCCAATGTTTCTTTCGCGTTAGTAAGCGAAAGAACTGCTTGATTAGCACGATCTGCTTTCATACTTAATTCTCCGATTTTGTTAGAAATTTCGTTATAGGAGTCCATATGCTTAGATGCCGTGACACCCGCCGCAGTTCCTAGACCGATACCAGCTGCTCCAAGAGCTGAAAGTCCACCAACAACAGCTGGTGTTGCTGTACCACCAGTTACAACAATTACAACTGCTCCTCCAATAGCTGCAATAACTAAAATAGCTGCTCCCAATCCACCACCAATTGACCATGCTAATACATCATCAAAATGTTTTTTCTGAGTAGAACGAAGTTGCTCAATTTCAGCTTGAAGTTGCGGAATCGTTGCCTGTTGACCTGCTAATATTGCAGTTAATCCACCTTTGCCATCTGGACCACCAACATTATTTTTAAAATCTGTAGAATTTTGATATAGTTTCCCTTTGAAGTCTTGTAGCATCTTAATTACATCTGTAACCTCTTTTGAATTTGTATTAATTGTAGTAATTAAATCACTTATGCCCTCTTTTAGACCTGCCTTATCTTTCTTTTGTACAGTATCTACTAAAGTGTCGTAATAATTTTGAAATTGTTCATCGTAATTTACAATATTACGAGCTGTTTTTTGAATCTGTGGCTTCGCTTTATCTAACCAATAATTCGCATTGATTCGTGACAGTTCTTGATTAAGGTGAATATTTTTGAGCAACTCCCCTCCTTCTGATCCTAAATCGATATTAGATAAATTTACATTCGGTTGCTTAATCATTGTTTTTGCGTACAAATCCATTACAAGAATATGAGACCCTGTTTCAGCCAATGCTTTCTTCAGTCCCTCGGGACCTAAAGCATAATTGCCTACTTTTTGTTCTTGAGCGGTCGTTTCTTGTGCAAATGCATGAATAGTGTTACCAGTAGTAGCAGTTATAACCGTTGCCAGAGTGGCTAAAGTTAGCACTTTGAATGGGAATTTTTTCATAACTATTCTCCTTCTTTCGCTAGATTCTTATAATCTTTATAGTTTTTTTGAAAAACGTAATATCAAAATTTATATACCTGTTCTTCAAGGTAACTTATTACATTTTTTAATTGTCTTAATGTATCTTTTTGAGACTGCTCGTTAGTTGCATCAACATTAGTAGATAATTTTGTAATGTTATTTTTTATTAGATCCAAATCTTCTTTATAGCGCTTTAGTAGGTCAAGTTCTACATCTACTTGGTTTGCAAACGTATGCAAATCATTTTGTGAAAGAAGAAGCATTGATTTTTGTAAATCTGCTATTGATAGTTTCGTTGTTAAATCATATATTTTTTGGTTTTGTTTCTCTAAGTCATCTAAATATGCTCGCTGCTCTGCTGTTAGTTTATTTACTTCTGCGAAGACACCAAATGTTTTCTTAATCTTTTCAGTATCAATGGCTTTCATCAGGTCATATTCTTGCGTTTTTGCGGCTGCAGCTGCAGCTATTTCACCTTGTTTGCTTTTCTCAATTGCTTCACGAGCTGCTTTTTTGGCCGATTCAATCTCTAGAGCAGTTTTACCTTGTTCTGTCGCTTCTTGCGCCGCTTTTTTCTCCGCTTCTAGAATAGAGTTGTTAATTTCTTTTCCTTTGTTATACGCTGCCATCCCTGCTTGAGCAGCCGGTTCAATAATTTCTTTTGAAAGACTATAAACTTCTTTGAATATAGCAAATCCCTGCTCATTTAAAGCTCCTGGTATTAATGCAATTTGTTGTAAATCATTTTGAATTGCTTTTTTGGTATTTAATATTTCATTTTTTAACTGATCTATTTTTCCTGTTCCATCTGTACCTAATATGCCTTGCGCAGTTGCCACATTAGTATCGAAATCTTTTAATTTTTTATCAAGCTGTAATTTAAGATCTGTTAATTCATTAATTTGTCGTTGCGCATTTTCTTGATTCGTCATAGCCATTTCTTGAAGAACTTCAAGTCTATCCGAAAACCCTTCTCTATCTTCTTTATTGTCTACATACGATTTTAATGTCGGGTAATAGCTATTAAATTTCGTTACAAATCCTTTACTTTTTGAATTTAATAGAATTAACTGTGGATAGAGTTCCGATGACCATTCCTTCATATCTTGTTTAATTAGGAATTGATTGGTATTTAAAGCTGGGACTTCCTCTAGCTGTACATTAGGACTCATTAAAGATTGATCAATATACGTTTGGATTAATTTAGATTGCGCACCTAATTTTCGTAATGATGAAGAAATATCCATGCTTTCCTGTTGAGTTTCTGCTTGAACGATTGGTGCTGCGAGAGTATTGATAGGAATAGTTGCTCCAGTTACAATGGATGTTATTAAAAATCCTGTCATTATTTTATTTTTCATTCCGTACACTCCTTTACCATTGTTTTTTATAACTTGATTCATATAACTTGTACGCCCTAGCGCTAGGCTCTCTCCTTGCACACGCATGGGGAATGGGAAGTCTTTCGGATAGGGTGTTATCGTTATTATTTACTTCTAAGAGGATCTAAGGATTTTACTTCCCTCTCATTTAGATACTCTATTTTTCAAATAGTAAACGATAAAAATTCATCAGCTATATTTGAATTAGCTGCCCAATAAGTAGTAAAATATTATTTCCCCCTTAGAGCTGCTGTTTAACTTACAGATCCGTGAAGATAGATAACCATTGCTTCTAGAGTTAATCCTGTCATGACCTTTTTTTAATATCAATTTCATAATATGGTTTTTAGTTTTGTCAGCAATAGCCTTACAAGACTACAAAAGATGAAATTATACTGTACATTGCTTATACTTTTATTGCGGAATAAATTCACTTTTGCTATGTAGAAACTTAAAACCCATTTTTACAAAAATACTACTTTTGAGATTCTAAATACCTTAAAAATAAACTGATTATTAAGAAAATTATCCACAACATAATGTTACTTGCAAATTTAATAACCTCTATCTCTATTAGCTTGCTCTTCTCCCTTCTGTGTGGTCATACCAGTTATGTTGTTCATTAAAACATTAAATCTCCAATGCGTAAATAGCAAAATTTTGTCGATTGAGCTCGATAATTTAACTATTAAGTAAAAATACGAGTCTAATTAATTATACCAATATAATTAATTAGGAATTACAGCTCTGTAATTGTAATGATTACAAATTAAAGTGTATACGGTTAGTAAATAACCATTTTAGCTCAACCAAGCAATTTTATTTTTAAAAAAATACTTATAGAATAATTTAATAGGTTTTTTTATACTTTTTTCCTTTTATTTGGTTATGTATAATTGCATATAATATAGATATATCAAGTGATATATGTTATATTATTAAACTTTATGTAATAGTCCCTAATATCACTATTATTAAATACTTAACATGAAGATATTAATCTATAAACTTATTCCTCGTTATAACTATGGGTTTTAAAATATAAAAAAAGCCGCAAAGCTTTCTCGAGAAGAACCTTTGCAGCCTTCTGTTTTTTTATCTCCTTAGAAAAATAACGGATAGTGTACTCTTTAAAATTAACAACATGTTATAAATCTTACCCTTGTCCTTTGGCTTCACTAAATGTTTCATGGACTCTTCAAGATCTATTTGAATACATATTCCTTTTCTAGATCAATCACATACCCTTTCTAGAGTAAAAGAAACAGTATGCTCAAGTTTTAGAGTTACTTGCGCGTATATTAAAGTTTTTTCACAAGAAACTGATACTAAGCTTATATTACGGTATATTTTTCACGATACTGTCTAGGTGTCATGTTAGTTGATTTTTTAAAAACCCTTGTAAAATAACTTTGGTCGTTAAAATTAAGCCAAGCACAAATATCTGATAGTGGATATGTAGTGAGTGTTAATAATTTTTTTGCTTCTTCCACTCGTTCCCTTTGAATAAATTCACTTAAAGGAATTCCCACTTCTTTTTTAAATAATTTAGATAAATAAGTAGGGGTAATATCCAAATGATTAGCGAGTTCATTGAGAGATATTCCATCGTAAACATTTTTACTAATATGGTTCATACATGTAGTAACCGCATTTGAAAATTTTTGCGCATTGAATTCTTTCACTCGATCTGCAAAAGTACGTAAGGCATCTCCTGACAATCGCCTTACAGAGTCCACGTTCTCTAGTTGTTCCATGGTTTGGATATACAAAATACTAAGAGCAAAAGCAATGTCTGGTGGGAGATTACCTTCTATCGCATATCGAGTTGCTAAAGTAATCGCAATAATCCCATGGTTTTTTTGGTTTCTGAGTGGATCCGCTGTTAAAATTAATTCCGTATCTTCCTGCGAAACTGCATACATATATTGCAACAACTTCTTTTTATTTCCCTCTTTGATTGCTGAAAAATAATTATGTACTAATGCCATGTTGTGAGTTTTTGGTTTATTTTGTTGACGTTTTAAAATATATAGATCAGGTTTCACAATTTTATAGGGAACTTCCTCTAACACTTTATTTTTTTCTACCACAATATCAACATCTAACTTTTCATTGAAAATCATGTAATGCAATAAAATTCCCATATCAATTAAAGAAGTTTTTTTAACCTCAGGTAGGGATTGAAAATAGGTTAGTCTTTCTTGAATATTATCATTTGAGTTAAATTCTTTTCGAAGTTTAAAGGTTACATCATCCGATCCCTTTGGATGTATAGTGGGGCCAATTATTATAGTCCCTTTTATATAATCATGATTTTCTATATGAATTAGGATGAAATTTTCAAGATAACTGTTACATCTGAAAAGGGGCAAATTATAGGGATCATTTTCTTGATAAATGTCACTAAGATATTCTTCTTTAGAAGAATAAAAAGGACTACAAATATCCTCAGAATTAGAATGATATAAGATTTTTTTGTCTGTGGATAAAATGTGAACAGGTACATTAAAGGCTTTATGTGCGAGATCACACAAGTGTTGTATATCGATTGAATTATTCATTACCTTCTCCTCTTAATTAGATTACTGATAAATTTTTACATCGTTCCTGTATAAATTCATAAATTATTTTCCGTCAGGTATAACTCAAGACAAAATATTACTATAAAATATCAAATTAGTACAATTCACGACAAAATATTACTATATTTTTTTTATGAAAATCATATATTATTTATTTGTAAGTAGCATCTAAATATCAGAGTAGTTAGGAAAAGTGTGAAAGAAATAGATTCTTTTCTTATAATTTTCTAAACGACAATGAAATGAGCTGAGGTCGTTTCTTAATTCTCCAAGATCTAATCATAGAACTTGGGAAAACAGTGAAGAACCTACAAAATACAGAAACAAGGGATGATTGGAGTATACAACTCTAGTAAGTAATAGCTTCTTGCTAATCCTGCGAAAAATCTAGCCTTTGCGGATACATTGCCAGACGAACTAGAATATGCCCCAGGTACATTACAAATAGTAGGCTAAACAGTGACAGATACAATTCGATACAGACAAAAGTAAATTTAATGTAGGAAAAGAAAACGAAGAATTTTGGGATGTGACACATACAGAGTGGCATACAATGGTACTCCATGCGAGGGACAAGCTGGAAAAAAGATTAAAAATACAGTGAAAGTCCAAGGAGATACTGTATCACCGTAAGAACTAACAGCCAAAAATTCAATCACTTGGACAAACTGAGATTAAAAAAGTGGATGCTGCAAATTCGAATATAAAACTGATAAACTGCTGTATTCCAAATTTTTGACAAAGATAATAAAGAAGTCGAAAATTTAACAGCAGATGAAAATGATAAAGCTATTTCTGAACCACTGTGCTTCGGAAAATTCACGTTGGAAGAAATTCAAGCACCAAATAGGTCTACGTTATTTAAAGATCTAATTGAGGGAAAGGTCTTATCATCAGTACAAAAATAAAAATAGAAAACACAAAAAGCGAATGGAATATTAAAAATACTGACGATATAGTGCCAACTATTTTTATCTAATTGGCACTATATTACTGGTCGCAACATTAGTTTTAGTTTCCGCAAAAGCGGAAGAAATAAATAGATTCAAAAATTATTAGGGATAGCAGCGGTGACACAACATATAAATATTTTTTTATATGTTGTTAATCTTTGTAGTATCAATCTTTATGCTACCTAGCTTTATTACTCCATCACATAAACATATTATTTATTTTCTAAGTACAATGGCTATTACTTAACAAAAACAACACCCCTAATTAAGAGATGCAGTCACATAGATCCAAATTAATAGTAGACATTAGACACTTATTTCACAGTAAATTGACCTCAAAATAATAGTTACTGCAATATCAGGATTTGTTTATTCTATAACAAAAGAAATGTCACTTAAGCATTCTTTGTATGCTACTTTTAATTAATATATATGACACCCTTAATTTTCCACTCTATTTTTAGTTAAGAATCAAAATACTGAAGCCAATGAAATTGTATTACATTGGCTTCAGTATTTCAGATTTAAAATTACGAATAAAAACAAAATAACGTTTAAACACCCTGTTTTCAATCGTGTGAAATTTAATCCTTATCGATACATATGACATTCACACGACCGCTAAAAACCCTTAAAAAGCAATCTGAGAGTCCGTTTTTTCTGATTAACAATCATTTTTTAAAAATTTATGTGAAAAATCAATATTTAGTAAATCTTATTATCCGAGACACAATTATTGCCGTAATCAAGATAATAATAGCGGTTATCAAGCCAGATTCTCCAATCCAAATCTCAGTTTGATACCCTGTACTTGCACGTGCGAAAGGTCCTTGAATAATGGCATTCCAAGTAGTATGGATGATAACCGAAGGCCAAACGCTACCTGTGATAAGTCGTAAATAAGCTGTAATATAACCGAATGGTACAATACAAAGATAGATGCCCAGTACTGAAAGAACGACAGATGGTCCCTCTACATATAGACCAGCAATAACTATTGGAACATGCCACGTTGCCCAAATCAATCCACTAATAAGGATAGGCCGTGAAAACTCTGCATCGACTAGCCTTGTGAGCATATAACCTCGCCAACCCATTTCTTCTCCCAAAACTGGGATTAAGTTAAGCAAACTTCCGAAAATGCCGCTCAATACTACTAGATAAATGAAACTGAATGGTGCCGTTACATACTGAAGCCCAAGTAAATTGTAGATCGGTTCTAACATACCACCTTCGGGATGCTGAAACCCCGCAATTCCGCTCAACCAGGCGATAGAATAAGTAATTCCACAAATAATCATAGGGATTAGCAGAGCAAAACCAATCCCCTTCCATATCTTTAAGTTACCGAGACTAAAAGATACATCTTTAAACCCTTCTTTCAGTATTATGCGAGTCAAAATAGAAGATAATGCTGGGGTAAACATATATACCACAATAAGCGGCATACTTTTCGTAATTATTACTACTACATTTAGGATAATTGAAGTAATGATTAAGATACTCAGAAAAAGTTGAAGTCCTACTTTAGCACGTTGGATTTTATCTTTATTGTGGAACGATTTTGCGTGTAATATCATTGTAATCCGCCCTTCCCCTATAATTCACTTGTTTATCGAATATACTTCTTGTCATTTCCACAGACACAACTTAGAATAAAAATATTTTTGTATACAAATTCATTCATCTTTAAAATCCCTCCCCAATTTATAATCTAGTCTTACTTACGACTCATCAATGTAATTATTATTTATAAGTTGTCATAGCCGATAGTACAAAAGTGTAATGATTAGTCTATGACCTGTGTCAATTAACCTTATGACAATATGTAACTAGAAAATATGATATGGGATAGATAACAATTGAATTAAGGCAATTGATTCGTGCAAGTACATGAATCAATCTTGCTTTTACAAATAATTCAATTGAGGTGGAAAAAAATGAATAAGAAAAGAATAATTGCAATGGTTAGTACAGCTTTATTAGTCACAGGATGTGTAGAAGTAGGAAAGGCTCAAACAGTAGCAGTCGAAAATTCAGATCAATCAATCCAAAAAAATATAGTTAAATCCATACAATCACAGGCTTACCCATTAAAAACGATAGAGCCGTCAAAAAAATTTGAGGATTTAAAACCACTTAAGAAAATGATTGGGAGCGCACAATATGTAGGATTAGGAGAGACTACTCATGGAAGCTCTGAAATTTTCACTATGAAGTTTCGCCTTGTGAAATATTTGGTTACTGAGATGGGTTTTACAAATTTCACAATGGAAGAAGATTGGGGAAACGGCTTAAAACTAAATGAATATATCCAAACAGGAAAAGGAAACCCTAGGGAATTTTTAAATTATTTATATCCTACTGATGAAATTATAGCCATGATTGAGTGGATGAAAGATTATAATGCTAATCCATCCAATAAAAAAAAGATACAATTTATTGGGCTTGACTTAAAGGAGATGGACCAAGGTTGCTTTAATAAAGTAATTGATTATGTAAGGCTGCATCGACCAGATTTGCTGGCAGAAGTAGAAGAAAATTATAAAGAATTGTCGGCTTTTAATGGAAGTACAAAGGAATATATGGACCTCGCTCCTGAAATAAAAGAAAAGTTCAAAGCAAACGCTGAGAGAGTAGCCCAATTACTAAAAGATGAGAATGGGCAAGCCAACACAGAAATGGCTTCACCCGAGTACATCTGGGCGAAAGCAACGGCAAGTGCAATAGAGAAATATACAACAATGCTAATTCCTAACGACTATCCAAGTATGTTAAAGCTACATGAGCAATACTTGGCCGATCATGCAATGTGGGCACAAGAGACATTGGGTGGTAAAACGATAGTATGGGGACACAATATTCATATAGCTAAAGGAATTATCGATGAGGAATTATACCCTTATGCTGCAGGGCAGAATTTGAAGGAACGTTTAGACAATAATTATGTCACAATTGGCAGTACAACTACGGAGGGGAATTTCACCTTATACAACGACACCGGAGATAAGATTATAACAGATCCGATTCCACAAGATGTAAATAGTTTCAATTATACCCTCGGAAAAGTACCATATAAAATGTTTTTATTGGATAACCGTCACCTTAAAGGACCGGCAGAGAAATGGGTTAAAGCAAAAAGACCATTACTAAGTATAGGGGCACGACTCTTACCGAACCAATTGGCATACTTTGATAAGTCATTGCTTGAGCAATTTGATATTATTTTTCACATTCGAAAAACAAGTCCATCTCATATTAAATAAAGTGAAACTTTAATCAGTGGGGATTTTCTTCATCCCCCACTGATTATTAGTTGAACCAATCAGACTTTTATGGGCAGTTGATCCCCCACCTAAATTCTTTGCTTTTGCTGCATTTTCAGGTGGGGGTCTTACTGCCCATTAAAGCGGGATAAAAGTACAAAACAATCCCTTCTTGCATCTGCAAGAACGGGATTGTTTTATGGAGATTAATATAAGCATCTTTTTTAACCAGAAGTAGGTTACTCTCCCCTTTTTAGCATCATTTAGAAATGTCATATGACACTTTTACACTAGTGAGAATGAAAAAAAAAGCAGTACAATTCGGTTATTACATAGATAGGAGCGATGAACTTTATGAAATCAAGATTCATCCAGAATGGTTATTTTTTATTGCTAACTTTCGTTACAGGATTGTTTTATTTTTGTTTTTATCTAATAGCACTGCTATTCAGTTTCACCCTTTCATTTACGGTAATTGGGATTCCACTAGTTATACGTGTACTACAGACTACTACACCTTTTATCCAATTCGAGCGCATACAGACGAAAATTTATACAGATATTTCAACAGACTCTTATGATAAAAGTATAACAATAGATACATCGAACTGGACTCAGGTGAAATTAGTGCTTACTGATCGTCGCACTTGGTCTGCTGTCTATTGGTTAATGCAGAAATTTGCGATTGGCATTTTTAGTCTCATTAGTGCAACCATTTTTTATGTAATGCCACTCATGTTCCTGTTAGCACCACTACTGTATCGCTACATTGAAATGAATATCATATTCATACAGATAGATACGTTTGCCAAGTCACTCTTTGTAATGTTTATGGGTATAGTATTTACCGCCATAAGTATTAAAATAGTAGATGGTTTAACAAAGAAAATTGGGGGCTATACACGTAGCATGATCCGGCAACTAAATCAATAGAAGTTTGCCTTCTGTAAGAGAATTGCAGTGTAAAATTAAAAAGTATAACAATGTATGAAGGATTAATTTATAATATAGGAAGTAAAAAGGTAGGCTACTTAGGGGGTAAATGACTTGTTAGATATGGTTAAGTATTGGTTTTGGTACGATTGGATTATGTTAGGAGTCCGTATACTTGTTAGTGTCTCTATCGCCATAACCACATTAGATTTTCAGGATAGTTTAACATTGCCAATTTGGATTATTATTCTTTGGGAAATTATTGCCTTCTCTGTTCCATGGGTAGCCTTACTATTCAATTATAAATATTATTTGTTCACAGAAATACTGCTATATGGTGGACTGTGTATATATTTAACTTCTTTATTTCCGGGAGCTAACGTTACATTTCTTATATCGGTTTTTCTGATTGCTGCGAATAGTCAGCATTTGTCCTATTATTGGACAGCTCCAACAACAGTTTTTATAACAACTGGAATTTTCTATGCGGTTGCGCCAAGTAATAGCTATTGGATTATGGTTACCAACTATGGACTTGCTTATGTAATGGGCTTCGCTTTCCATTTATTAATCGTCAATCATAAGCAAAATGAAGCGATTCGTAAACAAAACGCGGTACTTGAGCAATATATGTCTCAGATTGAACGCATTACACTGGCAGAAGAACGGAACAGACTGTCGAGTGAGCTTCATGATACAGTTGGTCACGCTTATACTTCTATTATTATGGGGATGGAAACATTGCGTACCGAACTTGCTACTGAAATGGGTATACAGAGGCTAGATTCTCTGCTTGAAATGGGACGGAAAAGCATCGAGGACGTGAGAGGTTACCTACATCAAATGGATTCTCCGTGTCAATCGCCTTCCTTAATTCAATCTCTACAAAATCTTGGAGCCGAATTTCAGGAGCACGCTCAAGTAAATGTAAGTTTTAGGATATTCGGAGAGGAATATGAATTGTCTCGGCAAGCGAAGATAGCCTTCATTCGTTGCTTACAAGAGTCCCTTACGAATGCAGTACGTCATGGACAGGGAACTGAAATTATAGTTTCATTGCAGTTTGAACAACAATATACGAGATTAGAAGTTCAAGATAATGGAAAAGGAAATGTAGAATGGCAGGAAGGCTTCGGTATGAATGCGATGAAAGAACGGGCAATGAACTTGCAAGGTCAATTGTCTGTATATACAAAGCCAGAGGAAGGAATGCTTGTTACATGTACCATACCACGACAAACTGAAATAAAAGATGGACTTATTCGTTTATTAATTGTAGACGATCAGCCATTTGTTCGAGAAAGTTTGAGGACACTACTCGATAGATATGAAGATTTAAATGTAGTCGGTTTGGCTGAGGATGGCAATCAAGCCATCGATTTGTGTGGGCGCCTTCAACCCCATGTTATACTTATGGATTTAGATATGCAGCACATGGATGGAGTCGAAGCAACCAAAAAGATTAAGCAACAATGGCCACATATCCGCGTATTGATCTTTACAACGTTTCAGGATACCGAACAGGCGTTAGAATCGCTTCGCAACGGTGCGGATGGTTTCTTACTTAAATCTATTGAAACGTTGGAGCTAGCTAATACGATACGTCTTATTCACAAAGGTGGGACACTAATTGATCAGGGAATGTCTCACAAAATATTTGAGAAGTTTGATGTGCAAAAAGAGACACCACAATCAAAAGCAACCGCTTATGAGCTAACAGCTAGGGAGATAGAAATATTGCAGCTAGTAGCAAAAGGCCTTCGATACACTACCATAGCATCAAGGTTATATTTATCGAGTGGTACGGTCAGAAATTATGCTTCCACAGCTTATACAAAGCTAGGAGTCCGTAACAAAGAAGAAGCTGTTCAAAAGGCTCTAGAAATTGGAATTATTGAATAACAAAATGTTTCGCGGTGTATAAAAATGAGCAACTGTAACAGAGTAAATAAGGCCCGTTATCGTATAAGTAAATGTTAAAACACTTACTGTTTTGTCATAATAAAATTATTGAATCTTATCCTATAAAATAGCCTACTATCCACTTAACTGATAGTAGGCTTTTAAAATCATTTAAGAACTGGGTTATATTCTAATTTATAATTTTTAATCAGTGGAAATATTATCACTTCGGCTCTAAAGTTAACACTTTCCCCTCTATCCCCTCCGTATTCAATGTAGTCGTATGATACGTTCCATTTACCCAATCATCTATTTGATCATGGTACCAATCGCTTCTAAAATGTCCCGATTGTCCCGGTCCTACAATATGATAACCGTTTGACATATCTTTTGTATCAATAACAAATCTCCAAGAAGCTCCGTGATTTACAATACCATTTTCTCCGTAACTCGCTGCTTGAACGGTAACTTGGCTTCCGCCGATTGGAATTGGTTTTTCACGATTAAATGCAAGTAGTGCTAGCATACTAGATGATTTTGAAATTGGATGTGTGAACGCCAGTTGATGGTAATCGCCCCACTTCCACTCCGCAACATCAGGGCCATATTCCTTCTGCAGTTTCTTCATTACATTTTCGTACGATGTATGCACAACTTTTGTGAAGCCTTCGTACTTCGTAAACCAAGCGCCGTTTTCTCCCGCTACTTCTTTTCGAATCAATTCATCAACAACTTGTGACTTCCCTTCAAATAACTCCATCACATCTTTCGGTATTTCTTTTGAAAATAACGTATTCGAAATCTCTTTCATTAACAAATGGAATATTAATGGTGCCGCTTCATCTTTACTATCGTAAAAATTCCACTTTGTTAATTGTTTTACGCCTTCTTTCTCTACTTCATTTAAAGATGCTTTATTTAACTCTTTTAAAAATATAAGGGCAAATTCTTTCCCGTATAAATTTTTTTGATCCATCTGTAACTCTTCTAAATCTTTCACCGTATACTTTTCTTTCTCTTGTAAAAATTCTTGAATACGCATTTGCCTATATGGCTGTGCCCACGTATTACTAATATGGTACGGATAATTATCATCCACAATTTTATTATTCGCAGTTGAAATAAACCCTTGTTTTGGATTTATTACTTTTGGAAGTTGATCATATGGGATATACCCTTCCCATTCATATTCATCTGTCCACCCTGGCACTGGCAAACTTCCATCACCTTTTTTACGCACTGGTATATTTCCATTCGCTTTATACGCAATTGTGCCGTCATTTGATGCAAATACAAAGTTTTGAGTTGGTGTATGAAAATCTTGAAGTGCCGTTTCAAACTCATTCCAATCTTTCGCTTTATTCATATTTAATACAGCCTTTAATTCAGCAGAAGGCTCCAAAGCAGTCCATTTCAAAGCGAATACTGTTCTTGTTTTCTCTTTTACTTTATCCGCAAACTCTGAAATAACTGGACCATGCCTCGTAACCGTCACATTATACGGAATTGTTTTCCCGCCTTTTACTTTAATAGATTCATCAACAACTGTAGCTTTTTCCCACTTATCGTTATACAAAAATTCATTTTCATTATTAGGATTTCGCTTCTCAATATATAAATCTTGCACATCAGGACCTGTATTCGTAACGCCCCATGCTATTTTGTCATTGTGACCTAATATAACACCCGGTACTCCAGCGAAAATAACACCACTCACATGTAAATCTTTCATTTCGAGTTGCGATTGATACCAAATTGAAGGCGTCGCAAGAGATAAATGAGGATCATCCGCTAAGATTGGCTTACCAGACGCACTTTTCTCACCGCTTATGACCCAATTATTACTACCATTAAACTCTGGCGGAATAATCGTTTTTGCAAAACTTTGTGCTACGTCCACATTTGTATTTTTCAGTTCAGCTAACAATCTAGGCGCATCTTTCGGATATGTAGGAAATAGCTCATTTGCTTGCTCTTTCGGCAAATTTTTCAGCGCCCAATATCGAAACGCCTGTCCGTGCCAATGTCCACCTAAATCAAACGCCATATACTTTCCAATCGTTAACGTATCAACAATAGACCATTCAGCAGGCTCATAGCCTAATATAGTAAACTCAACTGGCGATTTCTTTTCTTCTTTTGCCTCACGTATAAAAACGTTCACTCCATCAGCAAATGACTGCAAGGCATATTTCGCTTCCCCGTCATATTGACTAACAGACGCTTCGGCTGCTCGCCGTAAACCGAGCGTTCGAAACAACTTATCTCGATCAACAGCTGCTTCCCCTACAACTTCACTCAACATCCCAGAAGCTTGCCTTCTACTTAAATCCATTTGAAACAAACGATCTTGCGCTTGTACATACCCTTGCGAAAAATATAAATCATGTACATTTTCCGCTTTAATATGAGGTACCCCTTTACTATCTCGCTTTACTTGAACAGCATGTTGTAAATCCTCTAGCTTTATCGTCCCATCTATCTTTGGCACAGAACTAAGCGTATATATGTTCAAAAAAATCACTGTACAAATAACTACCAAAAGAACGATACTACTAGACCAAATAAAAATTTTCTTCCCTCTAGTTCGTTTCTTCTTTATGACGACTTCCATATAACCCCTCCTTTCTCAAACTATTCGCTTCTATTTTGAAAGAACCTTTTTGAATAGGAAAAATCCATCTTTTCTTATGCTATGGATCATGTAAACAGACTTCTCCTTCCTTTCTTCCACTGAAATCTCCCCGCCCTTTCTTACACCAATTCCTCAAAATCCCCTTCACATAAGCAAACGTTCGCTTATTATGTTCAAACGCAACTTTAAGTGCCTTTAGTACTGTCTCTCCTGAAGCTTTTTGTATCCACTCTTTTAATTCCTTCACGATATATGGAGATAGACTACTTATATTTTGTTTGTAAAACTTATAAACTTCACTATGCGACGTATCCTCTTCTGTCTCTTCTATCTCTTCTTCCTTCTCCTCAACAACTTCTTGTAAACTACTATTATCCTCTTCTTTCAGCATACCAAAATGCTGCAATAACRATGGAATCTTCCATTCTTCTTCAAGACATTTACGTAAAAACATATGTATGAACTCTTTATTTTTTACAGTCTTTAACTCACGTAACACACACTTCTCTACATTTGTATTTAAAATAGGGTTATAGTGTAGCCAATTTAGTATGTATAACTCTTTCGTTTCCGCATCGTATAAAATCTTTCCGTATTCAACAAATCTATTTAACAGCTTCTCAACAGTTTCCATACTGTAGCCTGTTTCCAGTTCTGCCACACGCTTCGGTAATACGTAAATTCCACATTGCTTTGTTTTCGTACCAGTTAACAAATATATATAAAAATAACGCTCCTCTGGCGTTAAATCTAATATGAATTCATTTTGCCAAAAGTTCACCTGCACATTACGGTACACCGCCATATATTTCCCTCCTCCTTTTATTCATAAAAAGGCAGAATTCACCCCTTCAATATACATATAGGAATGAGGGCTTTGTTTTTGCATTTGAATTCCAAATTTTTTTAACTACTACAACGCCGGTTTTATTTTTTCGCGCTTTTTTGTTCTTGTAGTTGTTTTTGTTTTGTTTTTTCTTAGTGATTTATTACTTGGTAGGTGCTTATGAGGGGCTTGGAAGGGGCTTAATAGTGGCTAATATAAAAAGGAGCTGTTCCATTTGAATAGCTCCTTTAAAATCCTTATTACTTTTTCTTGTACCAGTACAAACTACTACATACAATTCATTTATTTCTGCATAGAGTCTAACATCTTCACTAAAAAGGCAGCTGCTTCACCACGAGTTGTTGTCCCTTTAGGATTAAACTCATTATTTCCAACACCTGTAACTACCTTTAAGCTATATAACCGCTGAACTGGCTGTTTGTATGTAATCAAATGTTGATCTGTAAATGGTAATACGACTAATTTACCTGTAACACCTTTATACTGTAATGCGTTGTCAATCATGATAGATGCTTCTTCACGTGTGATAGATGCGTTAGGATCAAAAATCCCTCCGCCACGACCGTTAATAATTCCTGCACTTGCACTACGTTTAATACCGCTATGAAGTGATGGATGCGCTTTGTTAATATCTACAAATGACTTATTTCCTTCTGGTAGCTTTAGAGCATTTGAGATTAATGTCGCAAACTCAGCTCTCGTTACATTACGATAAGGCGCAAATACACCATTTCCTTCACCGTGCATAATTCCTAGGCTGTTCAGCTTACGAATATGCCCTTCAAACCATCCACCTGTAATATCATCTTTTGGTTTTTGCACTTCTTTATTTGGCACATTATAGTTTATCTTAATCCAACTTGGGTTATAGAAAATCCACTCATCATTACCTATTTTATACCAACCATTTTTAACTGCTAACACTTTGTAACGATCTCCGTTTGAAGCTTTACGAACAATATGATGCTCAAGTCCTACGCCACTACGTACGTTTATACCGTCACCATTCACTACAAGCTCCATATTAGGTTCAGCTGGATTATATTCATTTGAATCAAATAGCTCATCTCTTTCTTGTAAAGGCGAGTCAATTTGCGCATTAACATTTGCATACCATTGAATACCTTGTACGAAGCCAGTCCAATTCCCACGAGAAATTAAAATATCAGGACAGTTTTTTCCGCTCCATTGTTGATGCCTGTAAATGTGATCCGCACTAATACCTTCTTTGTTCATTAAATAACCTGCAAGTCTCTTTGCATTCTCTAATGCTTTATTGTAATCTCCATCTTGGTTAACTGAAATTTCGATACCGATAGACTCTCTATTTCCTGAGCCATCGCCATCTCCTGCATGCCATCCATTTTCATTTGTTGGTAAGTGCTGATAAATTTGTTTGTCGTCTACAGTAAAATGCCATGAAGCTGTTCGGAACGTACCTTCCGTTGCTTGTTTATACAAATATTTCGCATGATTTTCAGCATTCGCACCACGGGCTGTGTTTGCAGTCTCATGAATTGTAATGTAGCGTGCTTTCATCGGATTAGCAGGGCGAATATCAGGGTTTCCTGCTGGAACAATCCACTCTACAAATGGAGTTCCTGCAAGTGTTCCATATTTCTTTGTAGTCATCGATGCACTATACTGAATGGCTCTTGGCTTTTCAACCGGCTTCATTTCACGAGTAGAGCCATCATTTTTACCGTCTACATGTTCAAATGCCTTTTCAATGTTTGAAATAGCTTCATCTTCTGCTACTTGACCTTTTTTAGCTTCCTTCATTTTATTTAGTTCTTCTGTTTCATCATGTTTATGCTTATATTCTTCTAGAAGTATTTTCTCGTTTTCTGATACTTCTGCTTCGTTAATTTGCATGTGATCAGGAGTTTCTAGATTGAAATTCGAATAACTTAATCCGCTCGTTCCACCTTCCCCTTGTGCGATACGAAGTTGATCCGTTTGAAGGTTTTTGCTCTCTTCTGCTGATATCGCTAAAGGTGCACTCCCTAACATTACTAAACTTGTTGATAGTGCAATTACTCTTTTTTTTATAATTTTATTCATTGCTGTAATCGATATCTACATTGTTCGTGTAAATACCTCAACCTCCCTTTCTATTCTCACTCGTGAAAGACTATGAATCTACTATGTACTTGTAACAAAACTTTTTCATCACCTATGTATATTCATCCTTTTATACATGCTTTCATTTTATCCCCAGCAGGTGAATGATAGTTTCTATAAAATCCCTTAACAGACATTATTTTATAACCAATTGCAATTGCCGTCAAAAACACTTATCCCCTTACACACTACTACTTCTCAAAAAATAGATTAGGATACCTTTTACTGATTTTCTTCACCAAGAAGGACCTTTACGTTTTTTCATAAATACTATGTATCTATTAATTAGATCCTGATTTAATGTAATTTCCCTATTTGAAAATACTAAGCTTTTCAATTTTTCGTTATAATATAGTTGTCATCTTTTTACATTGAAAGGAGTTTTTATATGGAAGAAATTGCTCATATTTTACTCACTAATATTGATACATTAAATGAAGAAGACCAAAAAATTGTAAAGAAACTAGTTAATAAGTTAAAATCTTTTGCTCATGCACCACTAAATAAAAATCACTGCTTACGTATGAAACCTTTTATTGAATCTGAAGGAATAACTAGACTCGTTGCCAATACAGTACACTCTTACCAATTAGATTTAATGCCAAACAATCAATTTGCTATGTATGATGTTATTGGCTATTACTACAGCATAGCATTATTAACATGTTGTGTAGTATTTGAAAAAGGCGATTTCAAACACATCTACTCTGTATTAGAAAATGAAGTGACAAAAGAAAACGAAAAGAATGTTCTAGTATCAGAGCGTGGCGGGGAAAATTACTACGTTATGGCACGCATACTTAAATTTTTCAAGAAAGATGCTAAAGACATAGAAAGTTTATTTTCACAATTAATTATTCTAGATTAATTAATTGTGAAATATCACTACATACGAAACAAGGAGGATGAGTATGAGTATGCTACGAATAGAAAATATGGAAGATGATGAAGTTTTCCAATTTCTAGCTGGCACTTTCCATCAAGATACTTTCTACGAAGAAGCACTTAAAGAATTATTAGAAGAGGCACACAAGGAATATTTACAAGACTCTATTGTTTTTCTATCTAAATTTCTAAAAAATGATTATAGCATTGAAGAAAAACAAGCGTACATTCGATATTCAGCAGATGGGATATATTTTGAAGGGCTAGAAATCACACCGGTAGAATGGCTTGAAAACATAGTTGAAATATTAAAACAAACCATACAAGTTTATTAGATTATACATTAAAGGGGATGACCTAATTGTTAAATACGATCGTTTATGATAAAGCGAAGTACCATTATCAAGGTGATTTCCCTGAGGACTTACCAATTGATCAAGCTTTTGTACATACTGGTATGTTTTTAGGATGGATACTTGAACATAATTTATTTAGTGAAGAATTTGAAGAAGAGTCTCAAGACGAAATTAATCAGTTTAAACTTAAACAAATGACTGGCACAGAAATTTATATGAACTGGGATGGCGTTTTAGCAGACGACATGTTAAATGATGAGGGCAACCAATTCGCAAAGTACTACTTTAACCATGACGAGGACTGGAAATATATAAATGATTACAGTGATGTTTTTATAGACGAAGGCGAAACTCTCTACCATGTGCAAGATACTTGGGAAAACTATTTCAAATTAAAAAACGTTATTGATAATAGCTATAATTTTTGGAAAGACAACTTACAAAATAAATAATTATAATAAGTCGATTTCTTATTTTAATAAGGAATCGACTTTCTTAATATCTAATTTGCTGATTAACACCTCGCCCAAAGATCATTTTACTAACGATACTATTATCGATATCGAATTTTCTATAACGGAACGTTCTGGACGTGATTTCATTAACACTGTTAATCCAATTAAGGACGTGACTAATGTTTGCGCTAATGCTTTAGCGTTCAAATCACTTTGCAGTTCACCTGATCGTATTCCCTTCGTAATTAATTCTTGAAAAATAACTGCAAGATACATTTGATGTTCTCTAGTCAGTACTTCAAATTTTTCATTATGAGGAGCAAGTTCAACCATTGTGTTAATACAAAAACAACCTTTACTGAACTCTTTTTTATATTCCTCTTCCACCATATTTTCAAAAAACGTCCGAATTGCTCCTTTTACAGATTGTTCGTTTTGAAGTTTTGTTCGTATATTAGCCGCATGTAAATTTGTGTATCTCCTTAATGCCGCTTCAAATAAACCCTCTTTATCACCAAAGGCTGAATATAAACTCGGCTTTTGTATTTCCATTTTTGCAGTTAAATCGCTTAATGAAGTAGCTGCGTATCCCTTCTCCCAAAAAAGTTGCATAGCAGCATCCAAAGCTTTTTCTTCATCAAATTCGCGTAGTCGTGCCATTTAAAACCATATCCTTTCTATATCTAGTTATTAAGATTACACATCGTCATTTATGTACCAATCAGTATGTTATATATCGTATTAGATTATAAACGACATGTCAAAAAAATTATAATTAACTCAAAATAAACTTGACATATATGTTTCTTCGAGATTATATTTTACTTACAAATAACATACCGTTCGGTACATTATTTGTAAGTAATGCAAAAAGGAGCTGTTTTTATGAATAGTAAAGAAAAAATGATGCCCATTCTAAAACATACTCACACTCAGATACATCCACCTGTTCATGCAACCATGTCTCGCTATATGACTCTATTATTCGCAATCGCTTGTGGGATGGCTGTAGCAAATATATACTTCGCTCATCCACTACTTGATTCATTGTCAAATGAATTTAAGATTAGTCATTCAACTATCGGTATTGTGATTACTATTACTCAAGTTTGTTATGCACTCGGTTTACTTTTATTAGTTCCACTTGGTGATTTATTAAACCAAAAGAAAATAATAATTCTCCAAATGCTTTTATCTGTTTTCGCTTTAATTATAATCGGGTGCGCTTCCTCAAGCACCGTACTTTTTATAGGTATGGCCTTAGTAGGTATTCTTGCAACGGTTACGCAAACACTCGTCGCATATGCATCAATTTTAGCTAATCCAGCAGAACGTGGACGCATAGTAGGTTTCGTTACAAGTGGCGTTGTAATAGGTATTCTCCTTGCTCGTACATTTGCAGGCACATTAACAGATTTAGCTGGATGGCGATCCGTTTATCTCACCTCCGCTATTCTTTTACTCTTCGTAACTGTTTTGTTACACCGGAACTTACCAACTCTTAAACTTAAAAAAGTGACAACTATGTCTTACCGAAAATTAATACACTCTGTTCTCTTATTATTTGTAGAAGAACGACTTTTACGCGTTCGCGGAATACTAGCATTTCTCATTTTTACTTCATTCAGTATTTTATGGACTTCTTTAGTATTACCTCTAAGTGCTACACCACATAATCTATCTCATACAGCTATTGGCGCATTCGGCCTTGCTGGAGTTGCAGGTGCATTAGCTGCTACTAAAGCTGGACAATTAGCTGATAAAGGATTCGGACAAAGAACAACTGGCATAGCCTTATCATTATTAGTACTTTCATGGCTCCTAATTAAATCTATTAACCATTCTCTATTATTACTAATTTTCGGAATTATCCTTTTAGATTTAGCGGTGCAAGCTGTACATGTCACCAATCAAAGTATGCTTTTCACAGTGCGTCCTGAAGCGAGAAGTCGACTCACTGCCAGTTACATGATTTTTTACTCTATCGGTAGTGCAACAGGTGCAATTCTTTCAACAAATACGTATGCAAAATATGGTTGGGATGGAGTATGCATATTAGGTGTATCTGTTAGTGCTTGTGCTCTTTTATTTTGGATAATAACCTTACGGCGATCATAACAGCTAAAAGAAGAATAATTCATTTATGTTTCATACGTGTTTTTCTACAAGACTATAGAATAGCATTTACTTTTTAACACAAATCAACGGCATTTTCATATAAAAAATGCCGTTGATTCTAAATTTTCACATATGCGATTCATCATTTTATAATAATAAATCCTATACTAGCGAAGTACATCTATTACAAATTCCCTTTAACGTTTTCGACAATCTCGTTTATCGTATTCCGATCAAACTTATCACTAATTTCGTATGGCTCACGATCTCCTACTAATTGTACGCCTACAATATCATTGCGGTCTTTACCATATTGCACTTCAATAATAGACCCACGCTCTATTTGTTTCCAAACGAGACCTGCTTCATCTTTATTATCTAAAATAATACAATCCTCAATATTTTCATCAATTCCAATTAACTTATTGTCATCCATATATCCAACCTCGTATTGTTGACGTTCTTTCGCTTTGCCGCTTACTACTATACCTTTGCTTCCATACGAGTAATCCGTATAATCCTTTTTCTCCGATTGTACCGCTTTCGGCTCTTTTGCTTCAGTTTTTTCAGTATTTCCACAACCCGCAATTATACCAATTGGCATAATTGCAGTTAATACTACTCTAGTAAATTTCTTTATCACTTATAACCAACCTCACATGTTTAACTTTAAATTCCATTTATCCCCTTTCCAAATAATAACATGATAATACCGAGAAAGAGCCAAAGGTAAAATATTATTTTCATCCCAACAATCTATGTAAAAAGCTATACTTCTGTATTTCCTTCCCGTCTACTTTCATATAGTACCCTTACAATTATAGATAGCTAGAATTTCAAAATCAATAACTGAATTATCGATAAATTACAGAAAGTAGACATCCTACTCACATAAGATTTAAAATTAGGAAGTATGGAAGACATGATAAAAAATTTAAACTAGATGATCGCAATTAAAATGATTTTTATATGAAGGAAGGAAGTGCACAGCTATGGATTTAAAAACAGTTATGCAAGAGCTTGAATCCCTCGGTAAGGAAAGAACGAAAAAAATATACATATCTAACGGTGCGCACGAGCCAGTTTTCGGCGTAGCTACAGGCGCTATGAAACCAATCGCTAAAAAAATAAAATTAAACCAAGAGTTAGCTGAAGAACTGTATGCGACAGGCAACTACGATGCTATGTATTTTGCAGGCATTATTGCAGACCCGAAAGCTATGAGTGAGTCTGATTTTGATCGCTGGATAGACGGAGCATATTTTTATATGTTGTCCGATTATGTGGTGGCAGTAACTTTATCAGAATCAAATATTGCACAAGATGTTGCTGATAAATGGATTGCAAGTGGAGACGAGCTACGAATGTCAGCGGGCTGGAGTTGCTACTGCTGGCTTTTAGGAAATCGCAAAGACAATGAGTTTTCTGAAAGCAAAATTTCCACTATGCTTGAAATGGTAAAAAATACGATCCATGATTCACCAGAACGAACAAAATCCGCTATGAATAATTTTCTAAACACTGTAGCAATTTCATATGTGCCACTACACGAAAAGGCAGTCGAGATTGCAAAAGAAGTTGGTATAGTTGAAGTAAAACGTGATAATAAAAAAAGCAGTTTGCTAAATGCTTCCGAAAGTATTCAGAAAGAACTTGATAGAGGCAGACTTGGTTTCAAACGTAAGTATGTAAGATGTTAAAAAAGAAAAAGGTGGTATCAATCTTTCTTGATTGATACCACCTTTTTCTTTGACTACTGAACTCTCTTCTTAGAAAACATTCATTTACCTCTGGACAACTTATATGTTAGAAACTTCTTCTTTTAACTTATAAACCCTATCTCTTTTCTCATCGCTTTTGACAAAAATAAGCTTTCCTTCTTTAACAAAATCTTCTAATACTAAGCATACTTGTCCATATGCTTTCGGCTTATTCGTTGTGAATCTTTCATCTGATATTTTGCCGGATCGTATTAATTGTTCACATAGCTCAAGTGTACTTATTTCTTCAGAATCCACTAATTCCAATATATCTTTTTGCAATGGCGATAAAGGTACTGGTATATCAGCTACCTCCACCTTTTCTGGTTTGTTTTCTTCTTCAAATAAATCTTCAAATGAAATTTGATTCATTACTTCTTTTCCTTTCTAACGATTGATTTGTATAACATGAACTGAATTCTATAGCGTAGTTATTATTATGTAGTACTTACCTTATTACGTAAATGTCAAACTCATGTACATCGTTTCATATAGTATGTTTCGATTATACCAAATATACGTTCTGTTTTCTATTACAGATTGGAAAGCAGAATGTTTTACTGTATATACCATTATTAAATAGAGCTGAATATCCATTATCCAAATATTACATTTTCAGTTATATTATCAAAAATTTATCCATATTGCGGAAATAAATGACAAATAATTATAATTTACATGTTATAATTACGATGCATGCATTTAGTTATATTAAATGTGTAATACGTATATTTAATAAAGTTAAATTAAACTGGGGAGGCTTGCGCAAATGGGCAAGAAAACAAGCAAAGCTAAAAAATTTTTCGGTTTCATAATCACTGCAGCATTAGCAACTACAACGATGGTAGGTACAGTAAATGCAGAAACAACTACGAAAACAAACGGTAATGAAAATAGCTATAAGGTAGCTAGCAATGCGAACGTTGTATTTACAGATGTACCAAAGGACCACTGGTCAAAAGATGCTATCGATTACTTAGCGTCAGCAGGAATTTATAAAGGATACGGAAATGGGAAATTTGGTTTTGGGGACAATGTTACTAGAGGACAGGTAGCTTCTTTAGTCAATCGACATTTAGGTTTAATAGCAGATGATAAACAGGCGAATATGTTTAGTGACATTACAAATCATATGTTTGAAAAGGATATTAAAGCCATTGCGCAAGCTGGAATTATGACAGGTGATGGATCAGGTACATTTCGTCCAGATGATGTATTAACTCGATATGAAATGGCAGTAGTGTTACAAAAAGCATTTCATTTAGAATCAAAAGGACAAGGGAGCTTTAAAGATGTACCAAAAGGTCATTGGGCCTATGAATCTGTAAATGCAGTGCGTAGTAACCGTATAGCACAAGGTGACGAATCAGGTAATTTTAATGGCAACATGATTGTGAAGCGTGAGCAATATGCACAATTTTTCTATAATGCAATAGCCAAGAACCGATCTTATAATTTCAACATCAATACAAAAGAAGAAATGAAACAAATGTTAACAACAGCTTTACAGAATGGGACGTTTGGTCCATTTAAATTAGATGCACTAGGTAAAGATATATCTGAAGTGAAAAAAGAATTTGGAGCGCCTGATGTTTGGAAGCAAGCATCATGTACAGAATGTGATGCACCTAATATAGCGGTATACGGCGATTATAATATTGACATGTACCCTTCGGACGCTAGATATATTTCAGTGAAAATGGATATCACTATTAATGAATTAAAAGAGTGGTTTGGTGAGCCAGATGGAATCGGAGAGGATATGACTAGTGAAGGCTTTATATATAATCGAGGAAGCTATTCTCTTTATTTCAGCTTCTCTGATGGTTATATTCAACGCGCTGAAATATCTAAAAATAAATTCAATTAATAAGTTACAAGCAATATAAAATATATAAAGCATAAAAAATCCTTCAAGAACGTGCTTTTTCTTGAGGGATTTTATTTGTCTCTATCTATTTAATATAATCCAAAACTATATAACTCCTACTGTTTAAACTTTATTTTTCTTGATGCTCCGCATCCCATTCACTTAAATACGTTGCATATTCTAATTCATCTGGATCATCATGTAACATAGAAATAAACTCTAATTTATTTCCATCACAATCTAGAAAATATACACTTGCAGCTGGCATCCACCTTTGGACAATTGGTTCTCGATTTCCTTTCCCTTGACTCCCTACTACCTCTATTCCACGCTTCTCTAGCCATAATTTAGAAATCTTTAAAAACTCTAAATCTACACGAAAAGCGAAGTGTTTCGTCTCAAACTCTTCATTCGTATGTACTTCCCATAATCCGAGCATTTGCTCTTTATTTTCGCCTATCCAAAAGAACGCAACTCGTCTTTTCGATAGTTTTTTGCTACTGTTAAGCCTAACTTATTTTGATAGAAATCTATCGCCTTTTCTAAATTTCTTACATGTAAATGAGTTTCATATATGCTTTGTATCATTATATATTTCCCTCTCCTCTACATTCTGATTTTTAAAATATATTTTGTTTTTATCATACAAATATTTATATTTTTAAGCATCCTACTTTTGTATAATTGTTCTGTCCTACAAATGTATAGGTATCCATCTTTAACTAATGCCTCAACGCCGGAATTCAATACAATGGAACTAGTGAGCTTTTATGAAAAATTGGCTCTCACCTACTTTTCTCCCATTAGAAGCTTTGCTGCCCACAAATAGCAGGATAAAAATTCTATTTACATTCATAAATTTTTATAATGTAATAAGATTAACATCTTAATAATAGAGGAGGAGCCATTCTGGATAAAACAAAAGTTATGGCTTATTTTAGTGCAACGGGTAATATATTCCCTGTTGAAGCAATTACCGACGCCCTAAGTATCGAGCCTACAAGAACTTATAAAAAAGGTGATGTTGTTGCAAAACGTGATAATCCGAATCTTGTATCCACCAAAACCCTATATAGAAAAGAAACTAATTGGACTTTCAGCACCGGCTATCAAGAATCATACGATATAAATAATCAGTTGCAAGTTATTCTAAAATCCCTTGAAGGAAAAACAGAGCAATTAAAACATCTCAAGAAGAAGTATAGTTTAGAGTTTCTTTTTATGGTAGTAATGCAAGTGGAGAATAACGAATCACCCGCGATGTATTTACAAAAAAACATTATTGATTTTGTTAGTTCCATTCAAGCAGAAATTCATTTTGATCTATATATTTGTTAAAAATAAAAACGCTATTGATATTGGAATCAATAGCGTTTTCTTATGTGACTTTATGTTTTATCTTGTTTGTACCCAAAAGCAAATTCTTTTTATATAACGTATTACTTCAATTTCCCCTCAAAGACAATCTTTCTACCGCACGGTTCAACTTCTGTTTTGCCGTTTTTCTTCACTTCATGAAAGATTGGTTCTTCCATACGACGAGACGGTGCATAGCCTTCTTGTTCCATACGTGCTAAGCAGTCTGTAATTGTTTCGTTTTCGAGTACTTCAAATTTCTTTTTATTAGGTTGTTTTGTCATGCCCTAACCTACTTTCTATTTTTCTTGATGCGAATTGATTCTTCATGTAGACCATATATACCATTGCGAGAATTCCCATTATAATCATAACCGCAATAAAAAAGCTTGTATACTGTATTTTTTCTATAAATACGCCTCCTAATACAGGTCCCATAATACTTCCTAAACTAAAGGCGATTCCAGATAATATATTACCTGCTGGTAGTAAATGTCTCGGTAATAAATCTGTCATAAATCCAAGACCTAGTGAGAAGCATGATCCAATGACCATACCCGCTAACAGCATACAGGCAAAGACGATCCAGTAATAGTGATCAAATACTGCTGCAAGTAGGAAAATGCCCGTACTTACGCTGAACGTCCACGTTAAAATACGATCTCTTCCGTATTTATCACTTAATATACCGAGTGGAATTTGTGTAATAATGCCCCCAACTGCGAACGCTGGTAATAAGAAGGATACATCTGATACAGACCATCCTTTACGAAGCGCGTATACTGGTAAGTTACTATTTAACATTGCTTCTAGTACGCCATATGCAAGTGGTCCTAGTAATGCAATCCACCCTAATCCAACAACTTGTTTATAACGAGAAAATGATGATTCACTCTTCACTTCTCTTTCATCTTGCGCCGGGAATGCATTTTTCGTTGGAAGTAATAATAGCCAACCTATTAAGCAAAGTATAGTAGATATAATAAATGGCGTTGCAAGACCGTACTGCACAGTGCTTGCTAAATACGGACCAACGGCAAAACCAATTCCGAAGAATACACCGTATATCGATACTTGTCTCCCTATTTTACTCGGGTCTGATGTTGTCGTAATCCATGTTTGTGTTCCGACATGAAGCATATGATCTCCGACTCCAACTAGAAATCTAAGAATAAACCATACCCAAAATGAAAAAGTTTGTGTAAAAAAGAATAATGAAATAATAACGAGAAACCCACCAATAACGATAATTGGCTTCATTCCAAACTTTTGCATCGGTTTTTCAAGAAACGGTGAAATAACTAATATCCCAATGTATAATGCCGTCGCATGAATACCGTTAATACTTGAACTTACCCCTTCTTGTTCAAAAATCATTGCAATGGCCGGTAAAAGCATCCCTTGTGACAAACCCGAGATTGCTACAATTCCAACCATAATCCAAAAAGTAAAACGCATCGACATCCTTTTCCCTCTCCTTCTCACGCTTTCCACTTTTCATTATAAACTGTTTCTCCAAATGCGTGTACGAATATTATGAATAAAAAAGAAGCTAAAAGAATGAATCCTTTAGCTTCTTATCCTTCCCATACTTGCGCTTTCACATTGTTATGGAATTGCTTGAAATACGGATGTTTATAAAAAGCAGTTTCATACACGTATTGCTGTGCATGAGCAATTGGTGGCTGCGGGTATTGCATTTGTAAAGGAACTACAGCTGGTGAAACTTGCATATACATCGGAGCTATCATTATTTTTGTATATAAGTGATGATTATATGGCGAATGCGCAATTAAGAACGGCTGATGCATGGATAATCTCCCCTTTTACCTACAATGTTATAGTATATGCAATACTTATCATTTCGGGGATTATTTCTCTTCTAACCAATCCTCTACATGTTTTATAAATACATCTAAACAATCAATAAACGGCGAATGACCGCAATCCTCTAACACTTTCAACTCTGCATTCGGCAAATGTTTTGCTAATTCCTCACCGACTACTTGCGGTACGACATAATCTCTGTCACCTTGTATGACGAGTGTTGGAGCTTTAATATGATGAATTTGCTTATTTCCCTCTACAACCCCGTTATGTTCATCCGAAATGTTAAATGTAATGAGTGCATAATTCACATCTACGAAATTACGTTGCGTTAACATATCGTCTAAATACTTTTCGTAACGATCCGGTTCCGGTTGATTATGTGTATATATTAATAGATTCCATACTGTACGGTAATATAATTTATTCATATTTTTTATCGCATCTAGCACTGGAGCAATTTGTACGGGATCTTGCGCGATTTCTTCTTTCGTCTTTACTAAACTTGATACGATCGGTTGCCCGTTAATATCTTTTTTAAAAATTGGATATCCCTTCATGCCTACTGATTCTACTAAAATTAACTTTTCAACAAAAGTTGGATGATTCGCTGTAAATTGCATCGCAACACCACCACCCATTGACCAGCCCATTAATGAAAATTTCTCTAGTTTTAATTGATCAATAAATAGTTTTACATCTCTTGCAAAGTCTTGTAATGAATCTATCGATTGATTATATGTTGATTGTCCAAATCCTCTTAAATCAAGAGCGTAAATATGGTATCGGTCTTGCAGCTTTTCAATTACTAAATCCCAATGTTGTGACGATGTCATGTTTCCGTGAATGAGTACAAGAATTTCTGCATTTTGCCTTCCAACTTCCTGATACGCAATCGTTTCTCCGTTCGATAGTGAAACAAACTCCATTGTTGCAGGCTTAATCATCACAAGTTCCCCCATTCTTTTTAATAGAAAGAAAATTCTTTACTTACTTAAAGAATAGCATGCAGAATATACGTTCGCAACATAAAACCTATACGAAATTTTTACATAAATCAACATGTCTATTACTAGACAATTATAATGAAAAAGTATATAGTTAGCTAGGTAACTAATTTGAAAGGATCAAAATACATGGACGAAAAACAACATTTTTTTCACATTGTCAGCCAGACTTCTCGAAAATTCACAAAGAAATTTAATGAACGCGTATCTCCAACTGGGCTATTCAGTGCGCAATGGGCTGTTATTTTCCGCATTAATCAAACCGGTTCTTGTACGCAAACAGAATTGTGCCAGTACTTAAATGTTGAATCACCAACGATGACTCGTACGTTAACACGTATGGAAACGATGGGCTGGATTATTCGTACAGAAGGAAAAGATCGTCGTGAGAAGCTCATTTCTTTATCAGAGACAGCGATAAAAATGATTCCGGTATGGCAAGAAGAAGTTGATACTTTCGAAGAAAAAACACTAGAAGATATTAACGAAGATGATTTACATCAAGCATTTGAAGTGTTACAACAAATTATTAAAAATTTAGATTAAATTGGAGGGATGACGATGCAAAGTGAGAAACTTTGGACGAAGGATTTCCTCGGAACTTGTTTTAGTAGTCTATTTCTCTTCTTAACATTTTACATGCTTATGACTACTCTGCCTGTCTATGTAATAGACGGCCTAAAAGGAAAACCTGAGGAAATTGGTTTAGTTGCAACTGTTTTTCTTATTTCATCTGTTTTATGTAGACCATTTACAGGTAAATGGCTCGATGATTTAGGAAGAAAGAAAATATTATTTATTTCACTTTCATTATTTTTAGCTGCTACTGTTATGTATTTCGGTGCGCAAAGTTTATTTTTATTACTTGCCCTTCGCTTCTTACATGGTATTGGGTTCGGTATGGCAACGACAGCAACTGGTACGATTGTCACAGATGTTGCGCCAGCTCATAGACGAGGCGAAGCACTTGCCTATTTCGGCGTATTCATGAGTCTGCCGATGGTAATTGGTCCTTTTTTAGGTTTAACAATTATTTCTCATTTTTCATTTACTGTACTATTTATCGTTTGTTCCGTATTTTCATTGCTTGCATTTTTATTAGGACTACTTGTAAATATTCCGCATGAAGCACCAGTGAACAAACAAAAACGAGAAAAAATGAAATGGAAGGACTTAATTGAACCATCCTCTATTCCGATCGCTCTGACAGGATTTGTTTTAGCCTTTTCTTATAGTGGCATTTTATCCTTTATTCCTATTTATGCGAAAGAGATCGGTTTAGGAGAAGTTGCTAGTTACTTCTTTATTGTATACGCACTTGTTGTTGTAATTTCTCGTCCATTTACAGGAAAGATTTTTGATCGCTTCGGTGAAAATGTACTTGTTTACCCTGCTATCATTATTTTCACAATTGGGATGTTTATTTTAAGCCAAGCACAAACTTCATTTTGGTTCCTTGGCGCAGGTATGCTAATCGGTTTAGGCTACGGGACATTAATTCCTAGCTTCCAAACGATTGCGATTTCTGCCGCTCCAAACCACCGACGTGGTTCTGCGACAGCTACTTACTTCTCATTCTTTGATAGTGGTATTGGCTTTGGTTCTTTCATTTTAGGTATCGTCGCAGCGAAATCCAGTTACCATAATATGTATTTTATCGCAGCTATTATCGTTGCCTTCACTTTACTTCTATATTATGGATTACACGGACGAAAACAAAAATTCAAGAAACAACATACAGATGGAAAAGTTTCCGCTTAACATGAATAAGGAAAGTAAACTTCCCCGTTTACTTTCCTTATTTTGTATTTCTTTTAATAGAAGCGTATACTTATAATAGAAATAAAAAAGGAGGGACCGATATGAAACTTAAAAAATCTCCCCTACTCTTACTCATAATCACATTCATATTTGTAATTACAGGGCTCGGTTTTACATACTTCAAACATAATAAAACAATCCCATCAAAAAATAACGTGACGAAAAAAAATTGGTTAGATGATCCTTACTTACGTTGGTCGTACACACATATGAAAGAATTCACTTTAATTAACGAGGTAAATAATAACCCGGATCACGTTTCCCACTTCTCTACCGCATCACAAAACTTAGACGATTTTGCTGTAGAGCGTAGATTTGGAAATACAACTCCTCTAAAAAAACTTTTAGACGATAACAAAACGGATGCTTTTGTCGTTGTACACAATGGACAACTTGTTTATGAACGATATTTCAACGGGTATAACGAGAGTGAACCTCATGGCATGGCGTCATTAGCAAAGGTTTTTACCGGTGCAATTATACAATCTCTCGCTGAAGAAAATCGTATTGACTTAGAAAAAACAGCTGACGCATATATAAAAGAATTAAAAAATACACCGTTCGGTAATGCCACACTTCAGCAATTAATGGACATGCAAGTTTCTGTAGAATACCCTACTCACGGATACGAACATCCAGCGTTAGAAAATCAAGATGCACAACTATATTTAGCGAGCAATATTTTACCTAGAGGTAAAAACTACGACGGTCCGATGAAAATTTATGATATGTTACGAGAAGCAGAAGAAACTGCAACGCCTGGTTCCGATTTTTCTTACGATAACGGATCAGCCGAAACACTCGCTTGGGTTATTCGAACTATCACGGGTAAATCATTAGCTGAAAATGTTAGCGAACGCATATGGTCTCAAATTGGTATGGAAGAAAATGCTTATTATGTCACCGATGAAACAAAAGTTGAACAAGCTAGCGCTGGTTTAAATGCAACTGCTAGAGATATGGCTAGATTCGGGCAATTACTATTAAACAACGGGGAATATAATGGAAAACAAATTCTCCCTTCTTCTATTACTAAAGATATAAAAAATGTCCAAGAAGGTGAACTTGCAGTTGGCCCTGGAGCTTCCATTTCTTATCATAATCAATGGTGGATTCCGCACAATGAACAAGGTGCTTTTGAAGTGTTAGGTAGTTACGGACAAACACTTTACATCGATCCGAAAGCAAATATGGTCATTGTCCACTTCTCTTCTAACGCTACGCCAAGTAATGAAATACATTCAGTCTACTCAAATATGTATATTGATATTGCACATCATTTAGAGAAGCTTCCACAGTAGTGGAAGCTTCTTCTTATTGGGGTATTTATTTTAATAAATCCCCTCATCACGATTATTCTTTTCTTATTCATACGTGAATTTTTTATTAGCAATCCAATAATTTGTCACGAAGAGTGTCAATAAGATCCAAATAATCGTTAGTAGTACATTGACCATTGCAGTTGCATTCACTCCCCCTGTGACTAACGTTTCCATTGCGTGTTTACTCATACTGGCTGGATTAACTTGATCTATTATTGGACTCAAACCGACGATTATTCTACAAGCTAAAAGAACAACAATTGAAATTAGTGCAATAATACCTTGACTGTGAAAAATAGCACTTATCATTGTTGTGAAAGATACGATAAAAAGAACCCAAATTAAATAAAATAGTAATCCAGTAATCATGTGCGAAAACGGAACAACAGTAAAAAGATAGTTTGTATATAGATAAGAGGTAAAGTATCCAATCATTACACTAAGCGCTACTATTACATAATTTGATACTATTTTCCCCACTATATATGAAGTAACCGTAACAGGTCTCGTTAAAATAAAGGCCAACATACCGTTAGCTTTATCTGTTTGAATAGCACCCATCATAGAAATCACTAGAATCATAAGTCCGAGCTGATCAAACTGAGACCCCAAAGTACTCGCTAATACTTCGCCTCCTTTTTGTGATGTCATACTTGGATCGATGGTAATTCCCTGCCCTCCACCTAATGCTCCTAAAATGGATGGTAAGTAATGCGTTACTATTGGCTGTGTTGCCCCTAAAAATATAAAAACAATTGGTAGCCAAATGATCTTAAAATCACGTAACATTTGAACACATTCTTTTTTTATCAATATCATTGAGTTATTCATTTTTGCACCACCAATTTCAAGAAAATTTCTTCTAAAGTATCGTTGTTTATTTCAAACTTAACGATGTCCACTTTATGTTCGAGTGCATTTTGCAGTAACATATTTTTATTTATTTTGATACTTTCAACCTTCACTTTGACTTTAAGTCCAATCACTTCTACATCCTTCACATAAGGCAAATTTTTTACAACGTCAATCCACTCTCGATCTTTAGCTGTAATTTCAATGATTAATTTATTTTCGCTATTACGGTGTAAAAGCTCAGTAATTGTTGTATCTTCTATCTTTGTTCCATCTTTAATCATGACAAATCGTTCACAGATTTCTTCTGCATCACTCAATATATGGGTTGATAATAAAATAGTCGTATCTTTTTTTATTTCTTCAATGAGATTTAATACTTCCCTTCTACCTATTGGATCTAATGCGGATACTGGCTCATCCATGACAATAAGCGCCGGTTTATGCAGTAATGCTTGTGCAATACCGAGTCTTTGTTTCATTCCACCAGAAAAGGTACTCACCTTCGAATCTTCTTCCCCACTTAATCCAACTTTCTCCAAAATTTTTGGTATCGACTTTGACAATGCTTCTTTTTTCATCCCTGAAAGTTGCCCCATAAACATAAGGGTTTCTCGCGCTGTCATCCAATGAAAAAAATTAGGGTATTGCGGTAAGTAGCCAATTTCCCTTTTCATTTTTGATATTTTTATCCCATTCAATAACACTTCACCCACATCTGGATTAATAATATCCGAAATCACTTTTATTAATGTAGATTTCCCTGCTCCATTTGGTCCGATTAACCCTACACATTCCCCTGATTGCAGTTCCATTGAGAAAGTATTGACAGCAATTTTCCCTTTAAATGATTTTGTTACATTTCTAATCTCTAATTTCATAATTTCTCACTGTCCTTTCTCCCTATAACAAAGTATAGAATAGGTCCCAATACGTTAACAAAAAGAATAATTAGCGCCCATACAAGTACATTTTTTCTTGTTTTTCTATGTCGGTATAAATCAATTAGTGCAATGAAAACTAAAAGTACCCCGACTGCAATAACTGGCAATATGATTGGGAGAAACGCCATAATATCCATGTCTTTAAGATCATTCCATCCATAATGTAGTTGCATTTTTATCATTCCTTCCTAAACTCATTATCATTATTGATAATAATAATGATAAATCAAGAGCAGATGCATTGCAAACATTATTCTCATTATTTATAATGAGAATAAATAATGAATAAGGTGATATATAGTGAGTAATAAAGTTGAAATCTTAATGCATCCAGTAAGAATGAAAATTTGCCAAGTATTAATGAGAAATAAAGAAGATGGACTAACACCATTAGAAATGGTAAAAATCATTAAAAATGTACCACAAGCAACTCTATATAGACATCTACAAACTATGGTTGATTCTGATATCGTCCATGTAATTAACGAAAAAAAGGTAAAATCTGTTTCTGAAAAATATTACGCAATCAATGAAGAAGATGCAAAAATTGAAGGAAGTGAGTGGAAAGGATTATGTGATGAGGAAAAGTTAAATTACATTTCCTATTACCAATTATCACTTATGACACAATATCAAAGTTACCTTAAAAAATTAGAGGAACAAAACAGTCAAGAAGATAATGCTACTTTTTCTGTAGTGGAATTAAAGCTAGATGAAGAACACTTTATGAACTTTCAAAACGAACTTAATGAATTAATGAATAAATACTACCATACCCAAAGTAAAGGTGACGAAAAAGAGGCTCCTGTTCGGACCGTCGCTATTACAATTATTCCAGAAACGTAAACTAACTCAATATAAATAATACAAGCCGATGTTTCCTATGTTAAGGAAACATCGGCTATTTTCATTTCAAAAATTGTTTAGCTTCTGTTTTAACTTCTGCTGTAAGGCTAGCGAAAAAACTGATCTAGAATTCGAATGTGCTTAAAGCCCCTGTCTTTCTTTTATTAAATGAATTCTTTTCTTTCTTTTCTTTCTTTTCTCATGCTACTGTCATACCGTCCACACTCTCTCCAAACACTTTTTAAAAAGAAGCATGGGTAAACTAATAAATATAAATTAGGAATCCACCAAGAAATATCGAAATCTAAACGGATTGTCCAAAATGCTAGAGCTTGTATTCCTGAACAAAAAGTTAAAATTAATGATAAGAACGCCAAGTGGCTCCAAATATGTTTTTTTTTAGAATGTAATTACATGAGCATACCCCTGTTGTTCCCTCTTATTAAAGGAGGAACTATTATGGGATTTGGTGGTAGTTGCGATTTTGCTGAAGGTTTTACTTTATTAGTTGTATTGTTTATTTTATTAATCATCGTTGGAGCTGCTTGCTTCTGCTAAAAAACTATAAGAAAAGAATTTATATCGACCTCATAATTATTCCCATATGGTCTAAGCGCCGAAAGTTCTTCCTTTGGCCCATAAAATAATACTTTCAACTCATCATCTTTATACTGAACTACAAAGAAGTCATCAAATTGGTCAAATGTGTTTTGATTGATCGTGATAAACCCTTTTTCTTGGGCAGTTGTTTTAACACTTATTCTTCGTCCATCTTTAATGACATCATATCCATGCTGATTCGTCACTTTGGATAGCTCACCATTCGTATAAAGAACACAAAAAGATTCACCTAGACGACCTATAAGATGCCTTAATTCAGTCGCCTTACAACCAAGAACATTCATTTCAAATCGTAACATTTCAAAATATGCCTCATATAACTTTTTAATTTGTGAGATTCCTATTTTATCCTTATCCCCATAGACAAGAAGTTTCCCATTATCCCACTCACCTACAACAGATTCACAATCTGTCCCTTTAGGTTTGTGAAAAACTAATCCTGTATAAGGATAATTTTCACCTACATATCTAAAAGTTTTTTTATTTATATATATAAACAGATTTTTATTAACAGCTCTCCCTTTGTTATAACGGTTATAACAATAATCAGCAGGATTAATACTCCCCGGTTTTGTATTAAATTTTGTTATTAATCTGTCCTTTATCTCTGCAGATGTTACAGTATCGCCTATCTTTTCTTTAAGAGCCTCTATAAATTGCTCATAAATAGTCAATGTAATCCTCTCCTCATGTTTCTCAATAGTTTTAAGCCTAGTAGAACTTGCACTCTATAATTTGGCCTAATTGTAGAATAATATATTTAAAGTTCTTCATAAATTTTTATAACTTACTATATAAATTTTACATTTAATTAATTAAATTTCATAGACTATTAGAGTAAAATATAAATTGGAGAATTTTATTAAATGCTCAAAATAAAGATAATACTCCATTAAGAGCTCGTTTATTTAGGAAACGTGTCTTTTTTTTATTGGCTTTTTAAATAAGGTAAACGTGAAGAAGCATTATAAAAAGCAGGGCAATAATATTAAATTAACTTCCATTCGAAGGAGTTTAAGCCTTGCCTGAATGACTATAATGACTATTTGGTTGAGCAATCGATATGTTGTGCCGAAACGTCAATATATTAAAAAAGGATCTCTCTTTATCAAGAGAGATCCTTTTTTTACTTCTTCTTCTTTTCTGTCGGTTGGCTTTGTTTAGCGAAATTAGATGAATCATCGAAATTCGGTTGCTTTTTACCAGCATTATTACTTCTACCTTTTCCCATATGTAATGCACCTCCTCTCGTCCTTACTATTCCCAATAAAAAAATCCTCTTGCATCCAAGGGGATTTTTTGTTGTGCTATTATTAATAATGCCCAACTATTACCGCAGTACTTCCAACACGGTCCTATCCTAACTTTTAACCATGGTGTTGATCGTGGCCATCAAGCCTATGATTATCTATCCGTCTTGGCGTTTTCCTTTAAACGATACCCTAGTCTTCGATCGCTTGATAGGTCGTGGTCCAGAAGTCTTGGATAAGATGCGATGGGGCCGGAGTGGACATCCCAACCTGGGTGAACAGAATTCCAATAAACTGTTTATCTGGATCAGCGTAAGCTGAAGTACCGGTTCCACCATCCCAGCCGAATTGACCAATAGACGCGTAGTCTCCAAGATAGGTACGCACCGCCATCCCAAAGCCCCAGCCACCTTGGATCCCTTGTCCGAACGACAAATGGACGTTATTTTTGGCCAAATCGTCTCGGTATACTTGTTGTTCCGGAGTAAGACGGTTGGTGGTCATCAGCTGGACTGCGGGCCTAGACAAGATCCGTTTAGTACCRTGCACCCCTTTATTCAAAAGCATCTGCAAATACGCGTGATAATCGTCGACGGTTCCAAGCAGTCCACCACCGCCTGCTTGGAATGCTGGAGGTTTGCTGTAACGTCCACCCGCCCCCTCATCCCAAACGATGAATTCACCTGTCTGCGGATTGGGGTTGAAGGCTGGTGGAAGCCGATCAATCTTGAGCTGAGGTACGTAGAATCCAGTGTCCTTCATTCCTAGCGGATCGAATATGCGTTCGCGCAAGAACGACTCGAACGTCTGACCCGTGACCCTGGCAACAAGAACGCCGATTACTTCTATACTGATATGATACTGCCACCGCTCTCCGGGCTGATAGCTTAGCGGAAGTGCACCTAGGCGACGCATAAACTCATCTGGATCGGGCATATCCTGACCTGGCGTGTCGAATATCCCACTCTCGAAGAACGCGTTCATGATTGGAGAACCCATCAACGTGAGATCCACTCCGAGCCCGAATGTGGAGGTCAACAAGTCTCGTACAGTGATAGGACGTCGTGCTGGGACGGTCTCTTCTAGCGGGCCATCGGGCTGTTTCAACACTTGTCGGTCGGCGAGTTCCGGTAGCCATTTGTCTACTGGGTCGTCTAAATGCAGTTTGCACTCATCGAGCAGAACCATTACTGGTGAAACTGCGATTGGCTTGCTAGTGGACGCCAATCGAAAAATCGTGTCCCGACGCATTGGTGCACCACCATCATGCCTCATTGTTCCAAGCGCTTCGACATACGTCTCGCCGTTTCGGCTGACTAAGGCGACGAGCCCAGGAATCTTTCCAGAATCAACATGCCGCGCCAATATATTGCGCATTTTGCGCAATCCTGTTTCAGAAAAGCCCTTATTGTTTTGTCCCATTTTGTTCTCCTTTAGTTTAGATTGAGATTTCTAATACATATTGACAATCAATTATTAGTTCTTCAAATAGAAAAATTCCCCTTTTTAATAATTTCGACAAAATGCATTTATATACATTGAGGCACCATGCATCACTATCAACCTAAGATAGGCTACATTTATGGGGATTTAATAATGGGAAATGCAATCATTAATAACATTGATACAGCCATAAAAAAATATGATTACAAGATTTGCGAATTGATTATGATACATCTAAAAACACCGATATTCTTTCAAACAAGTAAAAAAGCGCCCTATAACCAGGGCGCTTTACTCCAACCTAATGACTAATAGTAGCAGTTGGATATAATGTTGTTCCTCCAATTGAAACCTTTATTTCATTTGTTAACGGAACGTTTTGTTCATTAATAATTGTTCTCCACCATTCCCATGCAAGACCTGTACATTCTCTTGCTACAATTTTTATATTTTTTGAATTTGGTGGAAGAGGGATAACTGTAGAGTAATGAGCCGTTTTGTCTTTGCCACTACCTTCCCATGTTTTATGTGTTAATACTTCTTTCCCATTTTGATCAAATGTGAATTCATCCCAAGATACATCAAATTGAGCAACGTAAGCACCGTAATGATCAAGTGTCATTTTAGCACTTGAATATTCTGTAGTTGTCGTCTCRATATAATCTGTATTGTTATGAACAGCAGCAGTTGCATTATCTTTTAAGAAAGTGCTTGTATATGAAATTGGRTATGCTGGATTTTTAARACTTAATTCAGCATTATCTTTAATGATATTTCGGATTTCATTGAAATCTTTTGTAACAACCTTGTTATGCTCTTTCGCATCTCCGCCTAATACGACAGCAGTAAAGGTACTTTCTTCAAAAATATCTTTATACTGTCCACTCGTTTCGACGCTGTTATTCTTAAGTAAAGCTTTAAAAGCAGCTTGTACATCTTTACTCTTAGATGTGGTTTCTAATTTTACATAAACCGTTCTACCATAAGCTACATTTGAAACCATAACAGGTGGAGCCGCATTACTTACTCCTTTACGAGTTAACTCACCAAAAGTAACACTATTATCAAAGAGATCAGATGGATTGTTTGGTAGTTCAGCACTTACAGTATAAAATATTTGTTTATATGCGGCCACCATCACTTTCTTTTCTCCATTTGCTACCGCATTAAAGTCAATATTTAGACTGTTATCAAGATATTTAGCGTTAACATTAAGAGCACTTGCGATTTGTGATTTACTATAAACCATAGATTCTGTATATTGCATTCTTGCAGGTAACGTATGTGTTGTAGAATACTTTTCATTCCAAGTAGATACTAAATCGTCTACTGCTCCAGCCACATTACCATATGTCGGATTTTGAACAGTGATTGTATTTTCTTTTCTCATACCAGGTAAGTCTATACTAATATTCAAAGGCTTTCTCTTAGCCACTAATAAACTCGGTTGATTGTCTGCAAATGCTTTATTGGCAAGTTGTACAGCTCCTGGATACGTACGATTTACTACAGAATCAATAATCGAAATATCGACTGGTGACGTTGTAAGTGATTTTTTCTCGCGTTCCACTACTACAAATTTACCATTTGAATTGATACTTTCTTTCGGAACAAAACTCTCTACTTTATCACCATTTACAGCTAAAACCTCTTGATTATTGTATTTAAGATTTCCTATACCAGTATCAATACTACTAGCATTTTTAGTTATATCAGTTGCATTACCGGCTTGTGTTTCTGCGAAAGAAATAGATGAATAATTAAGAGTGCATAAACTAACTAATAAACATGCAAGGAACTTTCTTCTCTTGGTACTTTTCTTATTATTCAGAAAAATCACCCCGTTCTTTTTTAGTAAGATATAATAATGATTGATATATGATAGCTAACTAATAACCTTACATAAACGCTTTTAAAAGTTCTTGAACTAAAGGAATTACTCCACCTAAAAATTTTAAAACTGCCATTGCGATTTCCATATTACTTCCTCCTCTTTGCTGTATTAAGATGCGTTGTATATTTATGCTTTCATTATAATAAGCTTTTGCATTTGCATCAATTCATTTTTATATGCAATATTTCATATTGAGGAAAAGCAACTTTTTCTGTCAGGGTGATGGTGGTACTACTCTTCTTGACAATATTTCAATCCCTCCAAAAATATCAGAATTTTCTAATTCTAAAAGGTTATGAACGAATCAACCTCGAATAATTGTAATACATATACATATACATAAGGAGGTTGATCTATTTTGTTTCGTTCTTTTACAAATGGTTGCGTCGCCTTAGTGCAACGTTTCTTGCCAGAGCCGTTTATTTTATCATGTTTATTAACTGTTTTCGTTATTTTCTTCGGCATGTTTGCGACTCACCAAACACCTGTGGAAATGATTAATCACTGGGGTAATGGCATTTGGGGACTACTCGCCTTTTCTATGCAAATGGCACTTGTACTCGTGACAGGATCTGCTTTAGCAAACGCGCCTCTCATTAAAAAAGGATTAACGAAAGCGGCAAAACTACCGAAAACGAATGGACAAGGTATTATTGCCATTTCAATCGTAAGTTTACTAGGGGCATACATAAACTGGGGATTTGGTATTGTTGTATCTGTTTTATATGCAAAAGAAGTAGCACGGCAGCTTGAAGGATTAGACTATAGACTAGCCATTGCCTCTTCTTACTCTGGATTTCTCATTTGGCATGCGGGGCTTTCTGCTTCTATTCCTCTTACGTTAGCAACAGGCGGCGAAACGTTAATTAAAACGACAGCTGGAAGTATTAAAGAAGCGATTCCAATAACAGAAACGTTATTCTCACCATACGCACTTGTACCAGTTATTATTTTTCTCGTTACGATGCCTCTCATTAATAAAGCGATGCATCCAGATGAAAAACATACGATAACGGTAGATCCTAGCGTATTCCATGAAGAAGCTGCCGCGCAAGAAGTAGGAAACAATACATTCGCCGAAAAAATGGAAAATAGCATCATTATTACACTTTGCGTTGGATTGTTAGGTCTCATTTATATTTTCAATTATTTTTATACGAAAGGCTTTAACCTTACGCTAGACATCGTTATTTTTATGTTATTAATTGCTGGACTTATTTTCCACCGTACTCCGATTCAATATATTCGCGCTTTTTCAGACTCTACGAAAAGTGCTTCTGGCATTTTACTTCAATTTCCGTTTTACGCAGGAATTATGGGGATGATGATTGGAGCGAATAGTGAAGGACTTTCACTTGGAGGGGCTATTTCGAATTACTTTATTAGCATTTCAAACGAAACGACTTTCCCGCTCTTTACTTTTTTAAGTGCTGGAATCGTTAATATTTTCGTTCCATCTGGTGGGGGTCAATGGGCTGTGCAAGCACCAATTATGATTCCAGCTGGCGCTGAACTTGGTGTACCTGCCGCAAAAACAGCAATGGCAATTGCGTGGGGCGATGCTTGGACGAATTTGATTCAACCATTCTGGGCATTACCGGCATTAGCGATAGCTGGTTTAGGTGCTCGTGATATTATGGGATTTTGCGTTGTTAACTTACTATATGCAGGATTTATCATTAGTCTATGTTTCTTATTTATTTAAACGAAAAGCTAGTTTTATACTAGCTTTTTTATATAATAAATCACTTATTTCCCACGCAATTTATCACGATCTTCCAACTCTATATCCGTAAGCTGTAATGCCTCAAATGCAAAAAAATCTTCACATACTTTTTCAATCAGATGTGGATTTTCCCTCAAGAAATTCCACTGTAACGCTTTAGGAAGAAAATACGTTTCATACTCTTTACTTCCTCTTACTACCTCATCCACTTCTCTTTCACAAATTCCTCTTATTAAATAATCATTTCTTAATTGAATCTGTATTTGTTGAAACGTTTCACTACATTTCTTCAATTGGATTAAGCAATTAATATATGTACGAAAAAGTTCGTTATCATACTGACAACAATTTATAATACGTTCCATTTCATTCATAACGTACGAGCCTTTTCTTCTATTTGTAATAACCATTTTTCCCGCTTCTCTCGTTTACTCGTTTTCACAGATTGAAAAACAGATCGTTTTATATCGCGAATGCCGCAAAAACGTAAAATACCTCTCTTCATTATAATCCAATCGGCTGATCGATATAGTAGTGCGACGTACCATAACGGTGAGTCTAACGTATTAATTACCCATGCCTTCTTACCTTTCAATAAGCCTTTCGGCAGGGCACCTTCATATTTATAAGCAAAACCAGCTACGAAAATGCGATCAATAAACCCTTTTAAAATAGCTGGCATCCCCCACCACCATATTGGATAAATGAAGAGAAGAGTATCCGCTTCTTCCACTAACGTTCTGTACCGAGCTGTCTCTTCTTCATTTACTAAATCACGTCTTTTCTTCTCCTCATTAAATACAAGGACGGGATTAAATTGTTCCTTATATAAATCAAGTACCGTAACCGAATGATTTGTTTCTTGTAATCCTTTTTGCACATGCTTTAATATCCCCGCATTAAAACTGGAAGGACTAGGATGAGCGTATACAATTAGTACATTCACTACATAACAACTCCCTCTATAAGTTAAAGTTTCCCCTTCTTTAACATTTTCTCTACAATTTGCACGTTTTTCGAACTTTGTAATAAACGATTTAATAATGTAAGTAACTCTTCCTTTTCTAAATCTTTCAGTTTCTCTTTCACCGTACTCTCACCAGCACTTTGAATATCATAAACAACTGCTGCCATATGCTTACAATAATTCTCATATGGACACTCGCAGCTACTTTCTGTAAAATTTTCAAGATCAATCATTACTTCATAGTTTCCTGCATTTCCAGTAACAAAAGCAAATATTTTCTTTTCTTGTATTTCAACATCTTCTACATGTCCTTCTTCATAATATTCATAACCTTTATCCATAATGTACTTAGGAATCCATTTCGTTATATCATTTAGTAAGTAAGCGTACATAACAACACCTCTTCCTTTAATTCCCTTTTGACTTCCAAAACCCTGCATGTTATTCTAATAACTGTCAAATAGCAAGTCTATATGACAAAACGACTGACACCTATTCGGCGGAGGTGTCTCTTTTCATTTGCAGCCGATATGAAGTGCCTCTTTCAGGCACATTCAATCTTTGACACTACACACTCAACACCATTCCCTTGTATCAGGCTGCTTAAGCAGTCTTTTACGCTACATACTCCAAAAAAAAGAGAGCTTAGCTCCCTTTTCCCGCCTTATAAAATACCCCTTTTTCAGTATAGAGATATTCATCAGCTAATGTAATTTTCCCATCCAGTTTCAGTTCATCTAATAGTCTTGATAAATAAAATTGATGTAACATCTTTTTCGTGAATTTTCCTTCATGATGCGAAACGATATGTTCTTGAATATCTAACAATGATATTGGCTTATCTTGCTCTATCATATATTCATAAACTGTACTACGCAGTTTTACGTATTTTTCGAGTGTCACAGTACTTCGCAACCCCTTTCTTCTTAATATAAATTTTCGTAATCGGTTTTTTTGCAACAAAAAAACCTCTCCGATAAGAAGAAGTTACGTATATATCTTCGTCTTATCTCCCAGAACAAATATGTTCTGCTGGAATTAGCACCTGCATCGCGGTTGCTGGGTTTCATCGGGCCAGTCCCTCCACCTCTCTGGATAAGAAAATATTCACTTAATTCTTACTATACGTAATTTCATTCTAATTGTCAAACAAATATAACAAATTATATTTTGTTCCTTACTGTTCATACTATACATATATGAATATGCAAGGAGGATTATGAAATGCACGAAAATGCTCGCGGATATGTCCAAAATTCTTTTCAATCATTACAAGAAGCAAAACATTGTTTAGAAGAAGCGCTACAGACTGTTGAAAAAGATTTTAATCGCGCTCGTATTGAACAATCACTTTATGCGATCGAACAAGCTATTCAACGCTGTGATTACACGGTTCATATTTTAGAACAAGATTGAAAAAACTTCCCATCATAAGGTGGGAAGTTTTTTCAAATGGCATACTTCATAATTATTACCGTTATAATTAAAAAATATACAGAATTAGCAATTTCTAAAACCCCTACTTTTATAATAGAAATTTTTTTGCCATATAACATAATTGCTCGGATGACACTCGGTATAAAAATAAGAGAACACCACGGATTGATAGCAAAGACAATGACTGTTAATACAATATGATACCCCCATGATATAAGACGATACTTCGGGTTATTTTTCTCGCGAATCATCGTTTTTACATAAAATGTACTTCCTAAAAAATATAAAAATGAAATAAGCGCAATAAATAATGCTGTTTTATCTATAAGTTTCATTGAAAAATAATAACTAACTAAACCACCAATACAGAAAACAATAATCGCACTAATGTCATTTAGTAACGCTCTTTCATTTTTTTGACGAGCGTAATACATATTTACAATAAATAATGGAATCATGAATACTACGAATAAAAGAATGCGCCATTCATATAATAGAGAAATCATTCCAAATACGAACGCGATGATAAAATATACAATTGCAGCATGTAAGTACTCTTTTTTTCGTTTTTGCTTTATGTACGTAAGAAATGGATACGTAGCTAAATAGATAAAGAACCAAGCTAAAAACAATGGAATATGATACATAGTAGGTTTCCCAAGCATGACACTTAATAGAAATGGTATAACGAGCATGGCCCATGCACCGTGTTGCTTCGGAATAACTAACTTCATTAACTATACACCTCCCTTTTGAAAGCAGTTCTCACCTACTATTATACAAATAATTTTATATAGTAACGTATATATATTGGACTATTTTTTGACAATAAAAAATGCTCCTTACAATGTGTAAGAAGCATGAAAGAGGCAAACGAATATGTAAGTCGCGACCCTACCTTATATGAGTATGCTTTTCTATGCCATGTTATGCTTATCTAATATGCCGTATTTCTTTTTAAATCTCGTAAGAATCGTAATCCAAGACGTACTAAATAGTAGTAAGAAAATAACATTCGAAATTGCATGACTCAAATCGAAATAAAAACTTGCAATATAATACGAAACGACTGCTTCCCACGTTGCCTCACGTATGAAACCGAGAAGCCCCCATAAGTTCATAATCCAGCCAAATAAAAATCCAACAAACAATCCGTATAGAAGCCTTCCCCATAGCTTTTTCATTAAAAATGTATTACGAAGTAATCCAGCTATAAACCCGATCATGCCCCATGAAAACATTTGCCACGGCGTCCACGGACCTTGCCCTAAAAAGATGTTAGATACGATAGCTGCTGTTGCACCGATCATAAAACCAGTTTCGCTTCCAAACACGATTGCAGAAACGATAATGACAAAAGAAGTCGGTTGTACACTTGGTAAAATAGAAAATGGTACACGGCTAACTGCTGCAATTGCCGCTAACACAGCAACGAGAACAATTTCACGTGAAACAAACGCCTTCCTTTCAAAACGGATATAAAACGGCAACATAATAACAACTAATAAAAACAAACTACTTAACATGTAATAACCATCCATGATAAGTGTAGTAAAGAGTAGTGTGCCTATTATTACTGCAAAAATACATATTATGAATGCAACATATCGTTTGGACACGCTTCGTACACATCCTCCCACGTTAATGCATATGGTAACTCTTTTCGAATAAATCGATTAATAGAGGTTGTATAAAAGAAGTTGCCACTAAAAAATTCTTTCGGTGTGTCATTCATAATGACTGCTCCGTCAAATAACATCATACATTGATCAACGTATTTCGCTGCAAACTCAATATCATGCGTTGCCATTACAATTGTTGTACCTTCTTTTTGCAGCTTTCTAAATAGCTCTCCTACTCTTTCTTTTTTCCACGGATCTAATCCCTTTGTCGGTTCATCAAGTAACAATAAAGTCGGCTTTGATAATAACGTTGTACATAACGCAAGTAGTTGTTGCTCTCCCCCGCTACAATCATGCGGATGGCGTTCTTTAAGCGAATACAACCAAAACTTCTTCAACATATCTTCTGCTATTTCTTTTCCTTGTTTTCCGTATAACTCTCGTGCACGTTCATACACTTCTTCCCACACTGTATCAAATGTAAAATGATAATACGGATGCTGCGATACATACCCGATCCTTTTAAATCGTTCTTTCGAATCAATTTTATGTATCACTTTCCCATTCCACTTTACTTTCCCTCTTCTCGCTTTTTGTAATCCAGCTAAAATCGTTAACAGTGTAGACTTACCTGTACCATTTTTTCCAACGAGAGCTACCCATTTTCCTTTTTCAATCGATACGGTTAAGTCTCGTAAAATAAGTGGACTATTTTTTTCATATTGGAACGAAATATGCTCTGCACTTAAAATGACTTCTCGCTTTTCACTTTGTGCTATTGGCTCATTCACATATGATATCGCTGAAAAATGATTCAGTTTCATTTGCGCTTCTCGCACTGTAAACGGAATATCTTCCGCATTCCATTCTAAAAACAATCTTGGAATTTGCGGAATAAATGGACGGAATTTTTCTACTTCCCACATGTTCGCGATAACCGTTTTAGGATTTCCATCATACACGATTTGACCATTATTCATACAAATAACGCGCGTAGCAAGTGGGATCACTTCATCTAAACGATGTTCACTTAACACAATCGTAATACCAAGTTCTTCGTTAATACGTTTTAACAATCCTAAAAACTCTTTCGCAGCAATGGGATCTAACTGCGCCGTCGGTTCATCTAATAATAATAGTTTTGGCTGCATAACTAGTACCGCAGCCAAATTGACAAGTTGTTTTTGTCCACCAGATAACGTATGAACAGATTGATGCAATAAATCTTGAAATCCTAAGAAGCTAATAAGCTCTGCTATTCGTTTTTGAATAATCTGTGATGGTAACCCGATATTTTCTAAAGAAAATGCTAATTCTTGAATGACCGTATCCATTACGAGCTGATTTTCTGGATTTTGAAATACCATACCAATTTCTTGTGCAGATAATAAATCAGGTACTTCCTCTAATAAAACGTCATCATAAAAAATTTCTCCTGAACGTGTACCGATTGGAAGTAATTCCTTTTTAAAATGTTTCAATAAAGTCGTCTTTCCAGAGCCTGACCCTCCAGCAAGTGCAATAAACTCTCCTTTTTGAATAGAAAGAGAAATATGCTGTAACGCATATTCGTTTTCATCAGCATATACAAATGATAAATTGTTTATTTCTGCATGCGCCACCATATCCATTCCTTTCCTTCCATTATAATTGGTAGACTAATAAACATCATAAATACTCCGAACATCACTCCATCGTATTGCTGAAATAGAATAGATTCGACTTTCGGATAAATGATTAGCTTTCCCCCGCCATACGTATTACATATAATAGCAATGATAAGTAGAATACTTAAATAACTGAGCGTATACCAATCTCGTCTTTCCATTCTATACCGAATATATGTCGTACGCTTCGTTACACCAAATCCACGAGCTTGCATAGAATCTGCTGTTTGCAGCGCATCTTCTAATGAACAAATTAATAATACTTGCAGCAATTGCATACCATTTTTCACCCGTTCTACAATGGAACCTGCGTCTACTTGTACACCTTTCGTTTTTTGAACGAGTGTTATTTTCTGTAATCGCCTCATAAACAAAGGAACAAACCTCACCGTAATCATCGTTAACAATGCTACCTTCGGTGAAATTCTAGAAAACAAATATAAAAATTTATGACTCGAAATAATATCATTATACGAAGCAAACGTAAACATAATCGCAACTAATAATAATCCCATTACTACTCCAAACATAATCGCCTCAAGCTTAATACGGCTATCACCTAACCAAAATAACGTAGTTCGCCCTCTATGTGTTAATAACGAATTAAATAAAATGACCATAAAAAAGAAAACGATTGTGCTCGGTAACATCTTTCTTATCTTTTCACTATTCCCTTGCATTATATTGATTATGACGATTAATAGTATTGCTCCAATTAAAAAAAGAGGATGAAGACACATCATACATAGTATCATCACCCCGATATAATAGAAAAAATTCACAAAAGGATGTAAAGAAGAAAAACTTATTTTCATAGTCCTTTACCGAATGCCTTTCTTATTTTAATACATACACCCACTCAATTGTATCTCCTGGTTTAACTGTTACTACACCTGCACTATGGTTTGGAAACGCACCGTTCACACGATATTTCCATCCACTAGTATCTGTAATATCTTTTTCATATAAATCATTAATACCTTTTACATAAATATCACCTTTAGAGCCCATTGCATCCACATCTAAACCTGTACGCTGCAATACTTTATAAACAGTATCGCCTTCTTGTACATCCATTTTTTTCGCACCTAATAAGTACCCTTTATCACCTTTTACTGAGATAGTGACTTGTTTTGGTTTTGGTATTACTGGATCTGGCACTGGCACTGGCGGTACTGGATCTGGTACCGGTGTTGGTGGCGTTGGTACAGTTGCTTGTTGCTCTTTATTCGGATCAACCTTCTGCTCCTGCTTCGGTGTTTCTTTCGGCTGATTCACAACCTTCGCTTCTTCTTTTATTTCTTGCGCTTTCGGTTGTTTCTCTTCTTGTGCTTTTTGCTGTTCTGGTTGCTTAGTAGCAGGCTGTTCCTGAGGTTTCTCTTCTTTCTTTACTTCCGGTTGTGCCTGTGCCTTTTCTTCTTTCGGCTTCTCTTCTACTTTTTGCTCTTGTTTCTCTTTCTGCTCTTCTTGCTGCTTTTGCTCTTGTTCAGCTTGTTTTTCCTCCGGTTTTTCTTCCGGTTTCGCTTCATCTTTTTTCTCTTCTTGTTTTGCTACCTCTTCTTGCTTTGGTTCTACTTTCTTCTCAGGCTTTACAGCTGCCTCTTCACACCCGGCAAGTAGCCCAAGTGAAAGCATTAAAGAAATAAACCATTTCATCTTACTCATGTTGTCTCTCACCTTTCATATTAAAAATTAGGAGCAAATGATTGCTCCTAATTTTTGTTAAGCTGCTTTACGTCTCCATAATACATATGCAGAAGCAATACATAATACACCCATACCTACTTCTGTAGCTGCACTATGAGAAGATGCTCCTGTTTTTGGTAACGTGCTACCGTTTCCTGACTTTTTGCTTTTAACCGGTTCGTTATCGACAACAACTTTTAGCGTGTCATCTTTCGTTTCTTGTTGTACTTGTTTTTGTTCTTCTGGTTGCTCAGTAACTTCTTTTTCTACTACAATATTTTCTGCATCCACATTTGGTTTCGTATCAATTTCAGGAACAGATACAGTTGACCAGTCATAAATCGATTTCCCAAGATCTTTAAACTGAAGTAAAGCTAAGAATGCTTGCTCTGTAGCCATTCCGCTACCGTTTTGATCACTTGGTAACCATTTGAATTCACCATTTGGAAGTTGGTATGACAGTAGATTTTGCATTGCCTTATGTAGACGATTTTGATCTACATCTTGTACAAGAGATAATCCAATAATTGCTTGTGCAACACTATTAGAATTTTCTTGTCCATCAGCAGAAAAACCACCGTTTTCTAGCTGTTCGTTATATAAATAGGCAACAGCCTTTTGCACAGCGGGTTTCACATCTTCTCGTTCTTGATAAGGAGCTAATGCTGATAAAACCATACCTGTTACATCAACGCTACTAGCACTGTCTTTACTGCTTGCGCTATCGTAAGTCCAGCCACCATCTGTATGCTGTGAGTTTAAAAGCGCATCTACTAAAGCAACTCGATTCCATTTTGAATTCACTGGCACTTCATATTTCTTCGTATCAAATGCAAGTAAAGCAAATGTATAACCTGTAACAGAATTCACTTTATCTGATTCGTACAATTTTTGAACTAAATTATGTTCGCCAACCTTTGTAGGGTCTGCTTGCATTGCATTCATCATAATAATCGTTCTAGCTAAATCTGTCGCTGAAAAACGGTTAATGCGCTTTTCTACTTTTTCAGTTACTGACTTAACATAATTTAATTTCGCCTCAATTGGAACATTCTTTCCAGAACGAGAAAGGCCTAAAGCTACCCAATCACTTTCAATTCCATCTTGTAACATCTTTTCAGATGTCTTAAAAATCGCTTCATTTACTTGCGCTACTGGAACTTGAATGTTCTCTTGCTTTGGTTGTTCTACCTTTTCAACATTTGTTTTTGGTTCTTCTGGTTTTTCTTGTTTTGGATCATCTGTCTTTGGTTCTTCTGGTTTTTCTTGTTTTGGATCATCCGTTTTTGGTTCTTCTGGTTTTTCTTGTTTTGGATCATCTGTTTTTGGTTCTTCTGGTTTTTCTTGTTTTGGATCATCTGTTTTTGGTTCTTCTGGTTTTTCTTGTTTTGGGTCATCTGTCTTTGGTTCTTCTACAGTTTTACAAGTACCAAATTTATCTAATGTTTGCTGTAATGTTTCCTGGCTCATATTGCTCCAGTCTGCAACAAAACGAAAGACAACAACATCTCCAGACTTTAATTTATAACTATCTGCTCCAACTTCTGCAGATTTATCATTTACATCATACAACCAGCCGCTTGTGTCCCCAGCCATTAAGCCGTCAATGCCTTTAACATACGTTCCAAACGACATCGTCTCTGCTGTTACTTTGTCCCCCATGACTTTTTGCAGCAAACTTAAAGCTGTTTCCCCATCTGTAATTTGCTCTTCTTTCGGGCATAACATAATGCCCTTTTGTGATTCACCAATAATTGCAAGTTTTGCTTTATTTCCTTCAGCAAACGTAATATGTACTGTATTCGCAAAAGAAACAAATACGAGTGTAACTGCCATTAACGACGTAAGCAGCCATTTTTTCAACATTGCCATCCCAAAATTTCCTCCCTTACTACTATTCACACAAAAAAAGACCCTTCAAGGGCGTGCAATTGACACTCTTTTTTTGTAAGTGTCGAACAAACTGTGCAACACCTCCTACCCACATCATTCGCGGCTATATTTGTATAGGAAAAATAATTTTGTTTATGAACGTATCATTGTGATAACATTCACTTTTCTAGGCACTACTTACTTCCATTTCAGTTATCGTAAAACGATAAACCTATACATTCTGTTAATTATAAATTTCTGTATTATTTTACTATTGACAAAGAATTTTGTCCATGCTTTATCGGATTTATTTTCTAAGAATAGTAGTTTACTATCCTTTAACGATGCAAACTCTTTTCACTAATAATGACGCCATCTTCATCCGCATACACATATTCATTCGGCTTCCATTCTACTTGTCCAAATTGCAATGAAATACCACGCTCTCCTTTTCCTTCTTTTATACTTCTATTTGGCATCGTTCCTAACGCTAAAATACCAATATTAATATTCTTTAGTTCACTAGAATCACGAACATATCCATTCACAATAATTCCTGCCAGCTTTCTTTCCTCCGCAATAGCTGCCAAATTATCGCCAAGTAACGCACAATTCGTAGACGCTTCGCCATCAACGACTAATACCGTTCCTTCTGGTAATGTTTGCAATCCTTCCTTCACTAGTACGTTATCATCCTTCACTTTTACCGTTGCAATTTTCCCGTGAAATTGTTCTTTCTTCCCAAAAGACCGAAAAGACTGGCGACATATTTGTAAATCCTTTTCAAACTCATCACATAGATCCGTAGTTTTCCACATCTTTTTCCCTCTTTTCCTTATTCTTTCTATATAACATATTCTTTGATTTTTTTCGTTTCCCTGTCTAATGTTGCAAGAATTTGTATGTGTAAGAAAAGGATAGAAAAACTATTGCCTTAAGAAGCCACCTTTATTATAATCTATTTCACAGATAAGATTCAGAATATTAAAAATTAACTAGGTGAAAAAGGAGGTTTTTTATGCAATTACATACCGAGGTAAAAAAGCAGCCGAGTAAACGAAAGTTTAAAATGCCTGACGCGTACGTACTATTATTTTTTATTGCCTTACTTTGTGCCATTGCTACATATTTCGTTCCTGCTGGAGAGTTTAAAAGAGTTACAAACGGTACTGTTACAACGACAATACCAGGAAGTTATCATTCCGTTCCACAATCGCCGGTAGGGTTTGTTTCTTTTTTTACCGCTATTGAAAAAGGAATGACACTTGCTGCTCCTATCATCTTCTTAATTTTATTTACAGGTGGAGCCATTGCCATTCTTGAAAAAACAGGCGCTCTTGACGGTTTAATCTATCATGTTATTAACAAATTTCGTAATCAGCAATTACTTTTCATTTGTATTGTCGCCGCACTCTTTTCTATTCTCGGAACAACTGGCATTATCGTTAACTCAGTTATAGGCTTTATCCCCATCGGCATCATCGTTGCACGCACATTGAAATGGGATGCTATCGTCGGTGTAGCAATTATTTATTTAGGCACTTATGCTGGTTTTAATGCTACTATATTATCTCCCTCACCTTTAGGCATTTCACAAAAAATCGCCGAACTTCCGATGTTTTCAGGAATTGGTTTACGCACAGCAATCTATATCTCTTTTTTAATTGCTACCATTTTATATATTAATTGGTACGTAAAACGTTTGAAGAAATCGAATAAAGGAAGCATACTCGGAGATAACTGGTTTCCAAGTAATGCTCTTTCAAGTGAGAAAGAACTAGAGAAAACTGAAGTTCCTTGGACAATACGTCACAAATTAATTTTACTCGTTTCAGCTTTATCGTTAATTGCATTTTTAATAGGCGCTTTTCGTCTACATTGGACGGACGCAGAAATGACCGCTACTTTTATTTTCATAGCAATTACAGCTGGAATAATAGGTGGTATGAAAGCGAACGATATCGCTTCTACTTTTCTAGCAGGCTGCCAAAATCTCATATACGGTGCTTTGATCGTCGGAATGGCTCGTTGTATTTCAGTCATTTTAGAACAAGGCAAATTACTTGATACAATCGTTAACCAACTCGCACAGTCTCTCGAAGGACAAAGCCCTGTATTTGGCGTTATCGGCATGTATGTAAGTAGTGCCGCATTACATTTCCTCATTTCATCCGGGACAGGAGAATCTGTTATTTTCATTCCGATATTAGCTCCATTAGCTGATTTCATGCACATTACACGTCAAGTTACAGTACAAGCTGTTATGCTTGGAGAAGGTGTAGTAAACTGCCTCAATCCAACTTCCGGTGTTTTAATGGGCGTACTCGCAGCGAGCGGCATTTCTTACGGCAAATGGATTCGCTTCATGGCTCCACTTGCATTCATTTGGTTTATCATCGGACTTATTTTTCTTATTATTGGCGTGAATATTGAGTGGGGACCGTATTAAAAGACTCATATTATACTTTACTTAATAAAATATCGATTCTATTCTCCAATCCTATAAAAATCACTTATTCTAGTATAGATATAAACAGGGATTGATCATAGTGATCAATCCCTTCTCTCAAAGTAAAATACCTTTAAGTATTTTACTTCCAAATTTTATTTACCCATTCCGGATGATCAATAAAAGGATTACGATTATGTTGATATTTCGTAAAAATCACTTCATTACGCTTTCGCTCTAAATCATCTACAGGGTCTTGTTCATTCCATTTTAGTAAAACGGATAGTTTGCCCATGTATGGATCTTTATTGTTATTCACCTTTTCATTTAATTCTAAGTCTATTTCGCCGTTGTCTCCTTCATAACGAACAGCCATGTAAAATAGCATTCTAGCGATATCTCCTTTTACACTATCACGAGGTTCCCAAGAATCACTATCATATTTACATTCTGTCGCTTCCGAATGATTCACACCACCATTATCAAAATCCAGATTTCCACGTGAGCTATTTACAGATACATCCGTCGCTCTTAAATGATGCAAATCTGTTCCAGCTCCTGCAGTCGTTCCAAAATCACCGTGAGATTTTGCCCAAACATGCTCTCGGTTCCAATTATCAACTCCTGAACCATTCGTAAGTTTCCCTTGCGAACGCCCAGTATATAAGAGTATCACATTGTTTTTATTATTTGGATCTTCATCAGTATCTCTTAGTGCTTCCCAAACCGCACTGTATGATAACTTTGTATGATCATCAATAATATTATGAAGTTCCTTCTTTAACTCTAAACCCGTTTTTCCTATTGCATTATTATAATATGTATCATCATAGCTTTTTACAGTAATCTCTTGTGGTGATGCAGAAGCTACTTCACCGTGTATGATATCTGTGAATGATAGAGATGCAGTACTTAAAATAAAAAATGAAGATAGTGTAACCATAGCAAGCTTTGTATTTCGAAACTTCATATACCCATTTCCCCTTTAACATATAATTTGAAGCCATTAACTAAAAAATGCTTTCTAACCCCCAAAAACTTTTAGAAAGCCATACCCATCCTTTTCTTTTTATTTAATACAAAACTCTATTGAGTCTGTATTATTTCCACACTTTTGGTTTATCTACTTCTCAAGGAATATCCTTCTCTAGTAAAGATTATTAAAATATTCTTTACAATTAAAAAGTAGTTTAATGTTAACTTATAAATTTCAATTTTTTCATGCAATTATGCATATTTGATAAATCGTTCGACTTTTCCTTTTTCTATAATTGTCTTTATTTTTTGGTGTAAAACCCTTCTTCCTCTGAAAAATAAGTACAAAAATAGATTGGATACCATGTAAGGCACCAATCTATTTTAATTAAAGAAACTTTGGTAATTCTGAGTTCACAACACATTGCGCAGTAATGATAACATTTTTATATTGAGACAGAACTACTACTATTTATTTGGTATCGAATCTATATACTTTTTAACTACTTCATATACATATTCTTGATTTGCCGCCGCTGTATTTGGATTGTATTTTCCGCCGTTTGTTTTATTGTTAGATAATACTCGAATCCCTAAAAATGGTACGTCATAAGCTTTTGCGATTTGCGCTGCGGCAGCACCTTCCATTTCTTCAACAGATGTACCGTATTTTGTATGGAACCATTTAATTCTATCAACTTCATTATTCCAAAGATCTGCTGAACCTATAGTCCCTTCAACCACTTTACCTTTTGTATATTTATCTTTTACCGCATTAGCTGCTGCAAGTAAATCCTTATCCCCCTCGTAGTATCGGATTTTCTCAGCATTTGGATCTTCTCCTGCACTTCCTTCAGAAGCCATTAAGTCCATTGAAATCCACTTTGTCGGTTCAATCCCTTGATTCTCATCCATATTTGTTGTTTTTAATGAACCTATGTTTGCTACTTGTTTTCCTAAAACAATATCAAATACGTTTAAATTTGGATCGTGCCCACCTGATGTTCCTTGGTTAATAATCGCCTTAGGCTTATATTTTTCAATAGCCACTGCTGTAGCAGCTGCTGTATTTTCCATTCCTTTACCTGTTTTCGCTACGATTACAGGATAATTGTCGACAGTGCCTTTATAAAATACGAAAGTTCCAGACTTTTCTTCTTTCACATTTTTTAACCTTTTTGCAAACTTCTCAGCCTCTATCGGCATTGGCCCTTGAATTAAAATAGGTTGTTGATTACTTTTTGCCTCAACTTGTTTTGGAGTCACATTACATCCCGCAAGTATTGAGAATGACAATGCAACAGTAGTTACTAGGGCAGCACATTTTTTCAACGTATTCTTCTTCATAAATAATCTCCTCTTTCTCTTGTTGTTTTCTATACTCGATGCTTTTAGTCCAAACAAAAAAGTTCTAGAAATTGTAGAAGAATCTCTACTTTCTAGAACTACGGTAGTCAAAGTTAATTAAGCACATGCAAAATTATAAATCGGTAGCGTACATTACATAGCACGGCCGAATACTTTAACCCGTAGTCCAGTTCTTTCATTGGGAACTAGGTAGAAACGCTCGGACCATATTACCGAGTATATACGAGTGATGATGTGTAAAATTATTATATTGGTAATATATCAAACTTTTAGTGTGCATGCAATCTAAATATGAACATTTTAACTAAAAATAATTAAAATGTTCGTTTTTACACAAAAAAAGATGATGTTATTCATTTTTCAGTGGATAATACCACAAAAAAACTTACAATCAAAAACACTAAACTATAGTCATGATATGAACTCACTTTTGGTTTTCGATAATTTTTTTGTATTATTCTTTATGAAATGAACAACTAAGGCGATTAAAGGAAAAGCTGCTCCAATGAGTAAAGTTACTTCACTATTAAATTTATAGTACGTATAACTTCCAACCCATGAACCAAAGGCTCCCCCCCAAAAAGAAGATGGTCATATATAATCCATTCAGTCTGTTTCTTATCTCGGGATTCAAACTAAAGATAACTTTTTGACCTAATAATAAATTTCCTGCTACACCAATATCGATGCTAATGCCTGAAATAAGTATTAAAATCACACTAAACAGTGAATGATCTTGAACAAAAAATAGTAGTACAACAGATAATAGTACGAGCACCATTGATAGATTAGTCATTGTAAACATATAACCTTTATCTGCTATTTTACCAATAGTAGGAGTTAATACAGCTCCAGCTATTGCAACAAATCCAAACAATGCAATTTCATTATTTGAGAAATGTAATGGCTCCGACCTTAATAAAATGGGAATAACTGTCCAATAAAGGCTAAATGTTGCGAATAAGCATGCATGATAAAAAGCTCGTTGTTGTAACGGAGAAGTATGTATGAGTAGTTTTACCATAGAAGCTATTAAATTTGGATATAACATGTTACTAGTCGATACCACTTCATAGTTGGGTAAAAATTTTATAATTAACAGTAAGACAGCAACTAAGACTATTAATGAAAAAAGAAATACCATTCTCCAGCCAAACCATTCAGCTATTCCGATCGATAATGGGCGAGCAATCATAATCCCAATCAATAAACCACTCATTACTTTACCGACATATTTCCCCGTCTCTTCAATAGGCACAATCCTCATTGTTAGCGGAACTAACATTTGAGCAGCACAGGCTCCAATGCCAATTATAGTTGTTAATAGTAAAAAAACAATTCCATGTGTCGAAATTAACGCACCAATTAATGAAAGAATAGTAAGCCCGATAAGACCCCCTATTATTTTCTTACTTTTAAATAAATCTGCCATTGGTACGATAAAAAACAATCCCAATCCATAACCAATTTGCGTAAAAGTAGTGAGCAATCCAGATAAATCAGAGGAGATATTCAAGTCCTTTGCAATGAATTGTACAATTGGTTGCGCATAATAAATATTTGCAGCAAGTGAGCCACAACTAATCGCTAAAATAAATATTAGAAAATTTGTCTTGTTATTCAACTTTACCATTCCTTTCTTTTTTGGAACGTTCATTCCTAAATCATTAAAAAAAGAAAGACTATAGGTCTGCAATAGTCTTATCCACTAGGCGATAGGCTAAATTTTTTTCTTTTTTATATTTGGACATTATATTCAAGCTGTGGTTTAAACTTAATAAAGAATATGCAACTAATTCAGTATCAGCCTCTTGTGAAATTTCGCCTTTCTTTTTTCCTTCTTCGATAACTTGCTTAAATACTTTTTCAAGTTCATTAAAATCATTTATGAGTATCTCTTCTATGGAAGGATCAATTTGTCCAATAAGCAGTGAAGAATTTGTTATAATACAACCTTTTGGAATTTCATCTGAATAACATTTTTCAATATGTTGATAAAAAAAGGATTGAAGTGATGCTTTTGTGTTTATACCACTAAAAAGTAAATTTCTCTTTTGAGAGCCATAATTTTTATAATGTTCCAAAACTAGTTTAAATAGTGCATCCTTATCTCCAAAACTATCGTACAGAGTAGAGCGACTTATACCCATTGTCTCAATAAGCTCTGAAATATACGTAGCATCATAACCTTTCTCCCAAAATAAATGCATCGCTTTATTTAAAGCATGTTCTTTGTTAAAACTAATCTTTCTACCCATTTAACAACACCCCCTATTATATAATTTAGTATAAATTTTTCGGAACGATAAGTCCATAAAAACATTTCGAAACTAAGCCTTCTGTTAAAGAGTTATATAAATTTATTAATAAAAATCAAAAACACTTGAAGTTGACGTTGGGTCATTTTATATACTGTTAAGTAGCTACTATTTAGCAATTTCATAAAAGAAATTAAAAAAATAGGAGGTTTTTAGATGAAGCAAGGCGATATTATTATTTATGGATGCGTCATTATAGGTGCAGGGATCGGAATGACATTGGATCATGCCTTTCCTGGTGTACTAATTGGGCTAGGAGCAGGATACTTACTTAAAAACATTTTTAGTAAAGAAAAATAGATGTGGTTTGAAGAAAATAATCGTTAACGATAAAATCTTAACGTACAGAAAGGTAGGTTTATCCGTTGATACACATTAATAAAGTTGGAGAACTGACAGGCGTTACAGTAAGGACACTGCGTTATTACGATAAAATCGGATTATTAAAACCAGCATCCAAAACAGAGGGTGGCCATCGTTTATATACAAATGAAGAAATAAAAAAATTACAGCAAGTTCAATTTTTAAAAAAGGTTGGATTTCCGTTACAAGAGATTAAAAATATGCTCGACTTCAATGAGTGGAATTGGTCGGATAGTTTACAGAGTCAATTATCTTATGTCATAAAAGAGCAGGAACATTTAAAGAAAATAGAATTATCCTTACGGGAATTGATAAATGGAATTGCGATAGAAGGAGAAGAAAGCTGGATTGCGATTCAGAAGATTATGCAATTATCCAGCAAAGATAAAGATATACAACAGTATTATCGCGAATCTGTATTTAAAGAAAAAGAAATAAAACTATTGGAAAAGGTTCCCAAAATGGCAAGTGACTGTTCTGATTCACTTGAATGGATTGCTCTCATCGGCCAGTTAAAGCGTTATATGAAGGACGGTCCAAAAGCAACAAAAGTTCAAAATATCATAAGAAGAATGGAGGAAAAACGCTTAGATGAATTTGAAGGTGAGGATGAATTTCTAAATAAGCTTTGGGAGATAAGGATGTCTCCCAAACAATCAGAGAAACTTAGTTTATATCCAATTGATCAAGATGTGCTTCAGTTTATGAACGAGGCATATGCCATTTTTATGACTGAAAAAAATAATCCTGAGCCGAAATAAGGGGGAAAGCACGATGGGTACAGAACACCTTCTCCTAATAGGCGGATTAGCTATATTGGACACGCTAAGCCCTACTACAATAGGAGTAACAATATATCTACTTTTAACAGATAAAGAGCGTCTCACGAAACGTTTATTCGTTTATTTATTGACGGTAGCTGGATGTTATTTTGTTGTTGGAGTTTCACTCATGCTAGGATTAGATTTTTTGTTTGAGATTATTTCTGGCGTATTTCAAAACCAAATCGTAAGCTGGACGTTCTTTATTATTGGAGCCCTATTATTCATCGCAAGCTTTTATATTCCACCAAAGAAAAGTTCAAAGCTCCCTTCACCAAAATCAAATAGCATTCTTTCAATAATTGCGCTCGGATTCACTACTACATTAATTGAAGTGGGAACTGCATTCCCTTATTTTGCAGCAATCGGCATATTAACTACTTCTAATCTATCATGGATAGAATGGTCTTCTATTTTAGCTGGATACAACTTTATCATGGTATTGCCCTCTCTCTTGCTGTTTCTCCTCTATCTCCTATTTGGTCGATGGATGCAAAAATCTCTCGAGAGGCTTCGAATGAAAATCGCTAATCATTCAGGATCAGCTCTGTCATGGATTATGTGTATAGTTGGCTTCCTCCTAATATTAAATAGCCTGGATTATTTATAGGGGGTTATATAATTGTTCTAACTTTACTTTGAGCCTACACCTATATTGATTTAGATAAAAGTTTTGAAGCGGAATATGAATTTATACTTCGAACCTTATATAAACACCCCTATACAGAATTTAGTAGTATATTGAATTGATTAAGAGGATTTACTATAGCAATCTAATAACAAAAGCTTATTATCTTACTATAGAATGTACGGTCAGGGAGATATGCTTGAAACTACTAAAGAACTTATACCTATTATTAATCTAAACCAATCCGTCTTTTACAGACAGTTACTCTCCTTTCCATCTCCCTCATATTCACTTAATGTTGATGCAGGGATCTTATGCGAGATAAAACGCGCATCCATCCAATTTACAATTATTCCTTCCAACTCTGGATGAAGCGGCTTATCTGCACTTTCCGTATAAATCTTTTTAAATTGTAACGCTTTAAAATCTCCTTCAAAATACTTTAAGGTATGATCCATATTTTTTATTACGTATACTTCAGAATCACCTTGTACATAATCACCAATTCTCTTCGCTTTTTCAGGATTCGCCTGAAAATCTTTATCACCAGCAATTGCTAGTACTGGACATGTTACTTGTTGTAAATCTTTATAAATATCATGCTGAAAATGCTCTCTATACCATTTTGCGTTCATCGGTTTAAAACCAACTTTAATTGTATCTTTTTCTGTATTCATCATTTTCTCTTTTATTTTTCCCATCTGCTTCTCTCCACGTTTCTCCACATTGAGAAGGCGCATTAGTTTTCCCTTTATTCCCTTTTGTTCTTTTAATTCTTTATAAGCAATTTCTCTTTGTCTTTTCGTAGCTTCTTCTAATGATTCCGCAGCTCCTGTAAGAAGTATGAGTCCATTAACTGGTGTTCTTGCGTTTATTACACTTGCTAACATACACCCTTCACTATGACCAACTAAAATGATATTTTCCGAATCAACAAATGGCTGTTCTTTTACATACGTAATCATAGCCTCTATGTCATTAACTAAATCCCACATTCCAGTCTTCTGAAATTCCCCTTCACTCTTTCCTACCCCGCGCTTATCAAAGCGGAGCGTTACTACTCCAAGTCTCGCTATTACATGTGCTAAATCTTTGTAAATATTCGACGCAAGCTTTAACGGTACAATCATTCCATCACGATCAACTTCTCCAGAACCAGCGATAATGACAACAGCAGCATACTTCCCGTCAGCTTTCGGTTTAGTAATCGTACCTTGCAAAGTAAATTCACTATTTATCGCTACTTCATATTCGTCAAAGGTCATCATATTTGTCCTCCCTCTAATCTGTTATATCCAATTTAAATTTCAAACTCGCTATTATATTTTTGTACTCTTTTACATCTTTCATCGATGCGAAAATGGGGTTCTCTGCAATACCTTGTAGCATGCTTCGCTTTATAATATCCTCATTTCTAACCGTTTTAGCGCCAAGCGGAAATTCTGCAAACCATCCATCAATCGCATCAAAATATGAATCGCCGTGTAAATGCAGACTATTTATTGTAAAGCTAGACGCACAAACCGCTGCATATTTCCGTAACATTTCTAATGCTCTTTCAAAATTCCCTTGCATACAATATACTTGTGCAGCAGCATAGTATACTTTTAAAGTCATATTGGGATGTAATGTTTCTATTTCATATATATCTATTAACAGGAAAGCTCTATTTAAAATTACCTCTACCTTTTCAGTGTTTGAAGCATTTACTACTACATAATTCGGTATCGTCGCAACGAGGTGTATTAAATGTTGGTACATACTAATTTGCATCATTTCATTCGCCTTTTCAGCATTTCCAAGCATTTGATACGCTTGTGCGATTAAATCCTCTTCTGGAAAATTAGGACGTATCGTTTCACCAAGTAATTGAAGCACCTCATTTGGTCTATTGAATATAAGATAGCAAGTTGCTTGAAACGATACCGCCTCTTTCACAAGAGAAACATCATCACTCTCTTCCTGCACCCTGCTAAAAAGAGACATTGCCTCTTCTAAAATTCCAATTCTTTTATCCGTATCCTTTGTTAACATATGGTGGTTAATAAAAAGTAGTCCCATTTGAAGTAATAATGGAAAACAAGAATAATATTTTTTAATTATTCCCCTGCACTCCATCATTACTTCATCAAACGGTTCTTCACTAAAAGCTTCCGCTAGTCTATGATATAAATCCCTAATATCTCCCTGTTCCATTTGTGGTGTATAACAGATTAGTTCATCTATACTTATATTAAAGTACGATGCTAACAGTGGTAAAAATGTAATATCCGGATAACTCTGCCCTGTCTCCCATTTGGAAACAGACGCCTTCGTAATACCGATATACGCTGCTAACTCTTCCTGCGTAATTCCCGTTTCTTTTCTCTTATCCGCAATTATTTTATGAATATGAATCTCTCTCACTGTATCACCTCATACTTTTATTATATGTACTTTATTCTATACAAAATATGGATTTAAAGTCGACTTTCGTTAACAAAATCAACTGTTAGGAAACATCTCTCTAAAATGAAAGGCAGGAACATATTTGATATGTTCCTGCCTTTTTATTGTGGGTACCGATACTAACCATCTAGTTAAGATTTTGACATGCTTCAACATCAAATATTTCATCTCACTACAGTTTTCTATGAGAATCCAGTGAACAGATTATTTGTATAATTTTCGAAAGCTGAAGTTAAAAACCCTTAGTTTCTTGCTCACTTAAAGCACTACATTAATCTAGAAATTCAAGTGATTTCAATTTTCCAATTATCATTGACTTATATTTGATAGCTTCATACTGTGAATTATCAATTTTTGTCTTTTTTATATTTAACATATCAAATATTTCTCTTTCAATATCTCTTCTTGCTTCTAAAACTTTAATTGTTCCGTCTAAACCGTGATAGCCTTTCATTTTCCCATACCCTTGATTTGTATAATACTCAATAAATCCAGCAGACCATTCTTTTGCTCTTTCATTAAATACCTTTCTGAATGAGAATTCCAAATCATCTTGTTCTATATATAACAATACTGGATCTAATTTTTCTATGATTTTCGCTAATGCATTAATATAACTTATAACTTTCTCTTTTTTTTCACCATATTTAACCATCCCGATTGTTAATGGATTTTGTATGAAGCAACATTCAAAAATATAAATTTTATTTTCGTTGTTGGCTATTTCAACAAAATCCCTCCATTTTTCAGTTATTAATTCAATATTCCTCTCTAGCGGTAATTCATATATATCATTTTTGAAAATGGTATTTAATAAATTTTCAGGAAAATTAGAGCTGTATTCATTTTTAATTTTTTTATATGGCAATAAATAATTGTTTTCTCGCTCCGTGACTCTATCACTAATTACTTCCTTAAAATTACCACTATTCACTAACAAACTTTCGAATTCACTTTTATCAAAACAAGATACCCCATCATAATCAGCAGGGTGGTCCGGATTCCCTTCAAGAAATAACTCAGCGTCAATACTTTTTTCAATTAGAATATCGTAAAGCAAGCTTGCAGTGGTGGATTTCCCAAAGCCAGGAAGCCCTTCTACTATGATTAATTTCGTATTCAAAAAATCTACACCTTTCTAAGACAAAACGGACTAGCTACCCTATAAATTATTATCTAAACTCAATAAAACTAGAACTTCTTTTCCTATGTATCATTATTTCATTATTTCACCAAACTGCGCTCTCGTCACTTTCGCTAAGTCATCCACTTTCAGCTCAATTTGTATACCAATCTTCCCGCCGCTCACTATGATTGTTTCAAGCGATTGAGCACTCTCATCAATGCATGTAGAAAATAACTTTTTCATTCCTACTGGTGAACAACCACCGCGAATATATCCTGATACTTTCGTAATATCTTTTACGGGAATCATTTCAATCTTCTTTTCACCAACTGATTTTGCTGCTGCTTTCAAGTTCAGTTCTTCATCTACCGGAATGATAAACACATGATAATTTTTACTATTCCCTTGAGCAATTAACGTTTTATATACTTCTCTCACTTCTCGTCCAATTTTCTCAGCTACTGATACGCCATCAATTTTTCCATCGTCTGGATCATATGACATCATCGAATATTCGATTTTTTCTTTATCTAATATTCGCATCGCATTTGTTTTATCTTTTTTCATAGTGAGCTCCTTAAAAGGTTATTTCATATTATTAAGTTTTATTATACACTCTTTTCCATTTCTTCTACATAACTTCACGTATATTTCAAAACTAAAAATATTGATAATTCAAAAATCATCTGATATAATTTGGAAAAACTTATGTTAAGGAGAGATTTGTCATGCGAAATTTAAATACTTCTTTCCAACTTCATCATCATACGTAACGCCGTGTATCCGAAGAAAAATTTTTCTTCGTGGGTACAGGGCTTTTCCTGTTGACCCACGAAGCGTCCATAAAGCTATGTGGGTATTTTTATACCTGCATAGCTTTTTTTAATTTAAAAAGGAGTGATTATAATGGAAATGAAAAATGTAAAAGGAACGAAAGACTATTTACCAGAGGAACAAGTGTTGCGAAATAAAATTAAAAGAGCTTGTGAAGACACGTTCGAACGATACGGATGTAAACCGTTAGAAACACCAACGTTAAATATATATGAGCTTATGTCTTACAAGTACGGCGGTGGCGATGAAATTTTAAAAGAAATATATACGCTTAGGGATCAAGGAAAACGTGACCTTGCCTTACGCTACGATTTAACCATTCCATTCGCAAAATTCGTGGCAATGAATCCGAACATCCGCCTCCCTTTTAAGCGGTATGAAATTGGAAAAGTCTTTCGAGATGGGCCCATTAAACAAGGAAGATTTCGTGAGTTCATTCAATGTGACGTTGATATAGTCGGTGTAGAATCAGTCATGGCAGAGGCGGAACTTATGAGTATGGCGTTTGAACTGTTCCGAACGCTAAACTTAGAAGTAACGATCCAATATAATAACCGAAAATTGTTAAATGGTATTCTCGAGTCCATTAACATCCCTACTGAACGAACGAGTGACGTCATTTTATCATTAGACAAAATCGAAAAGATTGGGATTGATGGTGTACGAAAAGATGTATTAGAACGCGGAATTTCTGAAGAAATGGCTGATACGATATGTAATACCGTTTTATCTTGTCTAAAGCTTTCAATTGCTGACTTTAAAGACGCTTTCAATACTCCACTCGTTGCCGATGGAGTAAACAAACTACAACAATTACAGCAATACTTAATTGCCCTTGGAATAAATGAAAATGCTATATTCAATCCATTTTTAGCACGAGGACTTACAATGTATACAGGTACCGTGTATGAAATCTTTTTAAAAGATGGCTCGATTACATCCAGCATCGGTAGCGGTGGTCGATACGATAATATTATCGGAGCATTCCGTGGTGATAATATGAACTATCCAACAGTCGGTATTTCATTCGGTTTAGACGTTATTTACACAGCACTATCTCAGAAAGAAACAATATCATCTACAGCGGATGTATTTATCATCCCACTCGGGACAGAATTACAATGTTTACAAATTGCCCAGCAATTACGTTCTACAACTTCCTTAAAAGTCGAACTCGAACTAGCAGGACGCAAATTAAAACGGGCCCTTAATTATGCCAATAAGGAAAACATCCCTTATGTGCTTATTATTGGGGAAGAAGAACTTAGTACAGAAACCGTTATGCTGCGGAATATGAAGGAAGGTAGTGAGGTGAAGGTTCCCCTTTCTTCTTTAAATAGTTATTTATAATACGAACCACCCTCGTTTGGGTGGTTTTTCTATTTTATAGATAACGAAACCATTAGTTAACATAAAACAATTATATTCTACTAAAAATCACAAGTATTTAATATCCAATTACCTATTATTTTTGGTAATATATAGATATTAATTATTTTAGGAGGATTTACTTTGAAAACTTACATACAAGCACTAAAGTGGACTACAGGGATCTCTCACCTATTATTACTTCCTTGTTATTATTTATCTCCAAGTTTTATTAACCTAGACGGGATACCTTTACTACTATTGATTGCTTTACATATTACTACTATTTTATTAGCTAACAAAGCAGGCATGAATACGTACGCTCATTATATAGGTATTATCGTTACTCTAGTTGCCTTCTTTCCTTATATAGACGTCGTTCTACATATTATAGCAGCTGTTTTCCTTTTATTAGATGCAGCTTCTACTACTAAAAAGGAAGTTTTTAATTCATAGCAAAATCAACAGCACATCCCCAGAATAGATTCACATGCATTTTAATTACAACCAAAATTTAAGAAAGTAAAAAATAAAAGGTTTCTTCACATATGGAAAACACCTTTTATTTCTACAACTCTTAACTATTATTTTTCGTATTTCTACTCTCCAAAACTTTCTCCATATTATGAGTTGCCCATTCCATCATTAATAGAATCATTGGACGTAGTGATTCACCAAGCTCCGTTAACGAATATTCTACTTTTGGCGGCACTTCACGGTATACTTCACGATGTATAATGCCATCTGCTTCAAGTTCTCTCAGCTGCAGTGTTAACATTCTTTGTGTGATATTAGGTTTTAATCTTTTTAATTCATTAAATCTCTTTGTACCATCTAATAAATGATACAAAATAACCCCTTTCCATTTTCCGCCAATAACCTCAACCATAGCTTCCACTGGACAAGAATATTTATTTAAAAATGGGTAATTTATATTATTTTCGTTTGAACAATCCATCATAAGTCCCTTCCCTTACCAATAGTATCTTTTTTGATACTATAACACATTAATGTGCGTACTTGTATCTATGTTACTTTAAAAATATAATTTACTTACAAAAATAAATTAATGAAAAGAGGAACTTTTATGACAAATACAAAACAAATTACAAAAGAGAAAATTATGGAGGCTTTCCATTTCAGACATGCATGTAAAGAGTTCGATCCTATGCACAAAATTTCAGAAGAGGATTTTCATTTCATTTTAGAAACAGGCAGAATATCTCCTTCTTCTTTTGGTTATGAACCTTGGAAATTTATTGTCGTACAAAATAAAGAATTAAGAGAAAAACTACAACCGTATTCATGGGGCGCTGGTGGGCAACTTGCAACAGCTAGTCACTTTGTCATTGTTCTTTCAAGAAATATTAAAGATATGCATTATGATGCAGAGTATATTAAACATATGATGAACGATATTATTGGATTACCTGAAGACACTCAAAAAATTAGATATGAATTCTTCAAAAAGTTCCAGGAAACAGATTTTAACTTATTACAATCCGATCGTGCTGTATTTGATTGGGCATCTAAGCAAACTTATATTGCTTTAGGTAATATGATGACGAGTGCAGCTCAAATCGGCATTGATTCTTGTCCAATAGAAGGATTTGATAAAGAGAAAATAGATTCTTTACTTCGTCAAGAAGGCATTATAAAAGACGATAATCTTGAAGTATCTGTTATGGTTGCCTTTGGTTACCGTAAAGAAGAGCCAAAGCGTGATAAAACAAGACAAACTATGGATACAATTGTTGAATGGATTAAGTAATATAGCACTCACAAATAAAACTCCTTCTAGCTAAATACTTATTCTATTGAAGAATCAGTTGTTTTTCTAATGTATGAAATTGATTTTTCATGGAAAGATATGTTAGTATGTATACAGTTTGAGCGCTCTATTTTTTAGAGTCGAACAGGAGGAGAATGGATATGTCTGATATTGAAGTTGGCGAAGTGTTTACTCTCAGTGATGAGAATAATGAGGATCAGGAAGTAGAAGTACTCGGAGCGATGGATGTCGAAGGCGCAGAATATATTGCAGTTGCCTTCGTAGAAGACATTCAAACAGAATCTGAGGAAGACATTGATATTTTCTTTTTAAAAGTAGAAGAAGATAATGAGTTTTCATACATTGAAAATGATGAAGAGTTTGATAAAGTATCTGCTGCTTTTGATAAAATTTTGGACGAGCAAGAGCAAGAATAATAAGAATGAAAAACACGAGGGTGGATGCATATCCGCCCTCTTTTTATTTATCACTCATCCAAAGACTTATGCAACAATTCCAGTACATCTTTCATCACAAAAGGACCGTCTTTTTTCACATGCTCAGCGAATTCCGAAACGAGACGTAATGTTTTTACACTTTCAATCGGATGCTCGCCTGACGCACTTTCGGCAGAAAGCATAACAGCGTTCGTTCCGTCGAGTACAGCTTGAAACACATCAGTCACTTCAGCTCTTGTTGGAATAGAATGATCTACCATAGATTGAAGCATTTGTGTTGCTGTAATAACATATGTATTCGTTCGATTACATTCCTGAATCATCATTTTCTGCAAGAGCGGAATAAATTGATACGGTAACTCTACTCCTAAATCACCCCTTGCAATCATAATTCCGTCTGCTTCTTTACATATATCTTGAAAATTCCCGATCGCTTCCATTGTTTCTATTTTGGCAATTACATTAGGTGACGTTTCTTTGTACTGTTGTATATAATCTCGTATTTCTTTTATATGACTAGGTTTCCGTACGAAAGAACATGCGATAAAATCAACATCCTCTTCTAGAAGAAACTGAATGTCTTTTTTATCTTTCTCTGTAATAGCTGGTAAACTAACGATTGCCCCTGGTAAATTCACCCCTTTATGAGATGAGATATTACCACCTGTTTTCACCTTTGTTTCTATTTTTTCCGTACTTATCTTTTCAACGATTAACTCAACTTCGCCATCATTAATTAAAATTCTACTTCCCACTTTCACATCATTCGCGATTCCTTCATAATCAACATTTGCTTCTCTATTGCTCCCTGTAACTGGTTGCGTATGTAAAATAAAAGAATCTCCCGCCTGAAGTGTAATTTGTTCTCCTTTTACTTCACCTAACCTTATTTTAGGACCTTGTACATCGCCTAAAATTTTAATAGAATCGTCTAACGATTTGACTAAACGAATGATGCCTTTATGACTTTCATGCGTGCCATGTGATAAATTCAAGCGCACTATTTTCATACCATTGTTTATTAACTGCGCTAACGTTTCTTTATTATGGCTTGCTGGCCCAATTGTACAAACTCGATCTATTGTCATTTTTATCACCATCCTTTTTCGTTAGGTTTCCCATAAACTTTACTTACACTCTCAACACAAAAAAGCCTACTTCCACAGTAGGCTTTTCAAACTACGAAAGTTTCGTTAATAACTGAGTTAAATCTTTTTTCGTTTTCGTCGTTAATGATTTCATTTTATTAATATCTATCTTTTCTTTCTCCGCTCCTACAATTAACGGATACATACTTTGTCCGATTGTTTTATATTCAGCTGGGTGAGATGCTTCTAACTCTTTCTCGATTACATCCCACTTTTCATTAATTTGTTTTCCAAGTTTATTTACTGTTTCTAATTTCGGATTTGCAGCTAATTGCTTGTCTAAACTATCAACTAATGCAGCAACTTCTTTTACATTTGTTTTCACAGCTACGCTTTTCTTCGGATCTTTCGTTGTTTTTCCGTTTGAGTTTGTACTTGTACTTTGATCTGTTGTTTTTCCGCTAGTCGTTTCGTCATTCGTTTTTCCTGTCGTCTCTTTTTCTTTTGTTTTCACATTCTCATTTTGAGATGACGTTTTACCGTTACTCTCTGTTCCTGATGATTCTTTCGTATTTTTTGCATCCTTATCTGTTTTTTCATTTGAAGAAGTATTTGTATCTTTTTCAGTATCTTTCGTTGTTTTTGACGTCTCATCTGCACTTGTCGTTTTTGATTCTCCTTCATTTTGCGCTGTTACTTGCTCTTTCTTTTCTGTCTCTTTATCTGCTGAAGGACTACAAGCTGCCATAGTAAGCATTGTACCAATTGTTATCGATGCGATAGCGACCTTTTTCATTTTCATATAAATCCCCCTATGTTTACTTTATTTATCCTCCCCTTTACGATTCGATTTCCCCTTAAAAAATCCCTTTTCACATGAATCACCATCTTTCCGACAGTAATCTTCATAATAATACGTACAAAAACTGATAAACCCATTTGAATATTCGAGTTTCTTCTACTTCATTTTTCTTCTCTGTAGTAAAAGAAAAAGAGTATATTGTCAAATGAAGAATTACTATCTTCATATGACGATATACTCTCCTATCAAATTTTTATCTTTCTTGACATTTTATTCAAACAAAAAAATAAAATTTTCTTTTATTTTTTTGTTTCTCAACAATTGTTAACATAATATATTTATGAGTAACCACCGTTCGAATGAATGACTTGCCCCGTAATCCATTTTGCTTCTTCACTTACTAAAAAAGAAATTAAGCGTGCTGCATCTGACGGTTCTCCTACTTTACCTTGTGGGAACTTCCATACTAAATGATGCTTCAGCTCCTCTGTAATCCATCCTGTATTCGTCGGTCCTGGATCAACAGCATTCACTGTAATCCCCTTCTCCATCGCAACTGGTGCTACTGATTTTGTAAATGCTTCAATTGCTCCTTTCGTTGCTGCGTATGCTAGTTCATCAGGCATTGGCCCTAGTGACTGTCCTGAAGTAAGGTTAATAATACTTCCATTCGTTTTCAGTGCATAATGTTTTATAAATAATGAACTTAATAACATAGTAGCGCGGGCATTTACTGTATAATGTTTATCTAGCTGTTCTACATTTAATTCTTCAATTCTCGTATGTTTAGAATACGCTGCATTATTAATTAAAATAGATGGATCACCTAAACGTTCTGAAACCATATAAAACAAACGATTTGGCGAATACGACTGTGATAAATTGATTTCTGCCATTTCACATCGAACACCTAAACTTTCAATCTCCTCTTTCAACAAAAAGGGCTCTTTGTCATGCATTCCCCACGGCATCGCTTTATCATACTGAGACCAGTACGTGAAAAAAATGTCTATCCCTTTTTGAGCAAGCACCTTGCATACAGCTGCACCAATTCCATTCAGACGAGTTGCCCCTGTTACAATTGCTATTTTCTTCACCTTTTCTCCTCCATCTATGGATAAATCCCCTGCACGAATACAGAGGATCTATCTTTTTATTCAATATTTGATAATATGCGTTCTGCACCTAATTTTAAAATTTTAATGAAGATATAATTTACAATCGTAAACATTACAAATAAAACGATAAACATAACCCACAGTCCTACTTGAAGGAAGAAGTATAATAGACTTACTCCCGCTACAATAACTAAAGCTATAAAAATATTAGCTAAAAAGTTCCACAAAGTTGTATATCGGCTCTTAAATAATTTCTGCTCTGTATCCCAATGTATATCTGCAGTTTGTGCATCCCAGCGTGTACCAATTAAATTAATTAACAGTAAACCGTTCGCACTTAGTAAAAACCACAGTAACATGAATACAGGAGAAATCCCAGCTACAACTGCCATCGTAATACCGAATACTGCTAAAATAATCACATTAATTAACCAAGCAGTAATCGCTTTCGCAAAAAAGATATCCGAAGCTTTTACAGGTAAATAACGATTCACAAACCAAGAGCTTCCATCACGTGAAAATGATGTTGTTGCGATAACGTTACTTCCCATTAAAAATAACGATGCACAAAGTCCTACACCAATCGCCAATCCTGCTGATTTTGGGTTATCAATATACCCTGTAATCCATTTTAAATTCCCATCTTGCACGAATAAAACAAAGAATAACATAATCGGCATAACGAAAGTTTGTACGATACAATTTAAGAAAAATTGCGGTGTACGGAATAACGTTTTAAATTCTTTTTTCACATACGCTTTTAAATGTGAACTTTGTACCGTTGATTTTTGTAAACCTTCTGCTGAAATGACCTCTTTTTTTGCTGTACTCGTTGAAAGTCCAATAACCCCTTTTAAATATGTACGCTCTGCAATGTAATAAAACAACACAAAAAATACAAATGAAATAAGTGCAAAGATTATTACGTATAAAGGTCCCTTCCAATTTGCATTTTCTACTAACGCCACTGCTCCAAAATATGTAGTTGGAAAATAATTTGTCATTTGTACTAAAAGAGAAGATTGGTTGTTCGCAAGATAATTCGTAAGCGCATCTTCAGAAAACGAGCTTTTATTTTTCCACTGTAAAAATACATTAATTCCTACAATAAATAGTATACTTACGATTCCAATAAATATATTGCCTCGATCTTTGTTTTTCGCTATATTTGTATACCTCATAATAACTGTCATCAGTAATGAAGCTAATACTAACGGCACAATCGGGAAGAGTAAGTAAATAAAAATCATGTATATATAATATGTAATAAATGCGCTACTTTTTAACCCGTACGTAATAAAGATTGGTAATAAAATAAATGAACTCATTACGTATTGTGTAATTAATACCGTTAAAAATTTTGCCGAAATAATTTGTGCTGGTTTTAATGGTAATGGCAATAACATTTCAATGTCATTACTGTAGTAAAATACAGTTAAAATGTTCGTTATACTCATTAAAAATACCCATATACTCGCAATCGCAAGTCCCATTGCGATAATCATTCCTGGGTCTTGCCCTAAATGTTTCATACCCTCATACATTCCGTGCGTCATCGAACCAAATATTAAAAAGCCAACAAATAAAATGGCTGCAAATGAAAATACATACGCCCATCGCTTCTTCTTATCTGTTATGAAATCTGCATAATTTAATTTCAATAATACTTTCGTTAACGTCCAAATTTTACTCATTGCCCGTCATCTCCAAGAACATTTTTTCAAGTGATTCATTGGATTTAAAATGATCTCTCATTTCATCTAAATTCCCTTTAAACTGAAGATTTCCCTTATTAATAATCGCAACGCGGTCACATATTTTTTCCGCTACTTCTAATACGTGTGTAGAGAAAAATACAATCTTTCCTTTATCCGCATGTTCTCTCATCATTTCTTTTAAAATATATGCAGATTTCGGATCAAGCCCCGTTAACGGTTCATCTAAAATCCATACATCTGGCTCATGCACGAGCACACCAATAATAACGATTTTTTGTCTCATACCATGCGAGTAACTTTGAATTTGATCCGATAACGCATTGTAAAGATCAAATTTCTTCGCTAAAAACTCAATTCGTTCTTGTCGCACTTCTTTCGGCACTTCATACATATCTGCCATAAAGTTTAAATATTCAATTCCCTTTAAACGTAAAAACATATCTGGGCTATCTGGCACATAACCAAACGTCTTCTTCGCTTCCATCGGATTTTTCATAATATCTATACCGTTAATCGTAATCGTCCCTTTGTCCACCCCATGAATACCAGTAATCATTTTAATTGTCGTTGATTTACCCGCACCATTCGGCCCTAGAAATCCAAAAATTTCTCCGCTAGGCACAGATAAACTTAAATCTTTTACTGCATAGGTAGACCCATTATAACTTTTTGACACATTCGTAATTTCAATCATTCCATCCAATCCTTTCCTTAATTACCAAATAACTATATTAACATTATAGCATACTTCTATTTTTTTATTTTTCAGTTTTTTAACCTTTAAAATAAATATACAAACCTAATCCAACGATTAAAACGATAGCTAGTATAATATAAATCATCGTCAGCCGTTTAATATTCCCTTTTGTCGCTTTACTATAATTCGCATCACCATTTCGCCCAATTAACACCGTCGCCACTACAGTAATGACTACAAGTAATACAACGATCATGATCCAAGTTAACATTCCTTCCTCCCCCCTCCTTACAACCATTTTACAATATTATCCTCTTTATTTCGCAGTATATTTCCTCTTTTTACTATTATTATGAAAAGAATTGGAAAACTATTATTACTATACATTTTTATATGTGATATATTTATAACATAACGTGATTTATTTCTAACACTGAAAGGAGAATCTATCGTGAAAACAACTTGGATAAAATATTTAGGATTTCTCGGTTTCTTCGGTTTCCTCGGCTTTTTTTATGAAAAAGGATTGTTTACTATGTTTTGTTTCTTCTCCTTTTTCACAACGTATAGAACGGTTCAACACGATGAACTATTTGAACAAATCGTCAATAAATCGTGCCGCAATGCATTTATCGTTACATTACTAACGACCGCTATCATTATGTTTATTGAAATGTTATTTCCAAACCCGGCGCTACAAGAGATTGATATCGCTCTTATTTTCAGCACACTCATTCTTACGTTCGGCTTCTCTATGTTCTTTTATGATAAACCTGTTGATGAAATGGAAGATGCGCCATGGCGTTCGTAACGAGAATAAAAGAATACCGCGCCAAATCGAACATGACACAAGAAGATTTAGCGAAAACTGTTGGTGTACGTCGTGAAACGATAAGCCATCTCGAAAAAGGAAAATATAACCCTTCCTTACAACTCGCTCACGATATAGCGAAGGCACTTCATAGTACGATTGATGAGATTTTTATTTTTGAGGATTAATTAAGGACACAAAATCACATAAAAATACCGGCATCCTTCCCATGAAGAATGCCGGTATTTCTCATTTATCAACCATACAAAACAGCATGAAATACGCCTAACAGTAAGTATTGATCTTCTATATAATCTTCATCATATACATCCATCTCGATATAATACATATCTTCCTCAGGACGAATATTCCAATCTGCGATTACATAGCCGTTTCGTAATAACTTTCCAAGCCCAATTGAAGTTTTGTGAACAACATATTCTTCTCCCTTATATGTAAAAGTAAATAAGAAATTTGCATCTAATAACTTTCCGTCACATACAAGTATTTCATGCTCTGCATCATTATTATCGATGTACGTTACTAAAATTCTTCTTTGACGCTGCCTACTTACATCCTTTGCAATGACACGAATATTGTCCTTACTATCCTTTATTTCATAAATGATATTACTACCGACTTTCGGAATGAAGTCTAACACTTTCATCAACGCATTTTTATAATAGCCCCGTACTACGCCTACTCCTTCGCTTCCATTGTAAACCTCTATTGAAGTCGTATCCGCTTTACTATCACACAGTCGTTTATAAGAAAGCTGCATCATTCGCTCTCCTCTTAAGTACTGATCAAACGTCACAGGATATTCTATCGCGCGCAGCTCCTTATTGAGCTCATTCAAATAACGCCCAACGCTTTCTACTAATACTGTAGTGGATATACGCTCCTGAAGTTCAAATTGCTGCCAACTGGAAGCAACTCTCCACTGATCTTCCTCTTCATATAAGAATCCGAGAATTACTTCCTCACGGTTACTCGTTTCATAATTCAACTGTTCGTTCTTCCCATGTTGCACTTGTTCCATCCACTGTCCTAAATAAATGCCGAGCTCTGCGACCTTCATACATGACTTTTGAAAAAGTACTCTGTCACCCACATGAATCGTTAAATCCCCTTCAATAAAGCCATTTGCATAAGCAGCATACCGTGGCTCATCTTTCTGCGGAATACTTTTGTCTAACTCAAATAAAAACGTTAACATCTTTCACTCACCTCTAGTTATTACACCGATCGTACCTATAAATTGAACGCAACTCAAATTATATCGACACGATTAAAATGAAACTACCTTTTCTTCCGCCACTTCCACAATTTCTAAAATTTGTAGCAGGCTCTCCACTTCATAAGTCGGCTTAACATCTGTCTTATTTTCTTTCAAACTTGGATTATACCAACACGTATCAATGCCGTAATCTTCTCCGCCTTTCATATCAGAAGTTAGCGAATCTCCGACCATTAGTACACTTGATTTATCAGTAATCCCAAACTTCTCAAATGCATAATCAAAAATCTCACGCGCTGGTTTTTGATGACCAACCTCTTCTGAAATAATAATATGATCAAAGAAGTTACATAAAGGCGAATTTCCAATTCTCGATTGTTGCACCTTCGTATATCCATTCGTAATAATACCTAACTTGCAATCTTGTAGTTTCTCACATAATTGTACTGCACCTTCTATAAGATGTACTTCTTTCCCTAAGTTTTCAAGGTATACATCACTAAATTGCTGCGCATCTACTTCTATATTATGCAGTGCAAATAATTGTCTAAATCGATCTACCGCTAATTCACTTAGTGTAATCATTTTATTTTCTAAATCTCTCCATAATCCATTACTAATCTCTTTATAACTTGCAAGATAATCATCATACCCTGTAGGCATGCCAAACTGTACAAACGCGTTATGTAATGCGTTTCTTTCCGTCTCAGGAAAATCTAATAATGTATCATCTACGTCGAATAATATAACTTTGTATTTCATTATGCTCTCCTCAACTAGTACGTTATTTACAACTTGTATTTTCTCATTAATCGTCTCTTAAGTCGAACTTTTTCCCTTTACGAATAATAGCTGTACAGCAATCTTAAAGTTGTTTCAGACACACGAATCATGTTATTCAAAAATAATTAATTGTGAAAATACTATAAATTTGAGATAATTTGGATAATGAATCCAATTTTAAAAAAGGGAATACAGGAATAGAAAGGGGCGGAAAGACATAGTAAATTCATGGGGAAGACCTAAAATACAAATCCCAAAAACAAAAAGTGAATGGATTGGAGATATCATTGGATATTCATTATTCTTTGGATCAATCATTTTTTTGATTATCATTTGGGGAAGATTACCCGAGGAAGTACCCACACATTATAACGCATATGGGGCTGTAGATCGCTGGGGATCAAAGTGGCAACTTTTGCTTCTACCAGGAATTGGGGCATTCATACTCCTTTTAATGCAAACTTTAGAAAAGTTTCCAGAAGTTCATAACTACCCACAAAGACTGCATGAATCGAATGCTCCGCTGTTTTATTTAAATAGCAGAAAAATGCTTAATCAATTAAAAAATGTCTGTTTACTTATTTTTGCTTTCATCCAATTTGAAACAATTTCAATAGCTTTAGATTGGAGCGGCGGTTTCGGAAAATTATTTTTACCGATATTGTTAATTGGGACAGTTATTCCAATTGTCATAGGAATAATAAGACAACGAAAAATTTCATAATAGAAACAGGAGGCTAATCCAATTAGCCTCCCTCCTCATTATTTATCCTCTAGCAATAACACTTTCATGTCTTCTAACGACTCTTTCGTATAGCCAAGTGCTTTTTCAGCATACACTTCAACTGAACCGTATTGCTTTTTCACTTCATCAATCGCAGCTTGTAAATATTCAGCGCGCGCTTCAAACATTGCGCCTAATATTGCTCTACTTTCATCGTTTTGTAGTTTTGCACCTAAAAAAGTCATCATTTTTTCATTTAATTTTTCACGGAAGCCGTTACTTAGTAAATAGTCTTCCATTACTGTTTTTTCCGGTACACCTAGTAAAAGTAATAATAGTGCTGATCCGAATCCAGTACGGTCTTTTCCAGCTGTACAGTGGTTTACTAACGGTAAGTTTTCTGGGTTTTGTGCTAAGTTTAAGAAGCTCACGAATGCTTCATTACCACTTACGAAATCTTGATTCATTTTCACAAGATACTCGCCTGGTTTCCCTAACATAGAAAGGTCACCAACTTGGAAAAATTCATTTATGTTCAAGTCTTTTGCCAAGTCTTGCATAACTGGTAAGCACACTTGACGAGCACCCGTAATCTCTGGATTCGGCTTATGCTTCACTTCAAAATCTGTACGGTAGTCACAAATTAATTTTAAGCCAGACTTTTGTAAATAGTCGATATCCCACTCTGTTAGTCCTGCTAATTCTTCAGAACGGTACAACTTGCCCCATTTTACTTTACGGCCTTCAGTCGTTTCATATCCTCCCATATCACGGAAGTTAAACGCGCCTTGTAATGGCAATCTACGCTCAGCTACTGTCACTGCTTGTCCATTACTTCCTACTAGTCTAAAATATGGACGTTCAGTTTCACTCGGGTTTTGAACTGTACATGATGATTCTCCATTTACCGTTGCAAGTAATTCTCCCGTTTCTTCAATATGCTCTGGTGAAGTACTCCAGTAAATGCGAACTTCTTCTATATTATTTTCCCACTTTATATATAACGTATTGTCTTCATTTCTTTCTACAGTTGCTTGTAACCAATTTCTTTGCTGCTCCATTCTTTCACCAACACTTTCTCGTATAATCGAATCTTTCTCTATTGTATTATAGGAATATCTATTTTGTCGTTCTCATTTTTCTTTTTATCTTACAAACAGGCTAGAAGTTCTTTTACTTGTTCAAAATTTGTACACGGATTCCCGTTAAACAAGTTCAAGAACCTTTTCCCCCTCCTAAAACCTTCTCACATATCGCTCAGTACAACTTAACAACTGACATCCATTCTTTTCAAAAACATCCTTCATCCACTCATTTTGTACATTTGTCTCGCCAATATAATAAGATGCGCCTATTTCTTTTAAGACAAACATTGCCCCTGTAAAGAACGCTGCTTCATACCCTTTATTTCGCATATTTGGAGCAACTGCGAAATACATTAGTTTTCCTTCTTCTAACGTACCACTCTCAATATGCGGGATTACAATTCCTACCGGCTCTTCATCGACACTCGCTGTTAAACAATGCTCTTTCCATTGCTCACCAATTTCTTGTAGCATCATATTTACAAAGTGATCATAATCAATTTGTTCTCCCGTCACTTCATTCCACAGTGAATAAAAAGCGTCTTCGCCTATCTCTTCAATAAGCTTAAAATCAATCTCACTTTCTACACCTTCTACTTCATATATATCCTTAAATACAATCATGTTTTCAGTAGCATATTCAAATGAATACGTTTCGAAAGATTTCTTATATACATCATAATTTGGGCTTTTTGAAGAAATTTCAAAATGTAAGTTTTCTATTCCCTCTTTTTCAGCCTCAGCAATGCAATACTGCACTATTTCTTCTAATTGCTCTTCTGTAAAAAGCTCTGCATTATTTTCTTTTATCATAATAGAAGAAGCATTTCTTCTTATTTTAAAATGTTTTTCTAACTGTTCTATAGTCATCATATACTTCCCTCATCTATGTCATACTCGAATTTCTACTTGTTCTCCTTGCATGAGCAGGATTGTCCTTGAATATATAGAATACTAGAAAACATCGCATCTTTAAAGTGCGGAGGAGGTTCTCCATTGGATATTACAACGTTACAACAACAGTTAGAGCTTATACAACAAAATGACTATACGCAACTGCAACATATAGATATAAATGAGTTAACACTCAACATGCTTCAGTATATCGGAACGACTGATAGTTACGTTCGTTACCAACTTATATATAAATGTTTTGCACATTTCATTCATCATGAATTCCTTATGGATGATCAGCTGAAATTACTTTTACAAACTTGTTTAAGTGATGAGTATTTATATTGTGACATTTACTCCCCGCATACAGATGGGGTTTTCACACGTTCTTATACTGTTTCGTTACTTGCGTTAATACTCCAATTCGCTAACTCGCACTACTTTTTTACAGAAGAGGATATTGAAGACATAAAAAACAAACTCATTACATACACAAACTTAGAAACAGATTTCCGAGGCTATATTGAAAATAAAGGATGGGCTCATTGTCTTGCCCACGTATCTGATGCCTTTACTGAAATTGTTCACAATTCCTATACGACTTTTGAGTGGTATGAAGAATTAATTCATTGTTTATTGAATAAAATCTTCATTCCATCTGACCTTTTTCATAATAATGAAGATGAACGAATTGTTACACCGTTACTATCGATGCTATATCATGATTTTCCGCAAGATGAGTTAATTTCAATTATTTATAAAAAAATAAAAAGGCTTCCTCAAATTAGAAAACGCCTTTCGCTTAATGAGTATTGTATATTATGTGCCAACATTAAAACCTTTTTACGCACATTATTTTTCAGAACGAAAGATGATCATAACTTAGCCTATACAGCACGTAAAACAGAAAGAATGTTAAAAGAACTTCCTAACTATTATTAAAAGCAAGGAGAAATAACATGGGTTATATTGAAGACATGAGAAATTTAGTAGGAAATCATCCACTTATTTTAATAGGTTCACACGCCATTATATTAAATGAGAAAAATGAAATATTACTGCAGCTACGTACAGATTTTAACCGCTGGGGCATTATTGGCGGCGCCTTAGAATATAACGAAACGTTAGAAGACGCTTTAAAGCGAGAAGTGTATGAGGAAACTGGACTTATTATTAAAAATCCAGAACTATTCCGTACATACTCAGGACCAGATTTCTTTCAAATCTATCCAAACGGCGATCAAGTACACGGTGTACTCGTTGTTTATATTTGCCGCGAATTCAATGGCGAACTTGTATGCGACCAAACGGAATCGAAAGAACTGCGCTTCTTTCCGCTAGATGAGTTACCTAGTAATCTTCCTTCTGTTATTGAGAGGATTGTTACTGACTTTCAGAATTCGAATTGAACTATTAATATAGTCAAGATGAGATTCACCTTGACTATATTTTTATTTATTATCCTTATTTAACTCTTGTACAATATCCCTTTTTCCTATTCTATTAGCAAAAGGTAGAAAAATAATAAGGACTATTCCAAACATCCCCGCTATTACCGTTACGATAAGTTTGAAATTAAAAAATAAAGGTGTACGATCTATTATACTTACCATATAGGTTAATAATGTTCCTATCACAACGCCTAGCACTATTCCAATAAGTACATATAATTTAACTTGCGTCAAAATAACTTGTACAATCCCCTTTTTCTTAACTATTATTGCTCGTAAAATGGCAAACTCTTTTCTTTTAGATTGAATATTATTTATAAGTGTATTACATACCCCTAATGTTACACTTAACAAAATTACTATAATAACAACAATGAAGATGGACCATCTTTGCTGAAACATTAAATTAGATTGTTTTAACGATTGGGTATAACTACTTATTTTTAATTGTGGATATTGACCTTTTAATTCCTTTAATTGCTCCAACGTCTCTCTCTCATTATTTGAACTAATAAATGCACGCTCAAAAACTGTATAATCTTGTTTATATGTTACATTACTCCAATCCATAAGTACCGCAGGAGAATTCGGTAGCTCATTAACAATTAACCCAATTTCCACCTTACTAGTCGGTCTAACTTTTTGTTCCTGTTCTGAAAATAGACCCAATTGAACGATATCACCTACATGAAGTTTATACCGCTCTGCTAACTCTTCGGTAATAATTATACTATTCTCCAAATTCGCAGGTACTTCTGGCAGTAATCCTTGCTTTTCCATTTCTTTCAAATCACCTAAATTATAGTCAAAAGTAATATATTTTTCACCTTGCTTTAATTCTGCAAGTGAGTTCGTACTAATTGTACTAGCTCCTTTTACACTACTTATTTCTTTAAATATATTTTGTATATGAGGTGAGGAAATTGTTGAATCATTATTCAAACGATTTTCTACAACAATATGTGTTGGAAATTCTCGTTTTAAATATCTTTCATTATTTTTTTGCATCGTTTTAAATATAGTGGATCCGAAGACAACTATCACCATCATTGTACTTATCATTAAGATAACAAATGTATTTTTCCTTACTTGCGGAATTACATTTTTAATAGCAACAAATGTATTCCTTCCAAATATTTTTTTCATTATAGGTAGACATGCTAATAATATCGAAGAAAGATAAATAGGAAATAATATATACACCCCTAAAACAAGAAATATAGACCCTATTAATATCACTATCGCCTGCGTATCTCCCGTATTTGCTACAAATCCACCTAAAACAGTTAAAAATATGCTACTAATTAAAAGGAACTTCCCCATCATACTGCGTGTTTTTTTATTAGAAAAGTCGGATTCCTCATTTTCGCGCATAAGCTTTACTGGCAATATTTTCGAACTTCTGTATGAAGGATATAACATAAACAATTCAATAAAAAAGATACTACAAATCATTGTTACAATTGCTATTTCATAGTCGAAACTCATTGTATTAATTTGAAAAGCAAATACATGCTCTAGCCAACTTTGTAAAAAACGGTTACTTATTACAGCTAGTAACAAACCAAATATTCCACCAAAGAAATTAATTACACTACATTGAATAAATATAACTTTAAACATTTGTTTCGTTGTTGCTCCCATTGATCGCATAATAGCAAATTGACTTTTATATTTATATAAAAACACTTCAAAATTAGACATTAATAATAACGATGTAATAATAAGTATTAATACAGATACAATAACTATAAAAATATGTAATGACACTAAGTTACTTTTTAAAAACTCGTCTTCCTCCGCAATATCGATTCTTAATTCTTTGTCTATTTTATGAATTTGACTAGACAATGCTAGTACATCTGCATTCTCTTTTGCTTTTATCAACACATAAGTAGCCTCATTGTGTTTACCCGTTTTTTCATATACGTGCTGTTTCACCGCACCTTCCGATAAAACGAGTATGTCTGGAGCTGAACCTCCAGCTTCTATATCAGGTAAAATTTCTTTTACTACATAGAATTTATTTTCTATTTCAACCTTTTCCCCAACTTTTACTTGTAAAGTTTCCGCTAATCCATCATTTAATGTTACTTCTTCATTTGATAGATTTTTAGAGAAGTGATATCGACTTTTAGATAACGAATCATTTTGAACACCTACTGTATAAATAGTTGTATTCAATTTATTCACTTGAAAATGATTTACCAATACTTTTGACATGTATTCAATATTTCCTTGTTCCTTAATATTTTGTAGTAAAGATTTATCCATCAATTTATTTTGATCAGGGTTATATCCAACAGATAAATCCATATCTCCATATAAATTTTTAACTTCATTTATAACAGACTGTTTGGCATGACTCGAAAATACAATCATCGTAACAATTAGAGAAACAGCCAACATAACGCTAACTATAGAGGAAATAGCAGTAAATTTATTCATCTTAAAAAAGCGTAAACCTAATCCTCGTACTGATTTTATCATTTTGATTTCTCCATTAATTTTTTAAATTTATCTAAAATAATATTCATATCATTTACTCCATGAGAACACGTATAATCATCAACAACTTCTCCATTATGAAAGAAGAGAACCCGATCTGCATACGTAGCAATGTGAGGATCATGAGTAACAAGAATCATACTTTGATTAAATTTTTGTTTCATATCGACTAGTACTCGTAAAATATCATTAGACGTATTGAAATCTAAATTTCCAGTAGGTTCATCTGCAAGAACAATTGGAGGAGATGTTATTAATGCCCTACCAATTGCAACACGCTGTTGTTGTCCCCCAGAAAGCTGAACTGGTCGATGATTTCTCCAATTTACTAAACCAAGAACATCTAATATTTTATTTGTTTTTTCTCGTATCTCCTCTTCTGAATCAGTTGATAATATGAGGGGTAACGCAATATTTTCTTCTACAGATAAATCCTTTAATAAATGAAATGACTGAAATATAAATCCTATGTTATCCCGCCTGTACTCCGTTGCATATGGTTCAACAAACATATTTTTAGGGACTTCACCATTTACATATACGACTCCCTCATCAGGTTTGTCTAAAGCACCAAGTATGTTAAGCAATGTACTCTTCCCAGACCCACTCGTTCCCATTACAGCAAGGAGTTCTCCTTTATTTAACTCCAAAGATACATTTTGTAAAGCTCTAACATTTGTATCTACACTCTCATAAGTCTTACTTAAACCTTGAACTGCTAACACAATTTCACTCATCTTTATTCACCTCAACATGATTAAATGTTACTTCCTCCATCAGATTAACTTGAATTAAAATTTTTTCTTTTAAATTACTAGGTGGTACAATTTCTGTTCCTATTTGAACTAGCAACATTTTTAATTGGAGAATTGTAACCATTTCTATCCCTCCCTCACTCTATATTGGTAACAAATTTAAATTTCGTTCGATTTTTTTATAAAAAAAACAAGGGAACGCTCAGCGTTCCCTCTCAAACCCAATCCGTTTTTTAATTTCTGCTAAATTTACCTTCGCAATAGTACGCGCCCGCTCAGCACCTTTTTCTAACGCTTCATATAATAAACTTGGCTCATTCATATACAGAGCGTACTTTTCACGAGGTCCAGCTAATTCACGGTCTACAACGCGAAACAACTCTTTTTTCACATCGCCCCATCCGATTCCAGTTTCATACTTTTCGCGCATCGACTGTATTTCATCTTCTGTCGCAAATTCTTTATATATCATAAATAACGTTTCTAGTTCTTTCGGTTCATTCGGAAGTGAGGAGTCTGTTTTAATTTTAAATATTAATTTTCGTAGTTTTTCTTGCTCTGTAAATAATGGGATCACATTTCCATAACTTTTACTCATCTTCCTTCCATCAAGACCAGGTAAAATGGCACCTTCTTCTTGTATGACATACTCCGGAAGCGTAAATGTCATACCAAATGTATGATTAAAATACGTCGCAATATCACGCGCGATTTCAATATGCTGAATTTGGTCTTTCCCTACCGGCACATGAGTAGCTTGAAATAGTAAGATGTCAGCTGCCATTAAAATCGGATACGTATATAATCCCATATTCACGCCTGCATCTACCTCTAAACCCAATTCTTTATTTTGCTCCACCTTCGCTTTATACGCATGGGCACGGTTCATAATCCCTTTCGGAGTTAGGCAAGCTAATATCCAAGCTAATTCTAGAATCTCCGGCACTTCTGTTTGTCGGTAGAAAATAACATCTTCTCCAAGTCCAAGTGATAACCAAGTAGCTGCTACCTCTTTCGTATAACTACTAAACTGACTTGGATCATGAACAGCATTTAACGCATGATAATCCGCTATAAAATACAATGCTTTTCCTTCATTCTTCTTTGACATTTGTAATGCAGGTTTAATCGCACCAATATAATTTCCTAAATGAGGATAACCTGTCGGCTTAATTCCTGTTAACATTATTTTTTCGCTCACCCTAACTCCTCCTTCCTTAAAATAAAAAGAGCCCCTCATCCTATAAAAAGGACGAGAGACTCCCGCGGTACCACCTTCATTAGCTATCATTCATAGCTCACTTCAACTTCGTAACGTGAAGTAACCGTCTTTGCCTACTCATTTCAGCTAGAAGCTCCGGAGCCCATTCCATATTCATCCCTTACTGATTTCCACCACATATCAGCTCTCTGCAAAGTTTTGAATATGTACTCTTCTCTTTCATTGCTTTTCGTTATTTTTTTACAGTTTATCACATTTCTCGTTCTCTCAAAACTGAATTTTCTATTTTTGTTAAGTTTTAACAATAGTTATTACCAATTTATTCCGAACGATATATAATCAATATATATAGAATTGATTTGTAATACAAAAACGAGGTGATGTCATGGGTTGGTTTACTAAAAAGAATGATACGTTTAAGATTGATGTATTTAAGAACGATGATAATAGTCACGATGATACTTTAGGGGTAATTATACATTTCACACCTATCGCAATATATTTATACACCTGCGATGAGTACATAGAAACATTTGACGGTGCGCTCACTTTTGAAAATGAGAACGGAAATCAAGTAGAAATCGGGGGTACCTTCATTTCTCTTGAAGTAGATGCTAATTTTCGCATGGACGATTTAATTTTTGATTACAAACTAAAGGAAAGCAATCTACCTATCATTGAATTAAAAGCCTACGCATAAGGTTTATTTGTTTACTTCAACAAGAGTATAAATAAAAAAAGGGCTAAAACAGTTTTATCTGTTTTAGCTCTTTTTTACGTATTCAACTTAACAAATCTATAACTATGCGTTACTAACACTTTTAATATCGCATATCCTGGAATTGCTAAAATAATCCCCATAATTCCAAATAAATTTCCGGCAGTTAAAATAATAAAAATGATAGTAATTGGGTGAATGTCTAGCTTTTTTCCCATAACTTGCGGAGAAATAAATTTACCTTCTGCTAATTGTACGACCATCATTACAATAATTACTTTTAACACCATTGCTGGCGAGTCAATAAATGCGATAATTAATGCTGGTGTAATTGCAATGATTGGTCCTACGTACGGAACGATATTTACAATCATTGCTAAAATAGCGAGTAATACCGCATATTTAATACCAATAATAAGGTAACCGATTAATAGCATAATACCGATAAACAAGCTAACGATAATTTGTCCTCTAATATACGAGCTAATCGCATAATGCATATCATCTAGTATTCTCATCGCTGCTGGTTGTCTTTGCTCTGAAATAAACTTTAAAAAGTGGTTTGGTAATTGTTCACCATCTTTTAAAAGATAGAACAATATAAACGGAACCATTACAAACGTTAAAACGACCTCTGTAACAGTACTTAAAAATCCAGTTACATTTCCAGTTACTGATGATAGCGACTTCGTAAAATCAACTGTGTAGTCTTTTACCATACTCGCTACATCAATATTTAAATTCTCTTGAATTTTGCCTAGTAAATTACTTTCCCCGAATCTACGTGCTGCTCGTTCAATTTCATGACCGAAATACGGTAAGTTATCTATTAATGCATCAATTTGATCTTTAATAATCGGGATTACTGTTACAACTAAAAATACAAATAATCCTAGTACTATTATATATATAGAAGCGATTGATACGATTCTTGAAACACCTTTCTTTTCTAAAAGCGAAACGAATGGATGCAAAATATAAAATAGCACTCCCGCTAATAATACGGGGAAGAAAATTGTTTTTAAAAAGACGATAAACGGAGTAAAAACAAAAGAAATTTTCGTTAGCAGTAATATGTTAATAAACAATAACGCAAAGCCGAGTAACACCGCTAAATAATTTTGTTCTCTAAAAAACTTTTTCAACTTATCTCTTTTTCTAATATTTAATTTCTCCAATGAAACCACCTCTTCGAATGATGAAAAGCCCTTATTCAGGGCTTTTCATCATGATCTATATCTTTATTTTCTTGCAGCTTTCACTACAAATGATACAATAAGAATTAATACGATTGCACCTAATAATGCTGGCACGACATGAATCCCACCAAATGATGGCCCAAAAGATCCAAATAGTCTACCACCTAATGAAGCACCTAACAAACCTGCGATAATATTTCCAAACATACCACCCGGAAAATTTTTACCCGTTATAGAACCTGCAATTGCACCTATAATAGCACCAACTATTAATGTGATAATCCATCCCATCTTTAGCCCTCCATTTCTATTATGGTGTATTTCTTTTTCATACTAAATTGTTATGTAACTATTATAATTATTATATCCAATAAAGAAAAATCTTGTCAAATCTATGAAAATAAAGTCTATAAGGAGGTTTTACCCTATGATTCAAAAATTAGTAACAACTTCTCACAACACCGCTACTTCTATTTTAAACATTCAAATACCCGCTTATGAAATTGAAGCAAAATATATAAATAGTACGGCTATTCCTCGTCTTTATGATACTGTAGCCGATATTCAATTATGTGATGAAATTTTTTACGGCTATTTTTATGAAGATACACTTGCTGGGTTTATTTCTTTTAAAATGGATGAAGAGGAAGTTGATATTCATCGTTTAGTAGTATCCCCCGATCATTTTCATAAAGGAATCGCCACAAAACTACTACTTTATGTATTTGACATGTTCTCCCCTTCACAAACATATATTGTACAAACAGGGAAAGAAAATACACCTGCTCTGTCTTTATATAAAAAACATGGATTTATTAAAATAAATGATATTATATTACCCGATGGAGTGGTTTTAACCTCACTCAAAAAATCAGAAAACATAAAATAGTTTGACTCATCAATTTATTTATGTTATCCTTTACTTTATAAATCCTTTTGCTGAGTCCAAATTTTGGAGCGGGGGAACCATTTTTGTAGCCATGCTACTTGGGGCGAATCTTATTTAAGTAGGGAAACTCTCACTTCCCGAGTCCGACAGCTAACCTCGTAAGCGTAATGGGAGAGGAAGGTGCTTTTTGCCTATGTTACACAGTGTACCTCCTTAATTATAAATATGGGATCGATACCAATAGACACCTATATTTATAGAAAAGGAGACATGTATAATGTTACGTTTATCTGATCACGCAATAAAAATGATGGAGCAAAGACTTCGACTCGAACAACATCGCACATATCAAGCTAATAAAGTTGTAGATAACTTACATCACAAATACTTCTTTCAACATATTTTTCAACCGAAAAGATAAAGAAAAAAACACAAGGTGTGTCTATACAGACATTCCTTGTGTTTTTTATATTCCTTATAGTATTCTCACTACATTTAAACTTGCCGTAATCGCACCTGCTATAGTCGTCACATGCCCTACACCTAACGGGCCATTTTGTAATATTAATGTTGAATTAGCACTCGTTACATTCACAAGAAGCGTATTTGAAATGGCAGGTTCGATTACTACCGTTGATGTCGTCACATTTTGTATGAAACTCCCTGTTACTTGTGTTCCATTTAATAGCAACCTAACAGATACTGTCTCATTCCCACCAGTCGCGTCCCCTTGGAAATAGTAGCTTACTAAATATATTCCTGGTGTGGATACTGTGACAGTTGTAGCACTAGTTAAAGATACACCAGTTCCATATACAGTGGATCCAGAATTAATTGGGATGTTGGCATTTGCTGCAATTGTACTTGTTGAGGTAGAGAAGAAATAGCCGCCACCTGTTGATATAGCAGACGATCCAGTTGCTCCGGTTAAGCCGGTTGGGCCCGTAGCACCTGTTGGGCCTGTTATTCCCGTTCCCCCTGTTGCTCCTGTTATTCCTTGGATTCCTTGGATTCCTGTCGGTCCTGTTGCACCAGTCGATCCAGTCGCTCCGGTTGCTCCGGTTGCTCCCGTCACACCTTGTGGGCCTTGAATTCCTTGGATTCCTTGTGGGCCTGTTATTCCAGTCACTCCGGTTGCTCCCGTCGGACCCGTTATCCCCTGTGGGCCTTGGATTCCTTGGATTCCTTGTGGACCCGTTACTCCCGTCGATCCAGTCGCTCCCGTTGGTCCGGTTACTCCTTGTGGGCCTTGGATTCCTTGTGGACCTTGAGGGCCCGTTACTCCCGTCGGACCTGTTGCTCCGGTTGCTCCGCTTGGACCCGTCGAGCCAGTTATACCTTGTATGCCTTGAGGTCCAGTTGGGCCTGTTGGACCAATAGGACCTTGAATTCCTTGCAGACCTTGAATTCCCTGTGGACCGGCTGGACCCTGGATTCCTTGTATTCCCTGAATTCCTTGCGGGCCTGTTGCACCCGTTGGACCAGTTGGACCCTCTGGACCTTGCACTCCTTGTATTCCAGTCGCACCGGTTGGACCTATATCCCCTTGTGGACCTTGAATTCCTTGGATTCCTTGAGGACCAGTTGGACCTGTTATACCACTTATCCCTTGCACTCCTTGTAAACCTTGAGGACCGGTTGGACCGAGTGGACCTTGGATTCCTTGCAGACCTTGTAAGCCTGTTGGTCCAGTTGCTCCCATTACTCCTTGCTCACCTTGTATTCCTTGTATTCCTTGTATTCCTTGCGGACCTGTTGGACCAATTGGACCTTGTGCCCCTTGCACTCCTTGTTGACCGGTTGGGCCTGTTGCTCCTATCGGTCCCTGTACTCCTTGTAGACCTTGTAAACCCGTTGGACCTGTTGCTCCCATTACTCCTTGTGGACCTTGAATACCTTGATCACCCGTTGGACCGGTTACCCCCATCGGTCCCTGTACTCCTTGCAAACCTGTTAAACCGGTTGCCCCTGTCGGTCCCTGTATTCCTTGCACTCCTTGAATTCCAGTCGCTCCTGTTGCTCCGGTCGCCCCTGTTGCCCCTGTTGCTCCAGTCGGACCTGTTGGACCTCCCGGTGATCCTGCTGGACCCGTTGGACCTGTTGGGCCTCCTGGTGGACCTGTTGGACCCGTTGCTCCTGTTGGACCTGTTGCAGATCCAGTTGGACCTGTTACTCCCGCCTGACCTGTCGAGCCGGTTGGACCTGGATCTCCTTGCAAGCCAGTTGCCCCTGTTGGGCCTATTACACCTTGCACCCCTTGAATTCCTTGAGAGCCGGTTGGACCGGTTAGACCCATCTCACCTTGTGGACCTTGTAAACCTTGAATGCCAGTTGCTCCTGTTGGTCCCATCGGCCCTTGTGGACCTTGTATTCCTTGAGAACCTGTTGGACCTGTTGGACCAATCGGCCCTTGAATGCCTTGTATTCCTGTTACCCCTTGTAAACCACTACTCCCTAAATTACCTTGAACACCTTGTATACCCGTATTTCCAGTTGGACCAGTTGGACCGATTTCTCCTTGCACTCCTTGTATACCTTGTATTCCGGTTGGGCCGGTTAGACCAATTTCTCCTTGCACTCCTTGTATACCTTGTATTCCGGTTGGACCTGTTTCTCCCATTGGTCCAGGTATTCCTTGTATCCCTTGAATACCTGTTGGACCAGTCGGACCCCTTTCGCCTTGTATACCTTGAACACCTTGAATTCCCCGTGGACCTTGTTCCCCCATCGGACCTTGACTACCTTGAGCACCTTGTGGTCCTGTTAAGCCAGTTGGACCAGTTGGGCCAATTTCTCCCTGCACCCCTTGCACTCCTTGAATTCCTGTCGGACCTGTTGGACCAATTGGTCCTTGTACGCCTTGTATTCCTTGCGGGCCAGTCGGTCCACCTAAAGAACCTGTCGGACCCGTTGGACCTGTTGGCCCCGTAATACCTGACGCCGGAAAAGGAATAGGTGCTTGAAACTTACTACACTTATCTTGATCCCTCACAAGCATCTCCCCCGTTATAACTAACGTGTCAAACTATTTTTAATACATTTAAACTAGCTGTTATCACTCCAGATAATGTCGTTACATGCCCAATAGCTAATGGACCATTTTGCAAAGATAAAGTAGCATTTGAAGAAGTAACATTAATGACCATCGTATTCGAAACCGCTGGTTCTAATACAAAAGTACCTCCTGTAACATAAAAAATAAAACTCCCTGCGACTTGCGTTCCATTTAAAGTAAGACTCACAGAAATCGTTTCATTCCCCCCATTTGGATCACCTTGAAAATAATAGCTTACTAAATATATTCCCGGCGTACTTAACGTTACAGTTGTTGCATTTGTTAAACTGACACCGGAACCAAAAGTTGTAGATCCAGAATTGATTGGTATTAACGCATTCGCTGCAATTGCACTCGTTGAAGTAGAAAAGAAATAACCGCCACCGCTAGGTAAGCCAGTCGCTCCTGTTGCACCTACAATTCCTAAAAAACCTATAGGCCCTTGACTACCAGTTGCTCCAGTAGGTCCCACAGCTCCAATCGGCCCTTGACTACCTTGCGCTCCGGCTGGCCCTTGACTACCACTAACGCCTGTCATTCCACTTACTCCAGTTGGGCCTTGCAAACCTTGAATACCTTGAGTACCTTGTATTCCAGTTACTCCGGTTGCTCCGGTAGGTCCTGTACTTCCTGTACTTCCTTGTATCCCTATAATCCCTTGAACGCCTTGTATCCCTTGTACTCCGGTCGCCCCTGTTGCTCCGGTCGCTCCTGTTTCTCCAGTTACACCCGTAATCCCAACATTTCCTTGTGGTCCTTCGGGTCCCTCGATACCTTGCGCCCCTTGCACTCCTTGTGGGCCTGTTATCCCGCTTTCTCCTATATTCCCTTGAAGGCCTCTAATTCCTTGTGCACCTGTCGGGCCTGTTATTCCTTGTATCCCTTGCATACCTTGAGAACCTTGCGCTCCTGTTGGGCCTACTATACCTTGTGTTCCTTGAGGACCTTGGAGACCGATGGCACCAGTTGGACCGATTATTCCTTGGACTCCTTGAAGACCTTGAGCACCTTGACCACCAGTTAATCCAATTTCCCCTTGTATTCCTTGAGGTCCTTGTATTCCTTGAACGCCAGCTGCTCCTGTTTCCCCTCGTATTCCTTGGGGACCTTGTATCCCTTGTGCTCCAGCTGCTCCTGTTTCCCCTCGTATTCCTTGGGGACCTTGGGCTCCAGCCGCTCCTGTTGTGCCTGTGGGACCGATTATTCCTTGTAACCCTTGTATTCCTTGTGCTCCTGTTGGACCTGTTATCCCTTGTATTCCTTGCACACCTTTAGGACCTTCTGCACCAGTTGGACCGATTTCTCCCTGTGGACCTTGAGTTCCTTGGGGACCTTCTGCGCCAGTTGCTCCTGTTATTCCTTGAACTCCTTGTATTCCTTGTGCACCTTGTACGCCAGCTACACCAATTATCCCTTGAGAACCTTGTGCTCCCCTTGCACCCTGAGCACCAGTGGGACCCGTTATACCTTGTAAACCTTGCGCTCCTATTGCACCAGTTCCCCCTGTTACACCACGTTCACCAGTTTCACCCGTTGGACCTGTTGGTCCCCCAGGTGGACCGGGCGGGCCAGATGGACCAGTCACTCCACTAGAGGGACCAATTGGACCGGTTATTCCTGTTGGTCCTCCAGGTGGACCTTCTGCACCTTGTGTACCAGTAGACCCAGTTGCTCCTGTTATTCCTCGTATTCCTTTTGGTCCTTGAAAACCTGTGGATCCCCTTACTCCTTGTATCCCTTGTATTCCTTGTGGACCTTGAGGACCTATTACCCCTGTTATCCCCTTTATTCCACTTATACCTTGAGGTCCTTGTATTCCAGTAGAACCTGTAGGGCCAGTTACACCTTGTATCCCTTGATCACCTTGGTGCCCTTGCTCTCCAGTAATTCCTTGTATTCCTTGTGGACCTTCTTCTCCTTGTATACCTGTAGTTCCGTCCTCCCCTTGAATTCCTTGAGCTCCTGTTGTTCCTCGCGAACCTTGTATACCTTGAATACCTTGAGAGCCTTGTGGACCCGTTGCTCCTAAAGGCCCAGTGATTCCCGGAGGCCCGACAGGACCTTCATGCCCTCCAGTTGGACCCGTTGGACCACTATTACCAGTAGGACCCGTTGCTCCTATAAGCGGAAGAGGCAGTGCCACTCCAAATTTTTTGCACTTTCTATGATGACGCACAACAATCCCCCTTCCCCAAAATAATTACACCTTTTATATGAAATGCATTTTTATAAGAAAAGTACACCTCTGAACTCATTTTTCAAAAAATAAAGAAGCCTATCATTTCATTTATTTAAAATGATAGGCTTCTTTTTATAAAGCACTTTACTTTCTCGCCTTAATAATAAAGGTAGTCGGCACCATCCTAGCTTTACATAAAGAATAATATTTCGTAGACGGCGCAGCTAACTCTCCATCAAACGAGCTTGATGGTTCAGGCTCTTCTATTCTCTCCATTGTAAATCCCGCTCTATTTAACTCATTTATGTATGTACTTATTTTTCTCTTATATAATGTCGCTTGCACATTTTCCCCTTTAAATGTTTCAAACGTAATAGGTGTTTCCTCATGGTAAGAAGACTTTAAAGCAATTTCTTCTGTACCATACTGTAAATTTGAATATATTGGATGCTCCCAACTAAAGATAAAACTTCCTCCTGGCTTTACATATGAATAAATCAGTTCCAACGTTTTTCGTAAATTCGAAGTCCAACCTAATGCATAAATGGAATATACAATATCAAAATATCCTTTTGGAATATCCGATTCTTCTTCCATTGCTCCGCATATTAACTTTGGATTCCAACACTTTAAAGTTTCATTCGCTGTTTTAATTTGTTCACTTGAAAGATCAAGCCCCCATAACTCTTCCGCACCATGCTCTCCCATATATTGCAGCGAATGCCCACTTCCACATCCAATATCAAGAACCTTTTTATTTCTAATTGAATCGAACATATGAATCTCATCTTCAGACGCCGTATACGGACCATATTTCGGTAAACAATCCACTTGAAAGAAATATGGTGCAACTGTATCCCAACACTTTTTATTTAAAGCTAACATTTGTGTCCCTTTCATATTCTACATTCCCCCATCCAATTTTCTTCCCCTAATATAAATTACACATTATAACCCGATCTCCCTTTTCTCTTCGCCCGATAATTTTTCACTTTCGCAATCGTACCGCACGCTCTTCCTCCTGCTTCTCCAGCATACATACCGCACCATCTTTTACTTCCATTTCGCGAATGATCATAAAATACCCAGCGGCAATCTGGGCATGCTTTTAACCTTCCCCACAAATTTTCTTGAATCGCCATTAAAACCACGCTTAATACTTTTGTATATACATTCTCTTCGTGCACAGGCTCATATGTAATACCTTTCATATCTTCCTTTACATGTACATGAAATGGGTATTTCTCTAACCATTTTTGCAATGATTTTCCGCCTTCAATTGCCACCCGAATATCTTCTCGAAAACTTTTTAATTCCTCTATCGTATGGAATGGAACCTCTTCATGAAAATATTCTTTCATAAAGAGCTTTATATCCTCTTCTGTTTGCAGCATGTCAATTGGCTCTCTCGTATCGTTTGGTATTTTCCATGTATTTAAAAATTCCCGAATATATTCTAATTCATTTGGTGCATTTTGATTCAATTCCATCCACCTTCTTCTTAAAATTTACTTTTTTCTGACTTTATGTATAATTATAATATAAATTAGTTAACCATTAAATAATTTTACTGGTTACAACATTAGGAGGAGTTCTATGAAAAGTTTCTCAATACCGATACGTTTCATGCTTATTTCTTCATTCTTTATGTCTTTTGGCTATTTTGCAGTATACGCATTTTTAGCTATTTATCTATTAAGCTTTCTTCATTTTTCTGCTGTCCAAGTAGGAACAGTGTTGACAGTTATGACAATCACATCAAGAGTTATCCCTTTATTCTCAGGATTAATTGCTGACAAAATAGGCTATATCATTATGATGATAGCCGGATTATTTTTAAGAGGAATCGGATTTATCACTTTAGGAATATGCTCTGATTTCTATACAATTTCTATTTCTTCTGCACTTATTGGCTTCGGAACTGCATTTTACGAACCTGCTGCGCGCGCCATATTCGGCTCACAACCAGCTCATATGAGAAAAAATTTATTTACATATTTAAACCTTAGTTTTAATTGCGGTGCAATAATCGGACCAATTGCAGGAGGGTTCTTACTCTTACTCAATCCCATCTACGCTTTCTCTCTAACAGGATCACTTATGCTGTTATTCGCTTTTATCTTTTACTTACTTAAAAATCACTTTCAAGTCACTACTGAAAACACGTCTATTACATTTGGAATACAGGCTATCTTACAAAACAAGCCTTTTCTTCTGTTTTCATTTATCATGATTTTCTTCTATATTATGTTTACTCAGCTTACTGTCGCACTTCCACTTCATATGAAAAACATTAGTAATAGCAATCAGCTTGCTACACTCGTTATTACGATAAATGCAATGACAGGCGTCATATTTATGGTATTATTTCGTAAACTATTTCATAAATACAATACACTTTCGATTATTAAATACGGTGTTTTATTAATGAGTTTTTCTTTTTTACTCATTCCTTTATTTCCACACCCATATTGGCTATTTATTTGTGTAATTTTATTTACAATTGGCGAAACACTCGTATTACCTAACGCTGATATTGCTATTGCAAATTACAGTAACGAATCATATACAGCTACTTACTTCGGATTTTATCAACTATCACTCGCATTTGGTTTTATCATCGGTAATTATACCGGTACATCTTTTACATCCAACTTAAGCGGAATGTATACACCATGGCTTATTTTCGGTGGAATAGGACTTATTGGTTTTATTTCACTCCATATTTTAAATATAAAAAAAGAGAGCTCTAAAGAAGATATATACCTATGTAATGAGACGAAACATCTTTAACACATTACAATTGAGATGGTACCTTTAGACAAGCAGCCTATAATAAAAAATTCGACCATCATATGTGACAGTCGAATTTTTTTATTCTTCATATTCAAGATGATTATGTCTTTTACAACCAAACAAATAGCAAGCCCCTATATGATAAGTTTCAAATTCTAACCCTGGAACATATCCAGATTTGATACGTTCTATCATTTTTTTATAACAATGATTCTCTTCTGTATATTCCTCAATTAACTCTTTCTTATCTTTTTCTGTCCAGTTTTCTTCTACTTCTTCATTTTGAACATCTTCTATTTCTGCTGTTTTCGCTTCGATAGATTCCTGTATAACTTCATTTATACGGGTGAAATTATTAGCTTTATATAGAGCATAAACAAATCTACCAATCCAATTGGGGCTTTTCCAAACTTCTTTATATCCCTTTTCGAACCATTGAATGGCTTCTTTATAGCAATTCAACTCAACATATAAATCTGCTACATGAATTTCTCCTACAAAATCATCAGATTTCCTGTTAAAAGCATCTAACTTCTCTTTCGCTTCTATCGCTCGCCCTAAATCAATTAAACATTTTACATAGCTATACATGATATAGTCCGAATCCCCCGCAACTCGCAAGAAAAATTCCGAAGCTTTTTCTAACTCTCCAAGGTTATAATGCGCTACAGCTACATTGTGAAATGCTTCATTGGATGGTTGCATCGAAATAGACTTTTGTAATACTTCTTTCGCTTCTTCCCACTTTTCTTGTTTCGTGTAAATTTCCCCTAAGATGTTATAAGGAAAGTATGAGGAAGGATTCAACTTAACAACTTCTTTTATTAATTCAAGAGCTTTAGCATCATTCTCTTCCTCATAAAAGTACATCCAAGCAAGATTATTGAGAGATTGTACACCTCTAGATTCATCTACTGCTAGGTGAAACAGTTTCATTGCTTCCACATATTCATTTTTTTCAAACATTTCAATTGCCTTCTCGTTAATGTTCAAGTAACTACCTCCGAAGTGAATGAATTCATCTATTCCACATCGTTATTTTAATATAAAAAAATTGTAATTTCCATAAAAATAAGTCCTTTCGCCTGTCTACATGTCATCATATAGTTGGATAGCCAATTCATAATGATTTTGACAACACTGCTTTCTACAGAAAATATATACCTACTGGAAAGATACTGATTTAAAACAATAAGTAAACTTTTCAAACCCCTTAAATTGGATATACAGCCTGTTTAAATTTACATATTATGGTACAATTAAAAAGAGTGCTAGCTAAACAGTTACGTTCCACACTAGCAGTCTAGCAATGCCAAAATCAAAAATCACTTGAAATTGGGGGATGTTATGAGAAAGAAATTAAGTGCTCTTCTATTCATCGGAATCATATTATCCGGATGTTCAACTATAGCAGAAAATTCTTTAGAAACTGGAAAAGGCAGTATTGAATTATTAACACCGACGATTACAACAAAAGATAACGAATTAGAATTTAAGACTGAAGGCATTGATGAAAATAAAGTGACGTTTATTTATATCGCCAATAAAAAAGTATTGGAACAAAAAATTAATAATGGCGAATCCTACAAAGTTAACATTAAAGATATCGAGCACGCTCATAGGACAGATTACAAACCAAAAGTTCAACTTTTGCAAACGCAAGATGATCATAAAGATGGAGAGATGGTAACGTTTAAACAAGTTAGATATACAGTTAAAAAAAATTAATTTTATAGGTATTTCATTATAAATGTAACGAACGAAAATTCACTTTTAACAGAGGGTAAATGTAAGGGGTGCTAGCATGAAAAGAAGATGGATTTATTGGTGGATTGGTAACATATTTTGGATTATAACTTTCGGGATATTGGCAGCTATCATTTGGCTAAGAGAGGTTGATGGGACTGGTGTTACTCAAACACCTGAGCTGAAATTAATAGCCTTTATCGTTTTATTAATTGCATTTATATTACCACTAATTATTCAAGTTGTATGGTTACTTGTTAATCTGAGAAAAAGCAGAAAAAAATAACGCAGAAAAAAGAGAGGAATCTTTTTCAATATAGATTCCTCTCTTTTTTCTATGGGGCTTATACTGCACTTTTAAAGCTGCACAACTCCCTTCTCTTTACGATGCATGTTCATCTTTCTTCTTCATTAACGCTCTTTTCTTCATCGCCTTCGTTAAATATCCGCCTTTAAATGAACGGATTTCATAAGAAGACATAAACGCTTTTGGTGCAATTTGATTAATAATTTCTAACAGTTCTTTTTCTCTAGAACGCTTTGCAACGATATCTAAGCGATAACGTATAGAATTAATACCTTCGCCTTCAAATACTGTAACGCCAAATCCTGAGTGACGTAATTCATCTACTAATTCATTACAACGGTCTAGCAAACTAACTTGATACGTAATATAACCAATTGCTAATTTATTCTCTATATAACCGCCTAATAATAGTCCCGTACTAAAGCCAATGACATAGGCAATAATGTTCATCCAATTTGATAAATCTTGAAACACAATACCTAAACTGACAATGTAAATAGCTCCTTCTAACAATCCAACACCAGCAGCGGATCTTGTTTGATTCTTTACAAGCAAAATCGTACGGATTGTCAAAATTGGAACGTAAATAATTTGAAGCACAAAAATAAGTAACGCTTGTAACATTGGTATCCACCTCTTTCAAAAAGTCTTTTGTCATGATAACATACATAACCTTTAGAAATCGATGGGTTTTTTAATTTTTTTTTATTATTTTTCATACTATTGAAAAACGTAAAAAAGAAGCGTATTATATTTGTCGTAAATTTGATTCCTTTCATTAGCTCGCTTTAAACACAAAAAGGAACCCCATTAGGCCCCTTTCATCATAGCTCTATGTTTTTCGAAGCCTGTTCTCTTTGCTTCTCTTCTTCTTTCACTAACTGCACGTTTGCATAAGCTAAATTCGCAATCATTAAAAAGTGACCACCTAAAATGCCTGTACCGAATGCCCACATTTCCATTTCATGCTCAATTTCATACATAATAATAGCTCCTAAAATGGCTGCTGCAAATCGGTTTAAAACTCCTAATCCAGGAGCCTTTTCTTTCATTACGATACTTTTCCCAAGTTTCTCCACTCTGCGAGCCAATAACCAAAGGCAATATGCACTTACAGCTAATCCGATACCAAACCCTGTTACTTGTTTTCCAAACGGAGTAATCGTCCACATAAGTAGTAAACCACTAAAGATCGCATACAATTGTAATCGATATACACGTAAGGCTGCTTGAATCAAAATATCCGCTCCTAATTTCACATTTTTTATACTTTAGAAGAAAAGCAGCAACTTACACAGTTGCTGCTTTCTCTTCTTCTTGCTCTTGTTCCATCTTACGAATTTCAACACGTTTAATTTGGTAAGCATCTTTTTCTAACACTTTAAATTCATAACCTTCCGCCTCAACGTGTTGTCCTTCTTCAATTTCATGATTTTGCATCATAATCCAGCCACCAATTGTATCCACATCATCTTCTTCAATGTGTAATCCAAATAAATCTTTCACTTCGGAGATAAGCACTTTTCCATCAACGATTTTATGGTGCTCATTCACATGCTGAATTGGTGGTGCTTCATCTTCATCATATTCGTCACGAATTTCGCCGACGATTTCCTCCAAGATATCTTCAAGCGTTACAATTCCGGCTGTTCCTCCGTACTCATCATATAAAACAGCCATCGGAATTCGCTTCTTCTGCATTTGAAGTAATAAATCGTGAATTGGAGTTGTTTCCATCACTTCAATAATCGGACGCATATACGTGCGAATCGATGATAAATCTTCTTTATCGTTGTTCATATATCGAATAAAGAAATCTTTTACATTGACCATACCGATAATATCATCTTTATCTTCTCCAAAAATCGGATAACGTGTGTATCGTTCATTTTGGATTACTTTCATGTGTTCTTCTACTGAATCTTCCAGGTAGAAACCAATGATTTCTGTTCGCGGTACCATAATCTCTTTTGCAATACGATTATCAAATTCAAAAATGTTATTTACATACTTGTATTCAGCCTGATTAATTTCGCCACTTTCATAGCTATCTGAAAGGATAAGACGTAATTCTTCCTCTGTATGAGCTACTTCATGTTCTGAAGCTGGTTTTAAACCGAATAAGCCAGTTACAACACGAGCTGAACCGTTTAATACCCAAATAAATGGATACATGACTTTATAGAACATCATTAACGGACCTGCCAATAACAATGTTACTTGTTCAGCCTTTTGAATTGCCATCGTTTTCGGAGCTAATTCCCCTACTACAACGTGTAGATACGTCATTAGCATAAAAGCAAGACCAAATGTTAATACTGATGAGATAGAAGGATTTATGTTCCATTTCTCAAATAACGGGTGTAATAACTTTTCAATTGTCGGTTCACCTAACCAACCTAATCCCATAGCTGTAACTGTAATACCTAATTGACAAGCAGATAAATATTCATCTAAATTTGTTGTTACCTTTTTCGCTGCTAAAGCACCGCGTTTCCCTTCCGCAACAAGCTGATCAATACGACTTGAACGTACCTTTACAATCGCAAACTCTGCTGCTACGAAAAATCCAGTAAATGCGATTAAAATCGCAACCATGACTAAATTAAATATTTCCAATGAATCCCCTTAGTTTAAAAAACTAAGGTGTCCACCTCCTGTATACTATAATGTTTTCTTATTTGTTCATTAGAAAACATAGCCCGATACAAAAATTAAAGAGGTCGGATTTCACTTTTTTCTATAATAATAGAACAAGTGTCTGTATTAAAGCTGTCGTTTGACCAGATAAAGATTTCGATATTTTTTCACGTTGTGAATCAGTCAATCCATCTAAAAGCGGCTTTAACTCCGTTAACTCTGCTTCTAATCGATGAATATGGTCTGTCACTTCATTCACTTGTTTCGAAACGTGTTCATTGATACCGAGCAGCTTCTTCTTCTCCTCGATTTTCTCTTTAATCTCACAAAGCGGCATATGCATTTCTTTGCACTTCTCAATAAATTGTAATGTCTCAAATGCTGTTTCATCGTAATAGCGATAATTAGATTGAGATCGCTCCGCTTTTAAGATTCCTAGATTCGTATAATAATCAATCGTGCGTTTCGACACGTGAGCCATGAGAGCCAACTGTCCGATTCGATACACCTTCCCAACGATCTTCCCCCCTTGTTTATATTACTAACATCATACAATACATAAACTGTACAGTCAAACGTGACGGTTTATTATTCATAATTTATACAAAATTTCACATGCCATCTAAGTATGTAGTATATTCACACTCTATAACTCTATCCATATAGTTAGATTACTATTTTTTCGATATGCCGATACCAAAATATAAAAATGGAATCACACATTCCTTTCAACCTTCCTTAATTCAAAACATATGATAATAATATTGAAATAAAATCATTATTTATGCAACTGGAGGAGATTAAAATCACTAGGACAATTATCTCTCACTTTTATAACGAGGAGTATTTATTACCATGGTGGCTTATGCATCATACAAAAATATTTGATCACGGCATATTAATTAATAGAGGTTCTACAGATCGTTCTGTTGAAATTTGTAAATTATTTGCTCCCAACTGGGAAGTACGAAATTCAAGATTCCTTGATTTCGATCCCACTAATACTGATATTGAGGTGATGGAAATTGAAAGAGAGGTTTCAGGTTGGAAAATGGTATTAAATACTACGGAATTTCTTTGTTGTAACAATGTAGAAGAGTTTTTCTCATCACTTCATACGTTAGGCCAAAATATGTATGCAATTAGAATGATTGTCATGATTGATAAGCATAATTACAATTATTCAAAACTAAGATATTCTATTCCGTTAGTAGAGCAACGATATCACGGGCTCTTTCCTTATAAACCAGAAATCGGCTGTGCCTGGAGATTTATACACAACCATCTTAACGGCGCATATTTACCAGGCAGACATTTTACGCAGCACCAACCTATCGTTTATAACTCCCCTTCATTCATTTTAAAATTTTATTTTAGCCCTTGGAACGAACATACAAAGGCAAGAAAATTACAAATTACACCTACTCTTTCAAAAACGGGTGTTCAAATGGGCCTTCAAACTCATTATGGTCAGTCCTCTGAGGAACTCGAAACTCGATTTTTAGAGCTTAGTAACATAACACAAGATCTACGTAATCACCCTGAGTATCAACAATTATTCCCTAAATTCAAACCTTAACATTTCTCACCCTATCATGTTCCACACATTTTTACGCACTTAGCTAAAAACCATACCATTTGTATTTCATATGAATACTGTATATATTATAAATTTTTATTTTAGGAGGAAAAAATGAAAGCTGTTATTCTTGCAGGTGGATATGGAACAAGGATTGGGGAAGAAACTCATTTAAAACCAAAACCTATGATTGAAATTGGAACAAAGCCTATTTTATGGCACATTATGAGTTTGTATAGTCATTACGGGATTACTGAGTTTATTATTTGCTTAGGCTATAAAGGATATGCAATTAAAGAATTCTTTCTAAATTACAACTTACACATGTCCGATTTTACGATACATTTAAGTGACAATACAATTACGAACCACTCTCATCGCATTGAACCATGGAAAGTTACATTAATTGATACTGGTCTAAATACCGAAACAGGTGGACGAGTTAAAAAAATACAAAATTACGTCGGGGATGAACCTTTCTGCCTCACTTATGGCGATGGATTAAGTAATGTAAATATAAAAGAACTCATTGCATTTCATAAAAAACACGGTAAAATGGCGACTGTTACAGCCGTACAACCTCCTGGTAGATTCGGTTCTCTCGTATTAGATAAACAGTCTGTCACATCCTTCCAAGAGAAGCCACTCGGGGATGGCGGATGGGTTAACGGTGGATTTTTCGTTTTAAACCCTGATGTTTTCAATTACATTAGCGGAGATAAATCTGTTTTTGAAACAGACACTTTAGTTCAGTTAGTAAACAAAAATGAACTAGCCGCATATCAACATTCTGGTTTTTGGCATCCGATGGATACATTGCGCGATAAAAATAAATTAGTCGAGCTATGGGAAAGTAATAACGCTCCGTGGAAGGTTTGGTAATATGGCTTCTTCATCTTTTTGGAATAAGAAAAAAGTATTTATTACAGGACATACTGGCTTTAAAGGCTCATGGCTCACCCTTTTTTTAACTTCTTTAGGCGCAGAAGTAATTGGCTATTCTTCTCATCCACCATCCATTCCAAACCTTTTTGAACAATGTAACGTAGCAAAAGAGTGCATAACAATTAAAGGCGACATTACAGATTACGATTCTTTATTACATGCCCTAAAACATCATAACCCTGACATACTATTTCATTTAGCTGCCCAGCCAATCGTCACCACTTCATACAAAAATCCTATCGAAACATTTAAGACGAATGTTTTAGGTACTGTTCACGTATTAGAAGCGGCAAAACATATAGAAAGTATACGCGGCATCATTAATGTTACAAGTGATAAATGCTATGAAAATGATGGGAGCGGTAACCGTGCATTCGTGGAAAGTGACCGATTAGGAGGTTTCGATCCTTATAGTGCTAGTAAAGCTTGTGCTGAACTAGTGGCGACTTCCTATCAAACCTCATTCTTCCGCACTAACACTCAGAATCTTGCCTCAGTAAGAGCAGGTAACGTTATCGGCGGCGGTGATTGGGCAAAAGACCGATTATTCCCAGATGTCATTCGTGCATATTTACAAGATGCTACGTTAAATATTAGAAACAAACACGCTATCCGCCCGTGGCAACACGTATTAGATCCTTTACATGGCTATATCCTTTTAGCTGAAAAACTTTGGAAAGACGCCGAATTTGCAGCGGCGTGGAATTTCGGCCCGATAAATGAACCTAACAGAACCGTTCATAATGTCATTCAATCTATAATGAAATTATGGAATAAACCACTAACAATCCTTTCTCCTCATACAAACACTCCTTATGAATCACCTATTTTAACACTCGATAGTACAAAAGCAGTAAATAAACTCGGTTGGACTCCTAAGTTATCAACAGATCACTCTATCGCTTGGACTGTTGATTGGTACAAGAAATATGCATCTGGTGAAAATATGGAATCTTTCACGCGCCAACAAATCGATGCATTCAAAAATTTATAAGGGGGCTATAAAATGGAACTGAAAAAATGCCGTTTTTGCCACTCATTACTAACAAATACTTTTCTAGATTTAGGTGTTTCCCCTCTCGCTAACTCATTTGTAGATCCAGAACACTCATATAAAATGGAACCATTCTATCCACTGCACACGTTTGTCTGTACCTCTTGTTTACTCGTACAATTAGATGAATTTGAATCTCCTCACAATATTTTTCATGACTATTTATACTTCAGTTCTTACTCATCAAGCTGGCTACTACACGCTAAGCAATATGTAGAAATGGCGATTAAGCGTTTCAACTTAACCAATCATTCGAAAGTGATTGAAATCGCGAGTAACGACGGGTACTTATTACAATACTTTCAAAAAGAAAATATCGAAACGTTAGGAATTGAACCAGCAAAAAATGTAGCAGAAATCGCTATCCAAAAAGGAATTCCTACTGAAGTGAATTTTTTCAGCAATGACTTTGCAAAAAAATTACCAAAAGCTGATTTAATCATCGCAAATAACGTATTGGCACACGTCCCGAACTTACATGATTTTGTCGCTGGTTTAAAAACGTTATTAAAACAAGACGGAACAATAACAATTGAATTCCCGCACTTATTAAATCTCATATCCTTTAAACAGTTTGATACGATCTACCATGAGCACTTCTCCTATTTCTCACTTATAAGTCTTCAAAAAGTTTTAGCTCATCATCATTTACAAATTGTCGATGTAGAAGAGCTTGCAACGCACGGTGGTTCCTTACGTATTTTTGTAAAACATCATAGCGACAAATCCACTATCCATTCCAGTGTTACAAAATTAATCGAAAAAGAAGTAGATCACGGGCTAAATACATTAGATTGTTATCTCCTTTTTTCTAAACGCATCGAGCAATTGAAAATAAATATTTTAAAGTTTTTTATCGAAGCAAAAGCTTTAAACAAACAAATTATTGGTTACGGTGCACCAGCTAAAGGAAACACCCTTTTAAATTATTGCGGAATAGGAAAAGAATTTTTAGCTTATACAGTAGATAAAAACCCTCACAAACAAAATCTCCTACTACCAGGAACACGCATTCCAATAAAATCTCCAGAAGAAATTAAGCGTACAAAACCTGATTACATTCTCATACTCCCTTGGAATTTGAAAGATGAAATTATGAAAGAATGCTCTTTCATTCGTGAATGGGGCGGCAAATTTTTAGTAACCATTCCAGAAGTTGAGGTAATTGAGCCATGAAAAAAATTCTTGTAACAGGCGGTAGTGGATGGATTGGTAAATATGTTGTAAATTCTCTTATACAAAGGGGCTATGAGGTGCACGCCACTTATCATACAAAGAAGCCTTCTCACATCCCTTGCCACTGGCATAAAGTAAACTTACTTTGTGATGAAGAAGTAAAAAAACTCATTTACGACATGAAGCCTAGTCATCTCATTCATTTAGCTTGGGAAGCAGTGCCGCCAGCTTGTTATGTATCTATTAATAATTACTATTGGCTTACATCCAGCATCTCATTGATTCAGCACTTCACAACATGCGGCGGAAAGCGAGTCGTTGTTGCCGGCACCGGCGCAGAGTACGAATGGTTTAACGGCGTACTATTTGAAGATTCACCGCTTCTTTCCTATAAAACACCGTATGCATTATGTAAAAACGCACTACACTCTTGGCTACAAACGTACGCTGAGCAAACCGGCCTCAGCATGTGTTGGGGCCGCATCTTTCATATGTATGGCCCTCACGAACAAGGGAATCGGCTCGTTTCTAACATTATCACTTCCTTATTAAAAAATGAGGAAGCACTATGTACACATGGAAAACAATCAAGAGATTTCCTCCATGTGAGCGACGTCGCTGATGCTCTCGTAACAGTATTAGAACATGGCGTTACAGGCACAATCAATATCGCTTCTGGTCAATCTGTACAAATTAAAGAATTAGCTTCTATCATTGCTAAAAAGTTAGGAAAAGAACATTTAATTAAACTAGGTACGATTCCTTTCTCTAAAGATGAACCTTTATTCGTCGGCGTTAATGTAGAGCGTTTAAAAACTGAAGTAAATTGGAAACCAACATACGATCTAAATACTGGGATCGAAGAAACAATTTTATGGTGGGAATCATTTATAAAAAAACATAACGATACGCACCACTAAAACGCAAATCCTTCGTCCCTCTCGCTAAATCCTTATACCATTCTTCTAATTTTTCAGGTGTAATAATATGATGTGTTCCCATTCCCCCATGCTTACTAGCTTCAGAAAGAGTCGGGCCAATTTGTAATTTCCTCTTTCTCATCGCATCGTTCCAAGGGCTGAAACCAAACCATGCAATACACGCAAGTGGCGGATAAATCATAGATTCATGTGCAGATAAATGTCTCCCAACCGTATAACTTCCGTGTTCATGATTATGAATAAATCTACCTCTTCTCCATAACGCCCAATCTTCTGGTAAATAACCATGAAATCGCTGTTTCATTAAAGGTATTCCAAAGTTAAGGTCCGGATAATTATAGTTAAGATCATCGACCATAATAAGCCCTTCCAGCCAATACATCCTCCCTCCCAATTCATTCAGGGATTTCCAAAACTGATTTTTATCTTGCACACAAAGAAACTCGGTCGTATTTAAAATTATTTTCCATCCTTTTACTTCTTGTTCTATCCTCATCACTTCATGATCTGTCGCTAATGCATCAAATTCTGGATTTGCAGAATCTCGTACTTCCCAGTGTGGTGCGAATTTTTTACAAATTTCAACCGAACGATCTGTTGAACCTTTATTAATTAAAATGCCATGATCAAACAGTTTCGTATGATGAGCAAGCCACCACGGTAATAAATACTCTTCATTGTAAAAATGAGAAATAACGGTTGTAGTTATAACAATCTCCTCCTCGTTCTCTATTAATCTACTTTTTCATCCTACTCTTACTATACTTATCAGTTATGTAATTGGTTTCTTTTATTTTTAAAATATGTTTTTCTACCATATACTATGCTTTCTTAGACAACCACCATTTTCTAAAGAAACATCCCAATAAACTGAAAATTAAGTTATAATATCTTTATTAAATTATGAAGGAGGAATGCACTCATGTACTACAACACTTCATTCGAAAACGATCAACCTGTAAGCCGTCTATAAACTAAGGCGGGCATTCATATAACACTTAACACTATGCCTCGTCTTAGGGAACTCATAAAACCCTAAAAATAGACGGAGGTACTTTACATGAAACAAACAATTTTAGGAGCTATATGTTTATCACTAGCAGCTAGTATATGGGGCGGTATGTATGTTGTTAGCAAATATGTACTCGACTTTATCCCACCACTGACACTCGTTTGGCTACGCTTTATTATCGCTTTCGTTGTTTTATATTTCATTTTGAAAATAGCTGAGAAAAAGCAAAAGAAAAAAGTAACCATTCACAAAAAAGATTGGCTACTCTTCGCCTGGATTGGATTTATCGGCTATTTCATTTCGATTACTTGTCAATTTATCGGAACAAAATTATCTGACGCTCATACAGGCTCTTTAGTAACATCAGCTACACCTGCATTTATGGTTATATTTGCAGCGATCATTTTAAAAGAAAAACTAACCGCTCGTAGACTGCTATCTACTATCATAGCGACAATCGGTGTAATTATCGTCATTGGATGGGATATTGAAATTGGCTCCTATTTTATCGGTACAATCATTTTAGTTGGGGCCGCTATTACGTGGGCTTTACTATCCATTTATGTGAAGATTGCTTCAACTCGATTTTCATCCTTAGTTATCACAACGTACGCCATATTCTTTTCACTCTTTTTCATTACACCTTTTATGATATGGGAACTACAATCAACCTCTATCGAAACAGTAAACACGTACGTAATATTAGGCGTAGTATATTTAGGAGTCGTCTCAACGGCAGGTGCCTTTTTCCTTTGGAATAAAGGGTTAGAATTAATGGACGCAAGCATCGGTTCCTTATTTTTCTTCTTCCAACCTATCGTCGGATCATTGCTTGGTTGGTTACTCTTAAATGAGACATTAAATATTAACTTTTTTATTGGTGGTATTCTTATTATATGTAGTGTTTTCATTACTACTTTTGAAAAGAAATGAAAAAACAGGCAGAGATTCTTAATCTCTGCCTGTTCCACATTCTTTACGCACTCCAATGCGATGGACGGGACAACACTTTCGGTAATTTCGTATGTTTATCCCCTTTCGCTGCATTAATTTGAACTTGCGTCAGAAAAATACTATTTGTGAAATCCGCCCCGCGAATATCTGCATCTCGCAAATCTGCTCCGATAAGATCTGCTCCTCTTAAATCTGCTCCATTTAAGTTAGCCGCAATTAAATAAGCTCCTCTTAAATTCGCTCCTTGTAAATCTTTATTCTTCAAATTTGCTCCCATAAGGTCTGCTCCGCGGTGACTAATTCGTTTCTTACGCGCGGCATTCATTTCCTTCCAAACTAGCTCACTCGTTTCTAAAAGTAACACATTTACTTCCGCACGGTGTAATGGAATATTTACTTTCATTAACTCGTCCGCATTTAAATTTGATAAGCGCTCTGTCTCTCCAATTGCTTTACTTAGTTCTTTATGAATCGATTGTGTCGCCTGTAAAAGAATCGCCTCATTCAAATACCACAGTATTTCATGAAGCTGATGCATAACTGGAAAAGCATCGTACATTTTTCTCGCATGCTTAGCATCTTTCCGCCAATCAATCCCGTTAAACGTAACTTGCGAAATCTTCTGCCCAGCACCAAAACACTCAAACACTGTACAACCTTTATAACCTTTTCCTCTAAGATTTTTATGTATGCTACATTTAAAATCTGTTTGTAAGTTAGAACATGGCTTCCCGCCATCTTTATTCACCGCAAAATCTACCGATGCTGCGAACGGTAACGCCACGCAACATAAACCGAAGCATTTTTCGCAGTCTGCTTTTAAATGATCGTTATGATTAGTCAAAATATATACCCCCTGTTGTCTTTTGACTATTTCATAATATTCCAACCTTATTAAATAATCAATTTAAAAATAAATGAGCTTCTTTCATTTCAAATCATAACTTTATCATTCGATTTCCTTTCAATTGAAAAAGACAGCTTCTATCTAATGAATTATAATTAAATTATAAATATTCAAACTAAAAGGAGACTTACTATGGCACTCGAAATGAAAACAAACTGTCAAATTTGCGATCAATCTCTCGAATCAAATTCCGAAGCCTACATTTGCGTGTATGAATGTACATTTTGTGCACCGTGTACAGAAGAAAGACACAACGTTTGCCCAAACTGCGGCGGCGAATTAGTACGTAGACCGAAAAAGAAACAATAAAAAGCAAAGCGATATCGCTTTGCTTTTTTACTGTTTTTGGGATATATAGAAATTCTACCAATCACAAATTAAACGTTCAAAAACTTCACACAAACAGGCTCTGGTACAACAACATCAGACTGTAGCAGTGTTAATTTTCCTGTCGTTTCATTTCTTGAAAATAGCACAAGGTTATGTGACTTTTCATTTGTAGCAATAAGAAACTTTTCAGTCGGGTCTAATACAAAGTCCCTCGGCCAATTTCCTTCTGTAGATGTATGTGCAACAAATGTAAGCTGGCCTGAATTTTGATCCATACTGAAAACAGCAATACTATTATGACCGCGATTCGCCGCATACACAAAACGGCCGTCAGAAGAAATATGAATCGCACTTCCTTGACTATTGTCATCAAATTCTTTTGGAACGGTAGAAATATACTGCAACTCTGTAAAGGACCCTTCTTCCGGATTATATGATAATGCAATAACTTCCGAACTAAGTTCAGTCATTACATACGCATACTTTCCGTTCGGGTGAAAAGTAATATGTCTAGGACCACTTCCTGGGTTCACAGACAAGCTATTCACTTCCTTTAACTTACTATCTTTTATTTCATACGTAATGATTTTATCAATTCCTAAATCAACGCCTACCACATATTTTTCATCAGGAGTATATCCCGCGTAATGCGCATGTGGTTTTTCTTGTCTTTCTTTATTTGGACCAGAACCTTCATTTGCCATAATCGATGTAACAGGATTTACAGTTCCATCTTCTTCATTAACTACGAAAGACTCAATTGTTCCTTTATGGTAATTTGCTGTAACTACCGTACCGTTTTCACTATCCACACTAATATGACAAGGAGAAGCCCCTTCTACTACTTGTCTGTTTTGTTCCGTTAGCTCTCCTGTATAACTGTTAATCGAATAAGCAGCTACACCACCAGCTTCGCCTTCCTTAACAACAGAATAGAGATATTGATTATTTTTGCTAATCGTTACATATGTAGGGTTATCCAGCTTAGCCGCAAGCGTTACATTACTAACTTTTTGTGCTTCTGTATTTAAAGTAAAAGTATATATCCCTTCACTATTTTCTTTCGTGTACGTTCCAACATATCCAATAAACTCTTTGTTATCCGTCATTTTCATAACCCTCTCCCTATAGTTTTTGTTCATCATACTTCTTACCAAGTTCATAAAACTATTTTTGATTGAAAGAATATCCTAAAAAATCGGAGTACCTCTTTATAAGTTACCATATTTTTCTGCCAAATAACCTCTAAACCCATTTTTTCTGAAAAGCTGCTATACTTTCATATTCTTCTTCCAAGTGACGGGCCAAACGAATATAGATCGGTATTAATTCTTTATATTTCTCCACACTTTCCATGTTTGGCTCATGATAAAAATTGGCACCTACCATATTAGAAACTACATGTAATGTATTTATTTCACCTAAACTATATAAACCAAGGATAGCTGCTCCTAGACAAGAGCTTTCGAAACTTTCAGGAACATATACGTCTTGATGAAAAATATCTGCCATCATCTGTCTCCAAAGTTCCGATCTTGCAAAGCCACCTGTCGCTTGAATTTTTTTCGGTTCGCCAATTAGCTCTTTTAAAGCAAGAAGAACTGTATACAAGTTATAAATGATTCCCTCTAAAACAGCACGGATAAGATGCTCTTTCTTATGATGTAGTCCAAGCCCAAAGAAAGACCCCCGCGCATTCGCATTCCATAAAGGAGCTCTTTCTCCTGCTAAATACGGATGAAATAATAAACCATCAGATCCAGGATTAACTTTTGCTGCTATTTCAGTAAGCAATTCATAAGGATCTTTTCCTAAGCGCTTCCCATGCTCAACTTCTAACGCACATAATTGGTCACGAACCCACCTAAAAATCATACCACCATTATTCACCGGTCCACCAATTACCCAAAGGTCCTCAGTTAACGCATAACAAAAAGTCCTACCCTTCGGATCCGTTACAGGATGATTTGTGACAACTCGCACTGCACCGCTCGTACCAATTGTAATAGCAACTACTCCAGGTTTTATTGCATTCACACCTAAATTCGATAGTACTCCATCACTCGCTCCTATTATAAAAGGAGTAGTAACAAGTACATTCATCTCTCTTGCAAATTCTTCATCTAATCCTATTAAGGTGTGCGTAGTTGGAACGAGTTTAGAAAGCTTTCCCTCCGAAATTCCTGCAACACGAAGAGCTTCTTCATCCCATTTTAAAGATTTCAAATTGAACATTCCTGTTGCTGATGCTATAGAATAATCAATTACATATTCCTTAAATAACTTATAGAAAACATATTCTTTAATAGAAATGAATTTATAGCTATTTGCAAATAAATCAGCATGTTCATTTTTAAGCCAAACTAATTTCGAAAGTGGTGACATAGGATGGGTTGGTGTTCCAGTACGAAGGTAAATTTCATGACCATTCATATCATTCTTTATTTTTTCTGCCCAACTTGCACTTCTATTATCTGCCCAAGTAATGCATCTCGTTAACGGCTTCCCTGCTTCGTCTACAACAATGACACTATGCATTGCCGAACTAAAAGAAACACAAAGAATATCAACTGGCTGTACATTACTTGATTGTATAGTCTCTTTAATCGTATGTATGACTGCTTGAAAAATCTCTTCTGGATCTTGTTCTGCTATTTCTGGTGCGGGCGAATATAAAGGATATTCAATCCCATAGCTTGCAATTACAGATCCATCGATCGAAAACAAAACTGCTTTTGTACTAGTTGTCCCAATATCTACACCAATCATATATTTCGAACTCACTATGTAACCCCTTTCAAATCATTCCTATAACAAACGAGCACCATGGTGTCTACAAAAAGACGCTCCCTTATGAGAGCTACGTTTTCATAAACTTCACTCTCATAAGGGGATCCTTTTTATAACCATTGTGCTGTTTTGAAAATGCATGGTGTCTTTTCATATCGCTGCTTTTACGTAATAAGGTACCAAACTCGAGATTTATTTTAAAGGATGAAGTTACATAGAGATTGGTCCTCTCGTGAAAAAGCAATTTGTGTAAACTTTACTTCCTTATAACTTAGGCGCCTTCGCCCAATCCGCAGCAAACTTCTCAATACCTTGGTCTGTTAATGGGTGCATAGCAAGTTGTTCAATTACTTTATAAGGAATTGTTGCAATGTGAGCACCTGCCATTGCTACACGAGTGACATGGTCTGGATGTCTAACAGAAGCCGCAATAATTTGTGTATCTAATTGATGAATATCGAACAATTCAGCTATTTTAGCAACTAATAGTACGCCATCTTCAGAAATATCATCTAGGCGACCTAAAAATGGTGAAACATACGTTGCACCTGCTCTAGCAGCTAAAAGGGCTTGGTTCACAGTGAAAATAAGTGTAACGTTCGTTTTCACACCTTTTTCAGTAAGGTAGCGACAAGCTTCTAATCCTGCTAGCGTCATTGGAAGTTTTATCGTGATGTTTTTATCACCACCGTTAATTTTAATCAGTTCTTCTGCTTGAGAGATCATTTCTTCAGCTTCTACAACATCTGGAGTTACTTCTGCCGAAACAGATTCAACTTTAGGCACTGCCTGACAAATTTCTGCAATACGGTCTTCAAACTTAATGCCCTCTTTCGCTACTAAAGAAGGATTCGTTGTAACGCCGGCTAAAACTCCAAGTTTATATGCTTTTTTTATGTCCTCAAGATTTGCAGTATCAATAAAAAACTTCATAATTCATTCCCTCCATTTTTTAAACATTAACGAGTTATACTTTTAAAATGTTTATTTCTTTTCTACTGCATGTCCACCAAATTCATTGCGCAGTGCTGCGACAACTTTTCCTGTAAAAGTATCATTGTCTAATGAACGGTAGCGCATTAATAGAGACATTGCGATAACCGGAGTTGCTGTTTGAAGGTCTAATGCTGTTTCTACTGTCCATTTTCCTTCACCAGAAGAATGCATAACGCCCTTAATCTCATCCAGTTTCGCATCTTTAGAAAATGCATTTTCAGTTAATTCCATTAACCAAGAGCGAATAACTGAACCGTTGTTCCATACTCTTGATACTTTTTCATAATCGTAGTCAAATTCACTTTTCTCTAGAATTTCAAATCCTTCACCAATAGCAGCCATCATACCGTATTCAATTCCGTTATGAACCATTTTTAAGAAGTGACCACTACCAGCTTTTCCAGCATATAAGTATCCATTTTCTACAGCTGTATCTCGGAAGATAGGTTCAACGATATCCCAAGCTTCTTGATCTCCTCCGATCATGTAACACGCACCATTACGAGCGCCTTCCATTCCGCCAGAAGTTCCTGCATCCATAAAGTGAATACCATCTTTCTTTAATTGCTCATATCGGCGGATAGATTCTTTATAATGCGAATTACCAGCTTCAATTAAAATATCTCCTTTTGATAAAAGCGGTGTAATCTCATTAATAACAGAATCAACAACAGCGTGCGGAACCATTACCCAAAGAATTCTTGGTGATTCCAATGATTGAACAAGTTCGGTTAAACTAGATGTACCTGTAGCACCGTACTCTTTCATTTCTTCCACCGCACTCGTATTTAAATCAAATGCTGCTACTTCATGTTTATGATCAATTAAATTCTTCCCTAAATTTAATCCCATTTTACCTAACCCAATTAATCCTACTTGCATAATATAATTCCTCCTCAAATCATCTTTTATTAAAAATCCATATCACTACAATTTGGAATACCGTTCAGCATTGATAAGTTAGTATGTACAGAAAGGTATTCATAGTCATAGCTTAAGAATTCAACACATTTTTTGTAATTTGAACAACATTTTCTGTCGTAAATCCAAATAGATTCATGACTTCAGATCCAGTACCTGAAGCTCCAAATGTTTCAATTGATAGTACTTTTCCTTCTTTTCCTACATAACGCTCCCAACCGAGAGATACACCCATCTCAAGAGATACTCGCTTCGTTACAGAAGACGGAAGAATGGATTCTTTATATTCGTTCGATTGGCGATCAAATAATTCCCAGCTTGGCATTGCAACGATCCGAACAGAGACATTGTCTTCTTCTAGTTTTGCTTTTGCACTAGTAGCTAAAGAAACTTCAGAACCTGTCGCAATTAAAATCACATCTGGATTTTCATTCGTTCGTGTTAATACGTAAGCTCCTTTAGAAAGATTCTCTATGTTTGCTTTCGTTTCATTAAACACCGGTAAATTTTGACGGCTAAGTACTAAAACGACTGGACCATCCGTTTGCTGTAAAGCATACGCCCACGCACTTGCTGTTTCATTTGCATCTGACGGGCGAATAACTGTTAGACCAGGAATTGCCCGAAGAGCTGCCAAGTGTTCAATTGGTTCATGCGTTGGACCATCTTCTCCTACAGCAATCGAATCATGTGTAAATACGTAAGTAACAGGTAACTTTTGCAATGAAGCCAGTCGAATAGATGGACGAAGGTAATCATTAAATACAAAGAATGTACTTACGAAAGGTTTTACTCCGCCATGAAGAGCCAGTCCATTCGCTGCCGCGCCCATTGCATGTTCACGTACACCGAAGTATATATTTCGGCCAGCATACGATTCTACTGCATACACTGCTTCACCTTTTATATCTGTCATCGTAGAATGAGAAAGATCCGCACTTCCACCGAAAATAGAAGGAATTGATTTCACATAATGGTTAATAGCTTCCCCACTTGCAACACGAGTTGAAATCGTTTTTTCAGTATCGAAGGATAAAATGTCTTTCGCTTCGATTAAAACTTCACCTGTAATCGCTTTTTCTAATTCATCTGCTAGTGCAGGGTTCAACTCTCTGTATACGTTGAACTGCTCATTCCATTCGTTCTCTTTTTCAATACCTTTTTGTTTCAGTTCATTAAAATGAGCTGTTACTTCTTCAGGCACAAAGAAATCTCCCTCATAATGCCAACCATACACTTGTTTTGTTGCTGTCGCTTCTTCTACTCCAAGCGGGTTACCATGTGCTTTGTTCGTTCCAGCAACTTTTGGACTTCCGTAACCTATAATGGTTCTAATTTCGATAAGAGTAGGTTGATCGGTATTATCTTTCGCTAATTGAATCGCTTTTGTAATAGCATCAACATCGTTTCCATCCTCAACTCTTACATATTGCCAATGTGCAGATTCTACCCTTTTCTGCATATCTTCAGAGAAAGCAATATTTAATTCACCATCAAGTGAAATTTCATTGGAATCATACAGTACAATTAACTTACTAAGTTTCATATGCCCAGCCATTGACATCGCTTCATAAGCGACACCTTCCATTAAGTCACCGTCTCCAACTAAAGCGTACGTATTATGATCTATAATAGAGTGACCATCCTTATTAAACTTCGCTGCTAAATGCGCTTCTGCCATTGCCATTCCGACAGCATTCGCAATACCTTGTCCTAACGGTCCCGTAGTCGCTTCAACTCCAGAAGTATGACCAAATTCAGGATGTCCCGGTGTTTTACTATTTAACTTTCGGAAACTTTTCAAGTCATCAATTGAAACGTCATATCCAGCTAAATGAAGCAAGCTATATAATAAGCTCGATCCATGTCCCGCCGATAAAACGAAACGATCACGATTAAACCATTTTGGATGATTAGGATTATAATTTAAATGATTCGCCCATAATGCATAAGCCATCGGTGCTGCTCCCATCGGAAGACCTGGATGACCTGAATTTGCCGCATTAATCGCATCAATCGATAAAGTACGAAGTGTATTCACTGCTAATTGATTTATGTTTTGTGCCATAGTAATCGTCCCCCTAAATACTTCCACTTAAGAATGTACTTATTTTTCCGTTTTATGATCTAACCACCATTTAAAGTTACTTTCTTGCAACAGTTCATTAGACGCATCTGGACCATATGAACCAGACTCATATTCATGTAGCGGCAATAAGTTTTCCTCGAACGCTTCAAGAATTGGTTGTACCCATTCCCATGACAATTCAACTTCTCTCCAATGTGCAAAGAATGTAGCGTCTCCACTCACAGCATCATGAATGAGTCTTTCATACGCTTCAGGTACTCCCACATCCGCTTGCTCACAAGTAAAGTTAATACGGATTGGTTCAATCTCTCCATTTTTCAATGGATTTTTACTATTTAACTGTAATGAAACATTCTCACCTGGGCTAATTTCAATTATTAATAAGTTAGGTTCCGCATTTGGATTGTTATCTTGATATTGCTGTTTTAACGTATTTTTAAATTCAATTACAATACGAGTAGACTTTTCTTTCATTCTTTTGCCTGTTCGTATATAGAAGGGAACACCAGTCCAAAATGGGTTATCAATCCATAAGCGTGCAGCAACAAATGTGTCTATGTTAGAAGAAGGGTTTACTCCTGGTTCCTCTTTATACGCTACAACTTGTTGACCATTTATCTCTCCTGAAGCGTATTGACCGCGAACGATATGATTTTGAACGTCTTCTTTTTTCACTTTACGAAGCGTCTCCATTACCTTTCGCTTTTCCTCTCGAATTTCACATGCATTAACCTTTTCCGGCAGATTCATAGCAGTCATCATTAATATTTGCAACATATGATTTTGAACCATATCACGAATGGCTCCTGCATGATCATAATATCCTGCCCTTTCTTCAACCCCAACTGTTTCACTAGCTGTGATTTGTACATTCGCAATATGTTCTTTATTCCAAATCGATTGGAGAACAGGATTTGCAAATTCTAATGCTTCAAGATTTTGAATCATCGGTTTACCTAAATAATGATCGATACGGTATATCTCGTCTTCTTCAAACGTGCGACTAAGCTTATCATTAAGCTCACGAGCAGATGTAAGGTCGTGTCCAAACGGTTTCTCAATCATTAGGCGTTTCCATCCATCCGTTTTATCAAGTCCGCTTTCCTTAATATTTAAAGCAATTGTCTCGAAAAATTCAGGGGCAACTGAAAGATAGAACATTCTATTCCCTTTTATATGTAGTTCTTCTTCCCTTTCACGAACGACTTGTAATAATCTCTCATAGTCTTCCGGCTTACTCACATCTAATGGACAATAACGAAAATTATCTAAAAAACCTTCAAGTTCTAGAGTACCTTCTTCTCTATGACGGGAAAACGTCTCTATTGATTCTTTTATTCTTCCTTGAAAATCTACATGAGATACTTGACGTCTCCCAAGCCCGATAACGGATATTTGCTCTGGAAGCTTTTGATCTCTATATAAGTTATATAGTGCGGGGTAAATTTTGCGTTTCGCTAAGTCCCCTGTCGCTCCAAATAAAACAAAGGTCATTGATTCCAATTTCAGTCCCCCTCTTGTTGTATAATCCTTGTCAATATTTTAAAAATGAATTGTACAGAAGCCCCTGTTTTTATAAAAAAACAAAGAGTTATCAAATTCCAATTCTTTTTATACCTTTCGCTTTCTAATTGTCCCCAATATTAATAGTGGCAATTCAAAGCATTTCTAACAAAGCTTACTTATCAGACCTAACATAGTATTATATATTTAATTACTTTTAGTAATTAAATAATCTTATGTCTAGTATGTTAACCCTATAAATTATTATCGTCAAGAAAAATGGTTTAAAATGAAGGGTCTTTGTTTCGTAATTCTATTTAGTCTTTATCTATTTATTAAAACCTCTATTAATTTTATTGCCCGCAAAAACTTGAACGTAAATCCTCATATTATTGGTTATCCTAATTACCAATTAATACGAAATAATGATACATAAAATAAAATGCTATGCGTAACAAAAGAACGGAGCTTACAATTCATCCTAATGGTCTTAAAGATAAGCTACTTTATTAATAATGCTAGAGTTCGTGTATACTCCACCATGCTCGTGATCAGTGAGTTACTCATTTGTATAGTTACATTAATTCACGATTATTGATTATATAAAATATAATTCGTATCAAGTGTTTGCATATCATATAATTTCCTTTACGCTTTTAATTCTTCTCTTTCAGACATTAATCAAAAAACACGAAGACTTAAAAGTCTTCGTGTTTTTTTGAAATATACATATAGTTACACTTGTCATTGCATTCATAACTAGAATCTTTTACTCATGAAAAAGTCAATTTCCTTACGGATGATATCCATTAAATATTATTTATGAAATTTCACACGCTCTTTAAGCGGTTGGAATTCTTTTTCACCTGGTGTAGCTGTTGGATTACCAAATGGCATTTGTGCAATTAGTTTCCAATTGGCAGGGATATCCCATTCTTTTTTCACTTCATCATCAATTAATGGATTATAATGTTGTAAAGATGCCCCTAATCCCTCAGCTTCTAATGCTGCCCACACAACTAATTGGTGCATACCCGATGCTTGGTTTGACCAAATCGGGAAGTTTTCAGCATATGCAGCAAATTTTTCTTGAAGCGATTTAACTATAGCTTCGTCTTCAAAGTATAGTACGGTTCCATAGCCAGCTTTAAAGGAATCCATTTTTTGTTGCGTTCCTGAAAAATCTCCATCTCCAACTACTTTTCTTAATGTTTCAGTTGTAATATCCCATAATTTATTATGAGCTTCACCAAATAATACAACTAATCGTGCAGTTTGAGAATTAAAAGCTGATGGAGTATATTTCACAGCAAACTCCACAATTTCTTTAATTTTTTCATCTGATACTTGTACCTCTTTATTAATTCCATAATAAGTACGTCTTTCTTTCAGTGCGGTATAGAAATCTTTTGTCATAATTTATTTCCTCCTGAGTGAGTTTTAATATCCTCAAAAATGATAAATCTCGAAGATAATATGAATTTAAATGAGTTCATTTTTAATGATTGAACTCCATAACACCAGTTGCCAATCATTCTAAATATAAACACTCTACTTCTTGTCCAAGACGCTTCAGTTTACCTAAAAAAGCTTATAACATTACTAATTAAATCTAATCAGCATTCGGTACTATTTTACCCATTCTCTATTCATGTATCCTAGGTGTTTCATATTTACACAAATATGAAGTGTAACTATTTCAATCATCAAGAAAGACAGGAACCATTAATAACTCATTACCTACCCTATTACATTTAAGCTTCTCTCCTTTGTCATTTAACAAAAGTGACAGAGGCATTAAAAATTTCAATGCCTTACAAAAGAGATACTAATACAACAATTTCGCAAAGTAAAAGAAGACGATGTAATCCCAAAAACAGTGTATAATTAAATACCTCCTATAATTGAATCCTCTTTGCTGTTTATAAAAAAGTATAATAAAAAGGCAAAACCGAACATATCCTTGTTCGATTTTGCCTTTTTATTATTGCTTTAAATGATTTTTAACTGCCCTTATAACTAATTCATGATCTTCTTCTGGTGGTAACCCTGAAACTGTTATCATTCCAATAACTCCTACATCTTTTATTTGCACAGGAACGCAACCACCAAACGCAGCATAATCCGACCTATCTAAAAGATACTTTTCATTATATGGAACACCCGTTATTTCACTTTGTATTTGCATATAATACGAGCTATGATTGTGCAAAGAAACAACTCGTTTTTTACGCTCAATCCATTTCGTATTTTCCTCAGTTGTCCCCGTCATCTTGAAATGAAATAATTGCACACCATTTTCCGCTATATCAACAGCAATCAATTTCCCTTCCTTTTTCGCTGTTTCAACGATAAATAAACCTATCTGCAGTGCATCTTCATTTGTAAAAGAGGAAAATTGAAGTGTTTCCTCCTCTATTAAAATTTGTTTACTTATTTCATTCAAATTTGAAGTACTCATATGTTTATCCCCCTTACTCACTTTATGCCACATTGCTATTTTTAAAATTATGCGACCCTACCGTACGGACTTTCCATATAACTAATAACGTAAAGCGTATTCTTTTCTTCTTGTTGCTATTATGAATTATATTTAACGCACTAAAAATGTATGTCCTCTAGCGCTAAACATTTCGTATAGAAGTTTTCTTCCAGCTACTACTTACAAGCATAAAAAAACCAGTTGCTTAAGCAACTGGTTCACTAAAAGTTTTATCTAGGATATTCATTCAACCAAAGGAATGCTTGTTCATAATCATCGAAAAATTTTACAGATTTTTTTGTATTAGATTGTTGTAAATAATTCAGTATCTCTCCTTCTTCAAGAAGAAAAGCCATTGCCTTACTGTGTTTCAAAATCGTTTCATTGAAAAACTTCTCTTTCCATGCTTTTTGAACAGAAAAGTGATCTGGTATGTATCCTTTTCTATCGATCAACAATTTGTATTTCCGCCCTTCGGAAATGAATTGCTGACAAACTTGCTCGAAGCCATTAAACCATTCATAAACATCATCTGTTTTAATCTTGCCTATAAGACGAGTAACAATTATATCTCCGGAAACCGTTGTACTAATATTCAGTTTACTCAATCTGAAATCATCTCCCTTAGTTACAATTATGCGTGAATCCCTCATAAAATCAATAAGATCAAACTGTAACGCATTAAAAAGGGACAGACTCTCCAAACGGAGAAACCTGTCCCAAAATCGTTCTATTTTGCATTAGAACTAACAATCGTGAATTAGAATAATGATTTAATACTTGCTAAAACAGTAAGTACACCTACAATAATAACAAATACGTTACTCATTTTCCCTTTGTATTTAGCTAGTACTGGTACTTTTTGAATCGCATACATCGGTAATAGACATAAGATAGCAGCAACTAATGGACCGCTTAGAGAATCAATAAGTCCAAGAATACTTGGATTTGTATAAGCAACAAACCAGCATGATAATACAACAAAAGTAAGGACGATTGTTTTAATTGTTTTTTCTTCAATAACTTTTCCACGTGATTTACCGAACTTAATAATCATGTCACGCATTACTTCAAATGCTCCGATATAATGGCCAAGGAAAGATTTTGTAATAGCCACAAAAGCAATGATTGGAGCTGCAATCGTAATTACAGGTGAATTAAGCTCATTAGCAAGATATGAAAGGATTGATAAGTTTTGCTCTTTTGCCATTTTTAAATCCTCTGGAGTCAAGCTTAATGTACTACTCCAAACGAAGAACATAACTACAGCGAATGTCATGATATAACAAACTTTTTGTATTTGCGCACATTTAGCATCAGTAGCTTCTATTCCATACGTAGCTCTCTGTTTCACAACAAATGATGAAATCATAGGTGAATGGTTAAATGAGAATACGATGATTGGTAGAATCAACAGTATCGTTCCAAAATATCCTGTTCCTGTTGAAGCAGTAGAAACAGCTGAAAAGCTAAGCATTGACGTATTCCACTGTGGAATTAAAGATATTGCGATAAACAGTAGAGAAGCTATGAAAGGATACACTAGCATACTCATGATCTTTACAGTAATATCTTGACCAAAATTCAGTATAGCGATAAGACCAAGAACTAATACAAGTGATAAAATAGCCCTTGGAGGCTCTGGCATGTGCAATTGATGCACGATAAAACTACTTGCAGTATTTGTAAGCGCAACCGAATACATTAGCACGATTGTATAAATTGAACCGAAATATACGATGTTAAAAATGATACTTGCTTTATTTCCGAAATACTCTCTAATTGTACCTGTGATCCCCTCATCAGCAGAATTAGAAGCGTATATCATTTTAGCAAGTGCCCTATGTGAGTAATACATAACTGGATATGCAAGCAATGTAATTAGTAGTAATGATAATAAACCACCTGAACCTGCATTAATCGGTAAAAAGAGCACCCCTGCTCCAATTGCAGTTCCAAATAGGCTCAATGCCCATGTAGTATCCTGCTTATGCCACTTTTTCGGATCTGCATATTGCTCATTTTCTAGTGCGATATTTTCAGCTTGAACTTCTATTTTCTTTGCAGTATTCCCGTTCATATAATAACTCCCCCTTGTATCCTATTCTTGCGTATCTCTTTATAGCTAACGAACATTCCCTTTTTTCGGAAAATAAATTCCTTACAAGTTGCCCCACATTGTATGTCCTTCATCATAATGAATCCAAATTGAAACATTCGCTAGTTAGCGTCCTAACATAAATGTTAGCGTTCACAAAAAAGTTTACTCGTACTATCCGCTCTTTATATAAAGACCGCTTAAGAGAACAATATTGAATAGACTTCATAAATACGTTGCAACATTTCTAATAACAGTGTGTTACTTTAATGGTTTCTCTTACTTACTTGTAACAGTAATTTTAGATAAACCGGCCTCTCTTCATTTATGAGGCATTTCTTTCTCAATTCTATACATCACTTTCATAACTTCGGCAGCATTTATGGTATTGATTACACAAGCCACTGAAGCACTTTACATACATTTCGCCTCTAATCACACGCCTTTCTTTCTATTAATCGCATTTTTTATATTTTCTCCAGAGATCATAAAATTTCTCTCGACGCCCTCATTATAACGTGTATATTTATAAAATTAATATTTTTATATTTTCAGAAATATTCAATGGATATAATTTTACATGGATAATAATTTACAGTTAGCATGCAACCCTTGTTCCTATCGCTTATAACGGAATTAATCAGCAAAAAACACAGTAAAATATTGTTTATTCAAGATACTCATTTTAAAAATTTTTATATTCTTCTTTATCTAAAAATTTTATTTTGATTTAAAAAAGATATTCTAATAAATAATTAACGTGGTTAAAAAGAAATTTCTTTTTAAATGCATAAACCAATTTTTAGGTTATATATTATCAATATTGCATTCATATACATTTTTAGGAAAATACATATTTTAACTTGATGACAATAAGAGAACCGCTAACATTTCGCAAAAATCTTCGCTAAACGAAAAAATAAAATAAGCTGCCCATATATGGACAGCTTATTTACATCATTATCATTGTTAGGTGTAGGCAAACGAATCACTTCAATGTCATCTTAATTTTAGTTTTTTCAAATCTTCTTCAGGGATATTTCTATGTTTGTATTGAATGGGTTTTATTTCATTTCCTTTTATACGAAAAGTAATTGTGTCCTCTCCATAAGGCGGATTGTGTGCCCCTTCAAAAGTTTGAATTTGCACAGTTACATAGAAAATATAATTTGCTTCGTCTTTTGTTATTTCAACAATTTTTTCAGAACCTCGGTACCAAAGCTTCGGTTCCTTATAATATTTTTCAACTTCTTTACTTATTGGTTCTAATAAAAGATTAATTACTACTTCTTTTAAATTTTTTTTTGGTACAGGTATTCTGTTAATCCTTTTTCTATTTACATTTATAATTTTCCAAAAACCACTTTTCTGTTCAACGGTATAAAGAACATTCGTACCATCCTCTTTCCAAAGATGAAAATAACCTTTAGTCCCCTTAATATATAATCGTGGTTCATCAATCCATTCACCTTCTGTTTGAACTATACCTAAAAACAGTTGAGTAAGCGGCGTTATCTTATAACCTATTTGATTAAAGTCACCAAACGAATAAAGTTCATAACCAGTTAAATCTATGTCAAAATATTCGTTGATTTCATTTTCACTTTTTCCAATTGCTTGAGCAGAAATACAGGGTAATAAAAAACTCAGAAGATATATGATGCTAATTATTTTTATTTTCATACCATCAATCACCTCTTTTATTAAAATGCAACAAAAGAGATGATATTATTGATTATTAAACCATTAAACCTATTAAATACGAATAATGTAATCTTTAAAACCCCTCATTAACTAGCTCTTTTATCAAGTTTAATTTTGCAGAGAGCTCAATAAACCATTCTTCATCCCCTGTTAATAATGCAAGGTCTATAAGATAAAGGATTTGCTCCTTATTTATTACTTTTGATTCAGGGAGTTTGTTAACGTGTTTACTAAAGAGTAAAATCGCTTCGTTCATTGTGTACTTGTCGTCACGTTTCACAATGCTAACTGTAACTACATCTTCCACTTCATCAAGTGATACAATGTAACCAACTATGAATTCACCCTCATTTGATATTCCACGAACCCAATCTCCCACTTTTAAAACATGATTATTATTTGACATCATACTTTTCACCTTCTTATAAATATTTTTTGTAACGATAAAAAAGATATAAAAACTAACTTTAACTGTAATTCTTTTTATTACAGTTGTTTTTTAAGAACTCACGGCTACATAATAATTAAGCCGCTTAACGTTCTTGATTAATAAGGTCAACAACTTCTTTCATTGTATAATTCTTTAAATATTCACCTAGATGTTCTTCCGCACCTAAGAAAATAGCAAAAAGAACTTTCCGCATGTTCGAACCTACAATACACTGATCATTTGATTCTGGACACTTCGGCTGCAATGCACCTTCAGAGGTTATTTGATACATATTCCAAAGATTAATTTCACTTAAATCACGGGCAAAAATAAAACCTCCACCAGTTCCCTCTTTTGATTGTATAAACTTATGTTTTTTTAACAAACTTAGCACTTTGCGAATGCGTACTGGATGAACACCTGCACTTTCTGAAATAGCATTACTTGTTGACATCCGATCTGGCTGTAAAGCTAAATAAGTTAAACTGTGAATGGCCAAGGTAAAGTCGCTGTTCATCGTTGTCCTCCTACGATAAAAAATATGATTTCTCGCTTAGTAACATACTGTAACCATAAATATTACAGATAGGTTAGTCAAACGTTAAAATATATAAGAATCATGCTTAGCATGAAAAAATAAATCCCTTTATATTCTATCAGAACTCCCCTATATCTCCTAACTTCATGTAGCTTTTTAAGTTGCAAATAAATTTAAACAGTCCACTGTTTCTTAACTTGTTCTTCTGCCAATTGTTTAATTTTTGTCCAAATCGTATCTTTACTCACAATAACATTTGTGTGATAGTTTCTATCTTTATAATTAACTGTAACACATACTTCAATCACTTCTATTTCCTCCTTTCAAAATATTACTTATTAATTAGCCATTTTTTGCAATTCAATATTCAAAAATGTTCGAACGCTACGCGGTAAAAATTTGCGAATTTCTTCCTCGTTAAAACCAACCTGTAATCTTTTTTCGTCCAGCATAATTGGACGACGTAACATTTGAGGATACTCAATTATTAATTTATAAAACTCATTAAGCGAAAGCGCCTCAATATTTATATTTAATTCCTGAAAAGTTTTAGATCTAGTTGAAATAATTTCGGTAGCACCATCTTCAGTTAAACGAAGAATGGATTTAAGTTCATCAACTGTAAGCGAATTTGATACGATATTTTTTTCGGTATAATCAATTTGATGTTCTTCAAGCCATGCTTTTGCTTTTCGGCACGAACTACAGCTTGCTGTCGTATATAAAATCACCATATTTTACACACACTCCTTTACTTTTTAAATTATTATATAGATTATTGAAATGTATTAAAAAAAATTACAGTTTAGAATGAAATACACGTTATATTTTTTATTCGAGAATATTTAATTTATCTGTTTTTTACAAACAATAGCAACTCACTTCTAAAAACTATACTGTAATTTTAAACTTTACAGTTCTATTAATCAACTGTTAAGTCTTGGATGCATTCCATTAGCGAAATAAATTATATTCCACTTTATTCATTTCTTCCCGACATGTTTAGCATAATAAAAGCTACTGCATTGAGCACAGCAGCATTGTAGGAAGAAATACGCGGACAAAAAAAGCAAAGCGCGTACACTTTGCTTCTTACAAAATCCCTTTTAACTTTTTACCAATTAACTCCGCTACATATTCATAACCTTGTCGGCCAAAATGTAAACCGTCTTTTTCATCATCTTCTACTAATCTTTTATAATGAGGCTCTTGAATCATTTCAGCATATAAATTTAGAAAATAACTTCCTGTTTCCTTCGCCACTTCCTCTACTACGTCTGCATACTGACCAAGTACTTTATTTGTTCTATTATGCTGGCGTTCTTCATCAACTGGTGCAGGACTAATAAGTAATACTTTTTCCGGTGAAATCATACTTACAATTTTCGCTAAATTGTCTTTGTATACTTGCAATGGTACTGGATCAAATAATACCGAATCATTCGTACCAAGAAAAACTGTTACGAAGTCTGGTTTATGTGATAGTACATCATCTTCAATCCTATGTAACGCATCGAACGTATTATCACCCGGAACCCCCGCATTTACCACCTTCCATTTTGGAAACATCTCCCGCAAACGCGGTGTTAACCTCGGCGTTTCATCAAAAAACGTTTCATCAGCTGTAATACTATCACCAAAGCATACTAACGTATTCATAAAAACTAAATCTCCTTTTACGTATGAAATAACTTTCCTTCTACCGCCTTTATATATCTTTCAGCAGAACGTTCCACTGCCTCATTTGCATTCTCTTTCACTACTCGGTGAAAAGCATTATATAAACGATTAAATTGTAACGGCTTCACTCGATTCGCCATTTCCTCCACTTTTCTCGCCGGTAATGGAATTAAGTTTGGATAGCTGTACATGAAGCTCACCCATTGCTGATCCGCTACGACTTGAATAATATCACCTGTTAATAAAATACCTTTCCCACCATTTCCTTCTTCCCAATGTAATACAGAACCGCCGCTAAAATGTCCTCCGAGACGATGAATAGTAATTCCGTCCGCTAATTGTAAAGACTCGCCAGACCAATAAATAATACGACTACTCGGGCGTACTACCCACTCTTTATCGTCTTCATGTATATAGATTGGTACATCAAACGTTTCCGCCCATTCTACTTGCGTTGAATAATAATGAGGATGAGATAGTGCTATCGCATCTAACCCGCCCCACTCCTTTATCTTCTCAATTGTCGTTTCATCTAAATAAGTAATACAATCCCATAGTAATCGATACGCTTCCGTTTTTACTACATATCCTGTTTGACCAATTGCAAATGTCGGTTTTGTCGTAATACTATAAAGCCCATTTTCTTCTTCTATCATTTCATTTTTATATGTACCACTCGATTGCAAGTTTTCTAAAGTCGTCCAAGACTGTCCTTTCGGATTCACATATTGTCTCTCCTCATCACAAATAACACAACTTACCGGTTCTTCGACACTCGCTGCATACTGTACGCCGCACGTTGTACAAACGAAATTTTTCATAATAATTCCCCCTATCCCTATATTTTTATGAAGCTGATTTTTGTTGATAATGATCTAATTTTTTATTTTCAATTAATAAACCGATTAGAGTCAGTAAGTAGACAACTGTAACTGCCAATGGAATGGCAGTAAATCCATTGTCTGCAAAAAGAATCCCGCAAACTGACGTTACGAGCACAGTCCCTACTGACAATACACCATAACTTTTACTTTCATAAATCCATACGTACGGTACAAAATGAACCCCTATTAACATCGCTACTACAAAAGGTAGCCACTCTGGAAATTGAAAATAGGCAAGTAATACAAACGGAATATTTAATACATTTATCCCGCCAATTAATCCAGCTAAAGTTCCTAGCGGATTTCCTTTCGCAAACATATCAATTTTCAATATAGCAGCTATTATTAAGCCAAAAGGAAATACACAACCCATACCAATTAAATACACCCACACAACTTGCTTTTCTGAAAGAAGAACACCCGTTACACTTGCTACAATCCAAAATAAAATACCAGCTATTATAACTGGAAATCCTCTTTTCGTTCTTTGTGCTAAATCTCGTTTTGCTTCTGCTATGTTCATTTCACTATCTCCCCAAACTATTTGTACTATAAAGCCGGCTTAATTTTGCCTATCCAATAACGCCAAGCTAGTAAATAATCTTCTAAATCTTTCGGGTGGTGTCTTAAACATGTGTCTATACGCAAATATAATCCTATGACTATTTCCTCGTATAAATCTCGATCTTTTTTAAGGAATACACATTGCTTCATCGCATAATCAATCGTTTCTTTCGTTAAATCTTCCGGAGTTGAACAGAATGCGTAAATTAAGTCATATAAAGGATCTCCAAGGACTGGTAACGGATCAATTACTCCATGTAACTTATTCTGCCGGAATATAAAATTATGAAATCCGAAATCACCATGTAATAAAAAGGGTTGATTTACTCCGGCTTCCCTATTTGCTAGTTTAAGAACCGTTCTATATTCTTCTTCACTTATGTAACATCTTACATTTTCATAAGCTTCCATCACATTTGCAGTTAAAAATTCATTCCAAGATTGAACCGGACCTTCTTTCCATCCCCAGCCTTCTGCCTCTGGAACCATTTTATACTTATTGATAACTTCTTTTACAAGTGTACGAAGCGTACTTCGTTTATATCCTTGTTTACACGAAGTATTACCTTCCAGGAAAGAATACACGAAATATGTATGTAAAGGTTCCTTATACAAAAGCTTTGAAAATAAAGTATTCCCCTCATAAAAAGAAAGAAAATTAGCTTCTTCACGTATTACTTCCGCTTCATTCAGCTTTACTACATATTTTTCGTCCAACAAATATACAGTACTTGTCGTTCCTCCGTTCAACGCTTTTACGCTATTTGGAGCATGTGAAATAACTTTCTCTTTAACTAGTTGTGCAGCAATTATTGAAATGTCCATTCTCTCACCCTTTAATTTCGAAGATCCCCCCAATTCAAAAGACAACTTTACTATTATTTGACAAACGAATAGGAAACCCCTTCCAAAATCTTAATATAACAAAAATTCATTTACTTTTATATTTCAAAAATAAGGAAATACTAACAACAACGTTACATACATATTAGGAGGACAATATGAAACCTGAATTTTTAAAAGCAGTACATGATGCCATTGGAAGTGTCGAACACATTCATATAGAAGAAAGCGGTGCTGACAGCTTACTTATCCATCATGATGATGCACAGCAATTACAACAAGTCGCTAAAACGTTAGAAAACAACAATTTCCGCTCTGCTTTAAGAACAACTGGAGATGCTTCGTATATTGAAGTGTTGAACAGATAATGAAAGTCTGGATGTATTCCGGGCTTTCTTTTTTTATCCCACATTAACGGGCAGTAAGACCCCCACTGATTAAAGTTTCACTTTATATTGAAACTTTAAACTCTTTCACATACACCGCTGTTCCAGCAATATCTATTTGTAATTTCTCATTTTCTACATCTTTCGTTACATATACCGTTACACGGCCATCTTTATTCATTTCCTGTCCTTGTTCAACGATTAATTCCATTTTATGGTCAAAACCTTTCTCCAAATACATCGCATAGTACGCTCCCATTACACCTGAAGCTGTTCCTGTCACTGGATCTTCAATCGTTCCAGCATAAGCCGATGAGAAATGACGCCCATGCATTTGTGCCTGTTCATCATAAGTTTCTAAGCAAACTGGATGAATAGAAGCGTTAGGTATTTCTTTTAATACCGATGGAAACATCTCATTGTTAGGCTTCATTCTCTCACATACATCTAGATTTTTAACCGGTACAATTACAGTCCAGTTTCCTGTACTTCCATATACAATCGGTAAACTTACATCTAAATCATTTACGTCCAAACCAATGCTATGAGCTAATTCTTCTTTTGAACATGCAAATTCTTTAAACTGAGGTGTAGCCTGCCTCATTTTAATAAAGGTTTCTCCCTTTTCATTTACATCTATTTGTATTGCTAAAACCCCTGCCTTCGTTTCAATCGTAAAACTTGTTTTCTCTTCTAATAAACCTCTTTCACACAAGGCAAATATTGTTCCAACTGTTCCATGACCACATAAATCCATTTCAAAACGAGGGGTAAAATAGCGAACCTTTAAATCTGCTACTTTTGAAGAAAGAACGAAAGACGTTTCGTTAAATCCAACTTTTTCAGCAATACGCTGCATTTCCCCTGCTGTTAAACCATCCGCCTCTAATACAACACCTGCTGGATTCCCCATATTTGGTTTATTCGTAAATGCCTCGTAATGAAATACCTTTATAGTCTTCATTTTCTTTTCTCCTAACCTTCTTTAAAAATTTTATAATAAAGCTCTATCTCCGTTTTCACCGAACAACGATTTCTCCAAAATACCCTCTGCATCTTTTCATTTGAAGTATGTGTACTTCCGATGTAATAAGTAGCACCCATTTCCTTTAACATATGTAACGATTGAAGATGCATTTGGGAAGAGATTCCTTTCCCGCGATAATGAGGCATTACCCCAAAGTAAAATAATCGTCCTTCATTTTCCGTTCCAGACTCTATATGCGGTATGGACAAACCAATCGGATCATTTTTATCATAAAAAACAATGCATGACTTCTCCCAGCCTTTACCTAACTCTGTTTGCACTGAATAAAAATGCTCATCAATATTTAAAATTGAAGTTTGGTTTCCTGAGTTCAACATACATTGCTCCCAAATGGATTTAAAATCTTTTGCCGATAAAGTTTCTTCTATTGAACGGCATGTAAATTGTTTTTCAAGTGCCTCTACATCGTCTAACTCTCTACACACTTCTATCTTTGCTGCATGTAAAGAAAAATCCGCATCAAGTAACACCCTCACACTTGAGTTATAACTACTAAACCTTTTATTTAATACAATACTCGCTCTTTTTAACTCCCAGTCAAAACAAATCTCTTCAAATCTACTTATCTTTTCTTTATATGTTTGTACGTTATAAAAGAAATCTTCTTCTATCTCTTCAATCGTTACTGCATTTGGCAAGCCATTTAATACTTTTTTAGAAGGGCCAAATAAATTCTGAATGATTGTAAGATCGCATATCACCACTTCAATTCCCCCACACCTGGCTCAATAAACTTCCCTGAAACGTCCTCATTTGAATCAATTACCCAATCATATATATTTTGCGCTCCTTCAGCCGGAGTCATATTCGCATCAAAGGCACCAATATCAGTCTTTAATTTTCCTGGGTGAATTGCCGTTACACGAATTCCTTTATTCTCAAACTCTTGTTGTAAACAAAGTGTTAGCATATTTTGCGCAGCTTTAGCAATTCGATAGGAATATGAGAACTGACCTTGCGGAAATTCTTTGTTCGCCATTTTATGTAGTGATCCTAACCGAGAGGACATATTTATTATTCTCGGCTGATCCGATTTAGCTAAAGCCACATATGTACCTTTTACAGCTCGAATTACGCCTAAGCAGTGAATATTAAATAAGTCCGTTAACTCTTCTGAATTTGTATGTAAAATCTCAGTCTCCTTTCCAGTAATTCCAGCGTTATTTATAACTAGATCCATATACTCTGTATATCCCTCGAGCTGGTTCTTAATCTGCTCCGTACTCTCATCAAGTGATAAGTCTGCCAATATAGGAAAACATCTACAACTAAACATTTGCTTCAATTGCGTTACCGCAACCTCAGTTCTAACTAACGGATAAACGATATGCCCATTTTCATGAAATACTTTTACTAACTGTAACCCTAACCCGCGATTTCCCCCTGTAATTAGAACTCTCATATATCCATCTCCTTATTTTTAAAATAAATAAGAAAGTCCATCCATTTACCATTCTCTAAAGAAAACGCCTCTCTCTTGCATTCAAGTGAAAAACCTGTTCTTTCCGCAAGACGAACGGATGGCTCATTATCAACATGTATATGTAATTCAATTCTATGGAAATGAAGACTATTAAAAAATAACGATAACGCAGCTTTCACACTTTTAATACCATATCCATTTTTCCAGTATTGATTATGTATGGAATACCCCATCATCGCCCATTGATAGTCCATACGTAAAATTTTTATAAGCTCTAGCTTCCCAATATTAGCCCCATCTTCTTTACGAAAAATACCTAATACATACATCTCATCTCGATTTGCTGCTTCATCAAAACCTCTTATCCATTCCGTGAACCATTCTTTTGTTGATGATGCCATAACTTGATGGCCATCGTCATATTTATACTGCGATGGTAGCCTCTTATGAAATCCATCTAACCAACTTTCATAATCATCATTTTGGAACGGACGGATTATGAGCCTCCCTGTCTCTACTTGTAATAACGGTAGCTTCATTTATATCTCTTCCTTTTATTAATGATTGAATATTCTTTATTACCTTACGCAAAATACAAAATCTAGTAAATTATTATGTTCTTTACAAACAAAAATCCAGTTATGCTTTGTACATAACTGGATTCCTCATCATCTAATCGTTTTTTATTTTACAAGTACACCTTCTCTTAATTCCCTCTTCAACACTTTCCCTAAAGCATTTTTCGGTAATTTGTCCATAAATACAACGTATGGTATTTTATAACTTGCTAGTTTCTCTTTACAATGCCGTATAATTTCTTCTTCCGTTAAAGACGTTTGCATATCTTTTACAATATGCGCTGTCGGAATCTCTCCCCAAAAGTCATCTGGAACTCCAACTACTGCAACTTCTAAAACACCATGTATTTCATGAATAACATCTTCTACTTGATCTGGATATACGTTGTCACCACCGCGTATAATAACGTCTTTATATCTTCCCATAATATGCAGGAATCCGTCATCATCTATCATGCCAGCATCGCCCATGTTAAACCAATTATCTTTTACTACCTTTTTTGTCGCCTTTTCATTATTCCAATACCCTTTAAACATGTATGGACTTCTTACATGAATCTCGCCAACTTCATTTGTTGTTAGTTCATCACCTGTTTCTGGATGAACAATTTTTAACTCTACATGTTTCAAAGTTTTCCCTACAGAAGACATCTTTTCTTTTCCCATCATTGGATGCCATGAAGTTACAACCCAACCTTCTGTACTCCCATATCCTTGCACCATATATATTCCTTTTTCCATATATTTTTGAATAAGTGTTTCTGGCACTTTTGTACCACCACTTTGTGCTACTTTAAAAGTTGAAATGTTACGTTCTTTTTTATTTAGCTCCTCAAGCATGTAGCTATAAACAGCTGGGAACGCAAGCATCGTAGTAATTTTCTCTTCTTCAATCTTATCCCAAATAAGAGCAGGATTCGAATCAGCTAAAAAGATCATCGTAACACCATGATAAATACAATTTAAAATAGAAAGCACTCCACTCATATGAAATAATGGATGTACGGATAAAAAGCGCTCACCTGCAGGAATTTCTCTTTGGCCCGCAATCTCAGCAAAATAATGATGTAAGTTTTTATGTCCAATTACGCATGCTTTCGCCTGTCCGGTCGTTCCTGAAGTAAATAAGTAAATCGCATCATCCTCTTCATGAACTTCTACATTCGGTTCTGTCATTGGCTGTTCTTGTAATGTTAATTCAAATGAACCAAATCCTTCTTCAGTCGTTTTAATTACATAAGGAATTTCTTTAACAGCATCAATCTTTAAAGCTTCATGAAATTCTTCATCAATAACTAACACTTTTAATTTTGCTTCTTTTACAATCGTTTCTAACTCATAAGCAGTAAGCTGATGATTTAACGGAATACATACAGCTCCAATTTTTAAACTTGCCATCATAACGCTTGGAAACGGATGATTATTTTTGCATAGTATTCCAATACGATCTCCTCTTTGTACACCGTTATGTAGCAAATAGTGTGCAAGCTGATTTACTCGTTCATTATACTGCTGAAACGAATACCTTTTCTCTCCCCCTACAAGCGCTTCCAAATTTGGTGATTGCATTGCTCTTTTTTGTAATAACTTTTGCATCGTTCTCAAGTAAAACTCCCCTTTATATATGTTAGGTTTTTTATTTTACCAGATTAACTATTAATTTACTAAAGATTACACTTAGTGAATATAAAATCAATAAAAATAGCCATCTACTTAACAAGTAAATGGCTATTTCCTCTTATATATTAGAATACTCCTTATTCATCACATAGCGCACATACTCCGGTGCACTTTTATTAATCTCTTCATCACTTAATTTATATTCGGCACCATATAAATAAAATGAAGGTATAAATTTCATGTCTGTATATAAGCACGTAGCTTGAAATGGTTTCGTTAACTCATCCATTGTAATTCCGCTATTTTTATAGTCTTTTTCTAATCCACCTATAGAAATAGCTAGACCAAATTCTTTCCCTTTCACTTTATCTCCTTTTGATCCGTACGCAAATCCATATGTTAATACATCGTCAAACCATTTTTTTAATAATGGTGGTGAACTGTACCAATAAAGCGGAAATTGAAATATATATCTGTCATGTTCTACTAATAGCTTTTGCTCTTCCTCAATATTAAACTCCCAATTCGGTGCCGCTTTATATAATTCATGCACCGTTATTTCATCCGAATGTTCCTCAAGTTCTTCGATCCATCTTTTATTAATTTTTGATTTTTCAATATCAGGGTGTGCTACAATTACAAGTGTTCTCATCATCTTCCATCCCCTTTTTAAATTATTCAATCCTTTACGTATTAGTATGAGTGAGTCACATATAATTGAAAAGTACGTACTTTAAAGTGCTATAGGAACCTTAAAGTACCTGTGGAGGTGTTATATGAATCAAAATGAAGACTGCCCAATTGCAACGACGCTCGATGTAATCGGCGGAAAATGGAAAGTTCATATTTTATGTGTTTTGATGGATGGAAAAATGCGAACAAATGAAATCCGACGAGAAATCCCAAACATTACGCAAAAAGTTCTAACTCAACAACTTCGCCAACTTGAAGCTGATGGGATTATCCATCGTACTGTATATCAAGAAGTACCACCAAAGGTTGAGTACACAATAAGCGAATACGGGAAATCTTTAATGCAAATTATGGATGAACTATGTGAATGGGGAAAAGATCATCAAATGAAAAGATTACATGACTAAAAGAACATTACCGTCTTTATTAAATCTTCTACATTCATATTAGTAGTTCAATATTTCTACTGAAATTTTATATTAGAGGTACTCCAACAACTCGTAATTTAGAAGCCCAAATCTTTCAAAAGTAAAAAACAATAACATTCATCTATAAATACTCTTTATAACAAAAGTATCCTATACTTTTTACCTTATATTTTATTCGGACACTTTTTATTCATTGAACCGCATCCTAGTTGTTAGACATATAGTCAACAATTTGAGATGTGGTTTTATTATTCGGATAACAGCTCTCATCAACTTTAATAATCATGACTGCAGACAAAATACTTTGCAAAGAGTTCCTGTACAAGGTGATTTTTCACATAAACTTACCAAATAGAATTTTTATAAAAAACTTCTCACATTTAAATTGGACAAGCATATTTTATTGTATGGGGACTCCCTACTCATAGAAAACTACCTTTCTATTCTAAGAGCACGCATATTTGTGTGCTCTTAAACTATTTACAATAAAATAAAGAGTTTATTAATTTGCTTAATTCACTATCGGAAAAGTACCCATAATAATATCTTTATATTTATCTATTGTTTTTTGATTTTTATAAAACTATATTATTTTGGAGTTGGTTAATACGTTACAAAAAACTGACCGTGTAATCATTATGGTCCCTCCATTTTCTCAAGTGTTTGTTACATTTTACTCATCATCAGGAGAACTTCTTTCATCACAAGTCTTATCTAATACCTCTCCACATCCTGTATCAATGTATGCACTTAATGAAATTGAAAGCGAATTATTTGAAGTCGAGTTACAACCACTACTACTTCATTAAAACTGCGAATAGTCCAGAAAAATGATTATCAATTGTATTAGTGATACAAGATAAATTCACTTTTATAAAACGAAAAGAATCCTATTTATTTAGGACTCTCTTCGTTTTGCCCATCTCACTATTTATAAAAACATATCTACAACGGAATAAACACTACACTTACAGTTAACTATAAAATCCCGTTCCAAAGGACTACCCAAAATTCCCCACCTACATACTCCCATGATCAAAAATATTTGTCTCTATTTCATATAAAGTATGATAAGCATCCATAAAGATAAAGCACCAAGGATAGCAAGCACTATACGAGTAGATAGTACCCTTACTTCGAAATCGGTTTTCTTGGATGGTTCAGGATATGCAATTACATAAATCCCTTTTAATAGTGCGAGCCATGCAATAAGTGTAATGAGTCCCTGCCAATTAAGTTCCCAAACATTATGTAGAATAACAGTACCTAATCCTAGGAAAATTGATAGAAAGCCATACATAATTCCAAATCCTCTGTCTTCTACCACTAATTTTTTCAGTTCACGTAGTATAGATGGTCGCACAAAAAGTATTCCTGAGATGATAACCGTTATCCACCCCCAAAAAAATCCTAAAAAAAGGCTTACCTCCATTGTTACTCCACTCCTTTCAATTACATTTATATTTCAGTTATTTTCCCTTTAGTATTAGATCTATAGATAAAAAACTAAAAATGTAACTTTGGAGTAAAGTCGTACTCTTTATAAAATATTTCATGTGTACATGAATAATCCTTCACCTTGTTAATTTTAACAAGGTGAAGATCATACAATATTATTAAATAAATAAAATAATCTAACTAAGATGTATAACAAATTAATAACCAGTCTACATACAACTTATGTTAGTAAGAAAATCACATACACTTATACATATTACTTTTGTATAAAATCTTAAAAATTGTAGTCACACAATTACTTTAGCATCCTCTTCTTAATGTCTAGACAATCAGTATTTAAACTAAACATGCTAATATTGATTTTGTGCGATTGTCAGTTACCTCATAATAAATTTCTAATCCTTTCCGAGTACCTGTAACGACTTTAGTAGCTTTTAGTTTAGATAAATGTTGACTAATTGTACTTTGAGGCATTTGTAATGTTTCATACATTGTCGTTACGTTAATAGGACCTTTTGCAAGCATTATTTTTACTAATGATAAACGGACAGGATGTGCTAATACCTTCAATACTTCAGTGATTTCTTCATACATTTCTTTCATATTTTTTCTCCCCTTTTATATAAACATTAATGATATCCATATATATAATTCGAAAGGATATACGATTTTATGTCCGTCATTTTAAAAAAATGTTAAAAAATATCTTCAGATGGAAGGAATCTCCCCTCCGTTCAATATTCTATAGATTTTTCTTCCACTATATATTATGTGGTAGGAGCTTTCCTTACTGAGACCCTCTGCCATTGTTCTCTTGCTGATGTCCATTATTCCCTTGGGAACCTCTTCCGTTGTTTCCTTGACCATTCCCATTATTTCCTTGCGATTCTCTTCCGTTGTTTCCTTGACCATTCCCATTATTTCCTTGCGATTCTCTTCCGTTGTTCCCTTGCTGATTCCCATTATTTCCTTGCGATTCTCTTCCGTTGTTTCCTTGACCATTCCCATTATTTCCTTGCGATTCTCTTCCGTTGTTCCCTTGCTGATTCCCATTATTTCCTTGGGACCCTCTTCCGTTGTTCCCTTGCTGATTTCCATTATTTCCTTGGGACCCTCTTCCGTTGTTCTCTTGCTGGTGCCCATTATTTCCTTGGGACCCTCTTCCGTTGTTCTCTTGCTGGTGCCCATTATTTCCTTGGGACCCTCTTCCGTTGTTCCCTTGCTGATTTCCATTATTTCCTTGGGACCCTCTTCCGTTGTTCTCTTGTTGATGTCCACTATTTCCTTGGGACCCTCTGCCATTTTTCCCTTCCTGATTTCCATTATTCCCTTGCGACCCTCTTCCGTTGTTCTCTTGCTGGCGCCCATTATTTCCTTGGGATCCTCTTCCGTTGTTCCCTTCCTGATTTCCACTATTCCCTTGGGATCCTCTACCATTGTTCTCTTGCTGGTTCCCATGATTTTCTTTTATTTGCTTAGATTGCTTTTGTTCTATATACTCTTTTTTCTCATATCTTTCTTCATTTACATGAGTTGCATCTGGTGATATGTCAGATGGCGACTTTGGTTGCTCTTGATGAGATGGAGTGAGCGATTTTTTCTTCTCATTCTCTTGTTTTATATAAACGCCCGTTCCAACTCCTGCTTTCTTGGCATCCTCCCGTATTTGCATCGTACTGCTTTGATATTCAACTGTAATATGTTTTATCTCATACTCTTTCTTTAATTCCTGCAAAGCCTTTTCCAACTGTGGTTCTAACGATTTATCCTTTGCAACAGCCGTTAGCATAACTTTCTTATCATTTGTTAAGTACTTATCCTCTTGACTCTGCTTTATAATCGTACGTATTACGTCTTGCAGATGCTTATTTTCCCACCCTTTCATTTCTTTTAAAATACGCCTTCCGTCATCATTACAAGCCCGCAAATCTATAACACGAAGATCCTCCGTTACGCTCGCCTCTAAACTTGGATTTATATCAACTGAGACATAAGCAAACACTTTTTCTTCTGGTTGATTGTAAAAAAACAGCAATACGCATAGAAAACCAGCAACAATTACTGTTGTAGGCTTTAAGAAAGGTGGTATGGAAAAACGCGGCGCTCTTTGTTCCTGTTTGTTAAACGAGATTTCTTCTCCTATCATGTATGGGTGCGCTTTTCTTTTAAATGTAATAAACTCTCCATTTGGAGTTAAAACAACTACGTTATGCTTTTTTATATCCATCACAATTCCTTTATTCATCATGCTTTTCCCCTCTTATGTAATCAAGAATATATGTATAGTTGTTTGCAAAAATAATGCACATTGCAATAATGTATTTTCTATGTCGTTCCAACGTTTTACGACTTACCCTAACACGYGGTTCAATATGTTTTAGTGGTAATTTTTTCTTTCGGAACAACTCTTCCATCATTTCCTCTTCTTTTATAATWATYTTCACAATTTCTATTAGATGTTCACGCGTATCACGATGCTTAGGAGATTCTTTAGCAAGCTCTGAAAATGTGATTTTAAACTCAGCTAACACACTTTGAAAATGAAGAATTTCCTCCTTACGGTTACTATTTTCGATCTCTTTCATATACTCCGTAAGCGATACTTGCATTTCTAACATTTTCTCTTGCTCATCTTCTTTTAAAAAGACAAAGTTATGCTTAGACTCCTTGCGTATATAGTCAATTACATCTCTTTTTATAAGAAGATCAGCAAACGCTAGAAAAGATTTCCCTTTTTTATATGAATACTGTTCAATTGCTTCGTTAAACGCAAACAGTCCAATACTATATTCATCATCCTGTTCTGTAATATATCGGCGACAGACAGACGATATGGATTTTCTAATAAAAGGCTGATACTGTACGATAAATACTTCCCTATCTCCTCCGTTGTTTTGTATGTTATATACGATATCTTCTATTTTCGGTTTTCTTAGGATCTTCATTACTAAACTCAACACTAGTAATCTTCCAGCCTCCTTCAAATAGCAAAAAGGCCACTAAAGAAGTGACCATTTAACCATATTTTGTAAGTGTTTTCCCTTTGGTTTGTCCTCTTGCTGTTACTTATATTTTTTGAGACTAACTTTTTCCCACTGTTTTCTTAACGAATTTCCTTTTGTCTCGTCACTAAAGTTAAGTTTGTATTTTAATGTACTTTCTTGTTTTCTTCCGCTTGTTTTGCTTGCTCTTTTTCTATTTTATCTGCAATCCTTGAATAACTCTTCTCTTTACCATTGGTAATTTCATCCTTTGATTTCGGATTCCACACTTAATCTAGTAATTTTATTAACACTTCAATGTTCTTTCATGACCATTTTTCTTCTATTTATTTTCTTCAATATACATATTCGGAGGAATATATAATTTTATGGGGGTCAAAAAATATTTTTTTATAAAATATTTATTTATTAAGTTGATAGGTATAGTCGGCAGCTCTATAACAAATACATGCTTTTACAATTCGTATTAGTTAAATTAATATTTTATCCGCTGTTTTATTTCTTTAAAACGAGCATGTATAATTTTTTTGATATCCGGGTGATTCTTATATAAGGTAACAGTATACATGATGGAAGATGCAAGAATAGTAGACCATATTAACCAATCTCCAGTATGCGAAAGAACTTTAATTACTTCACTCGTAAACTGTTCCTGTCCCGCATGAAATGCTGATATGAGAGAAGTAAGGTTGAACAACAATAAAATAACCAGCCTTCCCAAAAGCATAATAATCCATCCGATAATATACGAATAGCCCCCAACACTACATAATTGATTGTTATGATGAAAAACTTTCACCCTCTTAGCTTGCCAATAACCAACTATTGCTCCTAATATAAGCAAGCTAATTAATTCAATTGTAATAATAAAGTCCAATTTATTTGGAAGACCGATATAAGTTCTAATTATAGCCATGATGGGTATACCAAGAAGATCAAAACTATCTACTTTCTTAGGGATAAGCTGCCTAATGATCAATACGATAACAACTACAAGAATAATAATGAAAACTTTATTCATGCGATCAATCCCTCTTTTTTTCTACTAAATAATACTCAATAAGTTGATTCACTTTTTCTTTTGGATATGATTCTGGTGTTTGAAGGACATGAATTACTAGCCCATCGATAAATCCGTACAGTATCTCCAATTCACACTCTCTATTGTATCCTGATGTAAAGTATCCTAACTCCTCCATTAAATCTAGGATCATTCCCATTAGGTACCTCGTATGCTCATCCATTTTCTTCCGAAGTTCAATAAGCTCTGGGGAACTAAAAGAGATTCCTAAGAATGTAATCCAAACCTTCCCTTCCAACATTTCTTCCTTATTAATAGGAATAATAAATTTCATTAATCTTCTAAGCGCTTCTTCTTTCGTTCCCTTAAAATCACTTGTACGAGTTTTCGCCCGTCCTTCCATTCGATTCAATACTAAATTCATTGCATAGTAAATCAATGCATTTTTAGACGAAAAATGATGCTGAACAAGGCCAACTGACATGTTTGCTTCATCAGCGATTTGCTGTATGGAAGCTTTATCGATACCTTTTTCTAATATTACACGCCAAGTAGCGGTGGCTATCTCATTCTTCCTTTGTATTTGATCAACTATTTTAGGCATTCATCTCCCCCTCCTTTTTATAATATGGTTATATTATAAAAAAAGTACCGAAAACAATATGACCATATTTTAGTTTAGACGTAATAGGGCTTTTGCCACATGACTATCAAGATAACAAGTCAAAATCCCCTTAAAATAAAAAAAGACGGTATTCCTACCGTATCATTAAAAAATCTTCAATTCCGAGCATAATGCCTAAGAGAGAAATAAATCCTGTCATACGCCCTTGCGTAATGGAACGAGAAATGAGATAAATCATATTAGGCCCCGGTGAACAAACCATGCTAAGTGAAACAATTGCAAAAGCTAACAATTCAAGATCGTTAGCCTCTACTTTCCATATTCGTACCTTTTATCACTTTACTTCCTTACAACTGGAATCCACATTTCACCAAATACTAAGCCGTCTCTCTGTCCCATCTCAACCGTTGTATTCGGTCCACCAACATAAGCAAAATCTGTTGCTTCTGGTAAAGCTTGACCGAAGGCGATGCCAGTCAGTTTATTACTTAGCTCTTCAGCCGTTTTGTCTTCCCCTTCCACTACTAAGTATTCTCCCTTCGGAAACTGGATCACTCTAGATTCTTCTTCTATTTGTGCTTCTGTCATGACACCAGCATAATACATCATCTTGTTATTCACCGCTTCGCTCACAGAAAAAATATATTCGTTTGTAGCTAAAGCTTTTAAAGTATCCAACCTTCCATCTTCTTTAACAGCCGACCAAAAGTCTTCCTTTTCTTTATTGATTCCAGCAAAGTCTGTATAGTCACTCTTAATTTCAGTTCCAATACCTAACACAATAAAGCTATCTTTTTCTTCTATAGTATAATTTTTCATATTCAAAACCTTCCTTTTTTAAAATGAATCAAACGATTTAACTTTTCATCTGATACGTTTATAATATCTTTAAATCATGTCAAAAAATGATACTGTTTAGGAGATTCCAATGAAAAAAGTTGAACGGATTAATACAATTATGCGGTATATCAACAATCGCTCCCACTTTACAATTACTGAAATCATACGAGAATTTAACGTATCACGATCGACAGCTATTAGAGACATTAGAGAAATTGAAGCTATGGGCATGCCACTTGTCGCTGAAGTTGGGAGAACTGGTGGATATTTTGTCATGCATAATTCTATCCTGCCCGTTGTTCGCTTTACTGATAATGAAGTCAAAGCTCTTTTTATTGCCTTTATGGCTACAAGCAATCAACAACTTCCCTATCTAAAAAGTCGCCAGTCTTTAGCTGAAAAACTACTAGGACTCATCTCAGAAACCCAGCAAGATGACCTCGTTCTTTTAAATCAACTCTTGCTTTTTGAAGGGACTAACCCTTATAATCCCGATCTACTTGAGCTTTCTGACCTCCCCCACCCTATGTTAGAAAAACTCATCCAAATCCTTCTTTTGGATAGACATTTATTGATTACCGTCAAAGAAGAAGAGGAAATCAAGTCTTACCCAATTTATCTATTACACCTTTATCAAGAAAAAAGCCGTTGGATCATTGAAGGGTTTGACTTAAAAGAAGAAAAGAAACTGCTGTTTCCTGTCGATGACCTCGTCAATATCGAACCGTACACGACGAAAAAGAGGTTAAATACGAAACAGATTTTAGAAAAACTCAATAAGAAGGACGAAGAAATTAACCTTGTACTTGAACTTGGTCCAAAAGCGATTGCCCAGTACAAAAAATACCATCCTTTAAAAATTTCAATTTCTTATACAAACCCTTACCAATCTACAGCCATTTTAAAAACATTTATCGATGTTAACAATTCCGATGAAGTGACAGAGATAACAAATTGGCTACTTTTCCTAGGGAAAGATATTACAATCAAGGAAATGCCTGAAGAAATATTAAACGATTTACAAGAGCGGTTATGTTTATATTCTCCATAAGCAGTGATCGGTTAAACCTCAATATATTGAGGTTTATTCGTTACCAGTTTCCTATATTTTTTACCATGAGAGCACAATAAATAATAAAAGCACAGAAAACCTTCCGTGCTTTTTCAAAAATATATATAATTTCGGATGACTAAATTCACTTACCCTAACTGACGTTTAAATGTTTTACTTGCGAAAAAGTAAGAGATGATCATGATACCTACGCACCAAGCGAGTGCAATCCAAATATCGTTGCCAACAGTTCCTTCATATAAAAGGGCACGAATCGCATTCACGATTGAAGTTACAGGCTGATTCTCTGCAAATGCACGGACAATTTTTGGCATCGTTTCGGTAGGTACAAAAGCTGAACTAATAAATGGAAGGAAAATTAGTGGATACGAGTACGCTGTCGCCCCTTCCATTGACTTCGCTTTCAGTCCTGGAATGATAGCTAGCCATGTTAGCGCTAGCGTAAACGTTCCTAGAACCCCAGCTACTGCAAGCCATTCTAACATATTAGCACTGGAACGGAATCCCATTAAGAGCGCAACAAGAATAACCACCACGATAGTAAGTACATTAGCAACAAGAGAAGTTAAAACGTGAGCCCACAATATTGATGAGCGCTTAATAGGCATCGTAATGAAACGTGCCATCAGCCCACTCTTTACATCCGTAAATAATCGTACAGAAGTATACGCTACACCGGATGCGATAGCCATTAACAAAATTCCCGGCAATAAATAATTAACGTAGTTATCCGTTCCTGTCTTTATAGCCCCGCCAAATACGTAAACAAATAATAGCATCATCATAATCGGTGTAATCGCTACTGTAATAATTGTATCCGGACTACGCATAATATTACGCATTAAGCGCCCTAGTAATACCCCTGTTTTGCTTTTCATTTACATCTCCTCCTTTTTACCGATAATCGCAAGGAAAATTTCTTCCAACGTCGGCTGCTTCTCGATATACTCTACTTTTGCTGGCGGGAACATCTCTTTCAGTTCAGTAAGAGTACCTGTCGTAATAATTTTTCCGCCATGCAAAATAGCGATACGGTCCGCCAGTTGTTCTGCTTCCTCCAAGTACTGAGTCGTGAGCAAAATCGTTGTGCCGCTGCCGGCAAGTTCCTTGACTGTATCCCACACTTCGATCCGTGCTTCCGGATCAAGTCCAGTCGTTGGTTCGTCTAGAAAAATAACTGCTGGCGCCCCAATCAAACTCATCGCGATATCAAGTCGGCGCTTCATCCCGCCTGAATACTGGTCTGCCCTCTGGTTGGCCGCATCAGTCAGGCTAAATCTTGCAAGTAGATTATCAGCAACTTGTGCCGGATTGGAAACACCACGTAACTTAGCGATCATTATCAAGTTTTCCCTTCCAGTAAGCATGCCGTCTAAAGCTGCGAACTGTCCTGTCAAACTGATGCTTTGACGAACATGATCTGGTTGTCGCTGGACGTCAAAACCGCAAATACTCACTTCACCATCATCTTGTTTCATTAACGTCGAAAGAATATTGACCGTTGTCGTCTTTCCAGCTCCATTTGAGCCTAGCAGCGCGAAAATTTCACCACGCTGCACCTCAAAATCCACTCCCTTTAAGACTTCTTTATCTTTAAAAGATTTTTTTAACCCTTTTATAGAAATCGCTGCATTGCTCATACTTTTTCCCCCTTATAAAATTAGATTACATACACCCTCTATTTAGTATCACTGATAATCTGTATTACTTAGTACCAGTTTAAAAATATAACTGAATAGCGATGGCGGCAATTCACATTTGTAACCAGCTAATCAGTCGGTATTACTAATTGCATTTATTTTTTTCTCAATTTCTTCATAATACTTTCATTCAAATCTTCACGATACTTGGAGACATACGTTTTAGCGTTTGCCACTAGTTCGTCAGCAAAGGATGCCACGTCCTCCCCAGTAATGTCAAGCACTTGTCTCCCTTCCGCTGCACCTGCTTCAAACAAATCGATTAATTCATACTGTATGTGCAGCATATCCATTCCATTACCCGCTGAGAAATTCCACATGTAGTTTTGAATTTTCTTAAACACAAACTGATAGTCCTCTGGCAGTGCTCCAACACGTGCCATCATCATTTTGTACTCTTTTTTATCACCAATTAATTTTTTAAACATTTCCAACATCTTATTTTCCTCCTTTTTTATAAAGCAGAACAAGAAACTCTCCAAATATGAGCCGGAACATTTTATATTATGAGGCTAGTTTGACTTCAAGACGTTAATTTTTGAAGATACAAAATCCCATTTTTTCCAAAACAATTCAAGCTCCTGACGGCCATCCTCATTTAATGAATAAAACTTACGAGGCGGTCCCATATCTGATGGTTTCTTTTCAATATTCACAAGCTTTTTCTTTTCTAATCGTACGAGGATAGTATAAACCGTCCCTTCTACGACTTCGGTAAACCCAAGATCATTCAGGTGGCGGGTAATCTCATAGCCATACGTTTCACGGCGGCTAATGATTTCCAACACACACCCTTCCAGTGAACCTTTTAGCATTTCAGTTAAATTTTCCATGTTATGATCCTCCTTTACCCCCTATTCTGTCTGACTTATATTCAGTATCACAGAGTACTAAGGCGAATTTTTACTGAATAGTTTTTGAGTAAAACCACACTATTCAGTATTACTTATTACAACTACATTGTATGACTAAGTAGCTATAGATGTCAACTGATTTTAAAATTTTTTCTAAAATCCGCTCTTACCTATTGTTTACTGAAAACATTTTGAGAAACAACACTACTCAGTATCACCTATTACTCCTACATTGTATGACTGAGTAGTTATACATGTCAACTCGATTTTTATATTTTTCTAAAATCAACTATTACCTATCCCGCTAAGAAAAGAAAATACCCCAAAACAAATATTCTACATTTTTGTTTTGGAGCGCTATAGGTTAGCTCTTCTTCTTAATAAGACAGATCATTCTTTTGTTACGATAAAATCATTTCCATATCTTCTGCTGCAGTTGTAATCAGTTTCAAACCAAACGTTTCTTGTAATACATCAAGCAAGCCAGGTGAAATAAATTCAGGCGCCTTTGGACCGATGCGAATATCTTGAATACCAAGACTAAATAGCCCAAGTAAAATGGCAACCGCTTTTTGTTCAAACCATGATAGGACAATACTAACTGGCAGTTCGTTCACTTCGCATTGAAAAGCATCTGCTAAAGCGGCTGCTATTTTCACTGTTGAAATTGAATTATTGCATTGCCCTAAGTCAATGTAACGCGGAATCTTTGTACCAGGTACAACACCGTACTCCACATCATTAAAGCGGAATTTCCCGCAAGAAGTCGTTAAAATAACTGTTTCTGGCGGAAGTGACGTTGCTAATTCACGATAATATTCTCCGCCTTTTCCTGGTGCATCACAACCTGCGATGACAAAGAAACGCTTAATCTTTCCTTCTTTTACTGCCTCAATAATTTCAGGAGCTAATGATAATACTGTATTATGATGGAACCCTGTTACTAACTGTTCATCCGACTCCATATGTACTTCTGGAAGTTCTAGCGCTTTTTGAATCAATGGTGCAAAATCATCATTTTCAATTTTTTGTACACCTTCTAAACCTGCAATATCATATGAAAAGAATCGATCAGAGTACGACCCTTTAATTGGCATAACACAGTTCGTTGTCGCTAATATAGCACCTGTAAATTTTTCAAAAAGACGTCGTTGATCATACCATGCCTTACCGATGTTTCCTTTTAAATGTTTATATTTTTTCAGCTGCGGATAACCGTGTGCTGGTAACATTTCAGAATGCGTATAAATATTAATTTCTTTTCCTTCTGTTTGTTTTAATAATTCTTCTAACGCAAATAAATTATGTCCAGTAACTACAATTGCCTTACCTTCTACATGGTTTTGCGTAATTTGAACAGGCTCTGGAACACCAAAGTGATTCGTATGCGCCTCATCTAATAACTCCATTACTCGTAAAGCCGATTTCCCTACTTTCATAGCCATATCAATATGTTCTTGTTCATTAAAGTTGGAATTTGTTAATGTCATATACAGTGCTTCTTGCGTCGTAGCATCTACAAATGCATCAGTATACCCTAGCTGAGCAGCATGCGTACGATAAGCTGCAATTCCTTTTAGCCCAAACACAATCGTATCTTGTAAACTTGCAATTGTTTCATTTTTACCGCAAACACCCATCACTTTACATCCACCTGTTGGCGTTTGTTCACATTGATAACAAAACATGATCATCCCACCCTCTCCCAATCATTCCTTACAACCTAAGCATAATACCCATTGAGGAAAAGAGATGTGATATCAATCACAATAATATGTATAAATTTGTGACAACTTATATTGTTTACATAATATTTTTATTGACACAAAAAAACATTACATACCCCTGTTGTTCAAGTTTTCAAATAGCTAGACTATTGCTGAATCACATATTTAACTTTCTAGTTCATAGTACGAAAGAACAATTTCGTACTATAAATCTCTTAAGCAAACAGAAATAGACATACAAAAACGCTATTCTTTCTTTTTATTATGCAACAGAAAGAATAGCTTCTTTTCATTTTGAAGAACTATCAATTTTTTGATTAAATATTTTATGAAAAATCACTTTATTTACAATACATTTACACTACCTTAACATTACTTACATTATTTATATGATATATTTATATAGACACTACTTAATAAATTTCATATACATTGTTATCTCTATAATCTCTGATCTGATTGATAAGAGATTATGTTATATTTTCATACCAGGGGTGAATTAGGATGACTGAAACTTTAAAAACACTTATAATGCTCGATATTACTTATGTTGTTATAGCAATTATGACGGTACTGGTATTTGTATACTTGGAATTAAAATCTCAGTAACGTATGCAGGCATAATTGATGGCTTCGCATTTAAATATAGCTAGAAGAAAGCGAGGAGAAAATTGTTTCTCCTCGCTTTTATATTCCCACAGTTTCTTATTTCAACAAATCCAATGTATGTAAAAGCAATCCTTTGTCCCCTACTTCCCCATGACCAGGCACTACTGAATTGATGTTTCCATATCGCTTCAGCACATTCTCAATCGATGCGGACCATTCATTTACATAGGCATCAGCAACGTTCCCTAAATCTTTAGCTTCCGCAGATTTCACTAAACAGCCTCCAGCTAAAATGTTGTATTGCGGTAACCATACGACGATATTATCTTCTGTATGTCCTTTCCCTGGGTAAAATGTTTCTACTTTCATATTTCCAAAACTCAAATTTGTAATGGATTGTAAGTCTCCAAGCGGTTCTTCATATCCACTTTTCTTTGCTAGTTCTGCAGTTAGTGCTGTACTATGCGCCTTAATGCCTCTTTCTTTCAACGTTTTTATTCCGCCAATTCGATCAGCGTGCGCATGTGTAATGATGACATCCGTTACTCGCTTCTTAAATTTCTTTTCTACCATCTCTATTAATTCCTTCGTTAACTTATCATCCCAAGAAGAATCGACAAGTACTAGCCCTTTAGAAGTAGTAAGAACTAGCCCGTTCGAAGGAACTGCTTCTCCGTTAAAGTAACCTAACTCCGTATGAACCCATACATTTTTATTTAACTGAGAAATTGAAATAGTTCCTGTCTCATTTTTTATTACTTTTTGCTCTAGCTTTTGTTCCGCTTTCACAGAAAAAATTGTACTAACAAATTGCATTGTTCCTAATAAACTAACACATACCCCTACTTTTAATAATGTATTTTTCATTTTCTCCACCCTTTCTTTCAAATGGAATAGTTATTACCTATAATAGACAATTCATCTTAAATGTTTGTTCCATCTTTACTTGTATATTTTTATGTAAGTAACAAAAAAGCGTACAAAATTTTGTACGCTTTAAAACTTAACCTTTTATTCCATAATTCTCAAACTCTTCCTCGTTACCATAAAATACATTCAAATCAATATACTTCTCTTTTCCATTATAACCATTTAATCTCCCACGGTTCGTGTATTGCCAAAACGTCCATTTTCTCTCGTCAGATAAACTCGGTTTTGTAAAGACACTACGAATCCATATATCACATTGGGGATACGCATTCTTTATATACAAATCATATGCCTCTTGAGTTGCATACAATATTACTTTCTTACCGTAATGTTTTTCTAGCATTTTTATCATGACCGACAACTCTTTCACAACATCTTCACGCTTAGGGGGATTATCTTTTTTGTTAGCATAAAACTCAACATCAATTACGGGTGGCAATGCTTGTTTATACTTTGGAACAGTTCGTATATATTGCTCTGCTTGTGTTTCACCCTTACTATCAAAACTAAAAAAATGATACGCTCCGACGCGCATACCTGTCTTATTCGCATTCGTCCAATTTTCCGAAAAGTACTTATCTACAAACGAGCTTCCTTCAGTAGCCTTTATAAACGCAAACTTCATATTTTGCTTTTCCAACTCTCTCCAATCTATATCTCCTTGGTATGACGCAACATCTACACCTTTTATTTCATACTTATCCGCACTTATTTGATTCGGAATAAATATGCCTTGAAAGACTAAATAAGCGAAAACACTCATTACACTAATTAAGGTAAAGACTCCTCCTATAATAAGCTTCTTTTTCATTCGTATCCCCCATCTTTACACATTAATATTCCACTTACCATTCACGTTTTAATATAGCTTCCGCTAATTCACCCAATTCCGCCATCGCATACATCGTTCGCTCTTCAATCGTTGTCTCTTGAAATCCTTTTTCTTTACTGAAATTTAATACATATCTCTGGAATTCCACAATATTCATACTTAATCTCCCTTCATGATAAATACTCCGTTTTCTATTACACTTATATTTTGTTAAATTATAACATTCATACTATAATTTATTTATAACCCTTTAACGGAGGTGTTTTCAATGACTCTCTTCGCTTCCCCATCATTATTCATACTAGCAATTATTTCATTTGCACTAGCCTATTTCATCGGAGTTAAACAATACACTTGGCTCTTATCAGGATTCAATGAACGCCGTGTGCCAGATAAAGGTAAGTTATCAAAAATAGTTGGTCTTTATAATTTAACTGCCGGTGCTATTGCCACAATTGGTAGTGTCTTCACTACTCCTAATGTCAAAATCTTATTTCCTATCATTATAATTGGCCACGTTATAATCGCTGCTTATGTAAATACACGCATGGTGCATTGAAAAAAGATCAACCAAATGGATGATCTTTTTTATAATTTATCAACATATTGCTTCGCTTCTAGTAAAGAAAACCCAAAAGCCTCTCTTACTCTCTTAACTGCTGTAACTGTTTTTCCTTCTTCCATAAGCTGGCGTAACTCTTTATTAATTTCAGGTTCTCTATCTATAATTCCCATTTCTTTCGTAATTAGCTGTAATCTATCTTCCATCCTCTTTAAACGTGCATCCGTTTTCTTTTCGATTCTATTTAATTTTTCAGCAATATAAATAAACCCAAAGACCGCTATCGGTATGATCATCCAAAATTCCATGACTATTCCTCCTCATTAGCTTTCATTTGTTTTATTTCACTAACTTATGTAAATTTTACCATGAAACACATTTAATGTATAATAGTAATATACAACACTGTTGATAAAACCTTTTATTTTAGGGGGATACTTTATGAAAAGATTTTTTAAGACGTTACTACAATTTGTAGTTCTTTCAATTGCACTACATTTATTATTTGATATCGTTGGCTGGCTTGTTTTCAATGCGCCAATTCAAAACAAACAAATCATTATTTATTTACTAACAACCTCATGGCTAATGTACATGTACCGAGATAAATTTTTTAAAGCATTCACTTCGAATTAACTAAAAGAACTTCATCGATAAAAGATGAAGTTTTTTCTTTTTCTCTCATTCTCTCTATTAACTACTGTATAATAGAACTAATATTCTGTCTTTCATAAGAAAGGAGTCACTATGAACTTAAAAAGTAACACTATATACGAGAAAATGAACCAATATTCCGTTGAAGGTTTAAGCCTTGCCGTTATACGTGATGGTAAACTAGATGAAGCAACTGCCTGCGGAACACTTGAATCTGGAACAACTAAAACTGTCACTACGAATTCCATATTCAATTCTTGTTCTATTAGTAAATTCTTCACTACAATGCTCGTACTAACGTTATCAGATCAAAAGATCGTGCATTTAGATGAAGACGTAAATGATAGACTCACATCTTGGAACATACCTACCAGTCTATTTACCTCACAGAAAAAAGTCACCCTGCGAAATTTATTAAGCCACCAATCTGGAATCATTGATCCTCCTAATAGTTTTGAGCATTATACACTTGCACAAGGGCGACCAAACATGTCTGAAATCCTTGCCGGTAAAACATCATATTGTCCAGTACCGATAGAAATAACTTATAAACCAGAAAGCGAATTTCACTACTCTGATGCAAACTTTTGTATTATTGAACTACTACTTGAAGATATAACTGGAAAACCATTCAATCTTTTACTTGAAGAATATATCTTTCATCCACTACAACTGAAAAATAGTATGCTATTCTCTACTAAAGATATAAATAAAATGGAGGCCTTTGCTTGCGGGCATAATAAAGATGGCACCGTTACAAATGAGAAGTATCCATTTTATCCATTCGCAGCCGCTTCAGGTATTTGGACAACACCAACAGACTTATCAACTTTAGTAATTGAAATCATTCATTCCTTACAAGGAAAGGGCAAACTAAAACTTTCTCAAAAATTAGTACAAGATATGATTTCTCCTCAAGGTTGCTCAAAATGGACTGGATTAGGTGTGTTTCTAGATGATTCGAATAAAGACTTACAAATGTATTCACTTGGATGGGGCGTTGGATTTCAATGTATGATGATATGCTATCCATACCGAGTTAATGGTGCTGTGATAATGACGAACGCTGACTTAGGCGTTCATCAAATGGAAGGGATTATTGGTGACGTGTTAAAAACGTTATCCTTTTAACGAAAAGAAAGAAGCTCTCCCTTCCAGCTTCTTTCTTTATATTACATTTTTGGCAACAATTTTTATATGTTCTGGTGCGATAATCTCCGTTATACTTTCTTGAAAATCTTCCTGCAACATTTCTTCAATATGTTCTAGCTGCACTTCAACATGTGTGCATTCTAAATTATGTATATTTAAAAGTGCATAATGATCTTTTTTCTTAATTACTAAATATTGATTTTCCTCTGTTACAAGTATAGAACCTAATCGTACTCCTAGTAGGCGTTGATCATCAAACTTCACAACCATTACCCCTTACTTTATATGTAATAAAATAACATTTTATGTAATCTGTTCTTTATAAACTATATCACAATTTATTAAAATATAAATATCATATTTCTTTTTACTAAAAACCCCTATTCTTTTATATATTTCGATACAAAAAACTTTCTCAACATAAAATTAGAATTTTCAGTTTTTATTCTTATGAAAATCAATTATAATAAAGTTAATAAATGTTTGACCTCTCCTAATTCATGTACATATGGATGATCAGTAGTCGCTGCTACTGATCTATTTTTTTGATCTCAGAAAGTAAATATGATGCATCCTTTCCTACACCACAAATAAGTGCAGAGCCTCTTTGAGATTGCCACGGCAAACCGATATAATATAATCCTCTCACGGGACTTATTCCCTTTACATGATTAGGAAATCCTTTCTCATTCACTGCCTTTTCTATTTCAATCCATTTATAGTTTTGAATAAAACCAGTTGACCATATAATGCTTTCTGCACTATACGTGCCACCATTTTGAAACATAATGCTATTTTCTGATGCATGAACCACTTTTCCCTCTAGTTTAATTGCCCCACTACGAATAAGTTCTTTGCCTTCAAAACCAAACATAGGATCCTTTCTCTTCTGAAACCACTTTCCCCTCTTTGTATTTAATTCAGCATACAGTAAACCCAATTTTTCTAACCAACTAAAAATGCTTTTTCTAAAAAGACGTAACGGTAAAAATGTTAGAGGATGACTAATAGACATTGTAACTCCATGAGTTTTTGCAAGTTCTACTGCAATTTGCATTCCTGAATTCCCGCCACCTACTACTAATACTTTCCCCTCAGGAATTTGTGATGGTGATTTATATTGTGATGAATGTATTTAAAAAACATGCGATGAAAGATGTTGTGAAAATGAAGGGATGTACGGTTGCTGAAAACCACCTGTTGCGATAACAACCTTTTTTGATTGTAAAATTTCTGTAGGAGTATGTAATTCGAATATATCTTTTTCTTTCTTTATTTTAAAAACTTCAGTTTGCAATTGGACCGGTAATGTAAAGTGCCTTGCATATTCTTCTAAATATGTTGCCATTTCATCTTTACATGGAAATCCATTTCCTTCTCCTTTTACTACCATACCTGGTAAACTACTATATTCTCTCGGTGTGAAGAGCTGTAAAGAATTATATCTGTTTCTCCATGAATCCCCAATTCGGTTTCCTGCCTCAAGTAATAAAAAATTATATCCTTCTTGCTTCAAGTAATATCCCATTGCTAATCCAGCTTGACCAGCTCCAATAATAATTAAGTCTTTCATTCTAATCCCTCCTTCCACTAAACGTATGAATACTTGTTCATATATTCATACGTTTCCATAATCATAACATTTTATTTTTACATCATTCAATATTTACTCAAAATAAAAAAAGGGGTAAACTCCCTTTCATTCTATCTTCCCAGTCTTTAGTGCCTGTGCCCAGTCATGTCTTTCCTGTTGAACAGCTAACTCAGCAGCTTCCTCCCAATTATAAGGAACTGAAATTTGTTCAATTACCCATTCTCCCAAAACCTTTTCTATCACTACATATTTTGCATGCGGAGTTCCTGATTCCATTTTATGCACAATGGGTAATTCATCTTTGTACGCTGGAAGCCCTATACTCCCTGGATTTATTATGATTTTTCCGTTCGCTAAATAAACAACTCTAGGAATATGTGTATGACCACATACTATTATTTTTTGTTCTATATTTTTGAGTTGATCCATTATATTTTTTTCACTCTTTAATACTGCACCATTTTCGTCCATTTCTTCTAGTAAATACACCTCATCTGAAGTTAGTGTACCATGACAAAATAAAATATCGTCAACAATGAATTGGAAAGGATGTTGTTTTAACCAATCTATATGATTTTCTGTTAATTGATTTCGGACAAAAGTTAGTGTAGCAGACTGCTCTTGTATAGGTTCCCAAAGCATGCGATCACAGTTTCCCTTAATATGTATCATCTCGTTATTCATTAATATTTCAATTGTACCTAAAGGATCTAACGGCCCATAGACGCTATCACCTAAATTAATTATCATTTCGACCTTGCGACGTTCAATATCTTCTAATACGGATTTCAAAGCTTGACTATTTCCATGAACATCTGAAATAATTGCTATTTTCATCTAAATCCCCACTTTAATATATTATTTATAAACATCTGCTGCCAATTCCCTCAGAACATCCACATTTACTACTTCGAAGCAACCATTGTTCTTTTTTATTATCTCTTTATCACAAAAAATATTTAATGTACGTAATAGATGACGATAACTCGTTCCTAACAATTCCGCTGTTTCCGTTAAATTCCCACTAAATACAATTCTATTTCCATGCTGCACCGCTCGTTCCCCTGCTGCTAACATGTAACTCGCAAGTCTATTTTCAAGTGGATATAGTAAATTAATTGTACTATTTTTTGAAAGCCGATTTAACTTATGTGCTAACGATCCGCAAATACATCGTAAAAATTTCGCATCATGAAATAGTTGATTTCTCACTTTCCCTAAAGGCAAACCAACACAATATGAATCTGCCATCACTTGTACGTTTGAAGCTGTCTTTTGAGAATGAATTAACTCCACATCTCCTAACAGCTGCAAGCTATCATAAAAGCATAACAATACAGATTTCCCGTTACTTAATGTATTAAACGCTTTCGCTTTTCCTTCAACGAAGAAAAATAAATAATCTATCTCTTCATTCTCTCTACAAATAAACTCATTCTTTTTAAAAAATATTAGTTCCATATATGGTTTCATATCATTACTAAAAAAGGAGTCAATATTATTTTCTTTCATATAATTTGTTAATTTAATAGAATTACATATTTTCTTCATAGTTCCCCCGCCTTTACAACTACTCCCCATTGTAATCAAAATTTCCCCCTTCCACTATGACATATGTCATAGTAATTCACAATTTCAGCATGATACAGTCATTACAAATATGAAAATTAAAGGGGATATTACATTGTACAACTTTCTTTCTGTCTTTATTGGTGTGCTCATCGCCGTTATGCTTCCATTGAATGGGATTTTATCTGAATTAATTGGCAAGTATACAGCAAGCGTTGTCATTCACCTTGTCGGTTTAATTGCAGTTATTTTCGTTTTAATCATAAACAAAAATAAAATTTATTTTGATAAAAGCATTCCGCTTTTTTTATATAGCGCTGGAGCGATTGGGGTATTCACTGTCCTTTTTAATAATATAAGTTTCTCCGTCCTTGGTGCCTCTATTACGATCGCATTAAGTTTACTTGGTCAATCCATTGCTTCCATCGTTATTGATCATTTCGGCTTATTAGGAATGAAAGTTGCAAAGTTTGAAAAGAAAAAACTAATTGGATTATGTTTCATCTCTTCCGGAATTATAATCATGACAATTTATTAATGGGGGCAAGAAAATGTTATATATTACTATCGCTATTTTAGCTGGTGTTTCTATCGTTGTTGCTAGAATTATTAACGCAAATTTAGCAGCGAAAATCGGTAATTGGGAAGGTACGTTTTTTAATTATATTACTGGATTATTTTTCTCTATGTTATTTTTAATTTTCAGTTCAGATTCAATGTACATTCCTAGTCATACGTTGCAATCTATTCCTATCGCTGTTTACTTAGGCGGATTAGTAGGCGTTATCGTCATCTCGTTATCGAACTATATTACACCTAAAATATCAGCATTTTATTTAACGTTACTCATCTTTATCGGACAATTATTTGCGGGGACTATCATTGATTTCATCTTGTCACACGAACTCTCTATAGGAAAGGTTGTCGGTGGCATTTTCGTACTAATCGGACTCACTTACAATTTACTCGTAGATCGCCCTGTTAAAACTGTGCAGAATAAACAAGTTCAATTATAATACTTTACGCTTCCCTATCATATATTAATAGAAAAGCTCTTCATACGAAGTGATAGAGAGGAGAATATTCTATTAAAAAAATCATTTTACTGCTAGGTAGTGCATTGATTATTTTTGGAATCGCATGGTTTTTCAACTCTGGGAAATCTATTCAAGATTTCTATACAGCAAATAAACCAAAGAAGAAAGCTACTATCATTTCAACTCAAAGAGATCCAAATGGGCCCCCTGTCTTTTTAGGGAAACAGGAAATAAAAGATATACATGTCGAGTCAATTAAAACAAAAAAAGATATCTTTCTCACAAAAACAGATGAATTAAAAACATTCATTAACAGTATGGATACCGCCAAAAAAGGAAAATTAACATTAGATGAAGAAGGATCAGATTTAATAGACTGTGATATGTGGATTACTTTCGAGGATGGGACTTATAAAAAATATTTCATATGGGTAGTTGACCATCACAGTAACGAAGTGATGATTGCTCAACAAGATACTCCTAATGATGTAAACCTTACGTACTATCAATTAAATGAAGATAGTTCTAAAAAAGTTTATAACTTATTTAAAAAAATCATTTAAACGAAAAAGTCATGAGCGAATAAGCTCATGACTTTTTGTACTATATATATTCTGGGAACACTTTACATCCCCTTTCCTGTTCTATATCATGTCCAAAGAAAACAATCGGCTTCTCTTTCATCACCACTTCTTTTAAACGTTTAATTGAAGATAAAGCTAATTCTGAATCAAATCCCGCAAATGGCACTTCATTTTCAAAATTTTCTTTCGTATACGATGCATCAATCGTTAATAATACAGGACCGGATTTTTCTGTCTCAATTAATAGCGATTGATGCCCTGGAGTATGGCCTGGTGTATGCAATAATTGAACTCCTGGTACGACTTCATAATCACCTTCAATGATTTTGTAGTTTAAATTCGGCAATATACATTCTTTCAAATATTCTTCGCTATGCTGCGCCGCCTCATATTCAGCACGCTGTACAATGATTGGTGTATTTATAAAAGCGCCATTTCCTCCTGCATGATCAAAATGCAAGTGAGAACTAATAATATAAAGAAGGTCTTCCGGCTCATAACCAACCCGTTTTAAAATATTCACGATTCTATCTTCTTCAGTCATTTTCGGTAAAACCTGCCCTTCGACAAATGTACCGTTAAAAAGACCTTCATTATTAACTGCACTTTCTGGCATACCTGTATCTACTAAAATAGGTCCTTCTTCAGTCTCCAAAAGATAACACCAAACCGGTAAGTCTAATAATTCTCCTGGTGTTAATGTACTATTAACAGACGAATGATCCAACATACAACGACCTGCTGGGACGAAATAAAGCTTCTTTACTGTCATTATGTATCCACCTTTAAATTTAGTTTTGAATAAAACAATACAGTAAAGAATTCCTCTTGCTAGAAATAAACTCCTTCTCACTTTTCATTGTTTCAGCTATTATTTTTGAGTCATTCACAAATTCTCCTTACACTATTAATTATTATTCGTTATTTTTCTAAGAATCCAGGGTAATAAATCAACTGTTTGTATTTTGAAATACGAAAAGGATACACACTTAAACGAAGGTTACATAAAAAAAAACCGACTACCTATATGTTGAAAAAAGGAGTCGGTTCTTTTTTATTTATTATTGCTCTTTATGTGCGACGAGCTGAGATTATAAAAGGTAATATGCTATTGGTTTTTCACTGTAATATTTCCGTTATGTGTGTTTAATTTAATTATATTTTCTCCCTTTCCAATAACCGTATTCCCGTTATATTTATTCAGGATATTCGCGCTGCCGTTGTCGACAGAAACATTAAATTGAACATTAGTTGGTTCTTTTTCGGTTTCAATATTAATTTTCCCATTATGAGTCATAAAATTGAGATTTCGATCCAGTTCATTCGTTTTAAGAGTAAGACTTCCATTTTTAGTTTGCCCCTCTATTTCACCTTCAACATGGTCTAGCATTATTCGTCCGTTGTTCGATTTCACATGAATATTTTGTGCCAATACATCTTTGAAATCCATAATTCCATTGTTTGCTTCTGCGATAATTTTTGGCGAATTGATTTCTCTTAATTCAACATGTCCATTGCTTGTATTTATATTAAAATGTGTTGCGTTTAGTTTTTTAGCAGAAACGTAGCCATTATTATTGGAAACTTTTAATGAATCATATTGTTTTTCGGGTAGATACACATTTAATGTTAATGGAGCCAATACTTCAGAAATATTAAAGTTGAACCAGCTCTGTTGTTTTTCTTTATAAGAAATGAGAAGCGTTGAATCTTCCTCATCCGTAGCTAATGTTCTTTTTACGTTTGGATTAACCTCGCCATCTAATTTTACTTTCACGTTACTATCTTTTGTAGGATTGATATTAACACGAACGTTATTTGTATCAATAATGACGCTTGACACATTATTATTATTAACGACCTTTTCTTCTGAAATTGGTACTGCAGCAATTGAACGATAAGTGAATAAACTTCCGATAATACCAATAATGAAAATAATACCTGCAATGATTGAAAGACTCTTTTTATTTATCATGCTTTAAACCACCTTTTACTAATGCTATATTGAACTTTAAATAACGAACAAATCCATTCTTTGCTAGCTTCGTTAAAAATAACATAGCAATAACAATGAAATATCCAAGTCCACAAAGCGCTAAAGAAACAAAAAGATTAAATAGCAAGAATGTATTTGGATGTATAATCGTATCAACTAAAACAAGTAATGGTGCGCCTAAAAATGAGATACCTAGAACCCATCCTGAAAAAATTAATGCCACTAATGTAATTGCAGGTCCAAGCACGATTAACAAATTAAAAAAACCTAATCCAATTACTGCCCAAATTGCCCGAAAAACATTTCCTGTTGTTGCACTTGCTGTTACTTTCTCAATATGATAATCTGCTAATAACTCTTTGGCGATTTGAGCTGGAGAGCCTAATGAAGTTGCAATTTCTTCTTCACTTTTCCCTTCCTCTAATCCGAAAGTAAAATGTTCTTCATAATCTTTTAAAATATCTGCACGCTCTTTATCAGATAACCTTTTTAGAGATACATTTAATTGTTGTAAAAATTTATCTTTCGTCATTACCTACACCTTCTTTAATTAATTGATTGACACCTTGTGAAAACTCATTCCATTCCTCCAAAAGTTGATACAAATACGTTCTACCTTTATCCGTCAGTGTATAATACTTTCTTGAAGGGCCTTCTGAAGACTCCTGTAAATACGTTGTAAAATATTCTTCCTTAGTTAGCCTTCGAAGAAGAGGATAAACAGACCCTTCTGATATTTCAATTCGATTGGAAATATTTCGAACTAATTCATATCCATAACGGTCTTGCTTATCCAGTAAGACAAGAACACAAAGTTCTAAAACTCCTTTTTTAAATTGTACATTCAATATTCATTCACCCTATTCTAATTGATATCCACTACTGTTTATTATTTAGTACTGTTTTATAACTAATAACTACAAGTATAATATAACACTTGGTATTGTTCATTGCAAGGTACACTGGAAAAATAAGTATACCTCTCATCCGACGCTTATAAAATCAGAGTGATGGATGTTGCTCGCCAGTTACAAAGTTCTAAATGAAGTTGAAACAGCTCTTTTACAAAATGGAAAGAACTCAACTTTTTTACATAATGACGCTTTACCTACTATAATAAAAGAGAAAAACTCTTACTTTAATGGAGGGAATAGAAATGAAAGCAATTGGTTTACATGAATACTTACCTATTGAAGAAGAAAACAGTTTAATTGATATTGAAGTTGAAAGACCTGTTGCTACAGGAAGAGATATACTTGTTAAAATTAACGCTATTTCCGTTAATCCAGTTGATACAAAAGTTCGCTCTCCGAAAGATAAAAAAGAAGATGTAGCGAAAATACTTGGCTGGGATGCTAGTGGTGTCGTCGTACAAACGGGCGAAGGTTGTACGTTATTTAAAGAAGGCGACGAAGTATTTTACGCTGGAAGTATTACGAGACAAGGTACATATAGTGAATACCACCTAGTTGATGAAAGAATCGTTGGCAAGAAACCTAAAACGTTAAATGATGCTGAAGCTGCAGCACTTCCTTTAACAGCTATTACAGCATGGGAAGGTTTATTTGAACGTTTAAGCATTGATTATAATAAGAAAGATGAGAATACATTCAAAAACATTTTAATTATCGGCGGAGCTGGTGGTGTAGGTTCAATTGCCATTCAACTGGCGAAATGGGCTGGACTGAATGTAATCACAACTGCATCCCGTAATGAAACGATACACTGGGTTGAAAAATTTGGTGCCGATTATATCATTAACCATCACCAACCTTTACAAGATCAAATATTAGAGTTTGGGCTAAAAGATGTAGATTATATTTTCTGCTTAAACAATACAGATGAACATTGGCAAGCAATTTGTGACCTCATTAAACCACAAGGAAAAATTTGCTCTATCGTAGAAAATGAACACCCTCTTGAGATGGGTATTTTAAAAAGTAAAAGTGCTACATTCGTTTGGGAGTTTATGTTTACAAAAGCGATGTACGAAACTGGCGATATGATCACGCAGCACGAACTATTAAATAAAGTAAGCGAACTATTAGATGAAGGCATTTTAAAGACTACTCTAAATGAAACATTCGCACCAATTAACGCTGAAAACGTAAAGAAAGCACATGCACTGCTTGAAAGCGGAAGTACAATTGGGAAAATCGTTTTAGAGAAATTTTAATAATAAAAAGTCCGATTTCCATATAAGAAATCGGACTTTTTACTATCTTTATTTACTTGAAATCTCCTGATCATTTGGAACATCTAACGGACGTCGTTTCCCTATTCCGAAAGCATAGAAACTAATTGTGACGATAGCTAAGAAAACAATACCTACAACTAATGAAATACGTGTATCATCGTTAAACCACATTCCGATTAATACCATAATTAAAAAGGCAATTGTCAAATAGTTTGTAACAGGAGCAAATGGCATTTTGAACGGATGATCTTTCATCTCTGCTCCCTTTTCTTTTCTAAAATTAATTTGACTAATTAAAATGACGAACCATGGTACCATACCAGGAAGTACGCTCGCACTATATACATATACGAATAAGTTTTTCGGTGCGATATAACTTAAAACAACACCAACCGCTAAACCGATAATTACGCCAACTGTACCGAATAAAGGTACACCATTTCCAGAAAGTTTCGTGAAATATTTCGGCGCTTGTCCATTTACACCTAACGTATAAAGCATACGGCCCGCACTATAAATACCACTATTACAACCCGACATTGCCGCTGTAATAACAACGAAGTTAATAAGTCCAGCTGCTGCCGTAATACCAACCTTCGCAAAAGTTGCTACGAACGGACTACCAATTGTACTTAATTGATCCCACGGATACACAGTTACAATAACGAAAATAGCACCAATATAGAAAATTAAAATACGCCAAATTGTACTTTGAATTGCTCTTGTAAGTGTCTTCTTCGGATCCTTCGCTTCACCAGCAGTAATACCGATTAATTCCACACCTTGGTATGCACCAACTACAAGTGATAATGCAAAGAAGAACCCTGAAAAACCACCTGTAAAGAAACCACCATTTGACCAAAGATTTGATATACCAATTGCTTCTCCGCCGTTACCAATTCCAAAGAAAATAAGTCCAAATCCCGCAATAATCATTAATAGAATCGTAACGATTTTAATCATCGCAAACCAAAATTCAAATTCGCCAAATGACTTAACAGAAATTAAGTTAGCTGCGCCAAGAATAACCATTGCGATTACACCTGGTATCCAAGCTGGTAAGTCCGGGAACCAATATTGCATATATGCCCCAACCGCAATAATTTCTGACATCCCAACGATAACCCACTGGAACCAGTTACTCCACGCTGTCATATAACCAGCTAACGGATGAATATACTTATGACCGAACGTCGCAAATGAACCTGTACTCGGCTCCATATACAACATTTCACCCATTGCACGCATAATGAAGAAAATAAAAATACCTGCAATTGCATACGCAAGCATTACTGATGGACCTGTCCATTTAATTGTGCTGGCTGATCCCATAAACAAGCCAACACCAATCGTTCCGCCTAAAGCAATCATTTGAATATGACGTGCTTCTAAACCCCTTTTCAATTCTTTGTTTGCCACTTCACTTCCCCCTCTTAGATGATTCATAGCCGCATTTTAAAACAAGATGCTTTCCCCTAATTCCTTTAGGCCCTGAAAATGATGAAGCAAACGTCATTTTACACTAGCTTTAAAGCTATCCTAAAATCGTTTTTTGCCTCTTACAAAATTCTCAAAACCTTTCATCTTCCAATATTCTATAAATCTTAAAATTACTTACCTTATATTAATTCATTTATCTGAAAAGTTCAATTATTTTTTCAATAAATTATTATACATAAGTCTGATTAATTTTTAACTAAATTAACAATAAAATACATCTATTCAATATGATTCCGGCATGAATATTATTACAGTATAAATAACCGAGGAGAGTATTTCTTCCTAGGTTTCACATCTCATGTACTTCAATCTTTATAGTTGATAACGTAATTTCCCACACGTCCGATTCATATACTAACCAGAAATTTAATATATTAATAAACTACTGATTTCTTTAGTCCAGCCCAATTTTGAGGTAGGAATCTTACTGCCTCAAAACAGCAGGATAAAATATAAAAGAGTCTCATTAAAAAACGAGACTCTTTTACCATTTCATATTTAAATCATTTTTGAAGTTTGTTTACCTAAAATAAACACTTTAGTAAACACCATCATGATAACTACAATAGCCAGAAAATAAAGTGGCAACACCAGTAACGAGCCCGTATGAAGTTGACTCATTCCCCAAACTGTCATCGTTACAATTACATAGTACCCTAAGCTAAACAAAGCTCCGGCTGTACCAATGACATCTTGAAAATCTACTAACGCTAAACTTAAACAGTTAGGTAACGCTATCCCAATTCCTAATAGCAATATAAACATCGCTACTAAAAATACAATCATATATATTACATTCGGATTTGATCCAACAAACGTAATAACAGATAAAAGGATAGCTCCTCCTGTCATTACAAGACAACCGATATATATAATTTTCTCTGGTTTATACGTGGCAAGCAATCGTTTAGAAACTTTGGCTCCAATAATAGAAGCGGAAGCAACAACAATTCCTAGAAGTCCATACATACTAGGCGATAACTGAAAGTATTCAATAAAGATAAACGGCGCTTCTGCATAATAGCTAAATAAAACACCATTCGCTCCTCCAATTAATAACCCATATGTTACTACTTTCGGATTTGTAATTAACCGTTTTAAAACAGAAAATACATTTATTTTATTCGTTACTGAGTCCGTTTTTGTTTCGGGAAGGGAAACAAACGTATACAGAAAAATCCCGATACTCATAACTACTAAACTTAAAAATACGGTTTTAAATCCAAACATTTGATCAAGAAAACCACCAATTAACGGCCCTATCGCTGGTGTAAAAGCAATGACTGCCGAGATTTGAGCAAACATAACATGCCTCTTATGCCCTTCTACACTTTCACGAAGAATCGTTTGTGTAACAACAGAGCCAGCACTTGCTCCAAACGCTTGAATAAAACGACTTAGCAATAAAACTTCAATGGAATTTGCAATAAAGCATAAGAAACTCCCAACGCCATATACGACAATTCCAAATAACATTGCCGGGCGACGGCCAATTATATCTGATAACCATCCAATAAAAAATACACCTAAAGCAAATCCAGCAAAATACACACTAAGTGTTAACTGTACCTCATTATTACTTACGTGTAACTCCTTTGAAATGTCAGGTAAAGACGGTGTGTAAATCGTTTCACTAATTTGCGGAAATGCGACAAGAATGATCATTAACAAAAGTGATGGTACTGAGACTTTTTTCATTTTTCATACCCTCCTATAACTTTGAAAATCTCAGAAATAAAAAGACTTTCCTTAGCTACGGAACAGGAGGGGCCATTATAGAAATTCGATCATAAAACAACAAAGAAAACACCTCAATTACGTATGTTAATACTTATAGGAGGGTAATATTAACATTAATTTTAATATATACTTTTTCAATTATATTACATATTGCGTTTCTTTTTCTAGTGTTGAGCCTTGGAAGCTTTGTTAAAAAGATAACTTGAAGCTACCACCTTTTTATGGAATAATTAGAAATAGTTTGAATTAATAGTTCTAATTATCAAGCGATAGACCAGCATTTTTAATGTCGTAAAGCTTGCAAACAGGAGGCCTTTCGTAATGATTGAAATTTTAAGGACAGTAATAAATTTCCTGATCGCTCTATTCTCAGGAGAATTACCAATTGTATATTATGTGTGGATTATTATCCTATTCCTAATGCAAATAAGCCAATCTACTCTGAATTATAAACTCTTTAACAAGAAAGATAATTTCAGCACTTATACATCGGAAGGATTACTTGCTTTTATTATTTTATTATTTGGAGGTATGTTAGTATCTAAGTTACTTGCTTACATAATAGACGGTCCTACTATTAGTATGACAAATTTAACACATTATTTTATTTCTCTTATTATATTAACTATATTTGTCGTCATAAGCTGTCTTAAAGATTTTATAGAAACATCTATCAAAAATAAAAATGTGTCTCTTTTTAGCTTTTTAGTAGTTTCCTTAATAACAAGTATACTTTCATTCAAGTTTTTATCACCTTTAATCGAAGGTTCTTTTGCTCTTTCTAAATCTTTTATAACCACTTTAATCATTCTTGTAACTATATCAATTCCTCTATTAATTGCCTTAGAGGAAAAGTATGCAGATGAAAAGTAATTCTTGCATTTATAGTTTAAAATTGAGTGACTATTCTTTTTTAACGGTATTACTAAAAAAATAACAGTCATTGAATCGAAAATTAAACAGAAATGAGGACATACAATTGAGCATTGAACAACAATTATATGATGCAGTGAAAAATTTAATTGACCAAAGATATCCACATAATTGGGGCGGAGCTGCAGCAATCCGTGTAGAAGATGGATCCATTTATACAAGTGTGGCCCCTGACGTAATAAACGCTTCAACAGAACTTTGTATGGAAACAGGTGCAATTTTAGAAGCACATAAATTTCATAAGAAAGTTACACATTCTATTTGTCTTGCAAGGGAAAATGAGCATTCTGAATTAAAAGTATTATCACCTTGTGGTGTATGCCAAGAACGTTTATTTTATTGGGGACCAGAAGTACTATGCGCCATTACAAATTCTAAACAAGATATCATTTTCAAACCGTTAAAAGAGTTGCAGCCATACCATTGGAGCGAAGCATACCATGATGAATTTACAAAAGAATGGAGTACAAGATAAAGTGAAACTTTAATCAGTGTGGGTTTTGTTCATCCCCACTGATTATTAGTTGAACCAATCGGGCTTTTACGGGCAGTCCGCCTCCACCTACCTTCTTTGCTTTTTCTGAATTTCCAGGTGGTAGGCTTACTGCCCGTTAATGCGGGATAAAGTGAAATCTGCTCGCAAATAGCGGAAATTAAAAGTTATTCACTAAAAAAGCACCGTCCAAATGACGGTGCTTTTTCTATGTAAGAGCTACTAGAAGGTCCCCTTCTAGCCTACTCCCATTTATAAGTCCAAAATTGTTCCAGTTGCAGCCATTTTAATGTTGCTGCATCTTTGTTTTTGATTTTTACGTGTGTTTCTTCTAACATCGCTTCTGTTTGTGAACGATGCGCACCTAGTGCAGCTAATTTATGCTCGAATACTTCACTAATATTATTTACAACATCCGGCTCACCTAATACAGCTTCGCGATTTCTCGTAATCGCAACGGCATGAATGACTGGACGCTCTTCTTTTTGCATACGTGATACAGCGCGAACAACTGCGCGGCCAAATGCATCATGATCTGGATGTACGCCGTGCTCTGGATAAAATGTAATAATTCGAGATGGATTTACTTCTTGAATGATTGCTTCAATTTTATCTGCAACGAAATCAACATCTTCAAATTCTAACGTTTTATCATGGAAACCAAGCATTCTTAAATCTTGAATTCCCATCGCTTCACATGCATCTTTTAATTCTTTTTCACGGATATTTGGAATCGTTTCACGGTTAGCGAATACGTTTTTCCCCATGTTACGTCCCATTTGTCCTAAAGTACCACATGCATACGTTACAGGTACTCCTTGATCTGTTAATAAGCGAATTGTTCCTCCAGCAGCAAATGCTTCGTCATCTGGATGCGGAAATACAACAAGTACATGTCTCTCCATAAGTTTCCCTCCTTCTTACTTAAATGGCGTTAAGCTTAACTCAAGTGCAACTGCTAAGCGGCCTTGGTTATCATGCCCTGCAAGTAATAAACGCTCTTTATCGTCTACTTCCCAGTGCGTAATACCTTCTGCATATACCCAGCCATGATCCATTTTCAAACCAACTCGGTATGGATTTGTTCCAGTAATCTTCCCACGTTCAAAGCGAATAATTGCATTTCGAATGAATGCTCCAACTGTCATCATCTTTTCGTTAAAGTGTGACGCATACGCTCCGTTCGTTGTTTCTAAATGAATATATACATCTTTATTTACAAAACGTTCAATTTCATTTTGAATAAGAGAACTATCTTTTACTATTTCCATCGGAATTCACCTCTTTAAACCATTTTACGCAAAAATAATGTAAATTGCTATCTCTATATTAGAGGACAACGCCCACTTTTCCTAATAATTTGCACTGTGTTTTTTATATTTTTTATATGATATGTAAAAAATATATTTTTTCCTTCACTTTGTTAAATAGTTTTCTTTCTTTTTTGAATTTGCTACAATATATTTTATCCCGTATTTATGCAGCGAGATACATTTTGACAATTGAATATATACTTTAAAGAAGGTGACATGATTGGAACAATCAGCACATGAAGTAGCAAATTGGCAATATTATTTTGCAATTGCCGTATTTTTAATCACGTACGGATTTATTATTTCTGAGAAATTGAATCGTGCTGTAATCGCACTATTCGGCGCTGCTATTATGATTATTTTTGGAGTTGTAGATTTACATACTGCTTTCACATCACATATTCAATGGGAAACGATTACCCTTTTAATTGGGATGATGATTCTCGTACATATTACGAGTCAATCAGGCGTATTTGAATTTGTGGCCATTAAAGCAGCGAAGGCAGCTGGTGGAAAACCAATCCGCATTTTATTATTACTATCCCTATTAACTGCTGTCGGTTCTGCCTTTTTGGACAACGTAACGACCGTTCTACTAATCGTTCCTGTTACACTGTCCATTACACGTATTTTAAAAGTAAACCCTGTTCCTTATTTGATTTCAGAAGTACTATTTTCAAATATAGGTGGAACAGCAACATTAATCGGTGACCCACCGAACATTATGATCGGATCAGCAAATAAGCATTTAGACTTTAATGCCTTTTTACTAAACTTAGCTCCAATCGTAATCATTATCTCTATCGTTACACTTGGTATTATTTACTTCATGTATCGCAACAAACTAAAAACAACACCTGAGCAAATTAAAATATTAATGGCATTGAACGAAAAAGATTATATTAAAGATCAAAGCCTCCTTTTAAAATCCATTTCAATTTTAGGACTAACTATTTTAGGCTTTGTACTTCATTCGATTATTCATGTAGACGCTGCGGTTATCGCGATGACAGGCGCTACACTTCTTATGCTAATTGGAGTAAAAGAACACGATATTGAAGATGTATTTGCCCACGTTGAATGGGTAACCATTTTCTTCTTCGCTGGACTATTCGTTCTCGTTGGCGGGTTAATTGATATCGGACTTATTTCTTCACTAGCAAAAGAAGTACTCGACGTAACAAATGGCGATATCGGTTTCGCTGCGATACTTATCTTGTGGGTATCAGGCATCGCATCTGCGACAATTGACAATATCCCCTTTGTCGCAACGATGATCCCGCTTATTCAAGACTTAGCTACAGGACTCGGATTATCTGTTGATTCTCCGCAAATTGAAGTACTCTGGTGGGCGTTATCACTTGGAGCTTGCTTAGGAGGAAACGGAACATTAATCGGAGCATCCGCAAACGTAGTCGTTGCTGGTATTGCAAAACGTGAAGGACATGCTTTCTCGTATATGGACTTCTTAAAAATTGGTTTACCGTTAACAATCATTGCGCTATTGTTATCACATGCTTACATATATTTACGTTATTTAATGTAAAAGTTGTATTGCATGCTTACATATATTTACGTTATTTAATGTAAAAGTTGTATTGCATGAAATTATATCGTCAAATAAAAAAGGTTTGCAGCACTATGCTTCAAACCTTTTTTTCATCACCAAAATATACCGATAATTGCTAAACCACCTAAAATCATACCACCAATTTGTCCAACGATTGTTGGTGATAGTTGAACACCCTTTCGCACTTCAACAACTGGTCTTTCGTGCCTTAGTTGCTGCACTTCACTTTGAAGTTGATGTACACTTCCGTGTAATTCTTTAATTAGTTCCTTCAATTCAGCGACCTCTTCATTTACTGGTTTACTTTTTTCTAAATTCATTTTTCATACTCCTTATAAATTCAATCAACACACTGTAAATTTTCGCCAATTATCATTATATCTCCTGCATACTACATATATAATTTCGAATGTACTTTCTAACCTTGCAGCTCCATCCATTCATCCCTTAATATCCCCATAATGATACGATCAAAACACTTCCCATCTCTTTGAACCGCTTCTCTCATACAACCTTCCATCTGAAACCCCATCTTTTTATACAACTCAATAGCAGCTTTGTTATAAGAAATAACATCAAGACCAACGCGGTGCAAATTCAATTCATAGAAAGCATATTTTAAGATAAGATGGATCGCTTCTCTTCCATATCCCTTCCCTCTATCATTTGCATCTCCTATACCAATGGCTAATAAACCCATTCTGTTATTCCACTCTATGCCATGAATTGCAACAAAACCAATTAAGCGATCATCTTGAACTGTCCTTACCATAAAAGAAACACTATTCGATCTTCGTCCCTTTAATAGCCCATCACTCGCTATTTCATGTAACGATTGCGGAAATGCTATATCTGTATCGACGTTTCTTAAATACTCACTATCTTCTTGCCATTTAGCCATTACTTCAGCGTCGTTTTCTCTCATAACTGATAATTTAATCGTTTTATTTTGAAAAAGATTCATTGTCATTTCAAACTCCCACTTTTTTAATAACGGGGATACTTATTTTAGCCTATTTATCCCCTTATTCTATAAACTGCTTTATACACGGGATACTTACAATAAGCGCTGACATTGGCACATCTCCTCTACATTAAATTACATTCATTGTATAATTTTTCATTTATTCTAACAATAATAAAAGACCCTCAAAATTTAGAGGATCTTCCTAACGACGAATCGATATTATTTCGTAAACATTTTCTCTGCTTCATCCATTGCCATCTTGTTACCTAAAGCAGAATAGTCAAGCCATGGTTGGTCATTAATAATGTATACGTGCTTTCCTTTAACAGCTTTTAAGTCTTTCCAAATTGGTGTTTCTTGAAGTTGTTTAAATGCAGCTTTTGCCTTATCGTCTCTATTTACAACAACGAAAATAGCATCTGCATCAAAGTCAGGTAATACTTCTTGTGAAATGACTTCGAAAGGACGATTTCCATCAATTTTCTCTACACCATTTGCAGGTTGTAATCCTAAGTCTTGGAATAAAATTGGTCCCATCGGTCTTTTCGTACTAAATACACGTAATTCTTTTGCAGTAACACGAATTGCCATTACTTTTTCGTTATTACCTAATTCTTTATCTATTAAACTTTTTACTCGTTTTGATTGCTCTTCGTAATCTTGAATATATGTATCCGCTTCTTTCTCACGGTTTACAAGTTTACCAACCTGTTTTAACTGATCTCTCCACGTACCTTCATCTAAATTGAAAGAATGTGTTTTTGCAATTTTTTCGTATTTCGCTAAATCTTTGCCCGCGTATTTTTCATCCACATAAATGTCAGTTGGCTTCAATTGAAGTAATGCTTCCATATTCGGATCCGTTACAACACCAAGTTTCTTCGTATCTTTCAACTGCTCTTTTGCATGCGGTAAGAAATCTTTTAAATCTCCACCAATAACGGAGCCTACAGGTGTAATTCCTAATGCCAGTAAATTATTCGTTAAATGAATGGACATAGAAGCGATTTTCGGCTCATTACTTTTTTCCGTTTTTTTCGTTGCCTCTTCATTAGATTTCGTTTGACCACATGCTGCTAATACTAAAATACACATCATGCTAAATAAAATAGTAAGTTTCTTTTTCATATGTTCTCCTCTTTGAAGTATTTATTTTGTTTTTGTAAGTAAATAAAGAAAATACGGTGCTCCTAAAGCTGCCACTACTACACCAGCTGGAATAGAATTTGGCTCGAATATAGAACGACCTATCGTATCTGCTAGTACTAAAACAATCATTCCGATAATGCCAGCTAGTGGAAGGAAATGTTGATACGTAGTACCTACTAACTTTCTTGCAATATGCGGAGCAACTAAACCGATAAAACCAATCCCTCCTGCCATCGATACACTCGCGCAAGATAATCCAACCGCTGTAGCTAAAAGGAGTAACCGTTCTTTTTGAACAGAAACACCAAGTCCTGCTGCCACACTATCACCTAGTGACAATGCATTTAACGTTTTAGATTTTAGCCATGCATACGGGGTTAGTATGAAAATCCAAGGTAATAATGCAAGGACATGAATCCAATCCCTTCCCCACACGTTACCAACTAACCATCTAGAAGCGAATGTATACGTCTCATCATTTAACTTGAGGGAGAAAAATAACGAAATCGCACTAAAGCCAGCTGAAACAGCAATACCAACGAGAATAATTCTAATAGGAAGTAAACCTTTTGATCGATCACTCGCAAGTATAATAATTAAAAATGCAGCTAGTACTCCCCCGCCAAATGTAAATAACGGTATTAAAATCGATGCATTCTCATCAATAGAATGAAAGAAAGTAACGAATATAATTAGCCCGAAAGATGCACCTGAATGTAATCCTAAAATACCAGGGTCTGCAAGTGCATTACGTGATAACCCTTGCAAAATCGCACCGGAAATCCCAAGGCCAATACCAGCTAACATTGTAATTATAATTCTTGGCATACGATAATCGTATAGCACGGTTGCACTCTCAAAATCACCATAGCCAAAAAGCGTTTGAATTACTTTGAATGGTGCAATACTCAGTGTACCTGTATTTAAGCTAATCAAAACTACAGCGATACTTATACATCCGAAAATTGTAGTTACAGTAATAGCCCTCTTTTTATCTGTGTTAAAAAGATTCTTCACTTATAGCTCACTCCCAACTTTACGTGCTATATAGAGGAAGAACGGAACTCCAACAAGAGCTACCATAATCCCTATCGCAAGTTCTTTAGGAGGATTTACTGTTCTTGCTCCTAAATCAGCTAAAACTAATAACATAGCTCCTAATAATGCTGACATAGGAATAATAAGCCGATAATTCACACCAACTAATTTTCTAGCGATGTGCGGAATAACAAGTCCTACAAATCCAATGGAACCAACAGCTGAAACAGATACACCGGCAAGAATGACTACTATAATCATCCCTAGTATTCTCGTTCGGTTCGTTTTTACTCCTAGATTTATAGCGACGTCATCCCCCATTGATATGAGTGAAATAGACCGCCCTATCACTGTAGCAAAAAGAATTGTTATGAGAATAATAGGAACTAGAAATTTCAAGTGTTCCCACTTAACGCCTGCAACACCACCAGCGTACCAAAAAGCTAAATCTTGACTTAAGTCATAATAAATCGCGACACCTGAACTTAACGAATGCAAAAGTGCGGCCATAACTGCCCCTGCAATCGTTAACCTCATTGGTGTTAATCCGCCTGATGTTGCTGATCCGATAATAAAAATGAGTACTGTACTTAAAACCGCTCCAATAAAGGAAACAATCATTAAATAGGAATACGGCATATGCGGGAAAAAGGCAAAACTAAGTGCTACTACAAACATCGCACCTGCATTTATACCAAGCACACCTGCATCAGCTAAAGGATTTCGTGTTACCCCTTGCATTACAGCACCAGCGACTGCAAAAGCTGCTCCTACAACTGCTGCGCCAATTACCCTTGGGAGCCTTAATTCATAAATAATTTGGTGCTGCGTTAATTTCGGATTATAATCAAAAACCGCTGCCCATACGGTTTGCAAATGGATATCCTTTGCACCGAATGCAATAGCTAAAAATATAGATCCGATTAAACATAAAATTGTTAAGCTCATGAAACATATGAACTTAATATGTATCCAGCGATTATTGCCAGCATGTACAGCAAACTTATGTAACATGTTTCATTTCATCCTTTATATGCAGTTGTTTTTTATAATTATTTTTAATTTATAATCATTACTGATAATAATTATCATTTTCATTTAGATATTATATCCCCACTTTTTTTAAATAGCAAACTATTTTTTTACTTCGTTAAATATTAAAATACTTATTACAATTCCTTTCTAAAACTTACAAATACATGAAAAATAAACTACTGGCTTATTTTTTAAATTGTAGTATACTTAGTCATTATTTTGAGTTTTCCAACAAAAACATCGAAGGTGACACAATGTTCTATATAAAACAACTACTACACTTCACTTACGAGCAAGCATTATCCTGTTTATTCCCAGTCGTTATTTTCTTAACACTAGCCCTATCAAAAATCATTTCTATCCCAGGGTTATACCGCTATGATTTCATACTCATCGTATGTCTTCTTATGCAGTGGATTATGTACAAAACTGGACTTGAAACAAAAGACGAACTAAAAGTAATTACTGTTTTTCACCTTATCGGGCTTTTACTAGAAATATATAAAGTACATTTCGGTTCGTGGAGTTATCCGGAAGAGGCGTATTCAAAAATTTTTGGAGTTCCACTTTACAGTGGTTTTATGTATGCAAGTGTCGCCAGTTACATATGCCAAGCGTGGAGAAGATTGCATTTACAAATGCATCATTGGCCAAGGGCTATTTTTGCAATACCTCTAGGAGCAATGATTTACTTTAATTTTTTCACACATCATTTTCTATATGACTTTAGATGGGTATTAACTTTACTATTATTCATCGTTTTCTTTCGGACATTTGTGGAATTTTCATTACGAGGCGTTACATATAAAATGCCACTCGTTCTTTCATTTTTCCTTATCGGGTTCTTCATTTGGATTGCGGAAAACATCGCAACATTTTTCGGAGCATGGCAATATCCAAATCAACGGGAAGCATGGAATCTCGTTCACTTAAGTAAAATTAGCTCATGGTTTTTACTCGTTGTTATTAGCATTATAATTGTTACACAACTCAAACATTTGAAGGAGTCAAAAAGATAATGCTGATTATGTAAAAAATAGTTAGCCCATCACTCATTAGAGAGTGATGGGCTTTTTTACCTTCCTTATTAAAGGAGTTACACATTATGAGCTACTACTAGCAGAAGATGTTGCTGCAGATGAAGCAGCAATCGTTGCCATCATAGCTGCCTGTTGTGCCTGTATCAGGACTTCTATCATTGTTTGTAAACCTGTGTTGGTAGTTTTACTTTCCTCACCTTTCTGACTTACGAACAGTTGAATAGCAATAAGAATATTCGCATCTGTATGCCAACGGAATAATTTCTCCCCCTGCAATTTTTCAATCAATGCTTTAATAGAATGAATCTCTTTTTCTCCATCCTCAAGTAATGCTAGTAGCCCGATTGCTGGATAATGCATCTGTTTCACTTTTACCTTTTCTTGTTTTAACAACTTCCATATGTTTGTACATGTTGCAACTAACATTTCTTCACGGACATCCTTCTTTAGCGAAAGAATGTGACTTAAAAACTGAAGATCATTCCCTTTACGCAAACCAGCTTTCGCTAGTTTCTGATACAGACGTTCCACTCGGTCCATAAGTGTTTCTACATTCTCTAATTGTCCTGCTAGTAAAACTGCGAGCGGATAATCATTTGTACCTGTAAGAAAAAGATGATCCTCTTTCATACGTTTATATACTTGCATCGAACGCTGAATGTGCGTGCCATGTTGTTCATTTTCTTCTGTTAAAAGCACACCTGCTGCGAGATAAGTAAATATACTTCGGCTAAAACCACCAGCAACCAATTGTTCGTATAAATCTAAAAACTTCCGAAAAGCTTTCTTATAATCTGTAAAGTGAATATCTAAAGTTGCGGCCACCACAAAGCGATGATAAGACTTCAAGTATGAAAACATCCCTACCTGATTCTTAATATAACTACTAATTTCTAAAAAACGTCCAAGGTCAAACAATTTATCACTACCTGTATACATAGCAGCAATCATCATTCCTGTTCGAGAATCACTCGTTTTCCATTTTAGCTCTCCCTTTAATTGTCCATATGTATGTGTGTATTGCTCCAACTTTTGTTCTAATGTAATCATAGTATTCACCCCTACTTCTATTTCTTCTCTATTATTATACTTATATTTCATACGGCTTTTGCAACCTTAATTCTGTATTTCCTTCAATATTTTTCTATTATGTAAAACAAATATAATAACTATACCTACTTTATCAGTATCACGATGGCAAGCGTTCATAATTCTTTAAGCTCAACGACAAAAAGGATAGATAATAAATTATCTATCCTTTTTGTCGTTATATTATTTCACAATACAGGTGTAATTTCGTTTTTTACATGCAATTACAACTAAAGAGCCTTAATAATACGTTCCATCGCCTTCATTTGTCCAATATGATCAGCTTCATGATAAAGCATCATACCGTAAAGCTCCCCTACTGTTTCCAATCCTAGGAATGGCTCTGGCAGTTTATTTTCAAATGCTTCTGCTGGAATTTCGTTAATACGTTTTGCTTGTTCTTTTAATTGAGCCGTTAACACTTCTAACGATGGTCCTTCTGTTTTCCATTTAGACGGTCTTGATCCATACCCAAACATACCTGGATATTCAGTTGGTAATTGTTTGAATTCTTTTCCAAACATGAAAACTTCTGCTGCCGTTAACACATGACCGATATGCCAGCGAATTGTATTGTTAAAACCTTCTGGCTGCGTATCCACAGTTTTATCGTCTAGCGTCTCCATAAATTTAAGCAATTCCCCACGCGTTATTTCAAATTGTTTTAAGCCAACTAGTCTATTCATTTGATCGTTCCCCTTCTTCATGTACCATTTATTATGAACTAAGAATGTTCAACACATTAAAGTTTTACCTTGTTTAATCTATCAGAAACGATTAAGAAAAACATCTAATATGCTTAGTCAAAATATTTAAAAGGTTCATCCCTAATAAATATAGAATTACTTACTACAAAGTTAGTTTAGTAAATAATAGAGGAGTGTCAATTACATGTTACATGTTTTAAAACAACAATATAATCTTATTAGCTCTACAAGAGAAACTCTATTTTCGTTTTTGGAAGAAATCCCACTAGAAAAATTACATAGTACTGTTCCAAATTTCGGGAGCGGTAGCATTATAAAGACGCATATTCATGTAGCCGATTGCTATCGATACTGGCTTGGATCATTCGCATTCAAGCAAAAGCGAGCAGATTTTTCATTTGCTAGTGATTATGAAATTGAGCATGCAGATATCGCAAAAGTCCGTGCTAGATTTAAGTTAGTAGACGAGACTGTACAACGTTTTTTAGATGAATACAATGACCGCTGGCTCGAAAATATAGCAAATGAAGTAAAATGGCAAAAAGAACCTTGGAGTACAACTCCGCTATGGCTTTTAACTCATACAGAGACACATGAGTTTCATCATAAAGGACAAATTGTATCAATGGCTCGTCACCTTGGATACAATCCTCCTGATACAGACCTTAGTTAATTCGATTATAAAAAAACTTGTTGATATATTTTGTTGTGTATAAAACTTTTATCATTTGTTTTAGGTATACCATATCATTATAAAATTCATGTAACATAAAATTAAGACTCATACTTTTCAAACAATACAAAAAACAAAACTCTTCTTCCATGTAGATCGAAAATATTTATATACTCTATCATCAACCTTAAGGAGAAATTTATAATGAGATTAGAGAGTGAAAGAATTTATTTAAGGCCTCTTTGTCAGCTAGATGCGCCTATTATATTAGAAAGTACAATGGATGATGAAATAAGATATATGACTGGAACCAAGTCTACTTTTTCATTGGAGCAAATTAAGACACACATAGATCATATAAATAATGATTCAAGTCGCTATGATTTCGCTATTTGTTTAAAAAGCACTGACGAAATGATTGGAGAGTTGTCGATTTTAGATATCGATGAGGAGAACAAAAGAGCAGGGTTCCGAATATCATTGCTTTCAATAGCGTTAACAGGACAAGGATATGGAACTGAAGCTATTAAAATCGTTTTAAGATTTGTTTTTGAACAACTCATATTAAATCGTTTACAGTTAGAAGTATTTAGTCATAATTTACGCGGGATTAGAGCTTATGCAAAGGTTGGTTTTGTAAAAGAAGGAACCCTACGTCAATCTTTATTTTATAACGATACATACTCGGATGAAATTATTATGGCAATACTTGAAAGTGATTATAAAGATATGTCATTGTAAATAACTGTTCTTAAACTATTAACAACTTGAAAGAACCTTACCACAATAAAATGCAGTAAGGCTCTTTCATTTTTATATCAAATAACAACTCTTAACTCATGTGTTATATTAATACCAAATTGTCTCCGCATAATTATATGCATCACTATTCGGAATGGCATGTTTCCCTTGCGCTTGTGCCTTCCTTGGATCTAAATCATATACCATTGRCGTATAGCATGATGTTTGCCCTTTATTCACAACACCATTTCCTCCAGCACTCCCGCAAGTGTATGCCTTTCCATCTGTTTTTCTAACAATCCTTGCATCAGCTTCGTTATTATATACTGCTGCACGAGTTACTGTAACTTTTGCCCATGCTGTCTTACACGTTGTGCTAAATTTTAATTCCACATAAGAATTGGAATCAATCCACTTCTTTTCTTTCGTTACTGCTGATTGATCACAACTATTGTAATACGGACTTTTCCCATCATACGAATGATCTTCTGCATATGCTTTATCATTATTCGTCGTACTAAACACACTAGTTAAAACGAGAAAAGATAGACAAAAACATGCGCTCAGCTTTTTTAAAAGTTTCATAGCACTCCACTCCTTTTTAATAGCGTCCAGTTTTCCCGTAACCGTTATTAATTGTAACGGCTTCAGCATCAGCTGTATAACCAAAATCCGCAGTTAAATCAAATACCATTCCTGTATACGTACTCGTTTGACCTGTTTTAATTGCTCCATTACCATTATTAGAATCTACTGATTTTTGGAATACACCGTTTTTATATTTATTAATAACAGCGTAAGCATATATCCCTCCAGAAACGGAAGGTGCTGGTTGATCTAAAACAAGCTTAGACCATGCTGCGTGACATTTATTACTGTAACGTAAATACACTGTCCCTACTTTTTTACTACCCTCATACACCGCTGTAGACTTTGCATTAAATCCATCTGCATCACATGTTGTACTGCCTCCGTATACTTTTGTTGTAGCCGGATTTTTTCCGTCATAGTAACTACTTAAATCAGTAGCTGCAAATGTACTTCCTTGAAAACTAAATAATACACCTATACTTGCCACACTTAATACACATACTTTCATTAACTTTTTAAACATTGTAAATCTCCTCCTTCAAAATAAGTACGTATCATAAAGACAATCTATCCCCTATGTAAGCCCTCCTTTCATGCTTCCTAGAGGCATCTTACAGAAACGAATAAACGTTGTAAATTCCCTTATAGTTATTGGAATATACGAAGAAATTTACTTATCCGTCTAAGAAAAAAAGTTGAGAAATACACATTTTATTGCATCCCTATTTAAAACATAAAAGAACCGATACTTATTTCACTCAAGCATCGGTTCTTTATACAAAATTGTCATTTTTTCTTTTATATAAATCAAATATTTCTCCACTTAATCCGTCGTAAAAAACTCCCTCGTCACATCAATAAATTGCTGCAGCGGCGCTGTCATCCATTTATCTTTATGCCAAGCAATTTGTGTATAAATCGCTGAGATTGCATTTTCTACATGTAACTCTTTTATCGTCCCTTCTCTTATATCTTTTTCTACTACTATCGCTGGTAAAACGGCTATTCCTAAATCTGCAATAACACATTGTTTAATTGCCTCTACACTAACGAACTCAATCTTATTTGCTGGATACACCTCTTCTGTACGAAATAGCTCTTCAAATAAAGTTCGATACGAGCAACCAAGCTCCGTTAGTAAAAGTGTCTCACTTTCTAAATCTTTTGTAGTAATGAAACGTTGTTCAAGTAAACGATGCCCTGAAGCAGCTACTATTTTTAATTCTTCTTTCATAAGCGGCTCCACATGTAAAGCATCTTCTGTTTTACATTCGTCCAAAATAAATGCAAGATCGACTTTCCCTTCCATCAATTGTTCCTTCGCATCTTTATTGGAATGCGCAGGTTTAAATATAAGCTTTATTTGAGGAAATTGTGCTTTAAACCTCTTTAATATAGATGGGAGCCTATATGTACATTGACTCTCTTGCGCTCCGATTATTAACGTACCTGCTATTTCCTCATCATCTTTCACAGCCATTTTCGCTTCGTTGCTGAGTGCAATCATCTTGTCCGCATATAGTTGAAACTTCCTACCTGCTTCAGTTAAAAAAAGACGTTTTCCTAATCTTTCAAATAACGGCGTACCTAGCTCAGCTTCTAACGTTTTAATTTGCGCCGTTACGCTCGATTGAGCAAAGTTTAATTTCTTCGCAGTTTGTGTAAAGTTCAAACTATCTGCCGCCACTTTAAATGTAATTAATTGTTTTATCTCCATTTATCGTCCCTCTTTTAAATCGATATTTCCGATTGATTTCATCGAAATAATCCTCTTTGTCTATCGATATTTGTATTGTATGATAAAGAGCATCGACAAACAATAAAAATGGAGGTATTCCATATGAAAGTACTTTGTTTCGAACAATTTGGAAGTCCGGATGTACTACAATATAAAGAAATACATGATCCAATCATAAATCCAAATGAAATTCTTGTCCGTACGAAAGCAATCGGATTAAATTTCGCCGATATTTATAGACGCCGCGGTGATTATCATCTCGCTGGCAATCCGCCTTATATATTAGGTTATGAAGGCGCTGGTATTGTTGAAAAAGTAGGAGCTGACGTTACTAATATTAATCCTGGAGATCGTATTTCATTTGCTGACGTTCCATTTGCAAATGCAGAACTAGTTGCCGTTCCATCGGAGAAAGCAATTAACCTTCCAGATTCTATCTCTTTTGAAACAGCCGCTTCTGTCATATTGCAAGGTCTAACGGCACATTATTTAACGAAAGATAGCTATCAAATAAAACAAGGTGATATAGCTTTAGTACACGCTGCAGCTGGTGGTGTTGGGCAACTACTTATTCAAATCATTAAACTACTAGGCGGAAAAGTGATCGGCCTAACGTCATCAAAAGGAAAAGCACAGATAGCTACATTAGCTGGTGCTGATCACGTATTTTTATATACTGAAGCATGGCCTGCGAAAGTACTTGAAACAACAAACGGTGATGGAGTAAATGTTGTATATGAATCAGTAGGTTCTACATTAGAAGAAAGTTTTAGCGCAACTAAAACTGGTGGTACTGTCGTATTTTACGGAATGGCCGGTGGTAATCCTGCGCCCGTTGATCCGCGTATGCTTATGGATACTTCAAAAACTTTAACTGGCGGAGATCTTTGGAATGTACTTACTACGTATGAAGAACGTAAAAAGCGATCTACTCAATTATTTGATTGGATCGCTACTGGCAAATTAAACATTACGAGCCCTACTACATTCCCCTTACAAGATGGTGCCCGTGCTCATGAATTATTAGAGAGCAGAAAAAGTACAGGGAAGATTTTATTAATCCCATAATCGTTCCAATAAAAAAGGAAGCTAGAATGTATTTCTTTGCTTCCTTTTTAAATGTCATTTATGTTCAATTTCGCTTCTTTTCAATAACCCTGTTATTTATATTTTTTCTGTCTAGGCTTCTCTTTCTAGGCCCCTCATTTTTAAGTTTATATAATAAACGAATCTAAATATTAAAGGAAAGAACAAACCTCCTGATATCAACGATCCAATAAATACAGTATCAATAAAAGAAAAAATCCCAAATAATAGCATTCCAAAAAAATAAAATACAACTGCACTCCAATAAATAAAACGTGGAAACTTAGTTTGGAACGAATCACCTTTTTCACACGGTTTTCCAAATAACAAATGAACGAATTTAATCAACATAATCACTTCTCCATATAATTGTTAATATTCTTTTCTTCTTATAACTGAACATACATCACATACCATGTACCACCCATATTCACACATTCCTTACTTTGTTTTATTTCTCGTATACTTACTTTACATTCCGAGATGAAATGTAAGGCTAGACTAATGTCCCTCCAATACACTGCAAACTAATTTGTTGTTCCTACTCTCTAATTATACCATTACAATAATTTTCATAGTTTGTTTTAAACAGAATATTCCGTTTAAAAATTAATGAATGATATACTGAAAAATAAAAAGGAAGCTAGATTTCTCTATCTTCCTTTTCTTATTTTTATATTTCCACACTTTCTTTCCCTTTTGCAACATAGCTCATATCTCCAACCGACTCGACTGTGTATGTTCCGTCTTGATATACAATCTTCGTCACACTAGCATTTTCCACCCCAAGTTTTGTTTTACTACTGTCTAACATTTCGATTAATGTAGTAATCAAAAGCCCATGAACAACAACTAAAACGTTACCGCCACCATTTGCAGCAGATTCTTCACTAATTTTATCAATCTCTTCTTTTATACGAGTAGAAAATAATTCCCAATCTTCCGCCTGTTTCGTAGGGTCTGCTGCTCTAATAAGATTAATCACTTCTTGAATAGAAAACTTCATAAGTTCTTCTGGTGATGCAACACCTGCAGCTTTTCCAACTACATCCCACATATTTTCAAGTTTTTCACCTTCAAAAATACCAAAATTTAATTCTCGTAATTTTTTTCTTTTCTCAAGTTTTAACTTTGATTGCTCACTATATTTTAATACTAAATTAGCAGTTTCAATCGCTCGGCCACTATCACTACTATATGCACTCATAAAATGAACATCTTTTAATCCCGTTCCTAAATTAGAGGCAACTTCCACACCTTTTTCTACTAACGGAGAGTCTGCCCAACCTTGCGCGCGATGATTCGTATTTAATATTGTTTTACCGTGTCTTGTAGCATATAACGTAACTACATTCTCATTGCTATCTGTATCTCGATTCTTCATTCTTTTCTCTCCCTTTACATTTCTATATCAATTTTACCATCTTAATTATTCATTGAGCAAAATATACGTAAGTGAATTTGCTCAATAAAAAAAGCTATCTTTCTGTATATCTCTACAAAAAGATAGCATCTTTTATGATTACATTTCTTAACTGATATTCCTACTCAGCAAAAGCACTCGAATACTGTACAATTCCTTCTACACCTTGCAGAGCGTTCTCACTTAACTCCATCACCATAAATACTTCATCTGGCACTTCAAATGGTGCTTTTATATTCCACTCACTTGCTTTCTTAAAGCCAAATTTCGGATAGTATTCTGGGTGTCCTAATACTACAACTGACCCGTATCCAAGTTCTTTCGCTTTTTCTAACGCAGCTCCAATAAGTTTTCCACCAATTCCTTTTTTCTGATAGCCCCTAGCAATTGAAACCGGTGCAAGTGCTAATGATTCTACAGAAGTTGCACCTTGTTCTATCTTTATTTTTGATAACAGAATGTGCCCAACAATTTCTTCATTTACCGCAACGATTGATAATTCAGGAATAAACGCGTCACATTTTCTAATACGACTCACAAGTTCATGTTCTGTTTTATCACTGAATTCTTCTTTTAAAAATGCTTGTTGTACAACTCCTTCTGTTTTTTTATAATCACTTTGTTGTTCTTGTCTAATCGTTACCATTTTAACTTATTCTCTATTCTTTCTTATTTCTTTTTGGATTTTACGAAGCGCTTTTTTCGATCCACGCTCAATATCATGTTGCATTTTTCTTTCTTTATAATCGACAAATAGTGTATTTAAATCGTATCCCTCTGGGTATAATTCTTTTGCTGCTACCTCTAACGTAATACGTTTTACATTCACTTCAACGAATTCACCGTTATAATATACAACGACGTTATAGAAATTATCTATTTCCTTATAGATGATACCAAAATCATCATAATCTAATACATTTACACGATCGCCGATTTTGTACTCGTAATGATTTTCTCTTTTTTCTTGCACAAATTTCGATTTTCTAATTTTGCTTTCATTCAGTTTTTCAAAACGATATTCTTTATTTTCCATGTACTGTTTCGCTCTTTTCAGTACATGTTCTCTTACGTTCATTTTATTTGCAATCCAAAGTGCATTACTTTCACCTGATTTTCCGATTACTAATTTATAAAGTGGTTCTAGTGTCTCACTATTAAATTGCATCGCTGCATTCATAAAATCATCATGCATTTCTGAGAATCGTTTAATTTCACCATAATGAGTACTCGCAACTGTAATACATCCCGCAAGATAAAACTCCTCTAAAATAGAAATTGCAAGTGCTGCCCCTTCATTCGGTTCAGTCCCGCTTCCTATCTCATCAAATAATAGTAGCGTATTATTATTTGACATCCTCATAATTTCAGATAGATTTTTCATATGAGATGAAAATGTACTTAGTGCATTTTCAATACTTTGATTATCACCAATATCTACAAATACATTTTCGAAAATAGCAATTTCTGTTTCTTTATCTCCAGCGATGTGCAGGCCTGACATTGTCGCTAATGTTAGTAGTCCAATTGTTTTTAATACAATTGTCTTCCCGCCCGCATTCGGTCCTGTAATAATTAAACTACGATAACTTTGACCGATTTCAAAGTGTAACGGTACTACTTTTCCACTTAAAAGCGGATGCTTACAATTCACTAAATGAATGTAGCCATGATCATTTAACTTCGGCTCTATTCCATCGATCGATTTACTAAACTTCGCTTTCGCAAATACCATATCATATTGACTAATCAATTCCATGTTAATTTTTATATGATAAATATTTTCTACTACCATGCCTGATAAAGTCGCTAAAATTTGATACTCTTCCATCGCTTCTTCTGCTTTCAAACTTGCGAGTTCCACGTTTAACTTTGTAACCGTATGCGGTTCTATAAATACAGTAGAACCTTTAGCGGACGCTTCAACTATACTTCCCGCAACTTGATTTTTATAAGAAGATTTAATTGGAATCGTATACCTATCATCCTTCTTACTAATAAAGAACTCTTGAATATACTTCTTATTTGCACTACTATTTAAAAACTTCGTTAAGCGCTCTTTTATTTTTCCGTCTACCGAATCAATGTTATTGCGAATTCGTTTTAATTCCTTACTCGCAGCTGCATCAATACTATTACCTTTAATGGAAAAGTTGATTTCCTCTTCAATACTTTTATATTCAGTCATTGAATTCGCATAAGAAGCTAATACTGGCGCAAAAAATTCTTTATCTAACATAAATTTTTTAATCTTTCTACAGCCGCGTAAAAAGTCAGAAACACTTACTAACTCTTCAGGATCTAAAATCATCCCTTTTTCTAATTTTTGAATTGTACTAGCAATATTTGAAATGCCAAAGAAAGGAACATGCCCCTCTGCATCTACTATAGCTCGTGCTTCTGTCGTTTCATTCAAACGATTCCTCACTACTTTTATACTCGTACTCGGCTCTAATTTATTTAATAATTCTTTACCTAACCCACTTACACAATAAGATTTCACTATATCCTTCAATTCATTATATTGTAACTTTTCAAAAGTCATCGTATTCATTTTGTTTCTCCTCACTATGATTGATTTTTATCATAAATGAAGATACCTACTCATTAGATTCCAATGAGTTCTACATGATTCATTTACCATTTTTATACATTAAAAAAATATACAAAAAAGCTGCGGGGATACCGCAGCTTTTACATTTACAAGGCATGTGTAATAACATATGAGGAAATAAGCCATAAAAAACGGATGGCACTCCCCTTATTACACGCTTTATAAAGTATTGTAGGTATCTTCATAGGTATCGAAATAAATCCATGACAAAATTAGGGGTATGATATACATAAAAATCCCCTGGTCTTATCCGATTTATTTCATTAAATTTTTCCTATTTAGTACCTACCGCACTCACAAAAAAGCACCTCTCATTAATTTATATTATAGTCATTGAAATCTAATTTACTGAAATCATCATACTATATGTTTTGTGAGAAGTAAAGGTGTCAGACTATTCCCTTGCAGATTGTAAAGCTTTCATATAATCAACCTTTTTCTCAAGGGTCTTTTTCGCATCTTCAGCCGTTACTATATAATCTACCGGAATATGTAGTAATACATCCTTATTATCATTTGGCAACTGAATTGTTATATCATCCACACTACTCTTACTATCTTCAATCGTTTTATTAAATTCCTGAATACTTCTCGCAACCTCCGCTAATGTCTCCATATGCGCACGGTTGTTTACATCTAAAAAGATATTACTTTTGAAAACCGCAGTAACATAATGCTTCGGATGTTGCTTCGCTACTTTTTTCTCTTCATTCTTACCGAAAACAGCGTCCCCTGTTTGCATTTTCTCGAAAGTAAGTATAGTATTAGTCCCTTTTTCTTCATAATATGTATTGAATCTTTCTCGTAAATCATTCGCTTCTTTTTTTATTTTATAGTTATCATTATTTACCTTTGGAGAGGTTCGTCCATCGAACCCTATTTGAAATTGTAAATATGGTTCATCTACTTGCTGTACATAAGCTGTCCGTTTGTTTGGGCCTAAAAAATCCTTACCTTGTTCGGGTATTTCAATTCGATCTAGTTTCACAGAAATACCATGCTCCAATTTTGTATAACTTTGTGCTTTTTGTTCAATTTCTTTATCCGATATATCACATGATGTTAATAGGAATAAACTAAACATTATGCTATATTTCATTATTGTTCTTTTCATATTGCCTCTCCTTTTGCTACTACTACCTATATAGAAATGTCCTTATCGATTTTAAATTACGATTTATATAAAGAACTTCTTTCAATAGTCACAAATGTAAAAACACCCATTTATTATCACTTTACACTTATTGTGTAATTTTACACTATGTTCATTTTACCGTAAAGCAAATATAATATCTATTAAAATCACGTTAAAAACATACTAATATTTAGTTCTATAGCAATCACAGTAAGGAGATATTCTTCGAGTACGAATAAGAGGAGCCACAGGTGACATTATTTATTCCAACGCATCTCTTGTTGTCTCAAAAGTCGACTAGTTCATTTATTAAAATAAAGATTTAGGAATGATAATAATATAAAAAGAAGAGGAAAACTTATATTTCAGTCTACCTCTTCTTTTCTATTAACAATTCACTGCTGAACATATATGGAAACTGATCCTCCACTTACATGGAACTGCCCCCATCCATCCTTATTAATTGTTACAGTATTTGTTTGATTACCCGTCATATCGTGCCATACTTCCCCTGCATTATTCTTTCCAACATCCATCCACTTTGATCCTCCCGTTCCATCAGAGATTAATGTCGCTAAACCAGAATTAGCATGTACACTATCACCTTCTCTTGTCCATCCAATCACATCTGGATGGTCTAAATAATCACGCTGCGTACCATATGCAAAGTTTTTTCGTGCCGTCAAAATCGGATCAATTTTATCTTTTAATGCTGGAATTTCATAACTACTATTTCCGTTTGTCCCATAGTAATCACCATAGAAAACTGAAGGATAGCCCTCTGCACGAGTTAAAATAAATGCATATGCCAACGGTTTAAACCACGGACTTACTACAGATTCTAATGACTGTCCAGGCTGAGAATCATGATTCTCAACGAGAGTAACTGCAAGTGCAGGGTGATTTTGCATTACTGTTCCATTTAAAATATTTCTCATATCATAATTCCCATTTCCTTTTGAAGCATAATGAAAATTGTAATGCAGTGGTGCATCAAATACAGATTGATTATAATTGACCTTCGCTAAATAATTATTTAAAGTTCGAATATCATTTTGCCAATATTCAGCTACTGTAAACATTTCTTTCCCCGTTTGCTGTCTGACATGATTTACCCAATCGCGTAAATATTCATGATCAATATGTTTAACAGCATCTAAACGAAAGCCATCTAAATTTAATTCATTCGCATACCACTTTCCCCAATTTTTCATCTCATTCGCAACATCTGGATGATCAAAATCAAGATCTGCATACATCAAATAATCATAATTTCCATTCTCGCTAGACACTTCCCAGTCCCATGCTTTACCTATCCCCCTAAATTTATAAATTCGATTTAATTTCCTTCCTTCATCCCAATCCGTTCCGTCAAAATGATACCATTTCCATTTGAAATTAGAATAAGCATCGCCACGCCCTGGAAAGTTAAACCCTGTCCATGCATTAATTTCATAATCACCGGATACTTCAATATTTCGATTGTTACGGTCTACCTCGACAACTGTTACAGTTTCAGTATAATCTGCTCCACCTTTGTGATTCATAACTACATCACCATATACATCAATGTTTTGCTTATGTAAAGCTTCAATTGCAGATTTCAGCTGTGCTTTTGTCCCATATTTCGTCCGCACCGTTCCTTTTTGATTGAATTCTCCCAAATCATATAAATCATACGCTCCATATCCTACGTCATTTTGCGTAGTTCCTTTATATGCAGGCGGTATCCAGACAGATGTAATTCCTTTCTGAGCTAAATTTCCAGCATCCGAACGCAAACGATTCCAATGATTCCCATCATTCGGAGCATACCACTCAAAATACTGCATTAACGTTCCATTGTTAACCGTATCTGCATAAACTTTACTCCCCCCATATATACTAGGTAAATACAAAACAACCGACAAGCCGACTACTGTTATTCTTTTCAACATATTTACATCATCCCCTTCCAAGAAAACGTTTGCATAGTTTATCGGAATTATTATAATATTCGTTCTACAATTAGTAAAGTAGCAATCTCTCACTCTCCCACATTATTTTTTAATCTAACTTTACATATTTAACAAATACTTCAAAGTAGTTTTCATTTCACATCTTATTCAAGATTGTTTACAATTTATCTATAAAAGCATGACGGAGGGATTTCTATGACCGACTTTCAAAAACAATTTTTCGCACGATTACATATAGAAGAAAAACAAAAAGTTTCATTTGAAGATTTACCTAACATTATGTACGCGATGGCACAAACTGTCCCTTTTGAAAACTTAAATATACTCGAAAACAACTTTACAGAAATATCAAAAGAAAATCTAAAAGAAAAAATTTTAGTAAACAACCGTGGCGGTCTTTGTTATGAACTCAATCCTACTATGTACTACTTCCTTAAAGACGCTGGATTTGATGTTCATCTCGTTTCAGGAACAGTGTACAATGCTGCAAATTCTATATGGGCTGTTGATTCTGGACACATCGCAACTGTTTTAGCACATCATAATGAACTTTATTTAATTGAAGTAGGATTCGGATCATACTTACCTCTTACACCTATTCCTTTCTCAGGTGAAGTCATTCACTCCATTACAGGAGATTATCGTATTCGTAAAGAAATGACTGAAAAGGGAAATTACATGTTAGAGATGCGTAAAAACAATGAGTTTTTGGATCAATCTTCTGCTGATGATTGGACGTTAGGCTATGCATTTTATATAGAAGAAGTGGATGAAGAAAAAGCAAATGCAGCACAAGAAATTATCGTTGAACATGAGGGCTCACCATTTAACAAAGTACCTCTTATTGTAAAATTAACTGAAGATGGGCATGCATCTTTAACAAAGGATAGTCTCACAATAGCGAAAAACGGTAAAAAAACGAAAGAAAATGTTACAAATGCGCAATATAAAAATCTTTTACATTCAAAATTCGGAATTACATTATAATTTTTCAAGCCTTGCCATTTTAGCAAGGCTTTTCAATTTTCAGCAGGGATTTTTTGCAATTTGTTGTATTTCATAGTTATATAGGAATATAACTACATATTTAGAAAGGAAATGATTATGACTGAACTTAAAGATCGACTACAAGTAGATGAGAAAGAGAAATGGGATTTAACGGATATTTATCATACAATTGAAGATTGGGAAAACGATTTTCATAAACTTGAAGTGTTAACGAAAGAATTACACGAATTTAATGGCAATATTCACGACGGTAATAGCTTATTAGCTTATTTAACAAAGAGCGAAGAAATATCTAGCATAATATCTTTAATGTTTGCTTATGCACGATTACAATCTGATCTTGATACGCGCGATACTGACGCCCAATCGCTTGTCGATAAAGTGTCACAATTACACGTGAAAGTAAGTGCAGCTAAATCTTTCTTTTCTCCATTCTTACTTAGCGTAGATGAAGACACATTACATTCTTACATAGAAGAAGCAGAAGGTTTACAATACTATAAAGAAGACTTATTTGAATTGTACCGTTATAAAAAACACGTATTAAATAAAGACCAAGAAGAGATTTTATCACAAATGGGCGAAGCACTTTCCTCCCCACAACATACATACGGCATGTTAAATAATGCAGATATACTATTTGGTGAAGTGACGACTGATGAAGGAGAAAAAGTTACTTTAACGCGCGGAATGTATGCAAAGTTAATAGAAGATGAGAATCGTGAGAAACGTAAAGAAGCCTATAAAGCTTATTACAAACCATACGTTCAATTAAAAAATTCTATCGCTTCTACTTTATCTGCTGCTATTAAAAATAATGTTACTGTTTCAAAGCTAAGAAGCTATCCATCTGCTTTAGAAAAATCATTATTTGGCGACATGGTTCCGAAAGAAGTATATGAAAATTTAATTGATACGACGAAAAAAAACATTCAATCACTACATACTTATAATGAACTTCGAAAAGAAAAATTACATGTAGATGAACTACGCCAGTACGACTTGAGCGTTGATTTAGTAGCGGGTGTAAAACAAGACATTCCATATGACAAAGCGTTTGACATGATGATCGAATCACTAGCTCCATTAGGTGAAGAATATATTGAAACATTAAAAAGCTTTAAAGATAAACGTTATATTGACGTGAGAGAAACGCCAGGAAAACGTTCCGGCGCTTATAATTTTGGTGTATACGGTGTTCATCCTTTCATTCTTTTAAATCATCACGATGATTTAAATAGCCTTTTCACTCTCACTCATGAATGTGGACACGGTATGCATACGCACTACTCACACGGATACCAACCAAGAATTTCTGCACACTATACTATTTTTGTTGCAGAAGTCGCTTCTACAGTAAATGAAGTGCTATTAATTCATCATTTATTAAAAGAAGCAAAAGATGCTAATGTACGTAACCATTTAGTAAATCATTTCATCGACAAATTTAAAGGCACTTTCTTTACACAAATTATGTTCGCTGAGTTTGAAAAAATCACACATGAAATGGCGCAGCAAGGTAAACCATTAAATGCCCAAGTCTTTAGCGAAGTTTATGAAAGCTTGTTTAGAGCGTATAATGGCGACTCCCTCGTATTTGACGAAGAAGTAAAATACGGCTGGGCTAGAATACCGCATTTCTATCGTCCATTTTACGTATACAAATATGCAACTGGTTTCGCTTCTGCAATCCAAATTGCTGATAAGTTATTGAGCGGCGATCCAAATACTCAAAAACATTATATTGAATTCCTTAAAGGCGGAAGTTCTGACTATCCATTAAACTTACTGAAAAAAGCTGGAGTTGATTTAACTACGCCAGAACCGATTGAAAGTGCACTAAATCGTTTTAGCTCACTTGTTGAAGAGTTTTCAGCATTATAAAAAGCATGCAGAGTATATACTCTGCATGCTTTTTTCATTTTTCTTACTTTATGCTAACTGTTGCTGCGTCACACAGTGAATCATGCCACCATACGCAAACAGTTCATTTACATAAATACCGACAATTCTTCTTCCAGGAAACTGCCCTTCCATGATTTGAAGCGCTAACTTATCATGCTCATCGCCATATATAGGAACTAATACAACTTCATTTCCAATGTAGAAATTCAAATATGAGCCCTTACAGTCTGCTTCTTTTACCACTTTTCTTGTCACCGGTACTGGTATGAGCTGAAATGGCTTTCCATCTATATTTCTTGCTTGTCGCAATTCTTGATAATGCTTTTCGTACGCCTCCAAAAGGTATGATTCACTTTCTCCGAAAGGATCATATTCATAAAGAATTGTATTTTCATTTACAAAACGTGCTGCTCCATCAATATGGTAATCCGTATCTTCATCATAATTATCCTCACCGCGAATGCCCGTTATCCATATAAAATTCGTTACCCCTAAATGCTTCGTTAACTCTATTTCAATCTCTTCCTGACTTAGTGTAGCATTTCGATTTTCATTTATAATAGAAGTTTTTGCCGCCATTAAGGTTCCATTTCCGTTTATCTCTATTCCCCCGCCCTCTAGACAGACACTAGAATTAACTTTTGGAATGCTATACATTTCACTTATTCCCGCCGGAATACCCGCATCATTTTCATACGGATATTTCTCACCCCACCCATTAAAAATCCAGTGTGTTAAGCAGAGATTGCCTTCCTTATCTTTTACAAAAATCGGTCCATTATCTCTTACCCACACATCATCCGTCTCTTGAACTAAGAAATCAATTTTATCCATATCCACTTTCACTTCCATTAACTTCGATTGGACATGTACTTTTTCTTCTTCATCATATACAACAATATGCACAATTTCTCCGTAATGAAGCTCCTTTGCCATCGTTATCCAAATATCATCTAGCTTAGCTCTGTAACCTTCACCTCTATGAGCTTTATCATGAGGCCATTGGAGCCATGTCCCCTCATGTTTCTCCCACTCAGCAGGCATATAAAATAAACTTTTTGTCATACGTGTTCACCCCTTCTATCAATGTAAGTTCAGTCTAAACTTTGACATCGTGTTAAGGTCAACAGAAATATATTCATATACTTGTAACTACTTTATAAGGTGTTTCTTTATTTCTCCTTGTGATACACTACTTCTCCTTGTAAAACCGTCACTAAAACTTTCGCATCTGGAATCTTATCGACACTCATTTTAGTAATATCTTCATTTAGTAATATCATATCGGCTGATTTACCTACTTCGATTGAACCAGTAATATTATCAAGGCCTAATGCTTTAGCGGGCTTAATTGTATATGCATCAATAGCTGCATATACATTAGACAAGCCCTTTTCATTAATACTTAGTGCATTTGAAATTGTCACAAGTGGATTTAGTTCATTTACATCCCAATCACTACTAAGTGACACGTTTGCTCCTGTTTTCCAAATGCGTCCTAACGGCATAATTCGTTTCATCTGTTGATTTGTAAAATACGTACTTGCCCAGCTTTGTTTAGGATCTTCTGCAAAATCATGACCTACTTGGAAATCAGCGCTAATACCTAACTTAGCAAAACGATTTATATCACTATCTTCTACCATCTCAACATGCGTAAGCGTATAAGGCTGATTCGCCCCTTCTTTTTTCGCTGCCTCAATTGCATTTAAACTCTCTCTTACCCCGCCATCTCCAATCGTATGAATGAGCGCACCGTAACCAAGTTTATTAAGTTCCTTCAACCACCATTTCATTTTCTCTTCTGGAATATAGTTCAAACCGTACGGCGTTCCCTGAAACCACTCAAATTTATATTTTTCTAGTATTTTAGCTGTACTGTTAATGCTAATTCCATCACTATACATCTTCACTTGATTAATAAGCATTCGAGATGATACATCATCACGCTTAATCTTTTTGAAATACTCTATTTGTTCTGCTTCATTTAAGTTCGGATATACCCACGGACGAAGTACTACTCGCGACGTTAACTTTTTCTCATCGTTAACTTTATTCCAAACATCTAACCAGCCTCGTTTCCAATAAAGACGTCCATCGCCGACTGTAGTAATCCCATTCTTCGCAACCTCATCTAAACCGTCCAGCAAACCTTCATAATTTTTTTCAAAGAGATTAGGCTGAGCATTCCATGCTTTTTCCATCACGATATCTCCTGCTGTATCATACAGAAGCCCGAAAGGTTCTCCTGTTTCTGGATCCCGGATGATTCTTCCGCCTTGCGGATCTTTCGTCTCTTTATTTATTCCCGCTACTTCCAATGCTTTTGAGTTAACCCATACAGAATGAGAAGTTCTTTCCATAATTAATACAGGGTTATTAGGAAATAACTCATCAAGAACTTGTAATGGCGTTTGTTGTTCTGACTTTTCGTCCATATCTTTTAACAGCTCTTCCAAACTAAATCCTGTTCCACTTATCCATTCGCCATCTTTCACATCTTTTTTACACGCCTTTAAATACGAGCGTTGTTCTTGCAGCGCAGCATCCGGTGAAACACTACAATTCCCTGCTGCTGGTGATTTCGCCTCAAATATATGATTATGATTGTCCACAAAACCAGGAAGAATAAAACGTCCTTGTAAATCCACCACTTTCGTATCTTCATTTATAAATTCTTCTACATCTTTGTTTGAACCAACAAATGTAATTTTCCCTTCTTTAACGGCTACAGCCTCTACAATGTCTTGCTTGCCATTTGAAGTATAGATGGTACCATTTTTAAACACTACATTTTCGGGCAATTCCTTAGGTAAAACAAAACTACCATTCTCACCTTCTCCTACTTCAGGAGTACAAGCCGATACCCATGTCATACTTAGAATCAGACAAATAATCATGATTGTTTTTTTCATATTTTTTCTCCTTTTCATTATGATGAATTACTTACATAAATAGAATAAGGATTGACATAATGTTAATGTCAATCCTTATTCTCAGCTTATTTTCATAACTAAAAAACAAATTTGTGTCACATACTCCTCTACTAAACAATCACATTCAGGTCCCTTAATGTAAACCTCATATGGTGACCCCTCTATTACATAACTATTTCTTTCAATCCATTTTTCTAACGCAATATAAGCGTAGCCTATATAGTCATAACTTCCATAATGCATAGTAGTAACGACTTGATGTGGATTTAATTTTTTTATTTCATATTCTTGTACTACATCTTTATTGTTCCCATGCATGACCGGAATCCTTAATTCAACATCACTTTCATTTGGAATATACTCTTCATCATAAAAGACCGTAGAGGGCGAACCAACTATTGATAAGTTATGCTTTTGTACTTTTTCATATAAGTCATAAAAATAATCATCCATATCATCTATATTTATTTGCAGTCTTTGAGCAATTACTGTTATTTCATTTCTCATTCCAATTAATATATCGTAACTTCTATGGCGAGCAATATGCAGGCCATTATTCACATTTACCATTTCATTCATTTCTGAAATAACCTGTAAATTTTGCTTCACTTCGTGAGACAACTCTATAATTTGTGCTTGCATATGTTTCACAAACGAGTCTTGATCTGATGACTGCAAAATGATTTTAATTTTTGGTAGAGGGAACTTATACTCTCTTAACTTTTTTATTTTCAACGCTATTTCTAACTGTCCTTGCTCATAATATCTATACCCATTTTCCGGGTTCACATATGCTGGTTTTAATATATCCTCTTTGTCATAATGCCTTAGCATCCGTGTACTCATTTTACAAATCCGCGAAAACTCAGTAATTGTATACATATACTTACCCCTTGAATACATTTTCTTATACGCTTATTTTAAAACCAATCAAAAATCTCCCTAACTGAAAATTCTTCATTCTGATTGTGCAATCTTTTCAGTTTTGAAGGTAACAAATGACGAGGGCAATACCACGTTAAACAATTTATTGCGCCTCCCATTGTCGATATTTCTCCTACATGAATTTGAATAGCTTGTTTCTCCGTATGCTGTTGAATATATTGTAAAACTTCCCTATCTTTAGCTAATCCAAACTTAGGAACATAAATCGTATCACATGTTTCTAACATATTTATATACAACCCTTTTGCCGATGCTATTTCTTCATCATATTGTCCCTTTTCTGTATATGACGATGGAACAACTATAAATTTAGCTTCTGGCATTTGCTCTTGAATAATTTCTTGAACATTATATCTAAATTCATGATCCCCTAAAAAATCACTAATAAACATCGTATGTTCATCAATAAATTTAACCATTCCGTCTGCATGTGCAAGTACGTCCCCTTCTTCAGCAGGAATAATAATAACTCGGCTCACATCCAAATCCCATTCCAGTTGCTCTATAATTTCTTCTTCCGTCCAATCATCATTATCATCGAATATGCGTTCCGTTACTATAACAGTATCTTTTTTATTCCAAATAAGATTTCCACCGTCTAATATCAATGGAGACTTCCCATATTCAAAATCGTTCTTTTTTAACCATTTATTAAATTGTTGATCTAAATATCTCCATTGATCTTTCGGTAAGTAATTTGGTTGATATTTAAATTTAACTAAATGATTTGTAACAACTGGTGCAACATCTCTTAGCCAAATATCATCATACTCAAAAAAGCTTGTATGAAAGTCTTGCTCTTCAATGGATAAAGAAACAAGTTGATCAGTAAATGATTTATTTTCATTTAAGTATTCATTAAAATAAATCAGGTCTTCATAAAATGGACGATAATATGCATTTGATTTATCTGGTATTGCAGTAAAAATAATTCCATTATGTTTTTGTTCCATATTATTTACCTCGCTTTTTAATAATGGTTGAATAACTAATTTCACTATGCCAACTATTTCTCTTTTCATAACAATGTTCGAAACGTGCACATTTCATGAATGGATTATAGCACGGAGAAATATTATATATTTATATAAAAATATATAGCCGTGGTTGAGCGAAAAATTGACTCTTGACAGGGTTTTAAAATACAATAATAAAAATTTATATGAAAGTATGAAATTTAATAATAGAATCATAAGCCCTATCATTATGAAACTAGTTAATATTATTCCTTTCAATGCCCTTGCTCCTTTTTGCGAAAAATAAAACATGACAAAATAGATAAAGGTAACAATGTACCTATTTTGTCGGTAGGTTGCTGAATTTCAATCGATTATTTCAATTGAATCGGTTGTTGCTGTGTAACACAATGAATCATGCCGCCATTTTTATAAAGCTCTCTCACATCAATACCAACTACTTTACGATCTGGATATAACTTCTGAATCGTATCGTTTGCGATTTTATCATTCGGATCATTATAATTAGGAACCAATACCACAGCATTCCCAATATAATAATTGATATACGAGCCTTTATAATCGAGAGCTTTTCCATTTTCTAAAGTAACTTTATCTTTACTAAGGAGTAAGTATTCATACTTATACTTCTGTCCTGAAGCATTTTTTGCATCTAACAATGTATCCATATCCTTGTTTGACAAACCCCATTCGGCTAGGTCATCTTCTTTCATCGTTACAATGGTAGATTTACCATGGAATTTAGCAAATCCATCGATATGAAAATCAGTAATATCTAAATTAGGTACTCCATCTAACCAAATAAAGTTTGATACTCCTAGGTCACTTATATACTTTTCAATTTCCTTTTCTGATAAATTTGGATTTCTATTTTTATTTGTTACTGCACTTCGAGTTAATAAAGCAGTCCCATTACTGTCTAATTCAATTGCGCCGCCTTCAAGGACAAAGTTCCCCCAATCAATCCTTTCAATCCCTAATTGTTTACTAACATTTTCACGTATACGAGCATCATTTTTATAAGGTGTTTTCTTTCCCCAACCATTAAATGCCGGATCTAATATTTTGAGATTTTTATTATTGTCATAAACAAAAATCGGTCCACTATCTCTTGCCCATACATCATCAGTAGGAGCGATAAAGAAATCAATTTTATCCATATTCAGTCCTTTATCTATTAAAAGATTATTGATGCGCTCTTTCTCTTCCTCATCGTATGCAACAATATGAACTTTTTCACCCTCAGTTAAAGCGCTTGCCATCTTAACCCAAATCGGTTCAACTTCCTGCTTATATTCTTGACCATATGTGTATTCATGAGGCCATTGCAGCCATGTACCTTCATGTTTATCTTTTTCATCTGGCATCGTATATTTCCCAACTTTTTTCTGTACCTCTACTTTTCCATTCTCTTTCCCTTTTACATTTTCTTTACCACCTTCAAAAGAACAACCACTAATAATCGTTGTAGATAATGCAGCTATTAAACAAAACTTTACTACTTTTTTCACCTTTTCATCCTCCTGTTCTTACCTCCAATAATGTAAAGCTTCACATAGTGTGAAGCTCAAGCTTTTTCATCAATGTAAAAATTACCAATTATCCTTTACATTCATATCATTTAACTACCTATATAGATTTATTCAAATATCAACCACCTTTCTCACCTACTTAGTCAGCAAATAGAACATGACTAAATAAAAAAAATCGGTATTGATAATTACATATCAATACCGACTTTTAAAATTATTATTTTCCTTCTATTAAATCATTCGCCATTTTCCTAAACTCCTGATTAAACGAATCATTCATACCATTTTGTACGTTAGAGAATAATATTACAAACGTTCGTTTATCCCGGTTAAAATTATTAAATGTATTCCAACCAGCTAATACACCATGATTATGATAATAATCTGGATTAGTATAGAAACTAAACCCATATTTTCTTACAGATGATGCAGTAAACATATCTGATACACTTTGTTTAGAAATCAACTTTCCATCCATAATAGCCTCATCTAATCTTTTCATATCTTCAATAGTCGTATACATTTCACCACACCCATACAGCCAATTCATTTTTAACCGAGGCGCAGCTATTAACTCGTTATCTTTTTTCGTATAACCTTCTGCTAAAAAAATATCTTCAGGGAGAGTTGCACCCATTCCAGATTCATGCATTTCAACAGGCGTAAAAATATTTTCTTTCACATATTCAGCGAGCGGTTTATTCGATATCTTTTCTACAATATACGCAAGCACCATATAATTATAATCTGTATATTTCCAACCAGTCCCTGCAGGAAATTGCAATTTTTGTGCACCAATCCACGTTACTAACTTTAATCGTGACGCCGCATCAACCCTACCTTGTCCCTGATCTGGCAACCCAGACGTATGGGTTAACAAATTTCGTAACGTAATGTTTTTATCTGCCGGAAATGATGGAATATACTTATTTACATTGTCTTCAATATTTAATTTCCCTTTTTCTTTTAGCTGCATAATAGATATTGCAACGACTGTTTTCGTAATAGAACCAATGCGATATTTCGTTCTTGGCGTTGTTACTACTTTATCTTTCACATTCGCATACCCATAACCTTTGCGTAAAATTACATGATCTTTACTAGCTACAAGAACACTCCCATTAAATCCTTTATCTTTTAAATATTGATCTAGTTTTCCAGCTGCAACTTCATAGCGCTTTTTCTCATTCGCATCAACTTCTTGCATATCGCCCTTTTTCTTACTATTTACATTAGAAAATGCCTTTATATCATATTTCTTACCTTTATTTGCATGTATTAGTGTAACGACACTCCCACAAAAAATAGCAAAAATAAAGAAAACAATTAACCATTTCTTTAGCATAATAGGAACCCTCTTTTATCTAGTTTCACTTAACATGCATCCATTCTATTCTATATCTTTTAATTTTCAAATATTTCATAATATTATCTATCTATTATTCACCTATTTAAACTAGATTCCTTTTTCTCATATTCAGTTTTTGGCTACTCTCTATTGTATTTCTTTCTTGCAAAATTTCCACCTTACAATCGGATACACCCTACTATAATTTCAACAGCTTATGTAACATTTGTTACACATAATAAGAAATGGAGTTGTTACGATGAAAAATACCGATAAACACAATCGTTTAAATGATATGATGTTCCATTACAGAGTAACAAAAAATAACATATTTTTAATTGAATATTACGGAAAATAAATTAAAATATTAAAAGGAAATGATGCTGAAAAATTTTTAAACAAAATAAATCATGCACATAACATAACGATACAGAAAAACAACTCATTATGGCTAAAGTAACAGGTAATTTCAAAAGAGGCAATGAACGTCATTGAAAACGAATCTCATTTATTTTTTGATTATACAACATATAAAATAGAAATGTCGCACATTCGGCATTTCTTTAGAATTTCTTCATATAAAATTTACATTACTAACTTTCTTTTATTTTTTGCTTTTACTATATAAACTCACTGCCGAAATACTTAGTAATACAACTATACACAACCACGCACACGTATACCCTTTCTCATCGACAATATAACCAAATAAAACAGGTGCAACAATAATAGCAATTTGATTGAATGTCAGCGCCAAACTAACTGTTATTCCAACAGATTCTTCACTTGCCAATTCAGCAACTTCGACGATAAAAAGACTAAACCAACCAATTGAAAAGAAGCCTAACAATGCGCTGACACCATACAATACTCCACTCGTTACTGTATGTATGCTCATTACTAACAATAGAATCAAACCGATAGAAGCACAGACAGTTATAAATAAAGGTATGCGCCGATTCCCCTTATAAAACACATCACTAATAGCTGCTAATGCAACACGGCCAACCATTCCAGAAAAGAACATAACTGAAAATACTGTTCCGGCTACAATAGATGTAATGGATTGTTCCCTTACTAAAAATTTCATAAAGTGTCCAACTAACACCATTTGTAATGAAATCATGCAAATACCTGTTATATAAATTGGATACAACTCTTTTTTACATATCACTACTTTTAGCTGCATCCATAAAGAATTTTTAATATATTCTTTCCTTACATCCTCTTGGACATATGGCTCTTTATAAAACATAAAAAATAATAAACCCCCAATTATACAAATGCATGCCATACTATTTATCGCATAAGTCACATTATATTGTATTGTAAGAAACGGGATTAAAACTCCCGCTAACGCGCCACCAATCGGTATACCAGCTTGCCTTATTCCCATCGCTAATCCACGATTTTCTTTTGGAAACCATTTTAAAATCACTTTACTTCCTCCTGGCTGGGAAACACTATAAAACATTCCTACTAATAAAAGTACAAATAACAGTCCATTAAATCCATTTACTATATTAGTTAGTAAAAGGGAACCTCCTAGCAAAAATGAACTTATAGAAATTAACAACTTTTCATCATATTGATCAAGTAGCCGCCCAACAAAAAGCATACAAAATAATGGTCCAACATTTACAAAACTTACTAACAATCCACTCTCCATATTCTTAAGCGCATATTCTTCTTTCCAAAATAACGCCAAAACTCCAACACCATACGTTATAAGCGTCGCTGTTGTTTGAGCAATCGTCGCAACAATTAACATCATCCACTTATAAGTACTTTTCATCCTTTCTTCGATTAACACAATCATCCCTCCCCCCCTTCCATTGTATGAAAGTTCTGATATCATATAAAATAAATATTCATCATATAATCCATCAAAAAAATTGATACCTTTTCGGAGGAATGAAACGTGGACATAAAAGATTTAACTGTATTTTACGAAGTTGCGAAGGAAAATAATATTTCTCACGCAGCTAAAAATTTGAACTATGTACAATCAGGCGTAACAATGCGTATGAAACAACTAGAAAATGAATTAGGTGTGCCTTTATTTTACCGTAACGGAAAAGGTGTAACTTTAACTTCTAACGGTGAGATTTTATTAACATACGCTAAACAAATTATCCACTTAATGGATCAATCTATAAAAGCGGTTCAAAGTAATGGAACTGAGCCAAAGGGCACGTTGAAAATCGGATGTACAGAATCTACAACTGCGGTAAGGCTTCCCTCTATATTAACGGCCTACTATGAGAAACACCCAAAAGTCGAATTGATTTTAGACACAAATACGACCGAACAACTAATTAGGCTAGTGTTAGAAAGAAAACTAGACGGAGCGGTTATAGCTGGCTCTACTCAGCACGCTGAACTTCATACAAGTGTATTTCGTGAAGAAGAATTAGTTCTCATTAGTAAAAAACCTTTACCCTCTCTTACAGACATAGAAGATATGAATTTACTCGCTTTTAGTCAAGGTTGCTATTATAGAAGTTTATTAGAAGACTGGCTTCAAGAGGAAGACCTCTCGCCTAAACGAGTATTAGAGTTTGGAACAATCGAAGCAATACTCGCCTGTGTAAAATCAAATATGGGCGTAGCAATTATGATGAAATCAATTTTAAGTGGTCATGCACATAATTTATCATTCAATCCTTTACCTAATAGATTCAAAAAAGTTCCTACTACTTTTATTACTAGAAAAGATATATATCACTCAGCTGCACTACAAAAATTTATGGAGATGATTTAACAATGCGTGAAAAGAAAATACGTGGGGTGAAGCGTAAAACAAATCTTAAAAGGGGTACTTTCAAATGAAAAGCTTCCCTTTTTTCACCTAACAAAATCGCTATATAATGAATTTATTATTTTACTATGTAGGAGGTTTTCAAATGGTAATCCCTAAATATCCTGATGTCCCTACTCTTACGAAAAAACAAATCGATCAAATTACAGAAATCACTTTTCTAAAAGAAATACCACCACAAAAATGTGATGCAATTTTCGTTTTCGGCGGTTCTCATCCTGGCAATTGGCAAACTCCTCTAGAAGCTTATCGACAAGGTTTAGGAAACAAAATTATCGTTACAGGCGGTACTAGTTTGCATGGCATGAAACATCCGAGCTGGAATTACGAGGATTTATCAGAAGCAGAAGTAATTGTACATAAATTAATTGAACATGGCATACCCAGAGACTCTATCCTATTCGAGACAAATTCCCTCCATTCTATCGCTAATGTAATGGAAGCGAAAAAGATTTTTGATTTCACAAAAATTAATCGGCTACTATTTGTTTGCAAAAGTTTAGGAGCCGGTCGGCAATATAGAGTATTGAAAAAACATCTCCCTAACACTGTTACTTGTATTCCATATACATTTGATACAAGTTTCGATGGTGAGTTTATCATTAATAGATATAATTGGATGGAAAATGAAAAAAGTCGCTCTATGATTTTTGGAGAATACTTGAGAAATATTTGCTACGGCAGAAAAGGCGGCATTGAGCCACCTGAAAAAGAGGTTGAAGGTTTAGAAGAATATGTATCCTACTACTATAATCTAGCATAATAGAAAAAGGTATACCAAAACATCGGTATACCTTTTATGCTATCTTACTTATTTTTCTTTTAACACACTATGTAATCGATCAGGATAATTTGTAAACATTCCTGTAGCACCCCATTTCATTAACAATCTCATATCTGGTTTCTCATTAATTGTATAAGGATGAATTAGCAGTCCATTTTTCCTAGCCATTTTCATATATGACTCATCAATAATTAGTTCTCCGTCATCATTACGTAAGTTCGGTCCAATACCAACTGCATACTTTTTAATTTCTTGAAAATCATCATTCGTTACACTTTTCGGTTCATGTGTAATACTAGACCATTCAACAATCTCATTATTTTCATTTGGATAATACCAAAGCAGTTGAACTAACGGAATATTTTTATTCATACTATGAATCTTTGTTAAACTATCTTTACTAAATGATTGAATCATAACACGGCTAGAAGACATATTTTGACCTACTAAATTATATTTATTTAATAAAGCTAATAATTTCTCTTCCATTCCTGGATACACATCTGGTGATTTTGTTTCAATGTAATACTTCATACTTCTTCCGTACTTTTGGAAGATTTCTTCAAGAGTCGGAACTTTTTGACCAACATACTCTTGCTTAGCCTTTTCTGGATAAGCTTTATTGAACCAAGATCCTGCATCTAAGCTCTTTATTTCACTTAACGTTTTATCTCGTACTTCCCCTGTACCATTTGTAGTACGGTCAACTGCTGTATCATGCATTGCAATTAACTGGCCGTCCTTAGTTAACTGAATATCTAACTCCAAATAATCCGCTTTCATTTTTTTCACAAGATCATAAGAAGCAAAAGTATGCTCAGGTGCATGTCCACTTGCTCCACGATGTGCAATATTTAAAAATTTATTCGTATTCCATTCATGCTTCCCTTCTGATTTCGCATGAACAGCTCCCCCAGCAAAGATACTTCCCATCATAAAGAAAATAACGAACGCGCTAATAATTTTTCTCATCCTTCTAACCCTTCCTACGTTGCAAATTTCAACAAGTTAATGAGATTTACACGAAATAGAAGATATACATTCATCATTTTTATAAGCTTATATGAAAATTCCAATCTTACAAATATAATTCCCCTATGTTATTACTATACTATGTATTTTCTATATCCCTCCTATTCACATGGAACTTCCTATTGATTACAGTTCACCAATAAAAAAAAGCCATAAATTATTTAGAGGACACTATTGTATCCCTAAATAAATTTATGGCTTATCTCAAATATCTCCGGCCTCAATTAACTTGTCGAAATTAATCATACCAAACCTATTAATATTTGTGAATATTATTTTTTCAGTACGACGAAGCTTTAACCAGTATAAGTTATATATCTCATACTAATTAGTATTTGAACCTATCGAATTTTTCTGTACAGCCTGATTCCTATCTAACTTCTTTAATTTCCATTCATACAAGATAAAATTCTATTATCATTTGACGTGATATTTACGTAAACCTAGGTTTTATTTAATTACAAATTCTTAATTTCGTATATCTTTTCTTGTAAGTTTAGATTTCTTTTGAGAATATGGTATATTTACATGTCCCGAAGCAGCCACGGATTGTCTCCTTTCCTTCCTTGACAGCCTAGGCTTCTTTTGAGAATGTAATTTTTTTAAATGTCCTGAAGCAATACATTGTTTTTTGAAATCAAAGTAAAAATACAAATGTGTACTTAGAGCTATGAACACAACGGAAAGAAATGAAGCGAGAATGATTAATACAATAGCCATAGCCTTTTGACTCAAAACACCAATAATAACTTGACCAATTATATAACCTAAGCTTGAAAAAAATACAATTTTAGGAATTTTCACATCTTGATCAGTTGTACCCCTTAAGCGGGCTGTAAAATATTTAATCCAGAATAATTCAGATTTATAAACAATTAAACTATATGCAATAAGCGATAGAATAAAAAATAAAGGTGAATCTATTTTTACGAATTCATAAGCTAACTTTTGCACAGCTATAAAACTACAAAATGAAATACTTAACGCAACAAATCCAGAATATAGTAAATGTTGCAATTGAGGCTGCCGAGGCTTATGAATAGAAACCCAAATTCCCCATAGATTACATATCACATAAAATGGAAAAGCTGCGTAAGAGTATATATTGTACGGTGGAAATATGAATAAAATGATGAGTAGAAGAAAATTCATGATAACCCACACAAAGGCCCCTACAATATTTCTTATATCAAATGGTATTAATATCCGCATACAATCATCTATGCTGTTGCCATTATATTTGTCCATTATACACCTCATAAAAATTTAAAAATTTTATCTAATACATTTCCAATTCCTGATTTAACTCTATCTTTTACCGAATCCTGTTTACCATCATGATTCCATCAGTTTCTATATTAATTTCTATAAAAACATCCAAGCTTATTCCACTCCAATAAAGGTTCCATTTGCTGCATCACTAATAAGAAATAATGTAAAAAAAACTGCTTGTTTAAACAGTTTTTTACATTATTTCTTATTGTATTTTAGATAATACATTTTCTTGGAAAGTACGCTCTTCCTGATCTTCATATCCAGTTGAAACAACTTCTTGAATATCATCATGATTAAATAAATAAGTGAAATCTGGATTAATATAGCCTTCTGGATAAGGACATCCCATATAATCGAATTTTCTTACCTCATCCGTTGCTACTTGTTGTTTTCGCCCAAAAATCATAAGTTTCTTTGTACCTGCTTTTAAAATTACAATAGATCCTATAGGAAAAAGTTGCGAATTCATTGTATGTCCTCCTCATTAATTGTTTTTTTAAGAATTTAAGGAATCTAGCTTGGTTTTTCGCCTCTTCAAATCGATATATATACATATATACACACTATATATACTAGACACAACAGCCAATAAAGAAAAGACTAAAATTAAGACCGTCGCTAAACCGTTTTGTGATAATGTACCTACACATATTTGTCCAATAATATATCCCAATCCTGATAAATAAACAATCGGAGAAATTTTTATATTGTCATTTTCTTCATTGTTTAATCGCTTTAAAAAACTTTTCATTCCAATAGAAATCAATTTATAAATTGTAAAAATGTAAAGCACAAAAGTAACAATAAAAAACAGAGGTGTTTCAATTTTAATAAAAGTATATGCAATCTTTTGAATCACTATAAAGCTTCCAAAAGAAAAAGTCATTCCCATAAATCCATTATATAAAATGTGTACCAACCTTAGCTCATTTGGTTTATAAAAAAATACCCATACTCCCCATATATTAGCAATCAAAAGAAAAGGTAAAATTATATATAGGTATATAGTAAAGGTTGGCGGAAATAAAAATGGGGTTAAAATCATAAAATTAGTAACTACCCACACCATAATGACACTCGATTTAACACTGTAAGGCATCAATTTCCGAATAATTTGTTCTGTGCTTTTTCCGTGGTATTTTTCCATATTAATCTCCCAAAAACTAAAAAATTTTATCTAGAGCTGCTCCGATTCCAGATTTAACTCTATCTTTTATCGAATCCTGTTTACCATCATGATTCCAATCACCTTTGTTAAACTTAATTCCATCTGTTACTATACTAGCTCCTATAGAAACACCAAAGCCAAAACAAGCCCCAGCAACAGTTCCGATTGGACCGCCAAAAACAGTTCCAACAGTTGCACCTAGTTTGGCTCCCGCAAAGGCACTTACAGCCGTTGTACCAACCCCAATTGCTGCATCACCCATAATATCACCAGCTATCTTAGTTTTTGAAGCTTTATTTTCAATATTTTCCTTTGTATCATTAATTACATCCCACCCTATGGCTGCATAGCCCAAAGCATTTGTTTTTAATTTCAATGAATCTTTAAGAAATTCTTTTGGTGATAAAACATGTCTTTTTACATCGTCTATTTGCTTTACTTCGGCTAAAGGTAATTTTGTACGCCTTATCACATTAAGTCCATTTTTATCCTTTAGTACAGTCCGATTTTGAAACCTTACCATTTCTTTTCCTTTTTTATTTGTGTAGGGTGTTACACGCAAACCTTTATTATGTAAAGCTGCCAACTTGTAGGCAGCTGCACCTTCAGTTACAGTACCAAGTAAAGTAAATAATGATCCCGTAGGGTTATCTTTCCAATCACCAATATCGCCACCCAACGGTGCAAACCAATTAACATCAATTGCTTCTTCCCCAAATGAAACTTCTTGTTGATCAGCCTTCTCAAAACGGTCAGCAGCTTTTCTTAATGCATCACTATGTTCTTTTAAAACTGTCGTTATAGTAGCTAACACTGAGCCTGCGTATTGGGATTGATTTAACACAGCATCTCTTCCAGATACTTGGAAAGGAAGATCAAATAACTGCTGATTGATACGTTGATGTGTTTCAGATAGCTCATGAGCTGTTTGTTCTATATTAGAAGCTAGTTTCCTTAAATGGTCAGGAGTAACCTTAATTTCACCGCTCACCTTGTTTTACCCCCTAATGATTTAAGATAAAGTACCATTTTCTTTATCTCTTCAGTAATTGTAAAGGTATCAAGGCAAATAAAATTCGTTTGTGTTTGCTCATTATCTAAAACTTTTTGGATTAGCCAATATTGGTTTTGACTATATAAAAACTGAATACAATCTGTAGACCATGAGTCCTTTATATAATAATGAACTTGAACAGTATTTAATTCTTCACGATTATGTATAATGTTTGCTAACTCTAAGGAAGCTTCATCATCTAAGTAAAGTTTCAAGTAATCTACTAATTGCTTGTTTGATTGATTTAAAATAGTTTCCTTATATGCAGAAGAAGGGATTTTAAATGTATAATTTGGACAAGAGAAAGTATTTTTAGGCTGTAATGCTTGATATATAAATTGCCAAGCTACCTCCGGTGTCCCGCATTCTTTAAATGTACATTGTTTTTCACCGTTATCATCTGTTATTACATTTTGTATAACCTTTTTCTCACTAAAATAGAAAATGTTTTTTTCTAAAGTACTGTCTTTACTTATCTGTACTTCAATAACAAATCCTGTAGTTAAACAAATACGAAAATATTCTAAAAGTTGTTTGTCACATAATGTTTCATCTTCTTTTATTATGAGTAGCTCTTCGTTTGTCCAATTCTCGTACATTACATCTAATTCTTTGTCTATTTCCTCATCTGACCAATTTTCAAAGGGGTTCTCAATTCCAATCATTGTTTCATGGTCAAATATACCAGTTAATACATATACTTCTTTATTTGATAAAATAAGAGGTTCAATAGTCAAATAGTCCCACTCCCTAGCGCGATATATAATCTCTAGGAAATATAATACAATAAAAAAATGATTCAATCTAGTAATTGCCAACACTTATAACTAAAAACTAAAAAAATTCTAATAACAACAAAGAGAAAAGGAACTAATTTACATATATTTTTATAATAATAATATCTCTTCACTAAACAATTTTATTTTGCAAGCCAAAAAAATAGAAGTATTGTCCTATATTAGACAATACTTCCGCAGTTACTTAAAATCACATAATAATTTATTCATTACCTCCTCCAGCATTACAGCTGGATTTACCACCGCTTTTTCCGAACGCCATCCAATAAATCCATCTGGTCTAATTAGTACAACTCCTTCATTCTCTATCCCATATAATTCACGAAAAACATTTTCTTGAGCAATAAAGTCTCCGGTTAAACCTACTCGATACACTTTTATATTTATTCCTAATTCAGATGAAACATCTTGTGCACACTCGGCCCAAGCGTGATTTTCTGCTCCAATAAGTAACACAAAATCATTTCCTAATAAATCAAGTATAGAAATTTCTTTTCCATCATACGTTCCACAAAAGTGTGGTGCTCGCGTTCCAGGTCTTCCGTTCAACTCTACGATATCCATTCTATGTGGAGTAGCTGAGTCATCTACTATCGCCTCTGAACAATAGTGATACCCAACAGTTACAGCTAATCCATCCATATTATTCAAACTGCCTTCCTCTCTACTTGCAGCACGGAACAATAAACTACTCGCATACTCTGTCGTTAATTTTGCAACAGGATATCTCTCTTTATGATATGTTTCTAACAATTTTGGATCTGCTTTCCCTTTTATAACAGCCGCTAATTTCCAAGCTAAGTTATGCGCATCTTGTATGCCTGTATTTGAACCGAATCCTCCAGTTGGTGGCATAATATGTGCAGAATCACCAACTAAAAAAATGCGATTATCTTGAAATTTTGTAGCAGTACTTTCTGTCGCTTCCCACGGTAAAACACTTACTATTTCTGGCTCAACATTTGTGCTTCCAATTGCAGTTTGCATAATTTGTTTACAGCGTTCTATAGTGAAATCCTCTGGTCCCTCTTCTTTTAATGGATCGTAGGATACATGGTAAATCCATCTTCTTTCGTTATCAACTGGTATAAGCGCACCAAGTACTTCGCGATGAAGTACCATAGTAAAACCAAATGCATCTCCTTGTATAAACTCACTTAAATCCGCTTCAAAATAAATATTCATATAATAGCCACCGATTGTACCTCGTCCCTCAGTACTTATCCCTAGTTGCTCACGTATTTTACTTTTTGCCCCATCTGCTGCAATTACATAGTCACAATGAATAATACTTTCTTCTTCCGTTTCACGATTCCGAATCGTTGCGATTACTCCATGCTCATTTTGTTCATAAGAAACCAATTCATGATAAAAAGATAATTCTCCATCTAATGACCTCGCTTCTTGTAACATCATCTCTTCTAAAATAATTTGATAACAAGCCGTTTGTTTTGATGGACTAATCTCTTCTATTTTTTGAAGTAACTTCTCATCATTTCCATACTGAGTCGCCCGCATTTTTGCCAATTCTTCCTTATTCGCCTCAGCTATCGTATGAACTGCTATTCTTCCTCGGCAATTTTCTAATGCTTTACCCGCCAATCTAATTCTTTGTTCTAAACCTAATTCTCGAAATAACTCCATCGTACGAAAAGTGATTCCACCTGCTTTTGGATGAATTGCAGTAGACGGGTGCCTTTCAACCAATAAATAATCAACGTTATGTTTTGCAAGGAATAGCGCAGATGCTAACCCTGATAATCCTCCTCCAATAATTAAAACTGGTACGTAATTCGATTTCATATATTTATCCTCCCATCATTGTTCTGAGCTCAGTGATATAAATATAATCAAAAAAACAACAAAGATATAGACTTATATTTCATTTTGAATTATCATATAGATAGATTACGCCCCAAATTACTTTTATTTTTTCATACATCTATAATCTGCTTGCATTATGCATGTATGAAAGAGTAAAACGAAACAACTCACTTTAGTAGACACCAACATGATAAGCGGTCGTACCCTATAAGTTATACAGGGTTACGACCGCTTATTTTTTTATAAAACCCTCATCCTTTATCTTCTGTAAACAATATATTATGAAATTCTTTTCTATTCCCTCTCATTTTCAACACATATAATTTCATTCGTCTCGATTTTCTTTCCCAATATTGCAGCTCATACAACAATCATGTAGCATTACCGTATCGATGTAATGGTTCATCATCTTAAACCTTTCGACTAATTACCCGGAGGTAAAGTGATTGAAATGAATAAACAAGAACAATTAAATGTTATAAAAAAAGATTTTATTGATTCTCAAAAAGTATTATTGGCAATTGGCGATGAAACACGTCAAGCTATTTTGTTAGTTCTCATGGAAACGGAATGTCAAACCGGATTACGTGTAGGAGAAATTAAGAAACAAACACACCTTTCTCGACCAGCGGTATCACATCACCTTAGAATTTTACGAGAAGCCGGTATTATTTTAATGCGAAAAGAAGGTACAAAAAACTTTTATTATATTGATATACGTACAAAATTAGGTGTATTAAAAAATCTTGTATTAGATATTGAAAAGCTATTGCACAACTTTTATCCCGCTTTAATGGGCAGTAAGACCCCCGCCTCAAAATTCAGCGAAAGCAAAGAAGTTAGGTAGGGGATCAACTGCCCATTAAAGTCCGATTGGTTCAACTAATAATCAGTGGGGGATGAAGAAAACCCCCACTGATTAAAGTTTCACTTTATTAAAATGTGGAGGTATAAGAAATGAAAGCAATGATAATTGATAAATACGGGAAAGTTCCAATGCGTATGGCAGAAGTACCTACTCCTGAAATAAATGAACATGAAGTGCTCGCAGAAATTCATGCAGCTAGTATTAACCCAATTGACTTTAAAATACGTGATGGAAAAGTAAAGATGTTACTTAAATATGAAATGCCCCTAATCCTTGGTAATGACTTTTCTGGTGTCATCGTAAAAGTTGGATCAAAAGTAACTCGTTTTAAAGTCGGCGATGAAATATATGCACGCCCAAGAAAAAATAAGATCGGTACTTTCGCGGAATATATAGCCATTCATGAGGATGATATAGCTTTAAAACCAAAAAATTTAAGTTTTGAGGAAGCCGCGTCGATTCCACTCGTTGGCTTAACATCCTATCAAGCACTACATGACATTATGCACTTACAAAAAGGAAAAAAGATTTTAATTCACGCTGGGTCTGGTGGTGTTGGTACTTTCGCAATTCAGTTAGCAAAAATAATGGGCGCTACCGTTACAACAACTGCTAGTGAAGCTGGTTCTGATTTAGTAAAGTCTCTTGGCGCAGATGAGATTATCAATTACAAAACAGAAAAATTTGAAGAAATACTAAAAGATTATGATGCAGTATTTGATACAATCGGCGGTACAACACTTGAAAAATCATTCAATATTATAAAAAGCGGCGGCAACATTGTTTCTGTTTCAGGAATGCCAAATGCTCGTTTCGGTAAAGAATTTGGTTCCGGATTTTTTAAAACACTCTTATTTTCATTAGCAAGCAAAAAACTTACTGCACTTGAAAAAAAGCATAATGCGCAATATTCATTTTTATTTATGAAGCCAAGTGGGGATCAATTACGTACTATCGCAAACTATATTGAAGCTGGAAAAATCAAACCGGTAATCGACCGAGTTTTCCCTTTTGAAGATACTCAAAAAGCAATGGAATATTCAGAGGCTGGAAGAGCAAAAGGAAAAATAATCGTAAAAATTAAGTAGTAATAAAAACTCCATTTTTTTAAATGGAGTTTTTATATTTGCTGTTAAATAGACATAGCACACTGAAGTCCTTACAATAGATTTTAAGGGGAAATATCATATTATACTTTTAGCTAATTTTACAAAGAATACATACGTACAAATACATAATAAAAAATAAACAAGGAGGAGATAAAATGACTAAAAATAATGAAGCTGGTTGGAATTTAGATAATAGTTATACAACTTTACCACAATCATTTTATACAGAAATCCCCCCTACTCCAGTAAGTTCACCGGAGCTAGTTAAACTAAATCATTCGCTAGCAATATCTCTTGGCTTTAATCCTGAAGAATTGAAAAAAGAAGTTGAAATTGCTATTTTCGCTGGTAATGCACTCCCAGAAGGAGCTCATCCATTAGCACAAGCGTATGCAGGTCATCAATTTGGACATTTTAATATGTTAGGCGACGGTCGCGCGCTTTTAATAGGTGAACAAATTACTCCTTCAGGTAAACGTTTTGATATTCAACTGAAAGGTTCTGGCCCTACTCCGTATTCACGCCGTGGTGATGGTCGTGCTGCACTCGGTCCGATGCTACGTGAGTATATTATTAGTGAAGCAATGTATGCACTTGATATTCCAACTACTCGCAGTTTAGCAGTTGTCACAACAGGCGAGCCAACATATCGTGAAACAAAGTTACCTGGAGCAATTTTAACTAGAGTCGCTAGCAGTCATATACGTGTCGGCACATTTCAATATGCTGCAGCTCGTGGTTCTATCGAGGATCTTCAATCACTAGCTGACTATACGATAAAAAGACATTATCCAGAAATTGAAGCTCATGAAAACCGATATACTGCATTACTACAAGAAGTCATAAAGAAACAAGCAAGTCTCATCGCTAAATGGCAACTTGTTGGATTTATACATGGTGTAATGAATACTGACAATATAACGATTAGTGGAGAAACGATTGATTACGGCCCTTGTGCATTTATGGACAATTACGATCAAGGAACCGTATTTAGCTCTATTGATACACAAGGTCGCTACTCATATGGAAATCAGCCATATATGGCCGCGTGGGACCTCGCGCGACTAGCAGAATCTTTAATACCCATCCTACATGAAGATGAAGAAGAAGCATTAAAGATTGCTCAAGACGAAATTTCAAAATTTAGCGTACAATATGAAAACAATTGGTTCCTTGGAATGAAAAAGAAATTAGGACTATTTAGCAACGAGGAACAAGATCAATCACTTATTGAGCAACTTTTAAAAATGATGGAGAAACATAAAGCCGATTATACAAATACATTCCGTTCATTAACTCTTAATACGCTCGAAAATACAGCTCTATTTGAAAGTCCTGAATTTAACGAATGGTACAAACTATGGCAATCTCGATTAGAAAAACAAGAAGAATCGAAAGAAAACGCCTACGAAATGATGAAAAATAATAACCCATCAATCATCCCTAGGAACCACCGTGTAGAAGAAGCACTAGAAGCAGCTGTTACAAATGACGACTATAGTGTAATGGAGAAACTTCTTGAAGCCTTATCAAACCCTTATGCGTATTCTACAGATCAAGAAGAATACTGCGTTCCGCCTGCACCGACGAATCGTCCTTATCGTACTTTTTGTGGGACTTGATTGCAATTTAAAGAATGTTTCTAGTTATATTAACTGTTAACAACAAACTTAAAAGGTGTTTTCAATATTGAAAACACCTTTTAAGTTAACTTATTTAATGTCCATTTTTAAAATCAACTAAAAATGCCGACTTCAAATCAAAAGTACTTCATTCTATATTTATCCACGTTCTACTACTAAAAAATCTGGTTTTGCAGGTGCAGGCGTATCTCCATGAGCAGCATATTGTTTAGTATCAAAATTTAATACCGAAAAATTTTCTTGTGTCGCTTGTTTTGGTTCAGCTAAAATGCCACCAATACTCAAAAATACAACACCAGCAGCCGTTAACCCCATAATAGTTAATCCAATTTTTCTCATTATTTCAACGCTCCTTTGTCAAATATTCTTTTTCTCGTTTCATAAGCCTTATAAAAATACTTTTCAGCCTGTTCTATATTGCCTTCTTTATGAAACTCTATCGCCAGCTTTTCAGCATATTCGCAGATATATTCGGTTAAATTTTCTCTTTCAAAGTAAGAAAAACTTTCGAGCATAATTTTTTCTACGTTTTCTGCTTTCAAACATTGACAAAATTCATTTAGAATTAAAAAATGATACTTATATTCATCATTTTTTAATTCTTTGCAAACTTCCAATCCAATTTCAATTAATTCTTTTGCCTTTTCTATTTCTCCTATTTTATAATATTCTCCTGCCTCTATAAAAATAGCTTTATAATGATTCGGCATTTTTTTAGAAACCTCTGATAAGTGTCTAATAGCCAAGACCGAAAGGTTTTGACTTGCATACAATAATCCTAAATTATGTCTTATTCTTAAAACTAGTGTTTCAGCATCATTTTTTTGCAAAGTATTTAACGCTGAAACAATATACTCCTCTGCTCTTTCATGCTGTTTTAATTTTGAAAAAGATAACCCCAAAACATTTTCACATAGTGCTACATTCATTTCATGCCCTGCATGTTTTGCAAAGATATCCCTTGCTTTCGAAGCATATTCAATAGCTGAATACGCTTGATACATTTGATATTTTAATGTAGAAACTCTGTAGTTAAACTCTGCTTGTTCAACTTCATCTGGAATATTCTTTAGTAAACTTTCCGCTTTATCAAAATAGTTACTCGCTTCACTATAATTTGAGAGAATTGTAGAATGTATAGATTTGAAAAAATAATAATAATATTCTAAAAATTCATCATTCGGTTTAGGCAGCGAATCTAGTTTATCAAAAGAATTTTTTGAAATGCCTATACCATCAATTAGCACTTTATATCGAAAATCTAAAAGATAATAGTGAAATAAAACATTTATATCTCCTTCGATAATATGTAGCTTTTTATCAATCTCTTCCTTTAATTTATTGGCTTCACTTACTCGTTGTGCTCTGATGTTTTGGTACCAATCATTCAGCATCTTAGTAATTAATTTATTGCCCGTGATTTGTATATTCATTGAAACCCCTCCTCATCTATTTAAGTATTCTAAAAGTAACACAATTCAATTATCTATATCCATATTTATATATATTTCTCAACAATTGTTTGAAATTCAATTCCTCAATTAATTATTTGTTCACATTACACCCCCCTTTTATAACCTCTGAATATGAGTATCTTTAAAATCCGTCTCATATTTCAATCCATATCCAAACATTCGATCCATCCCAATATGTGCTGTCCATATTAGCCCAATCATTATAACGGTATCTATCTTAAAATAGACACCTATGATAGCTATTAATATAGATATAATATATGTGTGACATATATTATAAATTTTAGCACCAACACGATTATTTATACCGTACGCTAACATTGATAAATCCGTTGCTAAAAGGAATACCCAAAATATAATTCAACTAAATTCATATATTGAATACGCATAAATCGTGGCTACGAAAACAACCAGTCCTTCAAAATGTACAATACGTTTTTGCATTCTTTATCATTCCTATTTTTCTATATTTACCGATAAATTTTCATCACTAAAAGTATTCTTTGCATTTTTTGACCAGATGGTTGCTAATATCGGCCCTGCAATATTATGCCATACTGCTGCTAATACACTTGGAAGTGCAGCTGCTGCTCCAAAATGTGCTGTTGCCAGCGCAACACCTAAGCCTGAATTTTGCATTCCTACTTCTATTGAAATAGCCCTTCTTGTTCCTTCGTCTAGTCCAAGTACGAACGCTGTTATATATCCGAGTAAAAAACCAAATGCATTATGAAGCATTACTGCAATAAAGATAAGCAGGCCTGAAGAAGTAATGCTACTTACATTCGCTGAAACAACTGCAGAAACAATAATAATAATTGCTACAACTGATATTAAAGGAATAACAGTCATTCCTTTCGTAACAGTTGTAGGGAAAAACTTCTTCACTACTAATCCTAAAATAATAGGTAGGATAATGACTTGTACGATAGAAAGAAACATAGACATAGCATTTACTGGCATCCATTGTCCCGCAAGTAATAATAAAATAAGAGGTGTAGCAATTGGTGCTAGTAACGTTGATAATGAAGTCATTGCAATAGACAACGCTAAGTTCCCTTTTGCTAAATAAACCATAACATTTGATGCAGTGCCACCCGGTACTGAACCGAGCAACACTAATCCAGCTGCTAATTCGGCTGGTAACTTCATAACGTAGGCTAGTACGTATGCGACAAGTGGCATAATAATAAACTGAGCACATACACCGATAATAACTGGCAATGGTTTTGTAGCAATGATTTTAAAATCAACAGCCTTTAATGTTAATCCCATCCCAAACATTACAATCCCGAGTAAAATTGTTATATAACTAGTTAACCCGAGAAATGGTCCAGGAATGAAATATGCAATAGCTGCCATACAAATAACCCAAAATGCAAAATACTTTCCAGCTATATTACTTATCGCTTCTAGTACTTTCACCCAATCATCCCCTATCCTTCAACTGAAAAACTTTATTCGGATTCAAAATGTTTTGTGGGTCAAGAGCTTTCTTTATTTTTTCCATTACGAGTAATGCCGCCCCATGTTCTTCTTCTTGATACTTTCGTTTTCCGATTCCAACGCCATGTTCTCCCGTACACGTTCCACCTCGTTTAAGAGCATATAAAACGATACTTTCATTTATTTCGTCCGCCTTTTCCACTTCTTCTTTATCGTTTGGATCAACCATTAAGAGCACGTGGAAATTCCCGTCTCCCACATGCCCAAGAATACCACCGATAAGACCTACTTTATCTAATGTCTCTTTCGCATGTTGGATTGCACCAGCTAATTCTGAAATTGGTACACATACGTCTGTACTCATAAGCTTTTTACCAGGATAGCTATGAACGTAAGAATATGCTAGATTATGCCGCGCATCCCATAATTTATTTCTCGCCGCAGTTTCCGTTTCAAAAGCAACTTCTTTACATTTATGATCAAAAACAATTTCCTTCGTGAATTCAATATCTTGCTTTAGCCCTGCTTCATTACCGTGAAACTCTAAAAACAGTGTAGGTTCTTCTCTGTAACTTGTTTCATTATAATGATTTACTTGTTTCATAGACAATTCATCTACAAGTTCAATTCTTGCAATTGGAATACCCGCTTGTAGTATATTAATAACAGCTTCTACTGCATTATTTATAGTTGGAAACGATGCTCTCGCAGCCATAACATGTTCTGGTATGCCGTATACTTTTAACGTTAACTCTGTAAAGCATCCAAGCGTACCTTCTGATCCTACGAAAACACCATTTAAATGGTAACCTGATGATGACTTCGCCGCTAAATTTCCAGTATGTATTACTTCTCCATCAGCAAGAACGACTTCTAAATCACGAACTTGATCACGCATTACCCCATACTTAACTGCTGTCGTTCCGCTCGCATTTGTAGCAGCCATTCCACCTAACGTTGCATCTGCTCCTGGATCCACACTAAAAAACAATCCATACTTTTTCAATTCTTTATTAAGCTGAGAGCGAGTCACTCCCGGCTGTACTCTTACAAGGAAATCTTTCTCTCTTATTTCGAGTATTTTATTCATGAGCGAAAAGTCCATTGTAATTCCTTTTTCATATGGAATAACGTGGCCTTCTAAGCTAGAGCCTACACCGAAAGGAACGACAGGTTTTTTATGCTCACTCGCTACTTTCATTAATTTACTAACCTCTTCAGTCGTTTTTGGAAAAACTACTACATCAGGTAAACTACTAGTATGATAAGATTCATCTTTACTATGTAACTCTCTTACTGTCGTATTTACAACTACTCGATCTTCGGGAAGTACACCCTTTAATTCATTTACTAAACGCTCTACCGTTATTTCCATCGTACACTCTCCTACTTTCTATAAATTTGAATTACAAAATATGTTAACTATTTTATACATAATAATCCGAAAAATTAAATAATTCAAGTTTTATACATATGCAAGTTTCATACTGTCGAATAAACAAAAAGAACTTGCAATACCTATCGCAAGTTCTTTACTATAAAACTACATTTTAAATGACTTCTTTATTAACAACATAAACCAAATTAAAGTACCTGCCATCAGCGAATGAGAAAACCCAACAATATAAGTTAATCCTTTAAAGTCCGCTCCATTTAACTGAAGAAGCCCTCTTGCGGCCAATGAACCTAACATTAAAATTAATGCGATATTATGTACAACAAACCACTTATTAAAACTTCTCGCTTCATGAAACGCGAATACTTTTGCTAATCCTAAAGCAATTAAAAAGAAGAAAAAGCCAAGTACAAGTGTATGTGTATGCAATAAATTTAACAAAGTAGAACCTAAAATCCCCTTATACTTTCCATACTCCCTGGCGAAAATTCCTGATAATAAACCGATAATCAAATACGTAAACGATGCATTATATAATTTCTTCATTATGTACCTCCTTGAGTAGAATGTGTAGTGTGTCATATTTAGTAATAATGATAGTTATATAGTAAAAACTCCTAGTCACCTAGGAGTCATTGTATAAGCATCTCACTCTTTACAATCAATTTCAATTATAGGATATCCCTTTATACAAAACAAACGAACTTTATGTGAACAAGCAGGACTATTTTAAAATATGTTGCGATTTCGTATTACACACTCCATACTAATTATTATAAATGTTAAAGGTGGTGCAATAGCTTGATAGTTCTTGAAACTGAACGACTCGTTCTTCGCTGGTTTCATATAAAAGACGCTCCATTTATTCTTGAATTAGTAAACGATCCTGCCTGGATTCAGTTTATTGGTGATAAAAGGATTAAAAACTTAGAAGATGCAAAAAAATACATCTTAAACGGACCAGTTGATATGTATAATAAAATGGGATTTGGTCTTTACTTAGTTGAACGAAAAGAAGATTTCACTCCACTTGGTATGTGCGGACTTATTAAAAGAGATTCATTAGAAGATGTCGATATCGGTTTTGCCTTTTTAGAGAAATTCCGTTCGAAGGGGTATGGCTTTGAATCAGCTTCTGCTGTAATCGACTACGGTGTACAAAAGCTCGCGCTGAAACGAATTGTAGCAATTACTACTATTGATAACATCAATTCAGGAAATCTTTTAGAAAAAGTAGGATTTCAGTTCGAAGAGATAATTTCAGACTCTGGAGAAAACTTAAAGTTATTTGGGTATAACATATAATAACTAGTCAGAGTTCACTTTTAATCTAATCAAAAAATATTTCTTACATATACATTCCTAAAAGTTATTATGATTAAAATACTCATCTGTTTTTTCACATTATAACCACACTAATTTAAATCACAATTCTAATTTAAATTAGTGTATTTATTCTTACAAACACTCTATTTTGTTCTTAAAGTTGTCAAAACTCTTATGTAGCTACATGAAAAGTTTATGCTAATATATTAATAAGAAACTATGCGTTCCCTTAACCCTGTATCCGGCCCTGTATTTTTTACAGGGCCTTTTGTTTATTTAATTTACTTATCACATGCTTATATACACATTAAAAGTCATTTCAAATGTAATAAACGATAAATAATAAAATAACTTTAGACAGTATGACCTGCACCTTTAATACGATCCCTTCAAATTTCTTGACGAGAAGACAAGTCATGAAAAAGGAATCACTTAAGAACAAGATAACAGCTTGAGTAATGATACATCTTAATGCAAAATATTTTGGAAACCTAACTGCTAGTTAACTAAAAAAGAAGTTCTACTTAATATAGGTAGAACTTCTTTTCCCTTTACTTCACAAGTACATAGTTCTCACTTATTCCCTGCTTAAAAACTTGAGAAACTCATCTTCATTTACAGGTTTACTGTAATAATAGCCTTGAATTAAATAGCATGCATTTTGTTGTAACACTGTTAATTGTTTCTTCGTTTCTACTCCTTCCGCAATCACTTTCATATTTAAAGTATGAGCTAGCGAAATAATAGTTTGTATAATTTCATCTCCATCATTCGAAGTTCCAATCCTATTCACAAATTCTCTTGGAATTTTCAAAGTATCAATTGGATATAAAGGTAGATATGCTAATGAAGAATATCCTGTACCAAAATCATCAATTGATAAATGTACACCATATGATTTTAATGCTTTTAACTTCAATAAAGTTTCTTTTTCATCTACCATGGCAATTCGCTCTGTTAATTCCAAATCAATCAAATTAGCTGGTACTCTTATTTCTTCTATGGTAGATATAATCGTTTGAACAAAATCTTTCTGTTCAAACTCTATAGCTGATAAATTTATCCCCATTTTTAGATTTGTATAACCTGCAGAATGCCATTCTTTCAGTTGTGAACACGCTTGCTGTAGCGTCCATTTCCCAATTGTAATAATCTGTGATGTTTCTTCCGCGATAGGTATAAACTCAAAAGGTGAAATTAGCCCCAGCTCTGGATGTTGCCAACGTATTAATGCCTCTGCACCAATAACCTTTCCTGCCTTACTATCAACTTGTGGTTGGTACAATAAAAACAACTCATTATTTTCAATTGCATTCGGTAAATCTTGCTCTAATTGTAATCGTCTTGTTATTTTTAGAGATAATGTCTCGTCGTATATACAAACAGCATTGCTACCTTCTTCCTTTGCACTATACATAGCAATATCAGCATGTTGTAAAAGTGTTGTGGCATTTGTTCCTCCAAATGGATACAACGCTATTCCTATACTAAGGGATAAATAAAAGCTGTGTTGATTTATTACAAATGGTTCTTCAGTTATACGAAATAATATTTCGCACAAATCTAATAGCTGTTGCTCTGTTTTGTTATGGACAATGATTGCAAACTCATCTCCCCCTATTCTTGCTAAAGGAATAGCTGGTGACAGACATGTCCTAAAACGTTTGGCAACTTCTTTTAAAACACTGTCACCAATTGCATGCCCCAGTGTATCATTAATGGTCTTAAAGCGGTTTAAATCTATATACAGAAGTCCAAACTTATCCTGTGTTTTTTGTACACGCTCAATAGATCTGTCTAATTCTTGTTGGAAGAATATTCGATTTCCAATCCCCGTCACTGTATCATGAAATGCTAGATAGTTTATCTCATCCTGTTGTTGCTTCATCCTCGTTATGTCTTTTACCATTATATAACTCCCAAAAGTTTGTCCTTCTATCATGATAGGAACAATAGTAACGTACCAAAAATGTATATCCTTCTCATTATTATTTTTCACACGTAACTGTAACGCAGACGAACTACATCGTTTCCCCATCTTTAGAGCTACTTCCAATTCAGGTTTATCTTCATCTAAAAAAATAGAAAAGCACTCTTTTCCTATTAATGCTGCACTGTCTTTTCCTAATAACATACTTCCAGACTGGTTTATATTTAATACGGTACCATTTGAATCAATTGTTAATATAGGATCTGGATGGTACTCATATAAAGACTTAAACCTCTCTTGATTTTTCACCAAATCATTAGATTTTTTTATTAAATCTGCTGTTCTTTTAGATACTTTTTGCTCTAATTGATTATTAAACACTTTTAATGTTTCGGTTAAATCTTTGTTTTGCATTCGTACAATTGTATGACGAATCAGTACAAATACAAAGGCAATACAATTTCCCGTAATCAGTGTAGAGGAAGAAGTTTGCTCTTTGAAAGTAAAACCAATTAAAATTGCAACTGAAAGATAAGGAAATATGACAAGAAGTTTCTTTCCAAATGTCGGATTAATAATAAAGTAATCTCTTCTAGAAGATGTACTCCTTGGAATAGTAGCAGCAATGGCAATAAATAATAGAAAAACTCTATACAAACACCTTAATAATATAAGTGAACGATGTGATAAATCATCTTGTAAATAGAAATATAAATAGTCCGTAATAGACAAGCCAGTTAATACTAAGATAAAAATAAATAATTTACTTTTCGCATTAAAAATTGCTGGTCGAAAAATAAGGCTAACTCCTAGTAATAGAAGCAATAGATCTATAATTGGGAAAATAAATGAAAGAAAAACATCTCCAATTGATAAGAATAAGATATTTGCAGAAGGTTTATTAAATAGGTACCATTCTAAGGTAAAAATAGCAGTAACAACAATACATAAATCACAAATTAAATACGCTTTTTCCCACTTGTTACATTCCATAATGATTTTATAAAAGAACGCAAGGAGAAAGAAGAATAAGAAAAACAACAAAAATACATCAGAGATATTAAAATTTTCTATTGGTAATTCTACATTAAGTACTTGAAAAGCAGATATAAAATTCCCTATCAAGAAACACCCTATTGCAATAGTAATACAAACCCAAAAGACTCCTAGTTTAATTTTTCTTGATACCATAGAGTAAAGTAATGAGATAAATACAGTAGTTTCAACAACTAAGGATGATAGTCGTATATTAAAATCTGATACAAAATAATGATTCGGAAAAACAAATAAAAATATAAAACAAAAGCTTAAATAAGCTAGTAGAGCTAATATCAATACATAAAATTGCACATGTGAATGTTTACGCAACGGACTCACCTTCTTAATTTTTTCTAGATTTTTATTAAAAATGACCTGATGCTGCACTGCTCGTATTCATCAAAATGAACTTACTTATTATTCCATATTATGAACTTTTTATAGGATTTCTTTCTACATACCACAGCCTGATTTACTTTCTGCAGATATTTCTTCTTTTTTAACTAAGCATTCCAAAAAGAATACGATGGAAAATGTTATTTTTCGGTATTTACTCATCGTAAATTTGAATAATACAACTTAGCTGTTCTTTGAATATAAGATAGAATCTAAACTTCCATAGCAACATAGTTATTCGCTTATTGTCACACTTAGAAAGAAGGGTAATATACTATCATTAATTTAGAAATTCGAATTAAATGACCTAACTCACTGTAACTATTATAGTTACAGTGAAGGGTGCTGTCAATTTCAAATACCTCCCCTTTTAATGGACAAAAGACGTGACATTTTGAACAAAAATAAGATGTTTATAAGAAAGATGTAATGTTATATCGACCTAACCAAAGAAATATAAATGATCTAGCATTAAGTGAAGATGATATTGCATTAAGTGAAGATGATATTGCATCTCCCAAAAAAGAATGTTACTCTAAAAATAGAATGATGAAAGGAATGATGGATGAATAATGATTAACTAATTTATATTTTAAGTTGAATTTTATAACTTCAAACTACAAAATATAGGGTTAGTCTATCCATTTTTATAATTCATTTCATACTTTATTTGTCATGATTCAAATGATTAATAAGTACTTACTTAAGCGACAGACTAATCCTTCCGATTAAAAATCGGGGGATTTTTTTATTCCCTTTTATGTAAGTTAAAATTTATTAATCGCTAAATTTACCTAACAAATAAAGGAGCGAAAAAAATGGCTAATTCAGATACTATTGTTACACATGTAATGCTCTATATAAGTCGTTAATATCCATCAAACTTATATAGAGAAATTAAAAAATGGATGGATGTTCCGACTTTATATGAAACGTTTCGATATATAAAGGAGGAATTATTATGTCAATGATAAAAGTTCAAGACTTAACTTTTTCATACCCAGGTAGCTTTGATAATATTTTTGAAGATGTAAACTTTCAAATAGATACGGATTGGAAACTAGGATTTATCGGTAGAAACGGACGAGGTAAAACGACATTCTTTAATTTATTATTAGGAAATTACGAGTATAGTGGAAAAATCCTTGCTTCGGTAGAATTCAATTACTTCCCCTACACTGTTGCAGATAAGAACAAATTCACTCATGAAATCCTTGAAGAAATTTGTCCCCAAGCAGAAGATTGGGAATTTCTACGTGAAATATCCTATTTAAATGTTGATGCCGAGGTCATGTACAGACCGTTTAAAACTTTATCAAATGGAGAACAAACAAAGGTGTTGCTTGCTGCACTGTTTTTAAATGAGGGCCAATTCCTATTAATTGACGAACCAACAAACCACCTAGACACGGATGCACGAAAAATAGTCTCTGATTATCTAAGGAAGAAAAAAGGGTTTATTTTAATTTCACATGACAGAGTCTTTTTAGATGGATGCGTTGACCATATCTTATCTATAAATAGAGCAAATATTGAAGTTCAAAGCGGGAACTATTCTTCTTGGAAATTAAATTTCGATAGACAGCAAGAGCACGAAGAGGCTACAAATGATCGTCTACAAAAAGACATAGGAAGATTAAAACAGTCTTCCAAGCGTTCAGCAAGTTGGTCTCATGATGTAGAAGCTTCAAAAAATGGAACAAGGAATTCAGGTTCTAAGTTGGATAAGGGATTTGTAGGACATAAAGCAGCCAAGATGATGAAAAGGGCAAAAAACCTAGAATCAAGGCAACAAAAAGCTATTGAAGAAAAGTCAAAATTACTAAAAAATGTGGAGAAAACTGAGTCATTAAAATTAGAAGCATTAAAGTTCAAGTCAAATGAATTAGTTACTTTGGCTGACGTGTCTGTTACGTACGATGAACAAGTCGTGAATGAGCCAATTAACTTCGTAGTTGAACAAGGTGACCGAATTGTGCTTGATGGCAAAAATGGGAGCGGGAAAAGCAGTATCCTAAAACTAATTCTAGGGTATCCGATACAGCATACAGGTTCAGTTACTTTAGGTACAGGACTCACCATCTCCTATGTCCAACAAGATACTTCTCATTTGAAAGGATCGCTTTCAAATTTTATTGAAGAGCACAAGATTGATGAGACATTATTTAAATCCATCCTACGAAAGATGGATTTTGACCGAATTCAATTTGAGAAAGATATATTTCATTATTCTGGTGGACAAAAGAAAAAACTGCTTATCGCTAAAAGTTTATGTGAAAAAGCCCATATGTATATATGGGATGAACCATTAAACTTTATAGATATTTATTCACGTATGCAAATTGAAGAGCTGATTCAACAATTTAATCCCACAATGATTATTGTTGAGCATGATAAGGCATTTCAACAAACCGTTGCAACGAAAACTATATCTATGTAACTCCACTCGAATCATTAATAAATCAAGCCATTAGTCTATAAAGTATTTGAATGAAGTGTCCAAAAAAGCCTAATTTCTCTACAATCCATTGAGAAATTAGGCTTTTTAACAGAAAAATTAGGATTCATAAACAATGAGTAATTTACATATTAGGCTTATCTGTTAAAGCAGAAATAATTCTGCTCACCAAATCTTCTGGCATCCATTCATAATTTGTATCATTCGATTCATTTGGTCCTAAAGAATCAATGAACTTTTTAAACTTTGGAAATAAAACAATAGAAGTGATCCAATGTATCGTATGATTTATAGAGAAGAAATGAAATACTCCTTGTTTCTCCCCCTCCTGCAATATTTCTTTTAACTGTTCAAAACTACCTACAAAATACGGTTTAATCTTTTCTAATCTTGCACTTTCCTTAATAATCTCCTCATATGCCAATGTGCCAATTTCAGGATTTTCTTTTATATGTGTAATAAAGACTGTTAAATATTCTCTTAGAGCATTAATAGGATTAAATTGATTCTTCTCAAGAAAATTAGGTAACTCATTAGCAAGACCATATTTCTTAAACACCTCATAATATAGGTTTTCTTTCCCATTAAAATAGTAAGAAGCCATAGCAACATTCACTTTCGCTTCTTTTGCAATTTCTTGTATGCTCGTACCTTCATAACCACGCTCTCCAAATTTTTTCTTAGCAGCCTTCAAAATATTTTCCATCGTCTGCTCTCGAGATTTCCCCATTTCACACACCTCAAATAATATATATTTCACTTCAAAAATCCACTAAGGACTTTGAATAGAGTATCTTTTTAATGAAGTTTAATTATATATTTAAAGTAATAACTTAACAACCGATGAAGACTTGCTTACTTTAAACTATTCGCCACACAACATACTCCTTAAAAAGAAACATCTCCTGAACATCGCCTACCCTATGTCATCATACAAAGAATTCATTTAAAAATGAAATAAAAATAAACACCCTACTTAAAACAATATCTCCCTGCGTGGCATGAATAGCTTTCAAATACCTCACGTTCTTTTCTAATTGCGTATAAGAATGAAAAAAATAATAAGGGCCAGAGTTTATCTATCTTTACAGATAAACTCTGGCCCTTTCATTTGCAATTCATTTACTGATTAGATTTGTTTAATCTCAATATAAGGTCCTTTGATGTTTAATTTGTTAATGTCATTCGAAATATTACCTACAGTTGTTTTTTCATTAAACGTATAGATCTTTTCACCATTCACAAAGATACCCCAATTTTTATCCTCGTAACTAATACCATAACCAGCATTGCTAGATGTCGCTTTGAGCTGATTTCCATTCATTGAAAAAGATAATTTCCCTTTGCCTTTGTTAAGTTGGTTATTCACATTGTTGATACTACTCATTTGTTCTTCAAGGGCTTTTTGGTTATCAAGAGTAACTTGATGGTTTTTCCAGTCTAACTTATAGTTGTTTGTAAAGAACTCATTATATGTATCTTTATTATTTGTTCCCCACCATTTCGAACTTACCCATTCGATATTGTACTGATCTGATATTCTACGATTTGTTATTTTTAAATCAGATGTAGATTCTGTTTTATCTGCAGTAATAACTGCTACTACATTAGGAGAAAAACCATATCCTGTTAAAGCTGGTACTGTATCTTTTGAAACAAAATTATTCGTTCCTTCATTATAACTACGTGATTTCATAAATAGTTGATTACCGTAGAAAGTATTAAATGAATCACGATTATAAATTCCCCACTCCGGGTAATTAAATGATTGGAATCCTACTTTCCAATTTAATTTTTTATCTGTGTGAGTCTCTAATACCGTTTTATAGTCTACTTGATCATAAGATACACTTTCTTTCCAAGCAAAGCTACCTGTAATACTTGCATCAGCATTTGGGCCTTTATCATTTACCCCAACTTTAACACTTCCGCCAAGTGTATACCCTACTTCAGAAGTAACCTTTGCTGAAGTCATTGTATTAACTGGGGCAGCTTTATGGAATTGAGCGCTATCACCACTTGTTATTTCTGCTTCAGTATGATAAGCCGATGGCCATTTTAAACCTGCGTTATAGAATCCGCCATTAATTGTATATTTAGCATCTATATTACTACCATCTGTTGTAACAATTGCGATTTTTTTATCTGCATAAGGATCCTCAATAAAAGAAACCTTTATTGAATTTTTGATATTCTGCTTCATGTCATAAGTAGTTTTAAAACTATTATAGACTTTTCCACCATTTTGAAGATTTTCTACAGTTCCTTTAGAATCTGCAAATGCAGATGTTGCTTGTGCACCAAGTGATCCAGACATAATAACGGACGCTACCGCAACACTTTTAGCTATTCCTTTTGCTTTTTTCATACAGACATCCACTCCTTCTTAAACATTTAAAAGGTATAAACATATTACTTTTAGCTCTCAATACTAGAGATAGGTTCATAACTTTACAATGTAGAAATTTATTAATCTTTATGACAATAACTATCAACACTTGTTTTTCTAATTTCCATCTCTTTTTTTACTGATAACCATTATCAATATTATTAAAACACATAATAACGATTTAAACAACAATTTTAAATACACATTTAAAATTGTTGTTTAAAAAAATGTAAAAAAATTATAGAATTCTTTATTTCGAGAATTACTATATTTTCATTTACTTATTGCAACCTATATTCAGATACATTATTCCCTTTCCATTCATAATAATCTAAAATCCCCTCATAAATGGCTTCTGCTGCAACCTGCCTTCCGTTTTCTGTAGATAACTTACTGTAATCAATACCATTATCTATAAAAGCAAGTTCCGTTAACACAGCTGGCATTTCATTTTCTCTTATAACATGAAGATCTCCATGTTTAACGCCTCTATCACGTGTTTGAAGAGCGTCTACTAATCGGGTTTGAATTTTTTCAGCTAAAACACGACTTTCTTCCACATGAGGATTTGTTTTTTCAGATTTAGAAGATTTATAGTAGTATGTTTCTGTCCCTTTTGCATTACCATTATAAGCATTTGCATGAACACTTATAAAGATATCCCCCTGATTTTGTTTAGCAAATTTAACACGTTCCTGTAAAGAGCTTTTTTGATCATGTCCAGGTCTAGTATCAGATTCACGAGTTAGTAAAACTGTAAATGGTGTATGTTTTTCAAGCAATTGTTGTAGACGTAAAGAAGTGTCAAGTACAATCTTACTTTCAGGTAATCCCTTTGTGTCTTTTCCAGGATCTGCGCCACCATGTCCGGGATCAATAATTATTGTCTTATTTTCTAAAGGATTACTTTGACTATATTGAAGCATATCTGTTTTTGCGGTTAGTTGTGCAGCTTCAGCGCGTGTTATGAACCTATTTGGTTGCCAACCATTATCTGTACCAACTGAAATTTTCAAATCAATTAAAGTATTTGCGAACTTTTCACCCCAATGTCCCTTTAAATCTTCAAATTTACTTTGTCCATTGCTAGTGTTTTTATTTTGTAGTTTATATGCATTCACTAGCATAGTAGCCATAGCAGCACGAGTAACTTTTCCAGAAGGATTAAATATTCCATTTCCTTCACCTTTAATTATTCCTGCCTTTTCAGCTGCGGCGATATAAGGGGTTCCCCAGTGGTTTTGTGAATCTTTAAAAGATGGTTTTGCATTTAAATCAATGTGTATACCAAGAGCCCTTGTCATAATGGTTGCTGCAGAAGCTCTATCTAGTGTATCACTTGAACCAAAAGTTCCATCTGGATAACCACTCAATACTTGTTTATCAACTAAATAATTAACGGATTTGTCAGCCCATGCAGGAACATCTGGAAATTTGTGAGTATCTGCAAAAATAATAGTAGAATAAGATAGTAAACTTCCAGCAAGAATTCCTGTAGCAATTAATTTGTTCTTCAAAATTTAGCACCTCTAAAAAATTATTACAAGTCGGTAAATTATGTAAAATATAGTTAATCTTTAAATAATATGAATTCGAATAAAGTATAGATTAAGTTGGCGTCATCACTATTATAAGATAAAGAATCTAGTATAGAATTATCATTCCGAAAAGAACCCTTCGGCATACACTTATAGATTGAGACTATTACATATATTCACCAACATTGTGTAACTAGTATAGTTACTTATATATATGAGTGTCAATTAAAACAATCTTACATTTTTGTAAGGTAACCAAATTAATAATATATCAAGTAATTATTAAACAATGTAAATAATTATCTTTTATTTTAAGAAAAAGCACACTCCTTCTAAATTATCATTGATGCCTCTTTCAATTCCTAATGTCCATCTTAAAAAGAGCACTTTTGAAAAGTGCTCTTTTTAAGAATTATGAAGCTACAAACCTAGAATTCCTACAATCCGGCGAGCCTTAACATTATCAATATAATAATGCATCTCTAATCCTCGTCTTTCTACACGGAGCACAGTTCCCCTTAATTTTGATAGATGCTGTGAAACAGTGGATTGTGGGAGTCCTAATATTTCTGTCAACTGTGTAACATTACACAGTTTATGGTGCATTAATTCATTTACAATTTTTAATCGAACGGGATGTGCCATTACCTTTAATACATCTACATCTTCCTCTCGGATTTTAGCTAGATCTCTATTAGATATTAATGTTGTCATTTCGCATTCCCCTTTATTATTAATTTCTATTTTCCAATTATCCTTATAAGTAGTACTTATAGATATTTACCATTTGTCCTGTTGAGAAAATGTATTCTCGTTCTTAAACAAAAAAAGACACCAATCCAATAAACAGCTTTTACTGTTCCAATGAATTGATGCCCTCTAATTTTTAGCCAAACTATATTTTGTTTTAAAAGGATTATTTTATAGTCTATTACATGATTTTGAATGAGACTTAACATTCTTTGTTACTTAAATAGTAATACTTTTCTCCCTTGTTTAAGTACAAATCAAAATCTTGATTCCCCTTACACATATTGTAAAATCCAAAAGAAATGTTTCTTCATTTTATCTTATACAGACAGCATATATTATGTATTTCTCAACACCAATAAACGTAGCTAGCTCCCCTATAATGGTCTCTCTAGCTGGTAACTGTCATACCTTTTTAAAAAATCACTGTCTTTAATAACAGATCCTTTTAACTTTCCTCAATTAAAATATCCTTTTTATTTCATTTTCTGTTTAACCTCAATGCTATGTAAACTTCTTTTAATCTATTAATCTCCTACTAGACTTCTCCATGTAGAGATAAAGGAGACTTCTCGTTCAAATAATGAATTATGCAATATTGCATTTGATAATCGTTTTCGTTGTAACTATAATGGTTACAGGATTACTATTAATCCAAATACTCTACGTGGAGGTTTTATTATGTTTAAAAAAATTATTGTATCTTCTATGGCGCTTACTATGTTGGGTGGGGCTGCAACTATGCTAGAAACACCTACTGCTCAAGCAGCTTCTTATAACTCAACATCAGCTTCTTATAACTCAACATCAGCTTCTTACTTTGATGTCACTCCCGAAGAAGCTGCTGCTTTTTATCAATCTCAGGACTATAAAAAATTAAAAGACTTTATGGATGACTTTGAAGCTAGAAACCCTTATGTTCCTGGTGGAGGCTATGCTCAAGGTAGTGTCCGTATGCAAAAATTCAATGATGCCCTTAGAGCTGCTAAATTAACAAATGTATACCAAGAATTTATTAGAATTTCGTACTACAATCATTATCCAGAACCAAAATAATCAAAACAAATAAAATGCTTATTACTTTAACTTAGCCTAATTTTAAATGTATAGCCTAAAGCTAGAAAAAACCACTTATATAAGGGGTTTTTTCTAGCTTCCTATGTAATTTAGCTATAAAAATATCAAAATGTATTTATAAATTGTTGAAAACAATTCTCTTCTGTTTAATAGTAAAAAGCGAGCACCCTCTCGTAATTACATAAGGTGCTCGTTTTTATTTTTATGTGTAATTCTCGATTTAATATAGTTACTTTCTAGTAAGTAAAAACTAAATTAACTTATAAACAAAGCGTTTTAAATTTAATTCATAGATCTTACTGCAACTTGGAATTGTCCCTTAGAACCATCATTTGAAACGTAAATTTTATATGTTCCAATTGGTAATGGAGATAAAGCATTCCGTACATTTGTAACATTAATTTTTTGTTCTCCAGGTTTTATATAACCACCAACAATTAGCTCCATATTTGGACCTTTCACACTATATCCCATTGTATTTTGGCCATTATTTTTCATAAAGAAGCTTAAATTTCCACTCCCATTATATACAAAAGAAGTTACAGCCTCTCCACTATAATCCATTGTTTGAGTTAATAATAAGTCTACAGGAACATGTTCGACTATATGAATTGTATCATTCGTTTTGTGTATTTCTTCAGCATAAGTATTATTTCCTAACACACCAAGTGTTAATGCTGAAATTACTCCACAACTAAGCACTAGTTTATTTAACTTCATTTTAAGTTCCCCCTTGATGTTTGTAATCTATTACCATCATACATTCTTTTTCAGGTGCGTTTTTATGTAATAATTCATATCTTTAAACCTATATATTTTAACTTTACACCTTAATAGTTACTGAAAAACTCACATTGATAAAGCTACAGTATTATGATTCATAAAAAACATGTAAATTTCAAAATCTTTTTAACGAGAATTCATACAATTAAGTACCAAGCACTCAAATAAATAGCGTTTCCATTTTAGATAAAATATACTAATGAAAAATTTTGAAATTTACACTTTATAATTTGGTATATTCCATGTTAATATAACGAAGGCTACAAATAGAATCCACAAAATATATTTTTTCATAGAATATTCATACTTAAAATCCTATTATTTTATTAGTAACTCAATCCTAGTTTTCCTTATACAAAAGTCAATTTCTAGTTTCATATGTATAAATATCTAAGTAGATTTTTTTATCTATTATTTTTCCTAACGTCCTTATCAATTCTAATAAAGCGAAACTTTAATCAGTGGGGTTTTGTTCATCCCCCACTGATTATTAGTTGAACCAATCGGGCTTTTACAGGCAGTTGATCCCCTACCTAACTTCTTTGCTTCCGCTTAATTTTGAGGTGGGGGTCTTACTGCCCGTTAATGCGGGATAAAAGTAATATTATAGTACTTTTTCAAGCGCTCTTCCTTTTTTAGATAGAAAGTCTACTGATAACTAAACATCTAAGTTTAACTCATACATAATCCAATATACAAACTATCGGAGATGCAAACCTATGGGAATATCTACTCTTTTATTAAATACCTTTATAATAATAATTTGTATCCTTAGCTACCACGTATTTTGGCTAGAATTTAAAGAAAAAAAAACATGTAATAATATATTGATTTCTATCCTTTCCTCCATTGCTATTATTTTTTGCATGACTTTTCCTTTTCATTTACATGCTGGATTTATTTATGATTTACGTTTTATTCCTATCATATTAGTTTTTCTATATGGAAATACAAAAAACATTGTTTTTATAGGAATTTTATATCTTTCTTATCGATTTTTCTTAGGCGGAAATGGAGTTCTTCCATCATTTATTATCTTTACTATTATTTCTGTTATAACAATGCTCTTTCGTTACTTATTACCAATGTATGTTAAAGAAAAAAAGATATTATTAAGCTTGCTTCTTATTTTAGTATGTACAACTTCACTTTCTATCTGCGGTATTGTAACTCAAATAAATACAGGTGGTAAAATTGACTCTACTCTCATAGAATTTTTATTAAATTATATAATCATTAATATATTTACAGTATTATTATCAGTGTATTTAATTGAGGGAATGATTGAGAAATATAAAATGAAAGAAAAGCTGCAACGGGCTGAAAAATTTTATATAGCTAGCGAACTAGCCGCGTCCATTGCACACGAAATCCACAATCCACTAACCACAGTACATGGATTCACTCAATTGTTAAATGAAAAACATGCCTCTAAGCTACCTCAGAATCAGTACTTAGAAATCATGTTAATTGAAATGCAACATATACAATCTACTATTAATAACTATTTATCTTTAACAAAACCACAGAACACCCTAAAAGAGAAAATAGATATTAATCATATTTTAAATCAAGTGAAAGACACTATTTCACCACTCGCTCTATCATACAAAGTTGAAATAATACAAAATAGTACAAATTCCTTTTATATAAATGGAGACCCCGAAAAATTCAGGATCTGTCTAAACAACATCATACAAAACGGAATTGAGGCCATGATAAATGGTGGAGTATTACAAATAAATATACAGAAAATTAAAGGTAATATTATAATCGATATTATTGATTCAGGGGTTGGAATGTCCTCTCAACAAATAAAGCGGATTGCTTTACCATTCTATTCAACAACAGAAAAAGGAACTGGGCTTGGTACTATGATTGCTTATAGTATTATTAAAGAATTAAACGGTGATATAGAAATAGAGAGTAAATTAGGCCAAGGTACACGATTTTCCATTAGTATCCCTTGCTAATATGAAGGAATTATTCAAATAAATTTTTTTCTATTTAACTTATAAAATAAATTTCAAAAATGCCGCTACTTAACTCATTAATCATCTTGATTTCGTGAATAAATTAAACGTAATAAGGACTAGAGTATATCTGTTTTTACGGATATACTCTAGTCCTTTAATTAAATCAAATATACTTGAATTTTATTACTTTGCTCACATCTCTATGAAATCATAATTCATCGATTGTATCTCATTTACTGATTAGGTCTACTTAACTTCAAGATAAGATCTCTTGATACTTGATTTCTTAATATCATTAGATACATTACCTATAGTTATTTTTTATTTTAAATATTAAATTTTTAACATTCATAAAGATACCAATTTTTATCTTCATAACTGATATTGTAACCTGTATTACTTGATATAGACTTAAATTAATTTCCATTCATTGAAAGACAATTTCTCTTTTGCTATTTCACTTCTACTGTATAATTCCCTGTTCCCCCGCCATACTGATACACATGTAAATAATATTTTCCTGGATATGTGTAGTAACTTCCTACTAACTTATTCCCTTCTTGCTGGGCATACGTAACATAATTATTTAAATCCGCTTCTGAATAAAGAACCCAGTTTACTCCGATATTATTTTCCTTCGTTACATTAATTTGTAGGTTTTTCGCAGTTTCCACATTTATTTCAAAGTAATCACTCGTATCACCATTTCCTAAACTAGCACGTAAAACTTGATTTAATTGCAGTTTATTTGCTGTTTGGAATGAATTATTTGGCTCTTTTTCTACACTGTTATCTTCTTTCTTTTGAACCGTTACATTCGTTGTAACAGTATTCGTTAATCCTTTGTCGTCTGTTACTGTCAATTTTGCCGTGTACGTTCCTTCTTTTGTATACACGTGAGTTGGATTTTGTTCATTGCTTACAGTACCATCACCAAACTCCCATTTATAAGCAACAATTTTTCCATCTTCATCTTTTGATCCATCGCTTTTAAACGAAATTATTTCATTTAAATTTCCGTTATATGGACCATTTATAACCGCAACTGGTGCTTTATTCACAGCACCTTCTTCTGTATTCATACCATGGAATACAACATCATATTCAAATTGTCCTGATGCATTCACACGATAATTTACAAAGTAAGCTGTTACTGTTTTATAGCCTGTCCATTCTTTTGCACTTAAACGTTTTAACGTATCATTTACGTTTTGTGTAATTGTTTTCCAGTCTTCATATTCCCCTTTTGCAGTAGTACCTGTATACGTTCCTTGCAGTGTAAATGTATTAAAGAACTGTGATTTATTTTTCTTAACTGATACATTACTTAATTTTGCTTCTGCTGTAATTTCTGCCGCAATATCTGAAACTGGTTTTGGTGCGTGAGTTGCTAAATAATCATCTGATACTAATGGAACATTATATTTCTCTCGGTTATCGACTAACATTTGCATATAGTCTTGATACTCTTTATTTAAATTCGCATCTTTACTTAATGCAGAGCGGTATGCATCATATGCTGTTACATCATTTTTTCTAATAAGATCATGAACTTTGTCAAACATATCATATCTCTTATTGTACATATACGATTGTAAAGCGAATGAATAATTATAGAAATCCCACGTTCCATACTTTGCATTTAACGTTCGCTCTGCCGTATAACGTTCTGCTGGATTTGAAGATATTCCTCCTATAATGCTCTTTCTCGGTACAACATTATCCGTTCTCGTTGCCCCCGCAAAAAACTCCGCATTCCCTTCTTCAAACCAAGATAATCTCTCATTCTCATACATCTTACCTTGTCCCCAAAGCCCTGGTACTTCATATCTACCTTGTAAGTAATGAGTAAACTCATGTCGGAACAATTCTTCTAAACTATAAATACTTTCTTCTGGCGTACGTTCATAAGTAAAGAACGTACCTGTTCCTTCTATATAAAGGCCACCGTTATTCGTTTCATATCCGTACAATTGACGATTAAATTGATATTCAGCTGGACTATTATAAATAACCATCGTTAATACATCATCAGGATTTCCTTTTTCTAAAGGTTGATCACTTTCAACTGTACGATGGAATTGTGCCTTTACTTCTTTTGCCGCCCAATATAGACGTTTTACTTTTTCTTCTGTCACTTTATCTCCAGCCTTTAAAACAATTGCCCCATCATCAAACGTATACGTTTTCGGCAAATACTTTTTCTTCCCGTCTTCTCGTATTTGATCTAAATTCACAACATTTCCATTTGCATCTTTCCCGCCATAGTTCGTCGCAATTTGCTCAGCCGCTACGAAATATTGCTCTCCTAAATACGGATACATTTTCATTGCGTCCGTTACAACTTGCAATCCTTTCGTTCCTGTACTATGGAACGTACCAAGTCTACCTGTATAATAAATACCATTATTAATTAACCAACCATTCTTCTCTGTCACCGTTCCAATTAAAGCAAAACGACTTAATTCATTAATATAGCTATCAATTTTTTGGTACCATACTGTATCTTTCGGTGCTTTTCTCGTATCGTACAAATACGATTGAATGTCGTAATCAACACCTTGCATAATATCGTAAATCGCATTTCCAGCTGAAAGATTGTCTACCAATGTAGAAAAATTATCGTTATATTGTTTAAAAATCTTTGCAGCTGATGTTATCGTTTCCACATCACTCGAAGCATTTCCTATTAATTTTCCGTATGATGATACTACTCTATTTTGTTCTAACGTACCGAGTTTGAAATTCGGGTTATTCGCAATCGTTTGTAATGCAGGTAAGCATTTATCATGATAGCTCCGCTCATTTAGTTTACTTAATTCCGCATGATAAAATCCTAAATAAAATCCTGAGCGTAATACCTCTACTAAAGTCTCAATCCCTTTGGAATCATCTTTCGTATAAGCTTGTCCTTGCTGCTTCAATTTATCAATAATTGCCTGCATTCTACTATCATTTTGATAGAATGCAAGGCTATCCTTATTAAATTGAAATAGACCCGTAATTTGCTCCCAATCAATTGTTACGAGTAGATCTACTAATTGCTGATTGTTTAATTGATTTAATTCAGCAATTGTATAAGTTTTCGCTGCAGCTAATTGCTTACTTTCTTTTTTTACTTCAGGTGGCCTTTGCGACAAATCAGCAAATTGTAGCCTTTTCTCAAAAGACTTATTTTCAAGCACTTTTGATGGATGAGCTAATTCTTGCATTGGCAGTTGTACACCAACTGGCTCCATTTTGAGCACATTCCGATAAGAAACTTGCTCTCCCTTTTTACTTTCTGCCAATGTGCTCCCTTGAAAACTCCCTAACATTAAACTAGCAAAACTTACCCCTACTAACACTTTTTTTGAATAGCCTCTCATGCTCTCCCCTACCTTACATTTTTTAGTGTCCCGCACCATTATTTTACTATTCTTACTTTTTATTCTGTATTGAGAAAAAATAAGGGAACGTTCACATATGTATCCATACCGCGCAAAATTAACACTTGACTTTATGTGAATTTTATATCAAAAAAGATAGATAATAGCGAAATTCCTGCTATATCTATCCTCGTTTTCAACGCTATGATTTTAACTTTATAAACGTAACTTCCGGTAATGCTTGCATATGCTGAATAAATTCATTCTTTTCTTCTGACGATATATTTTTCAGCTGCATCCCTACCTTATAAACTATTTCTGTACCTCGCTGCAAAGCTTCCACTTCATATGACAGTATTGGAATACCTTTCACTTGTAGCGTTTCTACTATTTGTTGTACCGCCTCATGTTTATTTATACACATTTGCACTGTTATATTTTGCGGAAATAAAAATTGCACCTTAAAAATACGACTCACAATCTCTAAACCAATTAAAACTAGAATCGTCGCTCCAATGCCTACTACATACATGCCAGCCCCAATTGCTAATCCAATTCCTGCTGTAGCCCATAAACCAGCCGCTGTCGTTAATCCTTTCACTGCCTGTTTTTGAATAATAATTGTACCTGCACCTAAAAACCCTACTCCACTTACAACTTGTGCTGCAATACGGCTCGGATCAAGAGCCATATGTTCCTCATTCATAATATCTGAAAAAGCATATTTCGAAACGACCATTATTAATGCACTTCCTACCGCTACTAGGAAATGTGTTTTTAATCCCGCTTCTTTTGATCGAATTTCCCTTTCAATACCGATTATTGCTCCTAACAAACCCGCAACACCGATTCGTATAATCAAATCAAAATTTACACTCACGAGCCCTTCCCCCTTTCATTCATTATAGATAGATAAAACAAAAATTATCACACACATCCTTTTATCGATATGAAGGAATTTTGCTAAAATACACTTAATACTCCGACCGTTTTATGTTAATATTTTAAATATTAACATAAAATAAATAACTTCTAATTTTAAAACTCCACTAATTTTCTTAAAAAACAAAGGTGGATTACATGAAACGAGGTTGAGAAAGTTAAGAAAACGCTTACATTTTATACCGTATTTTTTTATACATACTAAATAAATAAAGGAGCTTACTAACAATGAACGTCTCTTTACTTACACCTACTATCGATTTACAAGAAGAATACTTAGATTTTTATAACGAATGGAAAGATAGCGGTGAAACGATGATTCCGTGGGTTATTTCAAAGGACCCTTCTAACTTTTCGGCTATGATTCAAGAATTGCTCGATGCGCATAACGGAATAAACCTCCCTGAATCTTGGGTACCAGACTCTACGTATTGGCTCGTTACAGATGAAAATAAAATTGTAGGAGCTGTTAATATACGTCATAGTTTAACCGAGCATTTATTTAACGCTGGAGGTCATATCGGTTATGGCATTCGCCCTTCTGAAAGAAGAAAAGGTTATGCTACGAAGTTATTAGAATTATCGCTAGAAAAAACGAAGGAATTAAACATTACGAAAGCACTTGTCGTTTGCGACGAAGTGAATACAGCTTCAGAAAAAACAATTTTACATAACGGCGGGCTTCGTGATGATGATTTCATTGAGGAAGATGGAAATGTAGTAAGAAGATTTTGGATTGAGCTATGAAGAAGTCATCCGATGAAAATAATCTTGTTATAGAGAAATATAGTAGAAGTAATGAGCTAAAAGTAAAACAACTTATTGATTTATACAATGAAGACTCTTATCTATTTAACTTATTACGAGATAATAAAACAAAATGTGTGTATATTGCCTACTATAAAAAAGATGTAGTAGGCGTCTTTTTCACGTGGAACAGTAACTTCCATCCATACTGCACATACTTTCGAATGTATACAAATCCGTTCTATTCAGAGGTACACATTGAACAATTTTTATTAAACGAGATTCAAAAACGAGAAAACTTCAAACTACCATTACAAACCTCTATATGGGGAACATCGGCTCATTTAAAAGCCTATTATGAAGAACATAATTTTATGGAAATCCGAAGAACATATATGCCGATATTAGAAGTACGCAAAATCATAGCTATCGATACAAAGCTTCATTCAAATTATGATGTACAAAGCTTATCAATCATCCTATCCAATAATAGCTCCTTTGAAAAGCTAGCTCACTTAGTAAAAACGAATTATGAGGATACTCACTTAGCAAATCCCGTTGCCTCATACCCGCTCGAAACTTGGAAAGAACAGATCTTAACTGATGATGTGTTACTAGATGGGAGCTTTGTAATGATAGATGAAGAGAATAAAATTATTGCGTACTCTTTCCTCCATACATCAGAAAAGGATAATACGGTAGAACTAGGATGGTGTGGGACTCACACTACAGAAAATTTATCCTTACTGAAACTTCTCGTTTTCAAACAAGCTATGTATGCAAGTAAACACGGTTATTCTTTCATTCAAGGTGAATTCGATTCAACGAGTATATATGCAATGGAATTATTAAAATCCTTTCCTTTTAACCCTTGTGCTACTTGGATTACGTACCAAAAAGAAGTCGGAAAGTGATTATACACCTTCCGACTTCTTTTATGCTTTCTCTATTTCAAACTGCACTGTAATACCACTAGGATCTACTACTGTAAATCCGTTTGTACCTTCGTTTACTTTATGTTGTTTTTCTATTAATCTTTCTTTCACTTCATCTAACGCTTCTTTATGTGGTAATACAATTGTATACACTTTAAGTCCAGTTGCATGTGCGGGTGGGTGTGGATTATTTACTCCGTTCCACGTATTTGCACCTATATGGTGATGATATCCTCCTGCAGAAATGAATAAGCAGTCATCTTCACGCTGTTGCACTTCAAATCCTACTGTCTCTACATAAAACTCGTGTGACTTCTCTACATCTGCTATTCGTAAATGTACGTGCCCAACGACAGTATTAGCAGGTAATCCATCAACCTCATAATCAACGAGCGTTGCCAGTTCTTTTAAATCTAGCGGCGTACTTCCTCCTGGTCCTTCTCTCCATTGATCACGCGGGCGGTCTGCATAAATTTCTATGCCATTCCCCTCTAAATCTTGTAAATAAAACGCTTCGCTATATGTATGATCACTTGCACTATTAAACCTTGAGATCGGTAAAATTTCATTTGAATATGTATAACGTCCTTCTTGCTCAGCCGGACTATCAATTACATTCTTATTACGAATTACACCAAATAATGCCGAAGCAAAAGCCTCACGAGTCGGAACTAAAAAGGCTACATGATATATACCAGTCGTACGCGGTTCTTGCAGTACCCCGTCCTCTAATTTTTCAAGAACAAGTAACGTGTTCTTTCCACCTTTTCCTGATAAATATGCTTTATTCTCCTCTTGCTTAATTACTTCTAAGCCTACTACATTCTCATAAAATGCAATTTGGCGCTCTAAATCTTGCACTTTAAATTCAACATGACCAATACGTGTTTTCGGATGAATTTGTACCATGAATTACTCCATCTCCTTATCCCGATATTTTCCTATTTCATATAACCGTTACTATGAAGGATACAACTAAAATCATCCTATGTAAATATGAAAAGTCAGAATTTACACACATTTTTATTTTCATAATAAAAAAGTCACCTCTTCTAACTTTCAGAAAAGGTGACTTTACAAAAACAGTATGCTGTAACTCTTATTTCATTTTATGTACTTCGGCAACTAACTTTCCACCCTGAATGCCCATATAAAGTTTCACAGGTGCATCATTCGTGTTTTCAAACACTAAGTCTAAGTATGGATATGCAATTGTAGCATCTCTTCCTTGTGGAACATAACCTACCGTTTTAGAATGTGTCGTTCTCTCTACCATTTTCAAACCAGCTTGATCTGCTGCATTGTATAATGTTGATGATGTTTGACAAACACCACCGCCGTATCCATCTACTAATTTACCATCTACAATTTCTTTTCCTAGTTGATATCCTTTATCTGGCGTTGTATCACCAATTAATGCATTGAAAGAGAAACTGTCTCCTTTTGCTAATACAACTCCATTTATGCTCGCTGCTGACAAGCGAATATTCTCAATACGGCCACCTGCTGAGCCACCTAAATTCGTTTCATATCTACCAATTACCGTACCACTTCCTTGCGCATCACTTAATGTTGCGATAGGCTTTTTCTCAGCAATAGGTAATTGATATGAAGAATCCCACATGCCAACGTTTAATAATTTGTCTACTAATTCTTTTTCCATTAATTCATAAGAAGGTTTTCCTTCTTGCCAACTTCCATCAGGTGCTACACGTGAAGGGACCATCTTTTTGTCAACGCTTTTTCCAACCTCGCTAGCAACCTTCGTTACCGATTTTTTAAATTTTGCTTCGTCTTCAAAATAACCTAGACTCGATAAATCTAGCTTTTTCACTTCCGTACCAGTACGACCATCTACTAAACTAATAGAATCCTGTACCTCTGCTTTAGCCTCTACCGTGTGGCCACCAATATCACTTACTAATGCAACATCACTTACTTTTGCACCACAACCACTCACTATAGCTACACATAACACCCCAACTAATATACCCTTTACTTTACGGAACAATATACTCTCCCCTTTTTCCCAATATTACTTTTATGTATTATTTCATTTTTATGTATGTTTTGTTACAATCATTTTACAATATATTTATAAAATGTTACAAGTTATTTTTTACTCTATATAAATTACTCTTTTCTTTTCTAAATGTCTATACATATTTACATAAAAATTGGAGTTCGATAGAATTGTAACCTTTATGTAACCTCACCTTTTTATCCAGTATATACCATAAAACAAAAGAAATACAAATGTAAAACTCCATATTCTTATTTATAAAGGAACATCCTGTGAACATAAATAGGTATTTGCCGTGCCACACTCCGCTTTTACACATACATTATGGTGAATTAACCTATTTTAAAGAAATGGAGGATGTTTTATGTACCCCTACAATCCATACGATCCATATAACCAAAATGCTTATCAGCCTCAATATGATTTACAAGCACAATACCAACAATATATAGATCCAGTAGAACAAGTTAATCCATATGATCAAAATCGACAATTCCAACTTCCAATCTCTTTTCCTGGTACTGGAAACCGTCAACTAGAAAGACGAGTAAATGAACTTGAGCAAAGAGTACGTCAATTAGAAAACACGGTTGAGCGTCATACACGTAGATTAAACCGCTTAAACCAGCGTTTACGTACAATAGAAAACAGACTAAACATTCCATTTTCAGCATTAGAAGACGGATTTTAATTTCGAAAGTAAAAAATATATAAAGGAAGGGGCTCCCCCTTCCTTTATATAAATTGACGAAAGTTTTCTCCATCTCTATACTGATAAGAGTTAATGAAATGAAACAAGGTGATAAATATGGATTTTGAAATAAATTATCTTTCCTTTTATGTTGTACAAGTAGAAGGAAAAGGTGAAGCTGTTGATAAACGCTACAAACATTTTCAAACGTTAGACGCTGAAGAGTATGAAGATAGCTCCTTAAAAGAATTTTTGAATGGTGAATTATTAAAAATTTCAAAGCGAAAAGTAGAACGTCATGCGAAAACAGAACAAGCTCCGACAAAGATCGGTCGCTTCATTGTAGAAGAAGGGCACGGACTTGATTCAAACCCTCATTACAACCTCTTTAATCGCATTCGCTTTGCGGAAACAAAAGAAAACTTCAAAGATATGAGTGAACCTCTCGTTTATACATATCTGGACACAAGCGCTGTACGCGGTGGTGTATTTTTAATTGCGCAAGCAAAACTACGCAAATACTTTGATGATCCATTCGTTTTCGTTATGAAATGTGACTTCGAACCGAAAGTCGCTTCTATTTCAGATGAATCCACACTGATTCGTAACGTTGAAATGGCCATCACAACAAAAAACATGAAATCTATCCAATATCCGTACATGCCTGAAGAAGGTATGGTCGAAGTAGGCGAACTAAAAATACACCAAGCATCTCACGCCCGTTATTTTGAGGATTTCTTAAAATTCGTCGAGTACGAACGCTCTATGCCTGAAATTATGAAAACGCAAGTAATGGACATGGTATACGACCAAATCGAAGATGTATTTGAAGAAGGTACGGAAGAACGCGAACAATTCGACCAAGCAATGGAAGTATGGGCTGCCAGTCCGAAACGCGAAATTATGGAACAATTTTCAACCGAAGAAGTAATGGAAGCTACCGCTCAAATCGTCGAGCACGCTCCTGAAGTGGAATTAAAGCTAAAAGCAGATCATATCTCTGTGAAGGCCCTGCTTGCTGATTTTGGGGATCAAATACATATCGCAAAGGTAAATGACCGATACGTATTAATGATTGAAGCTGATACACTTACGTTTGAGAAAGGCTTCTCTCCGATTGAATTTCTGAAGCCAGATGAATTGCAAGATGTGATTGAGCGGATTGAGAATAAGCAACAGTATTCTTATGATCCGAATGGGATTGAATAAAGTGAAACTTTAATCAGTGGAGGTTTTGTTCATCCCCACTGATTATCAGCCCTCACCAATCGGGCTTTTACAGGCAGTTGATCCCCCACCTAACTTCGTTGCTTCAGCTGAATTTTAAGGTGGGATCTTACTGCCCGTTAATGCGGGATAAGCCCTTCCATATATCTATTTTTACTGAGCGCTGTTAATAAGCGCTCTTTTATTTGGGACATAGTTGACAGTTATATAAAAAAACCGATTCTTCTAAGAATCGGTTTTTCTGCTTTAAAACAAAATATGCTTATTTTTAATCTAAGATGACATTTTTCGCAGGATCCACCAGTAAATGCGTTTCTTGTTGTACAAGTGTATTTCCATTAGAGTAGTCACTATGTATATTGGTAAAATGAAAATTTCACTTCACTACCTCAAATTTATTGTACTCGTAAAAAGATAATTGAAAACGATATTCTGGATGCTCTCTCACCCAATCGTAAGCTTCTTCTAAAATATCCATTTTGTTTTGTAAGTCATTAAGTTCACTACATTCGTCCCTTTTCTGTTTGCACAGAGGGCAGAATCCATTCACTATTTCGGCACTTTTCGCCCTAATAGTTTTACTTTCTAAGTCAACTACTAGACGAAGAAGAAGAGAATGCTCTTCTTTTGTAGTCACGGTCATTTCAGCAATCCCATCCTCATTCCAAAAGACTCCGTTTAATTCCATCTTTACGGCGACGTCTTTAATATCCAAGTCTATCACCATCACACCTCCCTTGTATAAAACTCATATTTTACTCTTCGATTTTAACCTTTAATACACCATGATTTAAAGATATATTAAGCGTTTTCCAATTTTTCTTCTTTGCTATGAAAGGAAGTGTAATTACTGCTAATAGCGTGGTAAATATTATCCCAAAAACTAAAACTGTTACAATGTTAAAGATTGCTTCCATTTAACTCTACCCTCTTTCATTTCTATGGGCTCTAATTTTATGAATGTATTTAAAAATTCTTACCACACCTTAATTTTCAAAGCAATTATAATGGCCCAATCACAACAATTCAATTCCTATTTAATATGAATACTTTATTCATCCATCAGTACAATGACGTTAAATTTATGTAGCTAGAAATAGAGGAGAATGTCATTTAACCTCTACATTCTCCTCCATCTCAGCCAAATACCTAATCTGTCTTTCCGCTTTTCTAACCGCCGTACGAAAATGCTTTTTCAAAAGTTCTACTGTAGCTTCACTTATATAATATCTTTCTGTTATACTTTCCCACGTGTCACTATTTTCAAATGCACTCCAAACGAAAGGACGCTCTGTATTTTTTCTCATTTCTTTAAATACCCATTTTCGCATCTTTTTTTTCGCTTTTTCTGTTAGTTTTCCGTTCTCTACAAGTTCAAGCTCACCATGTCTTTTGTACCGTTTACGAATGTCTCTCTCGCTATATACTTTAAGAAGTATATTCGCTGTATTCTCAGCATCCGCTAAAGCTCGGTGCTGCTTCCCTTCCCACGTTAAACCGAGCTGTTCTACTGCAAATTGTAAACTTGGTGTATGCTCAAATAACTCTTCATACGCTTGGAAAACAAACTTCTGCAAATCAAATTTGCTCTCTTTTTCCATACATGGGCATTCTACACCGTGTAACGTACAATCATGAGATAAAAAACGATAATCTTCTCTTCCCCATGAAACAAATACAGAGTCTTCTCCGATAAATTGAATAAATTTCTCTATAATTTGCGGAAATTTCTCCACACCAATTAAATCTTCCTTTGTAATTCCCGTTAATTTTGTCGTATGACGAGTGAGTCGTGCACTCGGCTTTACTAACTCCGAAAATTCTCCAATTACCTTCATTGTACTTGCTTCTATTTTTACAGCTCCGATATCAACTATCTCTGACGGATCTTCTGATTTATACGGCCTGAAATTTCTCTCTATATCGAACACAATAAAATGTGTAGCGTTTTCCAATTTATTTACCTCTTTCTAAATTCCTTTTCACACACATACTCTATTTTCAGTATTTATTTATTCATTCATACACTTTATGCATGAAATACTTCGTCTAATAAACGAAAATTTAATCTCATTATTATATGTACATAGGAGGTTATTCAATAAAAATGCAAAAAAAAGAAGGGCACGCCCTTCTTTTTTCCGTAATTACTTCTTGTTAACGTTTGTAGCTTGAGGTCCACGGTTACCTTGTTCTACTTCGAAAGTAACTTCTTGACCTTCTTCTAAAGATTTGAAGCCGTCGCCTTGGATAGCTGAGAAATGAACGAATACGTCTTCTCCGCCTTCAACTTCGATGAAACCGAAACCTTTTTCTGCGTTAAACCATTTTACTTTACCGTTTTGCATTTAAAAAATCCTCCTACAATGTACCTATATGTACATATTCATTTTCAACCACTTTACAATAATACTTCAAACATTAAAAAACTGCAACCCCAGAGGAGATTTAACATTGCTATCCTCCTCGGAAGTTACAGCTCATTTAAATCTCTATATTATTAAAAGTAAAATGGTTTAAAGTAACTATATCATATCAATATAATAAAAGTAAAGTTTTTTTTGCTATATAATTTTTTTCTTCCACTGCATCGCTTTTGATTCACCTGATCCAGCTACAACATAACCCTCTTTTTGGTTAACGATGCGCCAGCCATGCCCTTTAACTGAGTCACATACTGTAACAAGTCCTTCTTCTAAAAGTACACGACAAACCGTACTAATCCCCGCCTTATTTTGCGTTGACGTTGTATATAGCACATGTTGATCTACACTCAAGGCTAAATAGCTACTTGCTTTCTGCTCACTTTGACATGTGTGCCAATATGTTTTTTCACTCTCAATACTTTCATCTATTTTACAAAAAGAAATATTCCCGCTAATCCCCTTGCACGATCCACTCGCTGCTACTATATAAGAATTGTGTACAGTCAACGCTGAGATCATCTGATTCATCACGATTTTAATCCTCTTTAATTTACGTGTCTCCAAATTAAAGAGCCAAACCCCACCATATTTAGCATGTATTTTCGTACCGATAAATAAGTAATGTTTATATAAAAATAACGATCGAATAGATGGTGCCCCGCCACCATACTCAAGAAATGGATGAATGGTTTCCCATGTCGAACCAAAATCATTAGAACGATACAACGTTTTATCTCCATGAGCAATGACTGTTCCTTGTACATTACTACACACATTCCAACTCGTTGCTTTTGTTGGAAAACGCTGAACCGTCCAGTTCTCTCCACCATTCATACTACGAATAAAAATCCCTTCGTCACCTACACCATACACTACATTATCTTCGCTATGTAAATCCCTAATTCGTTTTTGAAAACCTTTTAATATTTGTTTCCATTCTCCGTCTCGTTCAATAAATAAGCCATTATATGTAGTAGCTAACATAAGTTTTCCATCTCTTAACTTTGTAATAGCGGTCGCACTTAACATTGTCTCCACGTTGACACTCCCATTCTTAGAACTTCTCAGCAAATGCAATTGCAAAATTACTGCATTTTTCAACATCCTCTTCATCTTCTGGAGCTAGTTCGATTTTCAATCCTTCTTGTACAAGCTCTGCACCGCGTTCTACAAGTCTTTCTTCAAATATCGTTACCGCTTCACAAAATAGTTCATACGCCGTATCACCTGATCCGAATACCGCTACTTTCTTTCCTGATAAATCTATATTTTCTAAGTCCTCATGGAAATCTTCCGCCTCAAACGGTAATTCACCATCGCCCCACGTATAAGATCCTAAAATGATTCCATCATAGGCTAATAATTCTTCAGCATCCATGCCTTCCATTTCTTGCAATACTACTTCATGATCAAAAGCATCTAAACTAACTTTTATTAAATCAGCAATACTCTCTGTATTTCCTGACATACTTGCATAAGCTATTAAAATTTTTGCCACTTCGGCATCCCCCTCTTACAATAAATGATTCTCATTCTCATTATATTAATAATGAGAATCAATTTCAATTATATTTTTCATTTTTATTTATTCCATATAAAAAAGCACAGATGACTATACAATCACCTGTGCTTTTTTATTACTTTTTAAAAATACCAAACGGCTTTCCAACTGGTAATACAACTTTACCGAAGTGTGTATTTAACACTGCTGCTGCTGAACCATAGAAAGATAATAATGAAATACATAGTTCAGAATACGCTGCTAAATTATGCATTGCATGTGGCATAACACCTAAAGTACTTAATGAAAGACCAATAAATAAGAAATCAATAAGGACGAAAATCATAAATAATACTTTATGTGTTTCCATTGCACCAATTGTCATAAAGATTGTGAAAATCAAATATCCAATAAAGGCTACACCCAGCTGTTTTGAATCTGCAGCTTGTGCTAATTTTTCGCCAAATACTCCAAGTTGAATTAACCAAGTCATTCCAACACCTAACCAAAATAGGCCGTATGCACCGAATGCTGTTGTACCGAACGTATTGTTATGCTTTGCATCGTGAATGCACGCAAAGATTTGTGCAAATCCTCCTAAAAAGATTGCCCACGGTAATACAAGTGAAACGCCATCTGTTAAGCCTAACTTTTGAGATGATGCTACAAGTGTTACCATCGCTAATCCAAATAGACCAATTCCAGATGGATCTGCTGTTGTCATTTTCACATGATGTGTAGTTGTTTGATTGCTCATATAAACCTCCTGATTATAAACATACTCGAATACAATACTTAAATCAGAAGGCTATGTCAATGGTTTTTTTTGTATGTTGTCAGACCTTACTTTTTATAATGATTACATATACTTCCGACCACTTCATACGGTTTTATATTCACTTTCTCCAACTCGTGTATCGGCAACCATAATGGAATATAACTCCCTCTATCTTTCATTTCGAATTCTTCAGCTTTACCACTTCCGAAAACTCCACCTACAATATGGGCATTAAAATAATACTCCGTTCCCTTATACTCCACCTTTGCAATGAGATGCTCCACTTTTATATGTACCCCTAACTCTTCATAAGCCTCTCGCTTCGTTGCCTCTTCAGGTGTTTCTCCTTCTTCAATTCCTCCTCCCGGAAAAACATAATATATTTCTCCTTCTCGGATACGTTTTATAAGTACGATTTTCCCTTCCTGCACAATGATAGCCGCGCCGCGATTTCTTATCATTTTATTACCTCAATACGAATCGCAACTGTTCCCCACTTTTCTTCTTGTTCTTTCGTATATATTTTGTATGTACTTTCTAGCATTTCCTCTAAACTATCATTTTCACAATCCAATAATTTTTTATCAATTTGTTCGTACATCGCTTTAAAGCTTTCGTATCGTTTTATTTCCGTTACTTTGGCAGTCATCGTTTCCTCTGTCGTAAGGTGCGTAAATACAATATGATCGCCTTGTTTTATAAGTTGACGTTTTGCATCGTATAAACGTACTTCATATACTTTTTTTCCTAATTGAATTGATTGAAAAGGTTTATTATATAATCCCATTTCGTATATCATTCATTCCACTCCTTTTTTATGCATTACGCCTACTACTATTTTTGTGCATTACCAATTCATACAACACAGTTCGACTTATTCCAAGTTGCATATAATGTTCCATATCCATTACTTGCTTTAGAGAGGATGCTAAATTTGTTATGTTATTTTTAAATCAAAAACCTGAATATAATAAATATGATATTGGTGATTATACTTATAGTAAAGTAGGTCCAACCATTTTTTCTTGGAATGATGAAACAAAATTAAAAATAGGTAAGTTTTGTTCATTAGGAGAAGAAGTCGTTTTTATACTTGGCGGTGAACATCGCGCAGACTGGATAACGACATACCCATTTAATGCATTTTTTAATGAAGGAGCACATATTACTGGTCATCCTTCTTCAAAAGGTGACATCGTAGTCGGCAACGATGTATGGATTGGTTATCAATCCTGCATTTTATCTGGTGTTACAATTGGTAACGGAGCCATTATTGGGGCAAAGAGTGTTGTTACAAAAGACGTACCTCCATATGCAATTGTAGCTGGTAATCCTGCAAAATTTGTTCGATATCGTTTCCCGCAAGAAACGATTGACAAGCTAGAAAATCTCGCATGGTGGGATTGGGATATTTCTGTTATAAAAGGAGCCATTCCATTTCTACTTTCCAACAAAATCAACGAGTTTTTTACCTCACCCGAAAATGAATCTATGTGATTAATACAAAAAGAGCATCCTATTCTTTCAGGATGCTCTTTTTGTTTTTATTTCTTATGTTCGTGCAAATGATTACACGGAGAACATTGAAATGGAATTTTATCTAAGCAATTAAAGTTTGTTTCACAAATTTGTTCGATCGTTGGGACGAACGGTATGACCACAATATTACTTTCTATTATTTGTGTAACAGGCGGTAACACTGTACCTACTTGATGTTCGAAGCGAATACTCGCTTGATTTATATAATTTCCTGAACCACTTGGCGCGCTCTGAACTACTACTTGGAACGAGACTGTGCGTGCTTCACCTGGATTTAAACTTCCTATAAGAAATCCTGATATTGGGTTTACATTTGGCACTGGCGTATTATCAACCGTTACACTTCCAAGGACAAATTGAACACTACTATCTAACATATCTTGAAAACGAATATTTTGTATCGCTGTATCTCCCGTATTTGTAATAACTGTCGTAAACGTAATAACATCTCCTATTGTTGCTGTTTGATGGTCTGCCACTTTTACAACAGTCGTTGAGACATTTTGAGGAATAAACGGGATAACAACTGTATTGCTATCGCCTTCAACTACTACAGGCGGTTCATTTGGATTCACAATTGCAAGCCCACTCGCCGTAGCTGTATTTGTAACTAAGTTATTTATTTGCCCTCCTGTTATTACAACTTGGAAATTAATAATTGCTGCATCATTTGGCTGAAAATCACCTAACGGAATACCTGTATTCGGGTTGGCAAATGGAAAAGGTACATCATTTACCGTTACCGAGCCATTTATAAATAACGTATTCGGATCAATGATATCTGTTAAAACAATATTCGTCACAGGAACTGTACTATCATTTATAACAGCAATTCCGTAAGTGACAACATCTCCTACCATCGCTACTTCAAAATCCGCTCCTTTTGCAACAAATAAGATTGCCGTATTTACCGTCACTATAACTGTATTGCTCGTATCCATCACTGTAACTGGCGGTTCTCCTGGTACTAAAATATATTCTGCGAACGCCCCAGCAAGGTTCACTACTGTACCACCATCTGGAAAACTTGTAATCGTAGCTTCATATGTTACAAGTGCCGTCTCACCCACTGGGATGTCTGGTATCGTAAATCCAGCCTGTGGATTTAACCCTGGTTGCGGAACTCCATTTATCGTTACACTATTTGGAACAAACTCAGCTTCCTGAGATAACACGTCTATAAATTGAACATTCATCGCATCAGCCGTACCAGTATTTAATATACGAACAGTATACGTTACCGTTTCTCCTACTCCAACAATCGGATGATCTACTTCTTTCAACATATCTAAACTACCTCGATTTACTGGTGTGACTGTCGTATTACTTGAGTTCGTAATTGTAAACGGTGGTTCTCCTGGAATCAATTCGAAATCACCAGTTACTCTCGCTGTATTCATAATGCTACTAGAAGGCGGAATTGCGATTACATTTACTTCAAATGTAATTAATATACTGTCCCCTACTGCAAGATCTGGTAATGAAAAGCCTACAAATGGATCTAAACCTACTTGCGAAATTCCATTTATTTGTACACTTCCAGGAATGAATTCTAAACTAGGTGACGGAACATCGATAAACTGAACATTCGTCGCTAATACCGTTCCCGTATTTGTAACTTGCACACTATAAGTTAACGTATCCCCTAATCGTGTTGCTTGCTTATTTACGGTTTTTATAACATTAAATCTCCCTCTATTTACCCTTGTTATTGTCGTATTACTCGGTTCAGTTACTACAACCGGCGGCTCTCCTGGTACTAAAGTAAAGCTTCCTGTTATATTTGCAACGTTCGTAATGGTTCCTGATGACGGGATGTTTGTAACTGTCGCTTGAAACGTCACGATAACTGTTTCTCCAACTGGTATATCTCCAACGCCAAAGCCAGTAATCGGATTTAAGTTTGGTTGCGGGGCTCCATTTATCGTTACACTACTTGGTACAAATGACGCTCCTGCTGAAATCGTATCAATAAACTGAACATCATTAGCTGTTACTGTTCCTGTATTCGTTATTTGAACTGTATACGTTAATACATCTCCAACGAGAGTAGCAGCCCTATTTACTTGTTTAATAACATTAAATCGTCCTCTATTTACAGTTGTAAGCGTTGTATTGCTCGGCTGGTTTACTACAACTGGTGGTTCTCCTGGTACTAATATAAAGCTTCCCGTAATATTTGCAGTATTAGCAATTGTTCCGTTTGATGGAACACTGACAACTGTTACTTGGAACGTAACTTCTACACTTTCACCTGGGCTTATATCTGGAAGCGGGAATCCATTATTAGGATTGAATCCAGGTTGTAGCACACCATCTATCGTTACACTATCTGGTATAAATGTGATCGAGGACGGTAATACATCACTATATTGAACATTTGTCGCTACCACTGTACCTGTATTTTGAACTATTGTTGTATATGTGATTGTATCACCTACTGCAACAACCGGCTGACTTACTGATTTTAAAACATTTAAACCGGGTTCATTAATTTCTGTTAATGTCGTATTACTTGTTGTTGTTTCTGTAATAGGCGGCTCTGTTTCACTTACAGCAAATGTAGCTGTAACGTCTACAAAGTTAACAATCGTTCCCCCCTCAGGTATGCTCGTAACCACTTCCTGATATGTGACAAGTACAAAATCATCTACAGGGATATCTGGAACTGTAAAGCCAATGAAAGGATCTAATCCTGGTGCCGGCACCCCATTTATGCTCACACTTCCCGGTACAAATGCTACACCGGCGGAAGTTGTATCTATAAATTTAACATTCGTTGCTGCCACTGTACCGAAATTAAAGATTAATACATCATACGTTAATATTTCTCCAACCGTCGCTACCTCTTTATCGACTAGTTTTAATGGAAATATAGAAGCTATATTAATTGTCGTAACGACTAAATTCGTTAATATCGTTTCCGTAATTGGTGGTTCCTGCGGATTTGGTTGTGAAGTAAATGTAACATCTGCATCATTTAATATGACTTCATTATCTGGAATCTCCGTAATCGTCACTTGGAACGTCACAGCAATATTTGCACCTGCATTTAATAACGGACTAACTGGAAATCCTGTTTCTGGATTTAAGCCAAGTTGCTGCGCCCCACCTATCGTTACACTATTTGCTACAAATATCGTTCCTTCTGGTATGACATCTTGAAAGAACACATCTGTAACTGGTATAATTCCTACGTTTGAAATTAGCACAGTATACGTTAATACATCCCCAACCGCTCCAGCAGCAACATCAACTGTTTTTGTTGCTGTTACTTCACCAGGAGGAGGTAACGGTATCGTAACTACTGTCGTATTACTTGAATTTGTCGTTGTTACAGGAGGCTGTAAAGGATTTAATAAAAAAGTGGCTGTAGCAGATGCCGTGTTTAATACGGCTCCGCGCGTGGATGGCGCAACTACTGTTACTTGGAACGTTACAGTCAATGATGTTCCAGCTGCGATATTAGGAAGCGGAAAACCTATATTTGGATCAAATCCAGGTTGAGGCGTTCCATTTATCGTTACACTATTTGCTACAAATGTTGTTTCTGGAGCAATTGGATCAATAAAGGAAGCATTCGTTGCTGTTACTGTGCCGTTATTTCGAATGACAACAGAATACGTGTAAGTCTCTCCAAGTGCAGCTTGTTGTACAGATGAAGATTTTTGTATATTTAATCGAGCAGTGTTTACTTGCGTCACAACGAAATTACTATTCGTAACAGTCGTTATTGGAGGGTTTGCTGGATTTATAAGAAAACTTGCAGTAACGTTCGATTGGTTTCTTATATTTCCACCGCTCGGAACACTCGTCACTGTAACTTGAAACGTAATCGTAGATGTTTGCCCGACCGGAATATTTGGTACTGGGAAACCTACCATAGGATCCGCACCTTGCTGAACGACTCCGTTTATCGTCACACTATTTGCTACAAACGCAGCACCAGACGGAATTGGATCTTGAAAAATAATATTCGTTGCAGGAACAGTTCCTGTATTTTGAATGCGAATCGTATACGTTAGCGTATCTCCTATACCTGCTTGGGGTGTATTTACACTCTTCATTACATTAAGTGATCCTACATTCACTCGCGTCACAACAATGTTACTAATCGTTACAATTGTAACTGGTGGCTGGAGAGGACTTACTTGGAAATCAGCAGTTACATTCGCATTATTTGGAAGAACTCTATTTGGTGGTACACTCGTAATCGTCACTTGAAAAGTAACTGTTACCATACCTCCTACCGGAATGTTAGCAAGTGGAAATCCAATTGTTGGGCTTAAACCTGGTTGAGGCGTTCCATTTATCGTTACACTATTTGCTACAAACGTTGTTCCAGATGGAATTGGATCAACGAATGATACATTTGTCGCTGCTACTGTTCCACTATTTTGTATACGAATTGTATACGTTAGCGTATCTCCTACACCTGCTTCAGTAGCACTTACACTTTTTATTACATTTAGCCCTGAAGAATTCACCACTGTATTAACAGTATTACTTGGCACCGTTACAGTAATTGGTGGCTCTGTTGGATTTACAAGGAAATCTCCAGTTACATTCGCATTATTTACAACATTATTTCCTTGAGGAATTTCATCAATTAATACTTCAAACGTAACAATTATACTCGCGCCAGTAGGCAAATTATTTAATAAGAATCCAAGTTCTGGATCTGCCCCTTCTTGTAAAACACCATTAACAACTACACTATTTTCAATAAATAATGTCCCTTGTGGAATTGAATCTTGAAAAAACACATTTGTAGCTGTTACACTACCTGCATTTATAATTTCAATTGTATATACTAAAACATCCCCTACCGTTGCAACATCCGTATTCACTGTTTTCAAAACTTCAAAGTTCCCTGATTGTACTGTTGTATTCACAATGTTACTCGAAACATTGATTGTTACTGGCGGTTCACTCGGATTCACTTGAAAACTCGCTGTTACATTTGCTTGATTTAAAATATCTTCATTTTCTGGATCCTGTACAATTAATACGTCAAATGTGACTATAACTGTTTGAGCCGCAGGAATATTAGGAAGAGAGAATCCTGTATTCGGATTTAATCCACTTTGCGATACTCCATTAACGGTTACAGAATTTGCAACGAAAGAAACCGCTGAAGAAATAGTGTCTTGGAAAAACACGTTTGTTAACGGAACATTTCCTGTATTTTGAACGGCAATCGTGTACGTTAAAGTGTCCCCTACTGCCGCTTGTGTCGTATTCACTTCTTTTATTACATTTAAACCGCCTGTATTAACTTGCGTCACAACTGTATTCGTTTGTCTATTAATCGTCACTGGTGGTTGATTCGGAATAACGACGAAATTAGCAGATACATTTCCGCGATTCGCAATCGTGCCTCCGGATGGCGTAGATGTCACTCGGACTTGAAAACGCACTGTCCTACTTCCACCTGGAGAAATATTTGCTACCGCAAACCCAGTCGAAGGATTTGCTCCTGGTTGTGAAACCCCATCTACAGTTACACTATTTGCTATAAAAGTCGTTCCAATTGGGATTGGATCTTGAAAAATAACATTCGTCGCAAGTACATTTCCTATATTTTCAATTGTAACAGTGTACGTAAGAACGTCATTCACTGTCGCAAAAGCTCTATCTACTGTTTTTCTCGTTCTTATATCAGCTATATTAATAGTAGTAACTACAGTATTACTTGTCGCTTGCCCTGAAACTGGTTGTTGACCAGGTACTGGAGTAAAGTTAAATGTTGCACTCGCACGGTTCGGAATTGGATTTACAAGCGGATTAGATGTTACTCGAACTTGAAAGCGCACTACAGTCGTTTGCGAAGCATTAATACTTCCTAGATTAATACTACTTGCTGGATTTGCTCCTGGACGTGCTACCCCATTTACCGTAACACTATTTGGAACAAATGTTGTGCCACCAGGGATACTATCAACAAAAACAACATTATTTGCAGTGACATTTCCATTATTCGTCACATTAACTGTGTAGGTTAATACATCATTAAGGGTTGCTGTCTGTAAATCTACAGATTTTTGCATACTTATAGTTGCTTGATTCACTGTCGTTTGTACTGAATTTGAAGAAGACATACTTGTAATTGGTGGACTACCGACGAAAGGACGGAATTGATATGACACCATTGCGCGATTCGGAATAGGATTTGGGTTCGGAAACGATGTTATTCGCACTTGAAATGTAACAACTCTTTGCGCGTTAGTTGGGATTGTGCCTAAATTAATTCCATTAGCAGGGTTCGCATTCGGCTGTGTTACTCCACCTACCGTTACACTACCTGTAACAAACGTCGTTCCGTTCGGAATACTATCTTGTAATATAACATTTTCTGCACTTCCCGTACCTGTATTAGGAACTGTAATTGTGTAGGTAAGAATATCTCCAACTCCTGCAACTGTTCTATTGACCGATTTAACAGGATTAATAATTGGCCCCGTTGCATCAATTTGAACCCCAAAACCAGCTGCAGCATATCCATCTCCATTAGTAACGAATCGAACCGTTGCTGACGTTTGATTATTTACTAATGATGCAGAGGCATTTACATTTGTAATATCCCACCCTTGTCTTCGGACGGCTAAAGCTATCCCTAAAGGCTGATTCAAATCTCCAAACGTTCCAGTTGTATCTAACTCTCCAATATCGTTACAAATTTGTGACTGAAAAAAATTATTTGCGGGGTTTCTCGGGCCGGATAATGCAACTGTAGTATTTGCATTCGGTCCAAAACGAAGTTGATCTCCAACAATGTTAGAATCACCTTCTTGAGCAGTTACGAGCACCCGTCCTGTTACAGCTCCTGTGGCTGGAGTAGCAAATCCTGAAATAGTAGCATCCACTGGTGGTGATGAAGCATCGATAATTTCTTGACCTGCATAAACTGATAAATTCCGAAGTGGCAAACTAGCATTTTGATACACAACCTCAAGCGTCCATCCAGCCGAACGACTAATAGTTGGATCAGATGAAGTTCTTGCAGCTGGCACAGCCCCGGTTGTATATGTGCCTGCCCCACCCGCACTAACAAGATTCGTTACATTGGCAGAGCGCGCATAATAAAACTGATTCCCTACTGAACCTTGCTGCGCAGTAGCAGGATCTGGCGTAACAGAAAAAGTCCCAGCCGGTGTTGTAAATGTAATATTATCATTTAAAAACGGTAAAACATCTTCCGTATCAGTCCGGAAAGTACCAGCCCAAACTAATTCTGCATATAACACACTACTTCCCGCTGGAAGATTTAAAATTGCACTTGAAGAATTCAATTGCCATTCATCTGTTGTCCCTACCGGGAATCCTGGTACTTGTAGCGCTGTATTTACTGTCGTAAACACAGCAAGTGTACCAAAAATATTACCTGGTGCAGGTGATGTAGGGCTAAGCCCTAACGTATTCCCAGTGAACGTGACGGCACCAGGTACTGTTGTTGTAAAACGATTTATAAAAGGCACACAATCATCTCATTTCAATTATAGTAAAAAGTGCTCTATACTATAAAATGTAGACAAACTATGCAATGTACTTTGTCCAACAAAATTCCGCACATACGAGAGGAGCTTACTACACTATGCGCTATGTTATCGTAACAGGAACTTCACAAGGTTTAGGTGAGGCAATTGCCGCACAATTGTTAGAAGAAAACACGAGTATCATCTCTATTTCTAGAAGAGAAAATAAAGAGCTTACGAAACTTGCACAGCAATATAACAGCAATTGTGTTTTCCACTCCTTAGATCTTCAAGATGTACATAATTTAGAAACGAACTTTAACGAAATCATTTCATCCATTCAAGAAGACACTGTATCATCTATTCATTTAATTAATAACGCTGGTACACTCGCACCAATGAGACCAATAGAAAAAGCTGAAAGCGAACTACTCATTACGAATGTTCAAATTAATTTACTTGCACCGATGATCCTTACCTCCACTTTCATGAAACATACGAAAGACTGGAAAGTAGATAAACGTGTTATAAACATTTCATCTGGTGCAGGGAAAAATCCTTATTTCGGATGGGGCGCTTATTGCACGACGAAAGCTGGTGTAAATATGTTTACACAGTGCGTAGCAACCGAAGAAGCAGAAAAAGAATATCCAGTAAAAATCGTCTCTTTTGCACCTGGTGTTGTTGACACAAGTATGCAAGCACAAATTCGTGAAACAAATAAAGAAGATTTCATAAATTTAGACCGCTTCATCGCACTAAAAGAAGAAGGAAAACTATTGTCACCTGAATACGTTGCGAAAGCAATTCGTAACTTACTAGAAACTGAGAATTTCCCGCAAGGTGAAGTCATTCGAATTGATGAATAACAAAAAGGCATGCTCTAATAGCGTGCCTTTTCATTTTATTTCTCTAAAAATATAAGTATAGACTCCGCAATTTGTTCATAACCAATTTCTTGATAAATTTTATTAGACGTAGGATTCGCTAGATCAGTATATAACGTAGTCGTCTTATACCCTTCATCTAACATACGTTGACTAAGTGCACCGACACAACTAGATGCATATCCTTTTTTCCGTTCTTCTTTCGGCGTATATACGAAATTAACTGTTATATTGTTTGTAGTCGGTCTCGTTTTTGCAGCTACAGATACAAGCTTCCCATCTACTTCTAAACCAAATAGACGACGGTTCGTAATTAATGTATGAGCGGTTTGGGTCGCTTCTTCTTTCGTAGTAGGCAAATTCACATCTTCACAAAATTGATATATCCACTGTTCTATTAATGGTAGCTCATCACTACTTACTTCTCGAAATACTCCATCTCCGTTCCACTTTTTCTTCACTTGTTTTAATTCATATATACCTTGCTCCATTGCAACAGTAGTTTTCTTATTTTCTAACACTGCAATCTCTTCCGCTAATCTCTGTACCATTTTCTTATTACCAATCAATCCAGGAACATTTGGATATACTTCTGCTAATCTTTTTGCAAGTTCCACAATTTCCTCTTCCATCATTTCAGACGTAGCAACAATGATTTGTTTCTTCTCTTCTGTTTGAAGAAATACAACTTTAATTTCTTCTCTTTGTTTTGCTACTCCCATAAATATCGGTTGTTGAACCATTTGTAATACACCTAATATGAGATTATTTTCCTGCTCATTCTTTTCTAAAAATGGTGTAACCTCTTTTTTAAAAGTAAGAATCTCTTGATATACATGTAATTGAATCATCGACAATCTCTTCTCTCTATTTATAGTTTCATTAAGTATTGGCGATTAATTCATTAAATTCCTCTTTTACGATTCAATAATATTCGAAACTAACGTATTTAAATCATTTTCCGCTTGTAAAATTCTCTGTTTTTCCTTTTCAAATACCTCTTCTTCTTTTTGAAATGACTCTTTTCGATTGTTAATCATGCGCTCCATTTCTTTTTTACTCGGTCCACCGTATACATTTCTTTTTTGTATAAAAGCTTCTGGTGATACAATTTCTTCCCACTCTTTTTCTAATAATTTTATTTTAAATTTTTCTTGTAAGTATATATTTACATCTTTTACATGTAATTCATGCAGCTCTTTTTTTTGCTCCAATGACATATTCGCAATAACACTCGCTGCATGATGCGCATGCCGAAATGGAATGCTATAGTTTTTTGTTAAAACATCTGCGAAATCAGTTATCGTAATTGCATGTTTATAAGAACGACTCTTCAACGTTTCTTCTTCTACTTTCATCGTTCGAATAACTGCATTCATAATACAAAAAACACGAATGGTCTTTTCAATCCCTTTATATAAATACGGCTGCAGGTCATCTTCCGTATCGACAATATCACCAAATGGAGTATTATGAATCATTTGAAATACTGTAAATGCTTCTCCTAAAGCACTACTCGTAATCGCACGGGCGTGTTCAATGGAAACTGGATTTCGCTTTTGCGGCATAATGCTACTTATTTGTACATATGGCTTTGCGACAGTAATACCATCATATTCTTTCGTCGCTAATAGTAAGAAATCATGGATCCATCTACTCGTATTCGTCATAATTACCATAAGTAACGAGCTAACTTCTAATAAATAATCCGCTCCAGCAACAGCATCATATGAGTTCTCAATTACATTTGTAAACCCAAGTAAATTGGCAACTCGCTCTCGTTTAATTGGGAAACTTGTTGTAGAAAGAGCGGCAGCTCCCATTGGAGATTGGTTTAAAAGTTTGTACGTTCGTTTCATTCGTTCTAAATCTCTTTGCATCGTATCATAAATCGCTAACGTATAATGACCAAATGTTGTGGGCTGTGCTGGTTGTGTATGTGTATAAGCTGGCATAATCGTTTCCTTATGATCATCGGCAAGTTGTAATATACTTTCTTGCAATAATAAATGATGTTCCATTAATCGTAATACATATCTTCTTAAACTCATGCGATACATCGTTACACCCATATCATTTCTACTTCTACCAATATGCATATTACTTACAAAATCGCTTTTCGCTTCTTGAGAAATTAAATGTTCCACTAAAAAAAAGAGATCTTCATGCCGCTCTGTATAGAGCAATTGCTCTTCTGGAATTCCCTCTACCTTTTTTAATGCGTGTAGTATAACTTTAGCTTCTTCCTTTTTCATTAAATTTTCTTCAGTCAGCATCGTGATATGCGCTTTATGCACTTGAAACATATCTTTCAATAAGTAATTTCGCTGAAAATGAAATACATGTTGTAATACGCAATCTACATATGTTTTTCCAGGGAAATCAGCGCCTTCACTCTTTATAAACTCTTCTTTACTTTGTTTCATCACCTTTTCCCCTCTCACCTAAGTATTACTACCCATCATACCCAGAGATAGGAAAAAAGTGCTTGTACATAAAGTGAAACTTTAATCAGTGGGGGTTTTCTTCATCCCCCACTGATTATTAGTTGAACCAATCGGACTTTTAGGGGCAGTTGATCCCCCACCTAACTTCTTTGCTTTCGCTGAATTTTGAGGTGGGGGTCTTACTGCCCATTAAAGCGGGATAAAAATAAACTCGGTGCTCTCTGCACCGAGTTTACTTAATAAAAGTCGCATCATACTTATCACTTTGCAGCACTTGGAAATGTAAGTTCGCTAAATGTTTCCGTATTTCTGCACTGTCGTCCTCATTTAAATTATTTGCTAAAAACACTATTTCTGTACAATTCCCGCGTTTATCCATCGCATAAACTGCTTTTGTAACTGTCCATGGCGTATAGCCATTTTTTTGCCCTGCATGTCTAAATGTTTTACGATATTTTTTAGCACTCATATCTGTTTCAACGATATTCGCCCACACTTTTTCTTCGGCTTCTGTTAGGCCACCTTTATGATTTGCCTTTTGAAGCAGTACCATATAATCGTTTGCAGAAGCTGCTGGTAATCGATCTGACCAAATTTTATCGTAACGTTCCTCTAAATAAAGAGGAATTTCCTTCTGTAATAATGGCCCCTTCTTCTTTAAGCGTTCATGTATAATCATCGCATATTCACGATATTGCTCTTGAGACATCTCTTTTAACTTTTTCTCTATTTTATATTTCGGAACATGTAATTCTTTATGCAAATATCCAGGGATGTATAAAGATGAAACAATCGGAAATAGCGGCTGATGTGCTGGAAGCGATAAACTTTGTAAATTACGATTAATATTATCTAATCCTAACACTTCCATCAAATATTCAGCATTCGCATTCGAACTAAACTTAACCATTCCTTTTGCCACTTCTTCTAAAGAAACTGCCCCTTCTGTTATCTTGTCTGTCTTTTGCAAATACCTTTGCCATCTATCTTGTGCACCGCCATCTGTATTCGGCACATAATAACGATTTATATCATTAATGGAAACGAAACTAGACGGATCAATTTTCCCTTCCGTAACTTGTTTCGTATATTCAAGCGCCACAATTAACTTCATCGTACTAGCAACTGGCAATACAACATTTGGATTTACAGAATAAACAACTTTATCATTTCTCTTCACGAGAAGCGCACTATTTTTTTCATCTTTATGTTCTTCAATAAAGGATGCGATATACTGTGCATCATCATTATTTGAACTCCACACTTTTTTCACTAAAAAATTACCCGATATTAGCAAAACGAAAATACCCACAATCACTGCGCATACTATAGTTTTTTTCAAGTAAAATTCCTCTCCTATTGTATAACTCTTCTCTATCTATCTCCATTATTTTAACTTGTATTCTCCTATTATGTCTACGTCATAATTTTCACGAAGTCTTCGAGAAATTTTTTATAATGTAATGACCAACCAATTCGCACCCAATTCTTTAAGGATTTTGCATCAGGTTGAGGACGAAAATCAGCAATACTTTCTCCTTTTGCAATCCCTACTGTATCTACATCGACACGGCGGTATACATAGTCCAAAATAGACGGATTTGCCGCAACCATCATTGTGACAACGTCATGCACTGGACTTCCTTTTATTTTCGGATTTAACTTTTTATACGCTTTATAATAATACGTAAAAATCGGTTCAATTAATTTATTAAAATTCGTTTTAGAGTGTTTCGTAATATATTTCACCATTTCTGGCGTAATAATTGCTTCAGATGTAACGTTAAGTGGCACTAATGTCACATTCTTGGCATTTTGCATAACTAATTGTGACGCAATCGGATCACCATGAAAATTCGCCTCTGCGACTGGTGTAACATTTCCAGGCATTAAGAAAGAACCACCCATTATATAATATTCTTTCACATACTTCATCATCGGCTTTTCTAAAATAAATGCTGTCGCTAGTGTCGTTGACCTACCAGCATCAACAATGATTAATTCTCCTTTATACTTTTCAAGAATATCAAAAAAAGCACAAAAAGGTTTTATATTTGGTGAAAAAGCTTTTGGAGGTTTAATTGGCCCTAAACCGTCTGCCCCATGAATTTCTGGATAATACGTTGTAACATCTCCGGATAAAGGAATTTTCGCACCATTAATAACAGGTATATCTTCCCGCCCTGCCATTTGTAGCAAATATGCTGCATTACTTGTCGCCTTTTCTTGTGTTACATTTCCATATCCGGTTACAACACCAACAATATCAATATCAGGATGCATAATTCCGTACATGATGGCTAAAGAGTCATCAATTCCTGGGTCTCCCAAAAATAATACTTTTTTCATCGACCTCAACTCCATCCCCTCAATTGTTATTAATTTATGAATAACCTTACATATACAGAATAAAAAAGAATAAATTCACACAAAAAAACGTAGTCCTCTATAAGGACTACGTTCTTCCTCTAACCTATACTGTTTTTCTTCACAGCACTCATACTTCCAATGATATAAGCTATAAACGCAAAACAAATTGGGAAGACAACTGTATGTATACCGAACGGATTTGGATAGAAAAGATGAATACACATATATGAGCCTACCCCAACTAAAATAGAGGCAAGCGCTCCTGTTGCATTTCCTTTTCTCCAATATAACCCTAATACGATTGGCCAAATGAATGCTGCTTCTAACCCACCGAAAGAAAATAAATTTAACCATATTAAAAAATCTGGTGGTTTAATTGCTGCTGCATAAACGAGCAGCCCTACGATACCAGTAATCCACAAACTTCCTTTTCTAATCGTACTGTCTGCCGCATCTTTATTTATGTAATTTACGTATATGTCTTTAATAATTGATGAACTTACAAGTAACAATAACGAGTTTACTGTAGACATAATTGCTGCCATTGGCGCAGCTAAGAAAACTCCAGCTAGCCAAGGTGGCAACACTTCCATCGCGAGTAGCGGCATGACTTTATCCGGTACCGTTATACCCGGAAGTACGACTCGCGCAAATACACCTGTTAAATGCATACCAATCATAATTGTACCTACAACAACCGTTCCAATTATTAACGCTTGGTGCATAGCTTTTGAATTTTTATAAGACATGGCACGCACGCTAATTTGCGGTAACCCAACAACACCAATTCCAATTAAAATCCAAAATGATGTCACATATGATTTCGTTAAACTACCATCCGCTCCGAATGGTGTAATTAAATTTGGATTGATTTGAATAAGCTCCTGCATAATCTTTTCAATTCCACCACCAGCAATGACAGTAGCAATTAAAATGATTGTCGTTCCAACTAACATAATGATTCCTAATAACGTATCTGATAAAGCAACTGCACGAAATCCACCAATTAATACGTACACAAGTACAGAAAAAGTAAATAAAAATAGTGCTGTTGTATAAGATAGACCCGTTAGTGATTCAATTAATCGGCCACCACCGACCCATTGAGCTACTGTTGCTGAAAATAAGAAGATAATAATACATAACGCAGAAAGTATAACAACTGCTTTATTATTGTATCTTCCCTTTAAATAATCGATAAGAGTAATGGCTTCCATCTTCCTAGCGATAATTGCAAACTTTTTACCGATAACCGTTAAAACGATATACCCTGTTACAACTTGAATCGCAGATAATAATACCCATCCGAGGCCCATATTGTACGCAATACCTGGACCACCAATAAAGCTACTAGCACTACCGTACGTAGCAATCATTGTCATCGCTAATAATAAACCGCCAAGTTCACGCCCACCAAGAAAATATTCTTGTAAAAATTTATTATTAGCAGTCGCTTGTACGCGTCTTGAAGCATATACACCAATTAAAAATACAACGATAAACGAAATTATCATTGGAATGATTACATACCAATTCATCTATTATTCCTCACTTTTTTCTTCCTCATCGAGTGAAATATCTTGAAATACAAAACGAACAACTAAACTAAGTAAAATAACCATAACGATAAATCCAACGATACAGCTATAAAAAAACCATGCTGGAAAACCGAATACATATGTATATTCACTTGGATTTTTACTACCAAGCCCATAAGCAAATCCGTACCATATTATAAAATTGATAATAGCAAGTCCAAGACCAATTAACGCTTCTCTATGGGCAATTCGAAAGCGTGGATCATCATGATAATTCTTCATTTTCTCCCTCCTCTCACGATGTATTATTGTACCATTGTTCTTCTAGTTTTTCCTACTAGAAAGCAAAAACAAGCAGGATTTTTTATAATCATATAGAAGTTTCTCTTACATTACATATTTTTTACAATTGTAACACAAATGAAATTTGAATTTTCAGTATTTGTTAATTATGATTAAAATTAGAGGCTTTCCATCTAGTTCCCACATCCTTGATTTCGGAATAAACGCCGTCTCGTACTGCGTTTACATTATATTTTCAAGGGGGTTATACAATGAGTCAACTAGCTGTAAATCTTCATGAAAAGGTAGAAAAGTTTCTTCAAGGTACAAAAAAGTTATATGTGAATGGATCTTTCATCGAAAGCGCTTCCGGAAAAACATTTAAAACACCTAACCCAGCAACCGGCGAAACACTTGCCGTCGTTTCTGAGGCTGGTCGAGAAGATATTCATAAAGCTGTCGTTGCAGCTCGCATGGCTTTCGACGATGGTCCTTGGTCTCGCATGAGCACTGCTGAGCGAAGCCGTCTTATGTACAAGTTAGCTGATTTAATGGAAGAACATAAAGAAGAGCTCGCACAGCTCGAAACATTAGATAACGGAAAGCCAATCCGTGAAACAATGGCAGCAGACATACCACTTGCAATTGAACATATGCGCTATTATGCTGGCTGGGCTACGAAAATCGTTGGTCAAACAATTCCTGTTTCTGGTAATTACTTTAACTATACACGCCATGAGGCTGTTGGTGTCGTCGGTCAAATTATTCCTTGGAACTTCCCACTTCTTATGGCAATGTGGAAAATGGGAGCAGCGCTTGCTACAGGATGTACAATCGTTTTAAAACCTGCAGAGCAAACTCCACTATCCGCTCTATACTTAGCTGAATTAATTGAAGAAGCTGGATTCCCGAAAGGTGTTATTAATATCGTTCCTGGATTCGGTGAATCAGCTGGACAAGCTCTCGTTAATCATCCACTCGTTGATAAAATTGCATTTACTGGTTCTACTCCAGTCGGTAAACAAATTATGCGACAAGCATCTGAATCATTAAAACGCGTTACACTTGAGTTAGGCGGTAAATCACCAAATATCATCTTGCCAGATGCTGATTTATCTCGCGCGATTCCTGGTGCACTTTCTGGTGTTATGTTTAACCAAGGACAAGTATGCTCTGCTGGATCACGCTTATTTGTTCCGAAGAAAATGTATGATAATGTCATGGCTGATCTCGTCCTCTATTCTAAAAAACTAAATCAAGGTGTCGGTCTTAACCCTGAAACAACAATCGGTCCTCTCGTTTCCGAAGAACAACAAAAACGTGTAATGGGCTACATTGAAAAAGGGATTGAAGAAGGCGCTGAAGTACTTTGCGGAGGAGGCAATCCATTCGATCAAGGCTACTTCGTTTCTCCTACAGTATTCGCTGACGTAAATGACGAAATGACCATCGCAAAAGAAGAAATTTTCGGTCCAGTTATTTCTGCAATACCTTTTAACGATATTGATGAAGTAATTGAACGTGCAAATAAATCACAATTCGGCTTAGCGGCTGGTGTGTGGACAGAAAATGTTAAAACAGCACATTATGTTGCAAGTAAAGTACGTGCTGGTACAGTATGGGTAAACTGTTATAACGTCTTTGATGCAGCATCTCCATTCGGAGGATTTAAACAATCTGGTCTTGGTCGTGAAATGGGATCTTACGCATTAAATAACTATACAGAAGTGAAGAGTGTTTGGCTCAACTTAAATTAACGAAAAAAGAACCTGGCCTATCCGGTCAGGTTCTTTTCATTATGTATTCATTTAAACTTGCAATCCCCCGCTCACATTTAATACTTCTCCTGTAATATAGGATGCGTACTCTGATGCTAAAAAGGCCGCTGCGTTCGCAATATCTTCTGGCGTTCCAATTCTACCAACCGGAATCGCGCCAACCATCTTTTCTTTCACTTTATCTGGTATCGTTTTTGTCATATCTGTATCCATAAATCCTGGGCAAATCGCGTTACACGTAATGCCGAAACTTCCAACTTCTTTCGCTGCCGTTTTCGTTAAACCTACAACGCCTGCCTTCGTAGCCGCATAATTCGCTTGACCTATGTTTCCTTCTCTACTAATTGAAGATATATTAATAATGCGTCCATACCCTTGTTGTCTCATGTAAAGAAGTGCTGGCTGCATACAATAAAAAACACCTGTTAAATTTACTTGCAGTACTTGTTCCCATTCCGGTTTCTCCATTTTATGTAACATAGCATCTCGCGTAATTCCTGCATTATTTACTAAAATGTGCAGTGTACCAAATGTTTGGACAGCGTATTCAATTAAGGACTTCGCATCATTTTGATTACTCACATCACAACGATACTGCTTCACTTCATATCCTTCATCTGATAACTCACGTGTCGTTTTTTGTAGCTTCTCTTCATTTACATCGCTAATTAATACTTTAGCCCCTAGTTTTGCATAAACCCTTGCAATCTCTTTTCCAATTCCCTGTGCAGCTCCTGTTACTACAGCTGTTTTCCCATTTAAAAACTCCATCCCTATCCCCCCATTTCTATTACTTATACTGTATATTTCGGCTCTTTGCTTCCCAATTCCTCTTTGTATAAAAAAGTCTATTTGTGTCAAACTAACTTTGCAACGTCGCATAAAACACAAGGAGATTGTGTCGAATGAACAAAAAAATTTCAAGCAAAACAAAGCTGCTGATGGCATTGATGTTGAGTTCTCTCGTGAACTCGCTGACCACAATGACTTAGAAGCGAACGCACGTGCAAATGCCGCTGATGCACGTCAAAAACGCCAGTCAATAGAGAAATAAGGAACGCACAACCTTATTCTTTTCAACAGGGACCTACTACCCAATAAAATAAACCGAGAGATATCCTCTCGGTTTATTTTCTATATTTTTTTATATAATGTGCCAAAGTAAGTAGCGGATATATATATGCATAGCTATGATAACGAATATAAAACCCACCTGGTAAACCTGTTCCGGTAGGATAGTGTTCATTATCATCAGGATTCGCAAGCAAATATGAAATACCTTTTCGAATAGCTGGTGTTTCTTCATCATGGTAAGAAATGAGAGCATCTAACGCCCATGCTGTTTGGGATGGTGTACTAAATGGTAAAGTAACGAACCTTTTTTCCACGCTACTGTGGCACGATTCCCCCCACCCACCATCTTCATGCTGTATATGTTCCAGCCATAAAGCTGCTCTTTTCATTGATGGATTGCTAGATGGAATTCCGAGTGACCGTAAACCAGTCATAACAGCCCACGTACCATATATATAACAAATCCCCCATTTCCCATACCATGATCCATTTTCCTCTTGCACATTCAATAACCAATTTATCGCACTTTGTTTTTGTTTCTCAGGCAATTCATTTTGCGCGTATGTCCCGAAAAGCTCTAACACTCTTCCTGTAATATCTGGTGTGGAAGGATCTGTAATCATATCGCTTGCATTTTCGATTGGTAAATTTGCTAATAAATTGCTCGTCACACCTTTTTCAAACGCTCCCCAGCCACCATCATTATTTTGTAATCCTTTAACCCAATTGACCCCTTTCTTCCAAGCATTCTCTACATTTTCGTTCCCTCTACTTCTTGCCAACGCTCTTAGCACAGCTGTTGTATCATCGACATCTGGAATTGTCGTATTCACATCCGAAAAACCCCAACCGCCTGGAGTCAGCGCCGGAGCATGTACGCTCCAATCAGCTTTTTTTGTATGCTGTTTTTTTAATACATACGCTGCTGCATGTTGAATCATCTTATTATCTTTCGAAGCGTGGGCCTCTTGTAACGTATAGCTGAGTAAAGCCGTATCCCATACAGTTGAAGGAGAATTTTGCAAATGATTCCCTCTTTCCATCTTCCATATATAAGATGTTATCCCTGCTATAGCTTTTTGAATCATTGATGATTGAAGAGAATGTCCTAACGCGAGTAAAGCATAAATCATATAAAATGAGGCAGTTGCGTAACTATATAACGTTCCATTTTCATCGATACGCTCTTTCATAAAACGTTCGACTTCCTCATATCCTTTATGGTGTAAAGAAAGTGGATACGATATGATTTGTTTTACATCACTTAATAACGTTTGAAACAACGGAGACCGCTCCTCCCGAAACCATTTCCCGCCCCCGCCTGCGATATGATTTAAATTTGGCAGTAACTTTTTTCCTACTCGAAATCTTTTATTTAAACACACCATCATCGGAATTAAATGGATACGCGCTGAGCTACTCAATTCAAATATACTGAGGGGTGAATCATTTTGCAGAAACATAATCGGTGTTGGCAAATGAAAGAGCGAAGGGTATTCATATTCTCCATGAATTGCTAATAAAAACTTCGTCATAAAATGAGCACGCGCCACGCCTCCACGTTCCTTAATAAACATTTCGGCTCGCCTCATATTCGCATCTTCTTTTGTATATTTTTTTGAAGCTAGTAAGGCAGCATAAGATTGAATTGTAGCAGATAAATTGCCACCCACTTCATCTTCATACAATTTCCATGTTCCTTCATTTGTTTGAAGTGATGCTAATCTTTTTACAAACGGTTCTATCTCTTTATCTCTACCTAATAATTTTAATAAAAAAATCATATGGCAATCTGTTAATGGTGCTCCTTCAAAGCAAAACTGCCACGTACCATCTTGCCGTTGCATCGTTTGAAGTGCAGTTGTTCTTCTCGCTATTTCTTCATGCACTTTTTCATATAATAACAAGTTACTCACCCACCCTTTCGAAATCCGTATAACGATATTCAAAAAGGTAGCTAAATATGTATGAAAACAAAGAAAAACAGAACATATAAAATGTTCTGCTCATAAGCAATATCCCACTCCGACAATAATCCCTACTAAAGCACCGACTACTACTTCATACGGTGTATGCCCGACAAGTTCATTTAACTTCTTATATTCTGTTTGTCTACCGTGAAAGAACTCATTCAATATTTTCGCTTGTTTACTAACTGCAAGTCTTACTCCTGAAGCATCATACATAACAATTATTGCAAAGATAGCAGCAATAGCAAATAAGGTACTTTCCACACCTTCTACAACGCCAACACCTGTCGCAAGTGCTGTAACAGTTGAAGCATGAGAACTCGGCATCCCACCTGAAGCGAAAAACTTTGCAAAATCAAATTCACCCGTTTTGAATAATTTAAAGACTACTTTCGTTAATTGTGCTAGAAACCATGAAATTACAGCGGCCATAAGCGGATCATTATGTAAAATTGTTTCCACGTTCTCAGCTCCCTACTGACTATAATGGAAATCTATATAGTATCAGTATAAAGAAAAATGCGTAGAAAATACTACGCATTATGATACTTTTGCTGATTTATTTTTTATAAATTTCGGTTGTTTCTGCACTAAAAACTTTGTTTTCGCTATTGAAAACACAAATAATGCAACCCATATACAGAAAAATGCCATCATATGAGTAGATGTGAAATGTTCACCAAATACGAATACACCTAAAATTAAACTAATCGTTGGTGCAATATATTGTAAAAATCCTACCATATAAAGCGGAATAAGTTGTGCTCCTTTTGCAAAATAAAAAAGTGGTAAAGCTGTAACAATGCCCGCTCCTATTAATAGTAACGTCGATGACATGGAAATAGATCCAAATGAACCGAATCCATGCGCTCCTGTCATAACGAGATAGATAATCGCAAACGGCGTCACTAACATCGTTTCCATCGTAAGACCAATTGTCGCATCATAGTTTAACAATTTTTTTGTTAATCCGTATAATCCAAATGAAAAGGCAAGTGATAAAGAAACCCACGGAATAGATCCGAAACGGACTGTTAAAATGATAACCCCTATTCCAGCTAAACCAACTGCAACATATTGCCAAAAGTTTAACTTTTCCTTTAAAACGACTGTACCAAGTAAAATACTAATAAGCGGATTAATATAATATCCAAGACTTGCTTCAATGACATGATTATGATTAACGGCCCATATGTAGACAAACCAGTTTCCGCTAATCAAGACTGAAGCTATTGTTAATGACATTAATAATTTAGGTCGTTTAAAAAGATTCACGAACTCCCCAATAAACTGACGAAACCTCTTCGTAACACCTAACACAAGTAACATAAAAACGAACGCCCAAACGATGCGGTGTGCTAATATTTCATCTGCTGGAACTTCCTCAACCCATTTCCAATAGATTGGTAGGATTCCCCACATCGTATAAGCACCAGCCGCATATATAATTCCTTTTTTTTGCTGTGCTGATTGACTCCCCATCTTCCCTTTTCTCCTCTTCTCATTTTTCTCCATTATACGGTCCCGCATGCTCACTTTACCAATAATCAATCTGCAATTCTTTCGACATTTCTCATACAGCAAAAAGTAAACATACTGTTATAACGACAAGTAACGGTATACCGAAAACAAATTTCTTTTTATGTGTTTTATGGTGAAACATATACATACCAATCCAAGCACCAACTGCGCCTCCAGCTACCGCTGATAAAAACAACGTACTTTCTGGCGTTCTCCACTGTTTCTTCTTCGCTTTTCGTTTATCAAGCCCCATAAGGCTAAAAGCTATAACGTTAATAATAATAAAATAAATCCATTTCATCGCTTTCTCTCCCTATGAAAAATTCGCTTAATGGTAACATGAAAAAACGATGGAAACAACTGAAGAACACTTTTTATTAATTAGTTACCTTTATATTTAAATAACCAACTAAAATCGCAGTTACAGCAATTAAATAGAAAGATATTATGAGCAGAATCTTATATTGCATTCCCTTCATCCACTACCATATCATCGAAAAAACTTCTCTCAATCTCTTTTTCATCGAAATGAAGAACTACAATTAGTCCTACATATAAAGAAACGAAATTTAGAAACCATTCCCCATTATCATCTTTCTTAGCTAAACATTTAAATATCTCTTGAAATTGCATACGTTCATCTGCAACAACAACCGGGCGCACACCAAAATATTTCAATACGAAATGTAGGTTCAGCTGCACGGATAATGATAAAATATATTTTAATATCTCCTTATACTCCGCACTATCTTTTTGACTATACAACTTCACAAGCTTTTGATGTAAAGTAGAAATCGATAATTCTTCGTTAGTCACTTTAGTTGCTTCTATCGTTTCAATCATCTTTTTCATATTCATTACATTCACCCCTTCTGCAAAAAAACAAAAGCCAAAGCGTATTTATTTTATAATCAGCAATAATTGAGTATTTCTCATCTCTCGTTCTTCTTCACTAACCAAATCATACTTTTTTAAAAGATGAAAGATATCATTTAATATTTCCTGTGAATGATTCCCTCGCAAAAATACCTTTAACTCTTTAAAAATCACTTCCGGTAAAAAACTCTTTTGACTTTCAAGTTTATTCATTACATCTTCCATAGAATGATTGATATTACACGCCATACTAAACTTCCCCCTCTATCCTTTATAAATAATATCCTCCGCTAACGATGTAAACACTTCTCCTACAAGAGACTCTTCATCATATACAGATGAACCGTTATTTTCTTCTCGTTTTGCAAAAGGTATTTGTGCAATCACTTCTGTTTGCAATTGTTCTGCAAGCATTTCGCCGCCACCTTTTCCGAAGAGATAATTTTTCGATCCATCTTGTTCTTCATAATAAGCCATATTTTCTACAATCCCTAAAATTTCGTGTTTCGTATATTTTGCCATAACACCTACTCTAGATGCTACGAATGAAGCTACGTTGTGTGGTGTTGTAACGATAATTTCTTGCGCCTGCGGGATCATTGCTGCAACATCAATAGCTACATCTCCTGTGCCAGGCGGTAAATCAAGAAGTAAATAATCTAATTCTCCCCAGTGCGTATTCGCAAGGAAATTTTGAATCCATTTATTTAACATCGGTCCGCGCCACATAACCGGGTTATTTCCTTCTGCAAAAAATCCCATCGACATAATTTTAACACCGTGACTTACAACCGGAATTGCCGTTTGATCAATCATCGTCGGTTTTTGATTCGTTTCCATCATAGCCGGAATGCTAAAACCATATATATCTGCATCTAATATCCCCACTTTTTTTCCCATACGAGCTAAAGCAGTTGCAAGGTTAATTGTCACTGTTGATTTTCCAACTCCACCTTTACCGCTCGTTACAGTAATAAATCGTACCCCTGAATCAAGGCGAAGCATGCTCGGCATTCCAGTTTCTGTTCTACTATTTTTCTTTAACTTCTCTGTTAGCGCAGCTCGTTCTTCTTGTGTCATAGAACCAAATGTCAAATCTACTTTAGATGCACCAATTGCCTGAAGAGACTCTTCCACATCTTGTTGAATTTTTGCCTTTAATGGACAACCTTGAATCGTTAGCACTACTTCAAGTTTAACCTCTGTTCCATTCATTTGTATATTTCTAACCATATTTAATTCTACAATACTTTTGTGTAACTCCGGATCCTCTACATGTTTTAATGCGTTCATTATTTGTTCTTGAGTAATCATAGAACTCATCCCTTCTCGTATTCGAATTTATATACAACATCTTCTTGGCGAAAAAGCTTATTATCCCCCACTAACGGGCGGGATTAATGCGACTATATCTCCAGCTTTTATCATCTCTTCATCCGTTACAAATTCTTCATTAACAGCCACCATCACTCTATCAAGCGATTGTAAGCAATAGCTTGCTTTGAGCCATTCTTTTAATTGCTGCACTGTCATTTCTTGTTTTTCTGAAATTATTAATTGATCCGATCCGATTTCCTCACGCAAATTTGCGAACAATAAAATTGTAATCATCTTCTCATTCTTCCTTCTTCGGTTTTCCTTCTGGATATGCCGTATTTTCAAGTTGATCTCCAAACCACATCGTCCCATCTTCCCAAAATTCTTTTTTCCAAATTGGGACGATTTGTTTTATACGTTCAATCGCGTATTCATTCGCTTCATACGCTACTTTACGATGCGGTGATGAAACTGCAATAACGACCGCAATATCCATGATTTCTAGCCGCCCTACACGGTGCTTAATTGCTACTTTTGCGTCCGGCCATTTTCCGTTAATTTCTTCACCAATTTTTGTAAGTTGTTTTACTGCCATCGGTTTATATGCTTCATACTCTAAATGTAACGTTCGTTTTCCTTTTGTTAATTCTCTCACCGTACCAATAAATGTTGTAATTGCACCTGCTTCTCTTCTTGCGACTTTATTCGTTACTTCTTCAACTACAATCGGTATATCTACAATCTCAAATAGCGCTTGTCCCATTAGAAACACCTCTCACTTTATAAAATGCCCAAGGCCATTCACTACCTTCGTTATCTTCCAGCAAAAGAACATCTACGAACATATCTTTTTTATAACCTCTCGTACCACCTGGAAGTACAATAAATATATTTGTCTCTGCTAGAGAAGAAACCGAGCTAGATTTATCAAACCCTGACGGATAAGCGATTAATTGCCCTTCGTTATATGTCAGTTTTGCTCGCACAAATCTGGTAAATGGATTTGGTTTTAGAAAATCTTCTCCTAATAACGCTTTTTCTCTTTTTACATGTGCTTTTTCACTAAACATATACGTCCGAATACAAGGTCTTACAAATAATTCAAATCCTACGTAACAAGCAGATGGATTTCCTGATAAACCAAATAATAACTTGCCATTTAATTGTGCTACAGTCGTAACACTACCTGGCCGCATTGCAACTTTATTGAAAAGAACCGATGCACCTAACTTTTCGTAAATAGCTGGTAAATAATCGTAATCCCCTACTGATACACCACCTGTTGTAATGAGCATATCCACTTGGCTTAACGCTTCTTTTACAGCTGTGAAGCATGTATGAAACTCATCGCTAAACTTCCCAAAATATTTTACTCTTCCGCCCGCTCTTCGAATTTGAGACAATATCATATACGTATTACTATTTCGGATTTTCCCTGGCTGTAATGAATCATTTACATCCAGTAATTCACTACCAGTCGCTAACAATCCAATTACAGGCTTTCTTGCCACTGGTACCTCACTATATCCAAACGTAGCAAGAAGAGCTGAAATACCTGGATGAATGTATGATCCTTTTTTTGCAAGAACCGTTCCTTTACGAGCATCTTCACCTTGAAAAGAAATATTGTCACCCGTTTTGAATGATCGCTTCACTTCCATATAATTGTTGCCAGCTTCCTCATATTGACGAGTCAGCTCTAACATAACAACCGCATCACACCCATTCGGAATTTGCGCTCCCGTCATAATTCGAACCGCTTGAAACGGCCCTACTTTCTCGTGAAATATTGATCCCGCACCAATTTCACCAATTACTTCAAACACAATTGGTGTTTCATAACTTGCTACATTCGTATCTTCTGCTCTAATAGCAAATCCGTCATACGGTGAACGATTGAATGAAGGTACGTCATGGTCAGCTATTAAATCCTCCGCTAATATACGTCCGTAAGCTAATTCAATAGGTAGTAACTCCTTTAATCCCTCATTAGCAAATCCCATTACTTTACGAACAGCTTCTTCAACCGTAATTGGCACTCTTCTTTCCATTATTGACAACCCTTTCTATTAACCGAATACGCGATAATATAATTGTTTCGCTTTCGAAATATCATTTGTACCATGAATGAAAACACGACCATCTCGAAAAATAACGACGCGGTAATCATCTAGTTGGCAAGATAGTAAATACGGATTCCGATCTACTTCCCCCAATTTTTTTAATACTTTTTCTATATCGTCAAAATCGTACTTCCTATTTTCTACCGGCCTAATTTGCACTGTATTTCTTCCGCATAAAACAGCCACCTTCGTTTGGTTTTCGTATGATAAATAAGGATAAGTTCGATTCAAACCGCACGAGGGGCAATCTTCTGTTTTGATTTTCCCTAGTTTTATAAAATGGTTTTGATTACTCCATATATCAAACATGAAAAATGTTTTTCTAATTGCTGAGAAATCTCCGACTAAAATTTTGAGTGCTTCCGCCACTTGATATGCTGCAACGATTTGAACAGTCGGGCTAATAATTCCAGCGGTATCACATGTCACACCTGTAACAGGAACGTTCTTCAGCACACAATGTAAACACGGTGTCTCTTGCGGAATAACCGTATAACTCATACCGTACGATCCAACGCAAGAACCATATACCCATGGAATATTATGTTTTTGTGATAAATCATTGATTACAAATCGAATATCAAAATTATCTGTTGCATCAATTATTACATCTACATTTTTTAATAGCTCTTCCATATTTTCTGCAACTGCATCCATTACGAAAGCATGCATTTGTACTTCCGAATTAATTTGTTCTAGCCGGTCTTTAGCAGCAATTGCTTTCGGCATTTTCTTTCTCGCATCTTGTTCAGAGTACAATTGTTGCCTTTGTAAATTACTCCATTCAACGTAGTCACGATCGATAATCGTCAACTTGCCAATACCTGCACGTACGAAACTTTCGGCACTTGCACTTCCTAATGCGCCTGCTCCTACAATTAACACATGTTTATTCCGAATTTTTTCTTGCCCTCTACTCCCAATTGGTTTGAACAACTGTTGTCGTGAATACCGCTCAGCCATTACATATCCTTCCTCTCACGAACTCTATTTCATATTAGAATGTTGTTTTTGATAACAAGCAAAATAAGCAAATCCAACAAATCCAGCTCCCCCAATTACATTTCCGATAAAAACAGGAACAAAATTTCTAGCAAGATCCATCCACGTCAGATGACCTGCAAAAATAACTGCTGAAATAACAAACATATTTGCTACCACTTGCTGAAATCCAATCACTACAAATGCCATAATCGGAATCCAAATTCCGATTATTTTCCCGACAAAATCACTCGTCCCATAAGCGAGCCAAAGCGCAAGACAAACGAGCCAATTACAACCAATTGCTAAAATTAAAGTTCTCCCAAATGATTCATGTAATTTCCCTTCCGCTATCGCTACCGTTTTATTTAAATAATCTCCCTCTGTTAATCCGCCAAGATGACCGAAACAATACGCAACAAAAATAGCTCCCACGAAATTCATGAAAGTAATCCAAACCCAATTATTTAGTACACTTACCAATGTAATTTTCTTTGCATAAAGCGCCATAGAAAGTGACATCATATTTCCGGTAATTAATTCTCCTCCTGCTAATACGACGAGCATTAATCCAACAGGGAAAACCGCTCCTCCTAAAACATTGACTAAACTACCCCAGCGCTCAGGTAAATTACCTAAAACACGAATGTTAAGCAAAAAACCTAACGAAATAAACGCTCCTCCTAAAAAACCGAGAATAAGCATTGCTGGCAACGTCTGACTTACTTTTTGAACACCGGCCTCAATTACAAGCTCAGCAATTTGTTCCGGTTTATGAAATGCCATTACCAATTCCTCCATTTTCTCCAAATAAAAAAGCAGCTTCAAAAAACCTCCTCAAAATAAAGTTTTTTGAATGCTGCTTAATTTCTCTGCACATCTTTTACAGAGCTATCAATCATCACTTTTACTATAAAATAGAAAATCTACAAACGTTGCATACTTTCCATTTTGTATATACTTCCTCAAAGCGTCACTCTTATATATCAACCACCAATATGTGACATTTCAATTTTAGGCGATCTTTTTTTACTTGTATGACTTAAGCGTTCATCTGAATAACGATCTTCTCGGTTGTTCCATATATCACGTACGATATCTGTTATTTCCTCGTCAATGTATCCAGATCGAAGTAGTTCCCTCAAGTCATTTCCTTTAGAAGCGAACAAACAAGTATATAATTTTCCTTCTGCAGAAATACGTGCTCTCGTACATGATGAACAGAAGGAATCTGTTACTGATGAAATAATACCTATCTCTTCTTCATTTCCAATATAACGATAGCGAGTCGCAACTTCACCTGCATAATTTGCTTCTATCCGTTCTAATGGCATAACTTGATGAATGGCATCTACTATCTCTTGTTTCGAGACGACCTCTCTTAATTCCCAACCGTTATAATTCCCAACGTCCATATACTCAATAAAACGAAGAATATGCTTATTTTCCTTAAAGTATTGCGCCATCTGCAAAATATCTTGTTCATTTTTCCCTTTTTGAACGACCATGTTAATTTTAATTTTCATACCAACTTCAGCTGCAGCCTGTATGCCTTCCAGGACCCTTTGCACTTTGCTTCTATTACCATTCAAATAGAAAAACCGATCTTCTTCTAAGGAATCTAAACTAACTGTCACACGTGATAAACCCGCCTTATATAAATCAGGAGCAAACTTTTTCAGTAGTGATCCATTGGTTGTTAAACCGATATCCTCCACACCATCTATTTTATTAAGGCGCTCAATAAGCTGCGGAAGACCTCTTCGAAGTAACGGTTCTCCGCCCGTAATTCGTAACTTTCTTACACCTAAAGAAACAAAAATACGTGTTATCCTTTCAATCTCATCAAAAGATAAAATTTTATCATTAGACAAAAACGAATAATCAGGACCAAATATTTCTTCTGGCATACAATAACGACAGCGGAAATTACAGCGATCAGTAACAGAAATACGTAAATCCTTTAAAGGACGTTGTAGTTTGTCTAATGTGACAGATTTCATATTTATTGCCTCACTTTTACTTATTTTATATTTATAACACGCTCTGGATGCGTATATACATTTAAGGATTGATTCCGAATAAACCCTATCGTAGTAATACCTAATTCTTCTGCTAGCTGCAAAGCCAATTCGGTTGGAGCTGATTTTGACAATATAATTTCACAACCGATTTTTGCAACTTTCAATAATATTTCCGAAGAAATACGACCACTAAATACAATGACTTTATCTTTTATAGAAATATTATTTTTTAAGCAATAACCGTAAATTTTATCTAATGCATTATGTCTACCGATATCCATTCGGCTTAAAATAATGCCATTCACATCACACAAAGATGCATTATGAACGCCACCTGTATGTTGAAACGTCTCCGCAGATTGCTGCATTTCTTTCATTAATCGAAAGCAATCTTCTGCAGCAACCTGTACATGGACACCATTCATTTTTTTAGCGCTTAGTGCATCATTTGCAAAAACAAACCCTTGTCTACTCATACCACAGCATGAAGTAATATAACGTTTATTTTGCATTTGTTCGTAATACGGATTCACTTTTTTCGTTGTGACATGCACAAATCCTTCTTTCTCTTGTACCCATATGTCATCAATATCTTCATACTTCCGAATGATTCCTTCAGATGCTAAAAAGCCTATTACCATATCTTCTATATATTCTGGAGTACTAACCATTGTAACAAACTCCTGTCCGTTCATTTTAATCGTGACAGGAAACTCTGTTACAATACTGTCCTCTATATGTTTAAACGCCCCTTGTTCATAACGAAAGATTTCTCTTTCTACCTGTATCGGTTTCACGATCAGTATCCTTCTCTCACGTTATATTTTTATCAAAAACAAATACCGAAACTGCAATATCTTCTTCTACTTTCATATCTGAAAATAAATTCACTAATTTCGCTCCAACAAGTTCCTCCAAATGTTCACGGGAATTCGCAGCATACACTTCTTGAATCATTTTCGTTCTAGCCATATGAACCATTTCCGCACCGTCCATCGTACTTGAAATGAATTTTTCAGTAGGTGTTAAGTTTCCGTAAAGGGTCGCAATCGCCATATTTTCAGCAAAAACAGTATGAATTCGTTCTGGTCCTTTTCCGAAAAGTTCCTTTCGAAGTTTTCGTATCATATCATTAAATTCATGTACTTTTTTTGACATACAATTATACCTCCCAAAAATCCTCATTTTACTTTATTATATATTTTACCAAAATGACCCTTCCGCCCAAAATATTTCGTATAAACATTTGGGCGAAAAGATTTACTTCATGAAGATTATTCGTCTTTTAACCCTTTACCCATACCTTTTAAGAAATGAAGCCCAAACCCTATAGCACGGTTAATATCTGGGTCTTTCAATACTTTCATAAGGTCAAATACCCCTACTTTTTTATTACTCTCTAGATGTTCATTACCTTCTTCTAACCCTACTAATAAGCTACCTATAAGCTTTTTCGTAAGTTCTGGATCAAGTTCTGTTAAAGCACCCGCAGCACCCATCATATTATTAATTAAATTCGTAACAGGCTCACGAGTCACTTGGCCAAGAACAATCTTTGCGATCGGTTCTTTCGCCTTTAACATAGAATTTGCAGCTTCTAGCATTCCGATGTCATTTAATTCCCCAACAATATTAAACATTTGATTTAAAGCCTCTTCATTATTAGCTAGAAGCTCTTTTAAATCATCTAATTTTTGCCGTTTTATTTCTTCCTCAGTTAATTCTTGTTTTTGAATCACTTTTATAGGTGTAGCCATATTTTTCTCCTCCTACTTATCCGTTAAATGCACATACCCTGGACGTGCCCACTTACGATTTACCTCAATACCAGCTTGAGGATGACGTTTTTTGTTACGCGGGTTCGCTTTTGGCATCGGATTTGCGCCATCAACTTCTAGCACTTCCATACGCACTTTCGTCTGTTTATAAGCAGGTGTGTTCGTACGTACGTCCACAGCAGGACCTGTTAAGAAATTAATTGCTGTTTCATTATCTGTAGAGTTCATCGGTAAATATAACTCATTTTCTTTTACACGGTCTGTTACAAGTGCACGTAATTTTAATGCTCCAAAAGGAGAAACAAGACGAACTAATGAACCTGTTTTCACTCCACGTTCTTTTGCAAGTGCTGGAGAAACTTCTACAAACACACCAGGTACTTTCGTTTGAATACCTGTTGATTTATTTGTCATATTCCCTTCATGGAAATGCTCAAGCATACGACCGTTATTAATGTGAAGATCGAACTCCGCTGGGAATTCAGCTGGACGTACCCAGTCAGCAATCGCAAAACGAGCTCTTTTATCTGGGAAGTTAAATCCATCTTGGAACAGAAGTGGTGTATTCGTTCCATCAAAACTTCCCCAATGGAAACTATTCCACCCTTCAAGTACTTCATAGTTTGCTTGTGAGAATAGTGGTGATAAACTTGCCATTTCAGCAAAAATTTCACTTGGATGGCTATAATTCCAGTTTGCACCTAATTTATTCGCAATCTCCTGCACAATCCACCAATCTGGCTTCGCATCTCCAAGCGTAGGAAGAACTTGATACAATCTTTGTACACGACGCTCTGTATTTGTGAAAGTACCTTCTTTCTCAAGAGACGGTGCTGCCGGTAATACAACATCTGCATATTGAGCAGTTTTAGATAAGAAAACGTCTTGTACAACGAAGAAATCAAGGCTTGATAACACTTCATGTACGTGGTTCGCATTAGAGTCTACAAGAGCCATATCCTCTCCGACAAGATACATAGCTTTCATTTTCCCTTCATCAATTGCGTGAAGCATTTCAATATTATTAAGACCTGGTTCACTATTAATTTTCACTCCGTAAGCCATTTCAAATTTCGCACGTTCCATATCGTTAGTAACGTGCTGATATCCAGGAAGCCATCCTGGTAAAGTACCCATATCACAAGCACCTTGTACGTTATTATGACCTCGAAGTGGATATGCACCAGCACCTGGACGACGATAATTACCTGTTGCAAGCAGTAAGTTTGAAATCGCAGCGGAAGTATCCGATCCACCTGTATTTTGCGTTACTCCCATCCCCCAAAGGATACATGTACCATCTGCATCACGAATCATTTCAGCCATTTGAATAAGTATTTCTTTTGAAATACCAGTCATTTCTTCTGCATATTCAAGTGTATATTCTGTAAGACTCTCTTTAAAATCTTCAAAGAAGTTTACATTCTCATCAATAAATCGTTGATCGTGCCAGCCTTGGTCAATCATATATTTCGTAACAGCCATTAACCATACTTGATCTGTTCCTTGTTTTGGACTAATAAAAACGTCTGAACGCTCTGCCATTTCTGTTTTACGAAGATCAGCCACAATTAATTTTTGTCCGTGTAATTTATGCGCACGTTTAATACGTGTAGCTAAAACAGGATGACCTTCTGTCGGATTACAACCTACAATAATAACAAGACCGGATTTTGCGATATCTTTAATCGTTCCAGCATCTCCGCCCATACCAATTGTACGGAATAATCCGTCTGTCGCTGGCGATTGACAATAACGTGAGCAGTTATCAATATTATTCGTTTCAAATACTTGTCGAGCTAATTTCTGAATTACATAATTGTCTTCATTCGTAATTTTAGATGAAGAAATAAAGCCGACAGCATCTTTACCGTATTCTTCTTTAATAGATCCTAATTTACTTGCAACTACATTTAGTGCTTCTTCCCATGTAGATTCAACAAACGTTCCATTTTTACGAATTAAAGGTTTCGTAATTCTTTCTTTAGAATTTACGAAATCCCAACCGAATTTTCCTTTTACACAAGTAGAAATTGCGTTAACTGGCGCATCAGAAGAAGGTTGTACTTTAAGGATTTTACGCCCTTTCGTCCACACTTCAAATGAACAACCTACACCACAAAATGTACATACTGTTTTCGTTTTCTTCGTACGAGTATCACGCATAGCCGCTTCCACTTCTGATACCGCAAAAATGCCGCTATATCCAGGCTCAACTTCTTTAATTAAATCTACCATCGGTTCAAGAATATCTGGTTTTAATCCCGTCATAAATCCAGCTTCACCGAGCATCGTTTTCTCCATTAAAGCATTACAAGGACAAATGGTTACACATTGACCACAGCTCACGCATGAAGAATCATTAATATTTACTCCTTCATCCCAAATAACTCGTGGACGTTCCGCTTCCCAGTCTATTGATAACGTTTCATTTACTTGTAAGTTTTGACAAACCTCAACACATTGACCGCATGCAATACATTGATTAGGATCGTAGCGATAAAACGGATGCGTCATATCAACTTCACTTGCATCTACTTTTGGTTCATAAGGATATTTTTGATGTTCAATCTCCATTAATTCTGCTGTATTATGCAGTTTACAGTTCCCATTGTTGTTGTCACATACTGTACAGTATAATAAATGATTTTCTAGTAACCTATCCATTGCCTCTGTTTGTGCTTCTTTGGCATGAGCAGAATTACGTTCAATGTTCATACCTTCTGTCACTACTGCCGAACAAGAGCGCACTAACTTTCCGTCAACCTCTACAATACAAGTGTCACATGTTTGAATAGGATCTACTTCTGGCACGTAACAAATTTGCGGATGTTCAATCCCGTTCTCATTAATAACACCCAATATCGTTGAACCAAGCTCCGCTGTATACTTTTTTCCGTCAATTGTAATATGAACCATGTTGTTATTCATGGTCTTTCCCCCTTTTTGAGAATAAAAAAACTCCACCACGAAAATATACGCACCACATTTCGGCACGTTATTATCATGGTGGAGTAGTTTATTAGCACATCTTGCTAAAATACCAATCCATTTATTCATAAATAAAACGATAGATTCATAACAGGTCATATCACGATTCCATCTTTAACACTATAATTATAGCGTTAAAGATGGAAATATACAATATAAAATTTAAACTACGCATATGTCAGCACGGAACTATCCATAATAACCCATATAAAACATAACAAGGAGTAAGCGAACAAATGGGGTCTTTTAATAAATGGATACGTGGTGAAAAATCTTTCTCTGCACAAGAACAAGCTGATCACCTTTTAAATAAATCTATCTCTTCCTCTCTTTCCCTTAATCTAAAGCACTTGTCCAAACTTTTTAGCGGTATTCCAGAATTAATTACACGTACTTTTCCGTTAAAAAACGGAAAAGAAGCTGCAATTATATATATGGAAGGACTTGTAGACAAAACCGTTATTAACATTGATATTCTTCGACCTCTCCTATTTAAAGAGTGGAATGAAGTTGATTGTTGGGAATCCTCAGTTACAGTCGGGAATATAAAGAAAATTCAGCAGTGGTCCGACATTGAACATTCCCTTTTACATGGTAAAAGCATTTTATTTATAAATGGACAACTTACAGCATTAGAACTAGATACGCAATCGGCGCCAAAAAGAAGTATTGAAGAACCTACAACAGAAACTGCTATAAAAAGCTCCCACGAAGGATTTAATGAAGTAGCGAGCGACAGTCTTGCACTTATTCGTCGATATATTCCAAATCGCGAATTGAAAGTGAAGGAATTCACTGTTGGTGAACGAGCTACTTCAAAGTTTTTTTGCTGTACTTAGCAGACGTTGCAAACGAAGACGTTGTACAAGAAATGGCATGCCGTATCGAATCAATCAAAGTGGATGCCATTATTACTACTGGAGAATTAGAAGGGTTTGTTGAAGATAATTCCTATACTCTCTTTCCGCAATTATCAATAACCGAACGCCCTGATACAACGGCCCATCACATTTTGGATGGACGAATTGCTGTTGTTGTAGACCGCTCACCCGGCGTATTAATTGGACCTATGACCTTTTCATCTTTTTTTCAGACGATAGATGATTACAGCTTCCGGCCAATGATTCCATCTTTCATACGACTACTTCGTTTTACCGGACTATTTATTGCAATATTTGCTCCAGCTCTTTATATTGCTATGATTTCCTTTCATTATGAAGTGATTCCACTTAAATTATTGTTAACAATTGGAGAATCTCGAGCTAAAATTCCTTTCCCCCCTATATTAGAAGCACTTTTGATGGAACTAGTACTTGAAATGCTCCGCGAAGCTGCGGTTCGGCTTCCTGGTCCCGTTGGACAAACGATTGGAGTCGTAGGAGGGATTGTCATTGGGCAAGCTGCTGTCCAAGCAGGAATAGTAAGTAATGTTATGGTTATCGTCGTATCTATTACTGCAGTCGCTTCTTTTATCATCCCTAACATGGAAATGTCAGCAGGAATTCGGCTTCTTCGCTTTCCAATGATGATAACCGCTTCTTTGTTTGGGGTCATTGGAATTATGGTCGGGATGGCAGTTATCATCATCCATATTCTTTCTATGGAATCACTTGGTGTTCCTTATGGTAGTCCTTTTTCTCCGTCATTTGCTTCAGATTTAAAAGACATTCTTGTACGTTTACCATGGAAACTAATGAAGAAACGACCACTATCCCTTAACTTAAAACAAGAGAATCGACAACGCGATATAGAAGAAACGAAGGAAGATAAGTGACAAAGCGTGCAAAGAGGGAGATTAGTTTATTTCAATACATTTTAACGATTAGTGGTGTTCAAGTAGGGTTCGGTGTACTTACACTGCCACGTGAAGTTGCGCAAGGGGCGAATACAGATGGCTGGATGTCTATTATAATATGATGCGCTATCACTACTTTAGTCAGTCTATGTATTGTAAAAATTATGGAAAAACATCCCGGGTATACTTTACTTGATGTGCTAACTCGTTATCTTGGGAAGTGGCTAGGAAGAGTAGGAATGATTTTTTGGATTTTATATGCTGTTCTTGCAGCTGTATCCTTAATTTTTTCCCTCTTATACGTTATTCACATTTGGATTTTACCTAGATCTCCAATGTTTTTAATCATGATGTTATTATCTATCCCAATGGTTATGCTCGCATGTAAAGGTGTTCTTATTATTAGCCGCTATGCTGTTTTTACTGTCTTATTTACACTCTGGATGCCATTGCTATTATTTATCCCACTTAAAGACGGGCATTGGGTTTATCTTCTTCCTCTCCTTAAAGAGGGATGGCTACCAGTTTTCAACACAGTAAAATCAACTATTATTGCCTTTCTCGGATTTGAGTTTGCATTTGTCCTTTATCCTTATCTCAGTAATAAATCATCTGCAAAAAAAGGAATCGTTATTGCAAATATGATTACTTTATTCGTTTACCTGCAAGTTACGTTCGTTTCTTTCGTTTATTTTAGCCCAGATGGTATAACTAAGTTTTTATGGCCCACTCTTTCTCTTGTTACACCATTTCACTTTTCATTTCTGGAACGGTTTGAAATTATCTTTTTGTCATTTTATCTCTTCATTATTTTTGATTCTTGCATTCCTTATATTTTTACTGCCTCAGATGGAATCAATCAGTTACTTAACAAAAAAGGGAGTTCATTACCTATTTGGTTTTTATTATTCGGGTGTGTTTTCGTTTTATTTTTTTATATCCCATCCTCGTATCAAATAAGTGCATTGCGGGAATTTTGGGGAACTGCAAGTTATTTTATCGTTTTTCTATTCCCAGTCGTATTTCTCTTATACATGACACTTTATCAGCATTGGAAAAGGAGAAAAATTTAAATGAGACGCTTTATTTTCACTATATTTTGCTTTCTCATAACCTTTTTAACAGGATGTGGAGGAGATCGGCTCGACTTAGAAAAACAATCCATTTCATTAATTTACGGGTTTGATGCAAAAGCAAAAGGAAAATTAATTGTATACCACGTAAACCCTATTTTTAATGAAGATGTGGAGAAAAAATACGAAACTCATGAAGCGACAGTACATACCCCTCGAGAAGCAAAAGCAACATTTAATAGTTCAAGTAGCGGTTTAGTATCTACAGAAAAGTTACAACTCATTTTATTTAGTACGAAATTTTTAAAACAAGAAGGAGCTATGCCTTACCTTGATGTTTGGTATCGCGACCCTAAAAATACTGGAAATATGCGCATGGTTGCAGTAGACGGTCCAATCTCTTCAGTTATATATAATAATTTTAAAGATAAGCCTGCACTTCCTGAATATTTAACAGATTTAATTAATACGAACAAACTATACAATCGAACCGCGTTTACGACATTCCATGAATTCCATAGGCAAACTTTTAATAAAGGTATAACACCTGCTATCTCAGAAATAAAAAAAGGTAAAAAAGATATTCTCGTTACCGGCTCTGTATTATTAACTTCTCGCGGAATCTATAAAATGTCTTTAAATCGATATGAAAGTGCCCTTCTTCTTCTATTACAAAAGAAAGCGAATATACCCGTTTCACTTACACTGAAAATCCCTTCTAATTCAGTTGAAAGTAATAGTCATCTAAAAGATACAGACGGCGACGACTTCGCAACAATAAATGTTCTTAGCATGAATCGTGACATTCACACAGGCTATAACGATAACCACTTCAAATTTAATATTGCAATGAATTTTAAAGTTTCCGTATCTGAACTTACATTCAACATGGATATAGACAAAGGTAGAAAGAAATTAACTTCACTTATTACAAAACAACTAAACAAAGATTTAAACGATTTAATCCACAAAATTCAAAAACAGCAACTTGATCCATTCGGGTTTGGTGATTATGCGAGAGCATTTCAATATAAAGAATGGAAAACGGTTGAAGACGATTGGCCGAGTGCCTTTTCAAAGTCTAATGTGAAAGTAGCACCTACTATTAAAATTTTAGAGAACGGGATTATTAAATAAAAAAAACACGCTATTTACTCTTTGCTCTTATACGTGCAAAGAGTAAGTAGCGTGTTATCATTTTTATTTTGAAGCTTCCTATACAGTTACGCTTCTGTTTCTGGTTCTTCGTTTTCCGCTTGTTCCAATCTTTGCTGCTCCGCAAGTTCGGCTGAAATCATTCCATAATAAATTTCTGGATACAATCCAAATATTTGATATACACTTCCTAAAAACGGCATCGGAATCCCTCTTTTCTAAAGTTGTATTGCCACTTTTAAGGATTCCCTTTTCATTCATTTTACATTCGTTTTTGGCGTTTCTTCTTCATCATGAACGCTTAATAAATTTTGCCACTTTTTATAAGGAGCACTATTTGGATCTACATAACCTTTCGCGTACGAACGATCCCACAATTGTTTAATAAACATTTCTTTCTCTTTCTTTGCAACCATATCGGCACCTGTACCGTAATAGTTTTGGAAATATAACTCAATTTCGTCAAGGAATAATCTTAATAATTCATCAGAAGTTTCTTCTAACGTTGGATCATATTTTGCTTCACGGTCATACATTAAAATCATATCTAAAATATTATGGACATGCTCTTTACGAAGCCATCTAATATCTTGAGCACCTAATACGAACGGATGTGTATATAAATGTCCGCCCTGTATCATAGCTTTTTCTTGTTCTTCTTCAAATCTGGACAAGATGTTTTCATAAATAAACGGATTATGAAGCAATGCTCTGTGTAATTTATAACTTTCACTTGAAATATTTTTTCCCATCGACTGAATTAAGAAGCTACGTCCAACACCGTTATATTGATACACAAACTGGCCATCAACAGCAACTAAACTAATCCAACGATACATATACGCATATAGAAGAGCGCGATTACATTTATCGTAATMCAACTTCGTTTGCGTTGCATTTAAGTCTGGCATGAAAGCTGGCAAGTGCCAATATTTATCTAAATGCGGCGTTAAACTAGATTTTTTACTATTCAACTTGTTCACACGGCGATAGTAAGACTGAAAATAATCACCTTTATCATTCATAAATCCATTTGCAATATGTCCAGACGACAGCTTAGGAAAGTCTTGTAGTGATAAACCGTAATGCGCACGATAACAAATGACCTCAAATGGCGAAAAAGCTTCATGTACTGTATCTTTTTCTTTAAACATTTCTTGAATTAATTCCTCTTGCAATTCTTTCTTTAAAGATGGATGTATACCCCAATATTGTAATTCCCTATGATGGGAAACTTTCGGAACGAATGGACTTGCTAAATGAAACAAGTCTTCAATTTTTTCACGGACGTATTCATCACGATCACGCTTCTTATAATCCGCCTCTTTTCGTAACGCCTCAACGATATTCAGCTCTAATTTATCACGATAGCGTATTTGTAATTCATCGTAGCAATAACTTAGTATGTGCTCACGATAAAAATCTTCTACTTTTTTCGATTGAATCTCTTCTGTTTTTGCATCCCGGCAATATTCCCCGTATAAACTCATATAAATTTCCGCAGATATATCTTTCGGTAATACTCCCAAATTTAAATGTTGCTGCATATCTTGCCATATCTTTTCTTGCAACTTCTCTTCAGCTAATACGTATACATTCGTTGGGTTTGTTTTCCCTTCAAATTCCTTGCTTCGTTTTTGAATTTCAAACAATAAATTTTCACGCGTTTCGTGTAAATTATCAAAAAACCTTTCCCAATATTGAATCATTTTATTAACTGCTTGATAAAGCGATTGATAAACGAGTTCTAATAGCATTTCTTTGCGATACTCGTTTAATTTGTGTACATACTGCGTTACAATATCTTCAAATTCTTTTTTAAACAAACGCTGCTGATTATTAATCATTTTTCCAAACCAGCCTTGTTGCTGCGCGATTTCTACTCGGCGAACAGCTGTTACCGTTCCATCAATATTACTCACATTAAATTTCTTATCGTAGTTTTGAATTAAATTACGCTTTTGTTCATTATTTTCATGTAGTCGATTCATTTTCTCGACTAACTGCTTTCGAATTTCATACAACATAAAACGAGCTGATACTGGATGAACAGGATCTGTTTTCTTTAAAAACCATGTATTTAATTGATAGGACTGCCCTTCAGAACCACTTGGTGAAAAACGGTCTGATTCAATCATGTCATACAATAGTGTCGTTACATGCTCATGTACGCGGCTCGGAATCGCATACGCATATAAACGAACCGCATGATCCACCCTTGCTACTTCACCTTTCATTTGCTCCATCATTTTCAGTTTCGCAGCCGAAATTTTACACTCGTGCTGCAGTCGGTTTAATTCCTCATCTTTTTGCACCGTACGCTGTACATAACTTTCTACAGCCTCTAAAAACAGTTTAGATTTCGCAACACCGACCTTACCGCCCTCTGCTCCTTCACGCGTTTCATTGTACATTTGTCTATAAAAAATATGAGCCTGTTCTGGACGGGTAGCAAGATGTTCTAAGTCTTCTAAATAACTTTTCCCACGCTCTGGCTTTTCACGTTGCATCCCGCGTTTGACGTCTTGGTCATATCTTTGCTTCTTCTCTTGAAACAGTTGATCTAAATGCAGCCAAGACTCATCTAAACCTTGCACAGCCCATTTTAAAGCACAATATTTTAACACGTGCTCATACGGATAAATAATCTTTGCCGTTCCTGCCCCGCAATATCGTCCTTTCCCACTTGATTCTGCTAATTGCTGAATTTGATTATCTTCCTGTGCAAAATGATTTGCAGACATCGGACTAAATAACTGTAAATAAATCGTATTTGCCATTTGCTCCATATAATCTGATAAATTGTGCAGATGGTGTCCATGTAGATTTTCGTAATCGTATAGGAAACAATAATTGTATGGTAAATGATGTTGTTTAATCGTATGATTCGTTCTTCCGTCTTCATCTACTTGATCAGGTCGATATTCTAATTCAATCGTCACACCGCCACGTTTTGATAATTCTCCAGTGGAACCGAGTGTAATGGCATGTAATTCTTTTAACGAGGCATAGCCGTTTGCTTGCACCGTTTCAAACTCTTTCGCACTAACCGTTCTCGTCTTAACTAAAACATCCGGCATTAAAAACGCACCACGTATTAAAATGTTGTGATGCTGCAGTTTTTTCCGAAGCATTTCACGTAAATATAATGCAATTTGTAGAAACATCCCTGAACCTGTTCCGCCCGCTAGTGATGTTACGATAATGACACGCACTCCATATTCCGTTTGATCGCTTGTAACCGGAAAAATCTTCTCGATTTCTTGCCAAAAGGATGTCAATTTATCTTCTTTCATCGCAGCAAGTAACGCTAAACGGGAAATGACGCGTAACTGTCCTGCCCCTTCTGTCAGTGGTTTATCAAGTATAGTCGGGTCCATCGGAAACCACTCTGGAATCGTTGGATCTCCTGCAATATACTCTCTTGGCGTTTTACTAGAACTCGTTTGCGTCTTAAACTTTCGAATATGATCAAATTTACTCAATGTATTCACATCTGTATCAAATACGTGCATTGCTACCTTTTTTCGGCGCTCCTCAGGTAGCCTTTCATATATTTGATGTGTCACAGTACTACCGATTCCACCTAAACCAATTAATATCGTTGGAACTTGTAACGTCATGTGAACCACCTTCCTATTCTTGCTTGTTTGAAAAGAGGGGAGAAAGATAAGACTCCCTCCTTTTCCCTATCTACTATTCACACTCATATTTGTAAATTTCTTTACCATACCCTCTATCAACTACTAAAAGTTCATTTGGATATAGCGTCTTATGTTCCATTCCAACCTCATCTTCTGTTATAAACATCCCATCAATAATCATTCCTACTACTTGTGACTCTTTCGCTACAAATATTGATTTCGATCCTTTCTTTGCTATAAACGTAACGGATTGCACAGTCTTTCTTTCTGCTCGGAATGGAATGCCAAAATAGTGTTTCCACCATTTATTTTTAAGTAATTCTGGCTCAGATTGATATAACCAATCTTTCGCTACCTCTTGATCCCATTCGTAATACAATAGTGCTTTTCGGTGAAATCTTGGACGAACAATCCATCCTAAAACGATTATTCCTATTACTAACAATAATAAAGTGATAGGAATAACAAACTTAAAAATAAGCGCATATTTTTCATAGAACGGTGCATTTTGAATATGAAGTGATATATTTTTCTTTACTTCTTGTAATTTTGAATCTTGCACTACGATGGTAGCTTCTACGGTGCCGGTATCTGTAAAATTGAATGTGTCGGAGTAATGAGGGCGAGGATAAATATAAATTTGATTATCCTGTTGTTTTATTTCATAGTTGATTGATTGTTTAGATGTGACACCAGTAGATTTTAATAGTTTCTTTACAGCTTCTTCTGTCATCGGCTTACCATCTAACTGTGGTTGTATAATAAACGGTTTACTATTCTCTAAATTCGTTACTTTTTCCTCATAATCTTTCGTAATAGTTTGCAATGATAATTTTGGTTTTTCAGTTACTTCAATTTTAAATTCCTTCGTCTGTCTGTAAAACCCCTTTATGTTCATATGAACTTTCCCGCGCACTAACCCTTTATCGATCTTCGTTTCGTAGTAAAATACATGTTTTTTATCGTCCCACTTCATCGGGTACTGTTTTCCGTCTATTTCTACTTCTGACTGAAAATATGAAGACTGAATTGGTAATTCCGTAGGCTTCGCTTCAATAACAGCAGTAACACCTTCATACATTTTCTCCACATTTTTTTGACTACTATCGTCTTTGTCATAAGTAGAAACAGTATAGTTAAGCGCCGGTTCAACTAGTACTTGTAATCCTTCTTTCTCAATATCTCGATCCACTTCTATCGTATACGTTCCTGGTTTAATAACTTCGTGATTTTCCGTACTTATATGAACTATATTTCCGAATAATTTCGCTTCCCCTGGTGCATGTATGGAATAAGAAGATTGTAATTGTAATGGTTTAGAAATTTGTGTGACCTGATAATTAGACAAAGAAGGCGATTGCCGTACAAGCGTCATACGCTTTAACGGGAATGGTGTTGTAATCTCTACTTTCTTTCCTACTACTTTCGTTTTTACAATCGATTCAACCGAGGAGAACGGATCACGATTTGCAACTAATGCTGCCACTTGATTGACGCTTTTTACAATACCATCCTCTCCACTAGATGGCATCGTAACGCCATTTATCTCTTTCTTCCATATTTCTTTAAACGTATTTAGTTGTGCCTTTTCTTGCTGCCCTAAATCCTCTTCCATCGTAATTAAAATTGGATGTAACGATATCTTTTTTGCATCCATTTCTTTCTTAAACTGTGCTAGCTTCTGTGTAATTTGTTCTTTTCCGCCAACCTTATCTTTCTCTAAATCATTAAATGCCCCGTCAGTTAAGACAATAAGCCAAAATTCACGTTTTCCATCTATATCTGCTTCCTTTTTTATAGATTGCATCGCCGTCTCTACTGCGCTAAACGGAGTATTTAAATACGTTTTCCATGCTCCAATTCCCTCAATTTCTGTTTGTCTCTTATCCTTCGTTAACGAAATGTTTAATGGATCATTCGGCTTGCTCATTGGAACATAAGAGAATTTATCTTTTTCATCTAATAGCGCAACTAAACTTTGCAAAGCATAATTGGCATATTTCCAGCGATCGTTATTTCTCATGCTGCCCGAATCATCATATACAAGTGAAACGACCCTTTCCTTTGCCTCCTCTCCTTTTGCAAAAGTCCAAAAAGGATGTAACCATATAAATAGAAACAACATGAATGTGGCACAAATTCGAATTTTCATGATGAGGCTTCGCCACCTTTGTAGACAAATTCCTATGTTTAAATTTATGAGAGGATACAAGATATATGACTTGTATTTTAGGACAACTAGCGCAGCATAACTTTATTATGTAAACAGATATATATATTGAATATGATTCCTTCTAGCGTTTTCTATCCGATACTATAAGTAAAAAAGCCTGTTTAAGCTCTACACTTAAAACAGAATTTTCCTACTTTTCATATTGAAAACAAGCATCAAAAAGTTTGATTTTAAATTAACACATCACTTCAATTGTAAATCCGCCAGGTGCTTCAACGTCAACTACCCCCACTGAGATGAAGCGTTTCAGTGGGGCTTGAGTTCGAACGCTAGGTCTTTTCGTCTATCGCTAGACAGTTTGACGCTCTAGCATTCATGCCACCTTCCGGTAACACCCCAAGTATATTTTTGGTTGGTACTGGCAACGAACGATTGTTTTCCCACTTGCACCACCCTTTCGAAAAAGAGCAGTTCTCCCTTGTGGAAGAAGCCACCACTCAGATGAACCCGGCGTTTGCTACAAGCCCCGACAAGTCGAGTACACATGGATGGTTGACGCACCCACTAAGCTATGCGCGAAGCAACAGCCTTACGTTTTTGCACTTCTAATAGAATCGGCGTTTTCACTTTGAGATTGTCATCCAATTCTACAACTCTTGATTTTTCCAATGTATTCAATGCACCATTAATATCAGCATGGATACATGTTCCTGCCTTACTTTGGTACAGACCACGAGTGATTCGTTTGCCACTAAAGTGATAATGCGTCCTCTCATCCTTAGACCAAACTGGAACCGGATCTTTATCTAGAAAACTAGCTTTTGAAGTATAACTTTCTTCTTGTTTGAAAAATCGTATACCTTCTTTTATACATTTATTCTCAATTGCTGCAATCAGTTTATGAAATGGGATTTGAACAAATTTTTGATTATTCTTTTTTCCCATATCAGATTTTTGTTTCCAACCAACGTTATAGCCTACGACAACCGTATCTATGCCTAATGCTTTCACTTTTTTGAACAACAGGCCTATAGTTTGTGAAATGTAACCATTTATTTGTCGTTCTCGTTTATGCCAAAGTGCAGCCATTTGATTCGTTACAATACGTTTTGAAATTCCATTGTCAATATTTTTCTGTTGGAGGTTACATATCATTTTGTTAAAATATTGGTTTATAGATTTTAATTTTTTTCCATCAATTAAGAATGTATCACCTGTATTCGTTGCGCAACTTACTAATCTGTCTACGCCTAAATCGCAACTCAAAGCGTTACTAGTGGTCGTGGATTGTTTCTTCATTTGAGAAACGTGCATTTCAGATGTATAATGCACCTCAAAGAACCGACCTTTTTGCTTCGGTACAATCTCAATATAGGAGATTTTTTTATTTCTTAAGTTCTTAGGCATACGTATTTTAATGGAACCGAATTTTTTTCTGAATGCCACACTCATCGGAATGATCCAATACCCGTTCTCATCCACTTTTGGAACTTGATAGATTTCAATAATTCGTTTATCAGTAGAACGAGAATAATTTGGAAACTCAGGACGACCTGTGAATGCTTCAGGTTTTTTCTTCCACTGTTCCAATGCCTTAAAAAAGCTCTTCACTTCTGTAAATAAGGCTCTACGAATCGCTTGAACAGAGTTTGATTGCATGCCCCAGTAATTCAAATCGGCTTGCATAGCAGTGTCCACTTCTTTTACAGTAGCAATCTTATTATTATTCAGGTAACTTTGTTTAATGGTATACAATCCAACATTTCGCAATGCTTTTGAACTATGCGACATGCGCTGAAGTAAACGAAATTCTTTAGCTGTGAGGCACGCTCGTCCGATATTTTGTTTTTGAGTGAATCGTTGCATGGTTTCTCTTTTCTTTTGTTTACGTAATACTTTCACTGCTTTCTTTCTAGCCATTGTTTTCACCACCTTTCTTAGAAAGTTCATTACTTTTGATAAATCAATATTTGGAAAGAAATGTGAACATGGTCTTCATCGTAATTCCTTTTGGTTCAAGTAGCCGAATGATGATCATTATCCAATTTCGTTGTCTTACAATCTATTCCCTCCTTATCTAAGGACAGATTGTATCGTAAGACAAAAAAACAAACATTCGCCCTAAAAAATTGTTATGAACGAAACAAAAGAGTTCAGCCTTATTGACTGACGGCAACTCATCTCCACCTGAATTGTTGGGTTTCACCCGTAACACAAATCAGATGGAGTCTTCTTGCCGAAAAGGATAAACTCATCATTATCACGCATAACCGCAAAGCCATTTCCCCTTGCTCCGCTACAAGTTAAACCGAAATATTTTTCTAAAAACTCTCTAGTAGCTGCTACATCTGAAACTGTTAAATTAAGATGTTTAATTTTCAAACCATCACCATATTTCTTAATTTTCTAACATTTTATCATATAAAGTGAAACTTGAATCAGTGGGGGCCTTACTGCCCGTTAATGCGGGATAAATAAAAAACACGCCTTCACAGCGTGTTTTATTGCTTCACATACACTTCAACAACCGGATTTTCTTTATTATCCGCATGCAAGCGTAAATTCTCTTCACTTGTACTATAAATACTAGCTAATAACATAATCGTTAGCACATTAGGAGTTTTTGCATCGCTTCCGTATTTTCTTTCAAGTGCTTCCTTGTATTCAAACTCCAAATCCCCCTGCACATATGTATACACTTCAAAGCCATCTTCTAAATTGCAAACTACTGTATCAATTATATCTGCCCCTACTTGCTTCTTCATTTCCTCTCGCAATGCTTCAATAAATTCTTCCCACGGTACTTCGTATGTCTGAAACTGATCTGTAGATTTCATGCCTTTTGCCTCCTTATATATCCTCTTCCTATATTTCCCCTTTCCTATAACAATTATGATAGATAGGGCATTCGTACAAGCCGCACTTGTCCCCATTACATATCGTATTACTGTAATGGGGAAGGAGGAAAGAACATGCATAGACAAAAATGTTACGATACGTGCCAACGTTATTTCGGTAAAGTCGTTCGAATTGAAGATCGTGATGGTCGCATTCATTTAGGCAAAATAATTGATGTGACAAACAGCTCTGTATGGATTGAACCAGTGCAACAGCGCTCATCTTTTGATACAGGATTTGGATACTATGACGCATATGCAAACGGTGGCTGTGACCTTTGTGGGGGCCTTAGCAGATGTGATAGTTGCGGATTTGGTTGTGGTGGTGGATTCAGCGGCTGTGGATGTGGCGGTCGTGGTTGCGGTAGTTGTGGTGGCTGGGGTGGCGGCGGCTGGGGCGTTGAACTCGGATTTGGTTTCATCTTCGGAATTACATTAGCTGCATTATTTTTCATTTAACATAGTAAAGAGTTGACTAGCTTTAGTCAACTCTCTTTCTTTATTTTTCACATATAAAAATACGATGTCCTAAAATATGTTGGTACATAAGTCGTACATTTTCATGCTGTACCCATGCCTCATATAATTCATTTGGAATATGCGAGGATACATTCCATTCTGGCTCTTCTATATAGCCCGAGATCGTTTCTGCAATTGTACCACCGCCAGCAATTGTAATTCTTTTAAAATTTGCTTTCTGAAATAATTGTACCCATTCACTCTCAGTTAATAGTTCTTTCATCCCGTATAGTCGGGCAATTTTTCCTTCCTCACTCTTCTCAATGTGCCTATCAATAATCATTTCAATGACAACAAGCTTACCGTCTTTCTGTAGTACACGATAGCACTCCGGGATAACCCTTTCTTTCTCTGTAAAAGCGAGTATCGATTCTCCGAGTACGAACTCAAATGAGTCATGCAAACAAGGTAATTGCTCTACATTTCCTTCAATTAATTGAATGTCTATTCCTTCAAACGACCATCTATCTTTCGCCTTTTGAATCATAATCTCATTCTTTTCAACCGCCGTTACTTTATAACCATATTCTTTCTTCATATATGCCGCTGTTTTCCCCGTACCACAGCCTATCTCAAGGACATTTGCTCCATATTTAAAAGGTAATTGTGCTAACAATTGTTTCGTTAACGTAAAACCACCAGGATGAGCACTTCCTATTCCGTAATAAGCTAGGAAATCGATGTAAGTATTTCGTTTCATAGAATTCTCCTTTAAATTTTCTATAATACATATATTCACCTATCAATAAATCGTGCACATAAAAAAAGCATTTCCAAGTGCTATACCGCAACTTGAAAATGCTCTTCTCTTTTTTATTTCTCTTCTACATACGCCCATTTGAAACTATATTCCGGACTAATATTATGTTTCACAATTCCCTTTACATTCGGTTTCATAACATATGATTTAGCACTTTGATATAAAGGTACAAGTGCTACATCTTCCTCAAGTAACAATTTCTCTGCCTTCCCTAGCTCTGTCCAACGTTTTTTTGCATCAGCCATCCATTCTGTCTTACCTTTAGTAATAATATCATCATATTTTGAATTTGAGTAGCTCATCTGGTTTTGAGAATTTTTCGTTTCAAACATATCAAGATACGTCATTGGATCCGCATAATCTGGATTCCAGCCACCATATGAAAAATCATAATCTTGGTCTGATTCTAATTTTAGTTTTTGCTTAAATGGTTGCAGTTTAATATTTACTGTCACGCCTTTTAAATTCTTTTCAACTTGATCTTTTACATACTCCCCAACTTTTTTCGCATTACCAGTATCATAATTTAACAATTCAATTGTTACTTGATCTTTTCCAAGCTCTTTTTTCGCTTCTTCCCATGCTGCTGCTGCCTTTTTAGAATCTTGTTTTAAACCATTCTTGAACGTTTCTGCGAAATCTTTACCGTCTGGTCCACTCGCTAAACCTTTTGGTACTAAATAATCCACTGGTTTTGAACCATCATTTAAAATAACATTCGTTAAAGCTTTCTTATCAATGGATAATGCGATTGCTTCACGTAGCTTTTTGCTCTTTAACGGTGTATCTTGCCCACCACGCTTTTGATTTAGACGCAAGTAAAACGTACTTGTTTCTGAATATGCTCCAAATTCCTCTTTATTATTTCTATACTTATCAACAAATTCTCCTGATAAAATTGCGAAATCAATTGCACCTGTATCATATAAATTCACTCTAGTAGCTGGTTCTTTTACTACACTATAGTTAATTTCATCTAGTTTTACAGTCTTTTTATCCCAATACTGCTCATTCTTCTTCAATTTCCAACCTTGCTCATGCTTCCAATCAGTAAGAACAAAAGGTCCGTTATATACTGTTGTATCAGACTCTAAACCGAATTTATTTCCTTTTTCTTTTACGAATTTTTCATTTAATGGATAGTATGACGCAAATGCCATTAAATTCAAGAAATATGGTACTGGTCTTTCTAGTTCAACTTCAAGCGTATGATCATCTACCGCTTTTACACCTAATGTAGCTACTTCTGCTTTTCCTTGATTAATTGTTTCTGCATTTTTAAGATAGTAAGCAATAAATGCATACTCAGCAGCTGTTTTTGGATCTACTAGACGTTGCCATGCAAATACGAAATCTTTCGCTGTTACAGGATCACCGTTCGACCATTTTGCATCTTTCCGTAATTTAAATGTATATTTTTTACCATCCTCGCTTTTTGTGCTAGATTCTGCCACAGCAGGGATTGGCTTATTATCTTTATCAAGGCGATATAAACCTTCCATTGTATTCCCTAAAATTTGTGCCCCAAGTGTATCCGTACTTTTTGAAGTGTCCATCGTCGGAATTTCATTCGTTTCTGTACGATTTAACACTTGCTTTGCCGCATATTTAATATCAGATTTCTTCTCTTCTCCACCATTATTAGATGTCGTTGTCGTTTTCTTCTCCCCACCAGAAGATCCAGAACACGCTGTTAACGCCATACTCATCGCTAAAACTGGCACTACAACCGCCGTAAACTTTTTCATCTTTTTCTTCATTCTTGTACCCTCCCCAATTTATATGTACGAAACTAACTTTGAGAGATTTCAAATTTAAATTATCAGAAAATTATTACTAATTATCATTCTACTAACTTTTCGCGATTTGTAAAGTATTTTTAAAGAATATTCATAATAATTAATTTATTTAAATCAATAACAATCTATTACTACTATACGAATTCTCCCCCATCTACTATATGTAAGTACCACTTTTCTTATTCTTCTCTATTTATTTAAATTTAATTGAATAGTAAAAGAGCGTTAAAAAAATAAATAATATATTTTTTAACGCTCTTTTTTCCTATTTCCCTTCCGTTACATAAGCCCACTTAAAGCTATATTCTGGACTAATGTTATGTTTCACAATTCCTTTTACATTCGGTTTCATTACATACGCTCTTCCTGTTTGATATAAAGGAACTAACCCTGCATCTTCTTCAAGGAATAATTTTTCTGCTTTCCCTAACGTCTCCCAACGTTTCTTCGCATCACTCATTAATTCATTCCCTGATTTTTGTACCATTTCGTCGTATTTTGCATTTGAATAACTCATTTGGTTATATGGGCTCTTCGATTCAAACATATCAATAAATGTCATTGGATCCGCATAGTCTGGACTCCAACCTGCATAAGAAATTTCATAATCTTGTGCAGTCTCTAATTTTAGTTTTTGTTTGAACGGCTGAATTTTTGTATTAATCGTTACACCTTTTAAATTTTTCTCAATTTGATCTTTTACATAATCAGCAATCTTTTTCGCAGTTCCATCATCATAACTTAGTAATTCAATTGTAACTTGATCTTTTCCAAGTTCTTTTTTCGCTGCTTCCCATGCTGCTGCACCTTTTTTCGGATCATATTTCAGACCATTTTTAAATGTATCTTGGAAATCTTTACCGTCTGGTCCTGTCGCCAGCCCTTTTGGAACCAATTGATCCGTTGCTTTTGAACCATTATTTAAAATAACGTTTGCCAGCCCTTTTTTATCAACCGATAATGCGATTGCTTCACGAAGCTTTTTGCTCTTTAACGGTGTATCTTGTCCGTTACGCTTTTGATTTAAACGTAAGAAGAATGTACTTGCTTCTGAATACTCACCGTACTCATCTTTGTTCGATTTATATTTATCTACAAATTCTCCTGATAGTAATGTAAAATCAATTGATCCTGTATCATATAAGTTTACTTTCGTCGCAACTTCTTTTACTACACTATAGTTAATTTCTTCTAATTTCACAGTCTTCTTATCCCAATACTTATCATTTTTCTTTAGCTGCCATCCTTGTTCATGTTTCCATGAAGACATCACGAACGGCCCGTTATACACAGTTGTATCTGCTTCTAAACCGTACTTATCGCCTTTTTCTTTTACGAATTTTTCATTTAACGGATAGTATGACGGGAATGCTAGTAAATTCAAGAAATATGGTACTGGCTTTTCTAATTCTACTTCTAGTGTATAATCATCTACCGCTTTTGCCCCCAAATCTGTTAGAGGTTTTTCACCCTTATTAATTGCTTCTGCGTTTTTAATATAGTAAGCAATAAATGCGTATTCTGACGCTGTATTTTTATCGAGTAAGCGCTGCCATGCAAATACGAAATCTTTCGCTGTTACAGGATCACCATTCGACCATTTTGCATCTTTCCGTAATTTAAATGTATATTTTTTGCCATCCTCGCTTTTCGTACTAGATTCTGCAGCAGCTGGGATTGGCTTATTATCTTTATCCAAACGATATAATCCTTCCATCGTGTTCCCTAAAATTTGTGACCCTAACGTATCAGTAGATTTAGAAGTATCCATCGTCGGAATTTCTTGATTCTCTGTACGATTTAATACTTGTTTTGCTGCGTATTTAATTTCGGATTTGTTCTCTTCCCCACCACCATTAGACGTCGTAGTTGTTTTCTTCTCCCCACCTGATCCAGAACACGCTGTCAACGCCATACTCATCGCTAAAACTGGCGCTACAACCGCCGTGAACTTTTTCATCTTTTTCTTCATTTTTGTACCCTCCCCAATTATATGTACGAAACTAGATTTGAGTAATTTCCTAATAATTAGTTATCAGAAAATTCTTATTAATTAATATTCTACTATTTTTTCTGGTTTTGTAAAGTTATTTTTAAAATATTCTAAAAATTATTCCTTTCACAATAGCAACCTTATATCCATTATTTTTTACATTTAATCTCATAATAAAAAGCATTCCAAAAGTAAAGAATCTACCTTTGGAATGCTCTATTATTTTATCCTTCTATTGTGGACAGCGAGATTCTCAATGCAAGAATAAGATAAGGAACTTGCATATATCCACTTAAAGATAAAACCACTATTTAAAAATTATTTTCCATCTTTTTCAGTCATATATGCCCACTTGAAGCTATACTCTGGGCTAATGTTATGGTGAACGATGCCTTTTGTATTTGGTTTTTGAACGTATGCATCACCACGTTGGTATAAAGGTACAATTGCTACATCTTTCTCAAGAAGCAATTTCTCAGCTTGTCCTAGCTCTTCCCAACGTTTCTTCGCATCGCCCATTAATTCTCCGCCAGCTTTTTTAATCATTTCATCATACTTCTGATCAGAGAAGCTCATTTGGTTATGAGAATGCTTAGACTCAAACATATCTAAGAATGTCATTGGATCCGCATAATCTGGATTCCAACCGCCATATGAAATATCATAATCTTGCTCTGTTTCTAATTTTAGTTTTTGCTTGAACGGCTGAAGTTTAATATTAACTGTTACACCTTTTAAATTCTTCTCGATTTGATCTTTAACATATTCTCCAACTTTTTTCGCATTACCAGTATCATAGTTTAATAGCTCAATTGTAACTTGATCTTTTCCAAGTTCTTTTTTCGCTGCTTCCCATGCAGCAGCTGCTTTTTTCGCATCTGGTTTAATACCGTTTTTAAATGTTTCTTGGAAATCTTTACCGTCTGGTCCAGTTGCTAATCCTTTCGGCACTAAGAAGTCCGCAGGTTTAGATCCATCATTTAAAATAACATTTGCTAAATTTTTCTTATCAATAGAGTAGGCAATTGCTTCACGTAATTTTTGACTCTTTAATGGTGTATCTTGTCCACCACGTTTTTGGTTCATACGAATAAAGTAAGTACTTACTTGTGAATAAGTCCCAAACTCTTCTTTATTGTTTCTATACTTATCAACGAATTCACCTGATAGAAGTGCAAAATCAATTGCATTTGTATCATATAAATTTACTTTTGTAGCTACTTCTTTTACTACACTATAGTTGATTTCATCTAGTTTTACAGTCTTTTTATCCCAATATTGATCATTTTTCTTTAGTTTCCATCCTTGCTCATGCTTCCAATCAGTAAGAACGAACGGTCCATTATAGACTGTTGTATCAGACTCTAAACCGTATTTATCTCCTTTTTCCTTCACGAACTTCTCATTTAATGGATAGTACGATGGAAATGCTACTAAGTTTAAGAAGTATGGTACTGCTTGTTCTAATTCAACTTCTAAAGTAAGGTCATCTACTGCTTTTACTCCTAGTTCCGTTACAGGTTTTTCACCTTTATTAACCGCTTCTGCATTTTTGACTGGGAATGCAATAAATGCATACTCAGCAGCTGTTTTTGGATCTAATAAACGTTGCCATGCAAATACGAAATCTTTTGCTGTTACTGGATCACCATTTGACCATTTTGCATCTTTACGTAATTTGAATGTATATTTTTTACCATCCTCACTCTTCGTGCTTGATTCTGCCGCAGCTGGGATTGGTTTATTATCTTTATCTAAACGGTATAAACCTTCCATTGTGTTCCCCAAAATTTGAGAACCTAATGTATCTGTATTTTTAGAAGTATCCATCGTTGGAATTTCATTTGTTTCAGTACGATTTAATACTTGTTTCGCTGCTAATTTTTCTTCTGATTTGCTATCTCCGCCAGAGCTAGAGTTTGTGCTTGTCTTCTTATCTCCACCTGATGTAGAACATGCTGTTAATGCCATACTCATTGCTAAAACTGGTGCTACAACCGCTGTTAGTTTTTTCATTTTTTTCTTTTTCACTTTCTGTACCCTCCCTAATTCTTAACGCTCTCATTTAAGAATTTTCTGATAATTCTATTTTTCTTTATATATTTATCAGAAGATTCTTATTAACTATTATTCTACTAATTTTTTGAGTTTTGTAAAGTGTTATTATTGAAAATTTTTAAAAAATTATTTTTTTACAGTAATATTCATAAAAATTCCATAATCTTTTAAAACACTATACCTCATTGAATTCTATGTATTGATTTAATAGTCTTTATATCCCTTCGCTATAAAACACTTGTAAATTATTGTTAATAAATAATGTATATCGTAACAAACCTCTTTTCTACAAAAATAAAAAAGTCAGCTTTGCTAACTTTTTTATCCGGCCATTTTCTTTTTTTTCATTTCCTCTATTACTCTCGTATACTTCTCTTCATCAAATTCATTTTCACTTTTTGCAACAACTACAGTCGCAATACCGTTACCAATTAAATTGACGATAGCACGTGCCTCTGACATGAAACGATCTACACCAAGTAATAGTGCTAACCCTTCTAATGGAATAACATTCATTGCTGACAAAGTAGAGGCTAATACAATAAATCCCCCGCCTGTTACTGCCGCTGCTCCTTTAGATGTAACTAATAAAATAGCTATTATAGTTAATTGTTGACCTAGTGAAAGATCGACGTGAAAGACTTGAGCTAAAAATATAGTAGCCATAGATAAGTAAATTGTCGTTCCATCTAAATTAAAAGAGTACCCAGTCGGAATGACTAAACCTACTACCGGCTTCGAACATCCGAAGTCTTCCATCTTTGTCATCATTCGCGGCAATACTGATTCTGATGATGATGTCCCGAGAACAATGAGTAATTCTTCTTTAATGTGAGCTAAATATTTCCACAAACTAAATTTGTACAGTTTACAAATAAAATTTAAAACAATAAAAACAAATAATGCCATTGTTGCATATACACAAATCATTAATTTACCAAGTGGTATGAGCGTGCTTAAACCATATTTACCAATTGTAAACGCCATCCCGCCGAATGCTCCAACCGGCGCTAACTTCATAACAATAGATAAAATATTAAAAAATACTTTTGATAATCTTTCAAAAAAGTCAATAACCGGTTGTCCATTTTTCCCGAGCATTGTTAACCCTGCACCGAATAAAATGGAGAAAAACAGAACTTGTAAAATATCACCTTTTGCAAATGCTTCAAACATGTTAGACGGTACAATATGTAAAAAGAAATCCATCCACTTCATTTCTTGCCCGCTTTGTACATATTGTGAAACATCTCCGCCCTTTAGTTTCGAAGGATCTAATCCATCTCCGGGACGTACAACATTCGCTATGATGATACCAATAATTAAAGCCGCTGTTGTAACAATTTCAAAATATAATAGTGCCTTACCACCAACACGACCTACCTTTTTCATACTTCCCATACTTGCAATACCAAGCACAATCGTTAAAAAGATTATCGGTGCAATAACCATTTTAATCATATTGATGAATGTTTCACCAATTGGCTTCATCTCTTGTCCAACACTAGGCAAAATTGCCCCTACTGCAATACCACAAATAATTGCCACAATAACTTGGAATGTTAAATTCTTTACAATTCTCATTTTTAATACTCCCCTGTTTCGTTCATTTCTCCCATACGATTTCAATAATTGCTAATGATGTATTTTATGTAATAGCCCCCCTGCTATTTAACTTAAACCACATAATTATGTTACACTATTATCAATAATTTGAAAATAGTATATAATATTTGAATTTAAATACCATACTATTAAACGTAATAAAAAAGCAGACATTATGCCTGCTTTAATTCTCCTCAATCTGCTTTTCACTTAATCCTAGATGTGTTCTAAGCGTATTACTCAAACTCTGTAGATCTTTTTTATTAGGGTTATAATAATATACACGTTGCCCATTTGGACCGTTAGGTAAATATAAATCATCTCCGCCTAATTGAATCTTTTCAACTGAACCATTTAAACCGTATTTATAAAAAGATAAAATATCATCCATTACTAAATTTGTTTTAAAATCGCCGTCAATCGCCTCAACTATTTTTTCTAGCTTCGTAATCGAGCCTACACTTTTTAATTTACTTAACATCGCTTCAATAACAAGTTGTTGGCGCTGACCTCTCATTGCATCACTATCAATATGACGCGTTCTTGCCAGTGCAAGTGCTTCTTCCCCTGTTAATTTTTGTAGTCCTTTTTTCAAATGGATTGCGTCAGGTTCATCTTTACTATTTTGCTCCGTAAATTCAACTGGGACATTTACTTCAATTCCATCTAATCCATCAACAATTTTAGTAAATGAATTAAAATTAAACTTCACAAAATAATCAACAGGCACTTGTAACAACTTTTCTACTGCTTCCACTGAAGCTTGCGGTCCTCCATCTTTACCATTTTTAACGAAACCACTTCCATATGCATGCGTTATTTTATCTTTTTTCTTTTCAACTGGAACATATGTATATGTATCACGTGGTATGCTCGTTAATTTCACTGTCTTATCATCTTTATTAAAAGTAGCTAACAGTAGTGCATCTGTATGGAAAGCACCATTATACTCCTTTTGTCGTTCTTGATTTTCATCAATTCCCATAATTAAAAGTGAAACATTGTTTGCAATTGGCTTTACAGTTTCCTCACGTAAATGTGATTTTTCACCACGCGCTAAATTTAAACTAGACTTTTGTACGAGATTAGAAGTTTTCGTATATACATAAGTACCATATCCAACTCCGCCAAATAGTAATACTGCTAACAAGACACTTATTATCGTTGTCTTTTTATATTTTCTTTTATTTTTCTTTTCTCTTGAAGAAGAGGTATTCTCCATATCGTTCCCTCCGTTTTCTATTCATCTAATATATTTTTCAATTTTTCATAATTAGTACTATCCTTTTGAAATACATTCTCTTTCAACCCTTTGTTTATTTGTATCCATTCAGTTGTAATCGAATATTGAATCATACCTTCGTGGAAACTAAGGAACTTTAGCATAATCCCCGTATTTTTCTCTACAACCATTTCAAATTTCCCTCTTAAATCTTCAGATGTACTTACAGGCATTTCTATGTTTATTGTCCCTTCTATTTTGTAGCAATCAAGTCCAAGATACTTCGTTTCTTTATAATTCCAATCTTTATATCGGATTAATAGCTCAGCAAATTCTGATTGCATACTATACTTCGCAAATCCCACATATTCGTCATCATATCGTTTCTTTTCACCTGATTTTCTCAATAATCTTTCCGTAGGATTTAATTTTAATAGTTCATAGTTTCTTTCCTTCGGGCTCCATTTTGTCTCTCTATATGTATACTTCTCATCATCAAATTCTTTTTTCTTGCCCTCGTTATATATAATTGTTCGTTTTTTCGTTAGCTTATCTTCTTTCGAAGAGATACCTCTTTGTTGCTCCGTATCAATCGCATATTTGTATGTTGTAGCGATTCTTGACGAACTAGAATATTCCTCAAATTGTCCTGAAATATTTTTAAAATGATCAATGGAATCCAGCATCTTTTCATGAATCTTTTCTTTATCTGGATAGTTTACGTTCGATTTTATTTCTTCTTCATTTTCATAATCAGAAAACGCCTTTTTCTTTACATATTCAAATACCCCACCATTTTGAGCAAAAATTTGATCAGAAAACTCCGACATAGACACAATGGACAGTGTTAGAACCGCAGCACTTATAGCCATCATATAAACTCTGTAACCTTTCTTTTTTACCGGAAGATTATGTAGTGTACGATTAATCTTTTCATTTAACTCTGGTGGTACTATAACATTCTCTTCTTTTATTCTCTTTTTTATTTTCTCATCAAATAATTTTTCGTTATCCATCCTATACACCTCCTATTCCATCTTTAATCGCTTTTGCAATTGTTCCCTCGCGCGTGACAATCTCGATTTCACTGTTCCTTTTGGCACTTCTAAAAGCTTCGCTATACTTTCTTGATTCATATCTTCATAATAAAAAAGCACCGTAACCGCTCTTAACCCTTCATGTAATGATTGAATCGCATTACACAAATCTATATCTTCATACTGATCACAAGCACTCATATTGTAATCATTTTCTTCTATTACCATTATCTTTTTGTATGATCTAATAATGTTGTTACACTCATTTATCAAAATTCGAATTAACCAAGCTTGAAAAAACTCTTCTTTCTTTAATTTTTTTATATTTTCATAGGCTTTTAAAATTGTTGCCTGTATCGCATCCTCTATATTTGTCTCATCACGTAACATAGCCTTTGCAATACGATACATCTTCATTTTTTCTGTATGTATAAGCGCCATAAACGCTTCATGATCACCTTTTTTCGCTAAGGAAACATCGGTTTCTTCTTTTACAATCATTTTATATAAAGGGATTACTTTCACAATTGCTCCTCCTGTTTCATCCTCACTTCAAATTTAACTTTACATGTATTAGACGGATGAGCCTAGAAAAAGGTTCATTTTTTTGAATATTTCCATAAAAAAAGGTAAACATTCTTCATGTTTACCTTTACTCAGATGTAATTCTAAGGAAATATCCATCTGGATCGACAACTTTAAATCCCCGCATCTCCCACGGATAAGTTTGAATTTCTTCTTGTATTGTGCATCGCTTCTCTTTACAACGTTCATATACTTCTTCAATCCGATTGACAACAACAATTAGTTCAAAGCCATTCCCCTTCATGTCTTTTCGATTGTAAAAATAGTGATTTTCACTCAATGTTGAATCAGTAGCTAGTAACAGAGAAAACTGATCGTGATTAAAGCGTGCTGCATGCATACTTCTTTTATACAACTGTAAACCAATTACTTCTTCATAAAACAATAATGACTTCTCAATATCATTTACATATAGCTTAACCCGGAACAAATGATTCATTCGTTTCCTCCTCATCAAAAAAAGCCCACTTTCTCAGTGGACTTTCTACTTTACAACGGTAAATCCCTCTTTCTAAACACTACAATTGCTACTATGAAAATACAAAGTGCTCCAGTAGTTAAACCTATACTCACTGGCCATATATTATATGTTCCCTCAGCAATTTCTTTCGGACGAAATAGCGTAAATAATGATATATTTCTCACCCACTCTAACTTATCGCTTAATTTACCTACCATGTCCGTTACGAAAAATAAAATAGTTAAACTTGCTGAGTAGCTAAGTGCCTTTCTTTCGTCATTACATATACAAGAAAAGAAAAATGAATACGCACTAACGACTAAAAATATTAACCCACCGACTATATTTATCTTCAGGAATAATTCTTTATTTAAGTTATTATCTTGTAGAAACCACTCTGCACCTACTATACCCGCTACATACGTAACAGTTACTATGATTAGTAGCCCTAATACGAGAATAGCCGCTTGCGTGATTGCAATTTGCACTCTAGATACAGGTGTTGCTAGCAAGTATGCCATCGCTCCTTTATCTACATGACGAGCAATTAAATGCGTTGCAACTGTTACACAAAAAATTGTTAATATGATAATAAACAATAGACTATAATATTCGCCAGCTAAAAAATCCATTACGTTTTGAATCGGACTTTCCATTCCAACAATTTTTTTCACACTATCAGGCATAGCACTTATTAATTCATTTAACCCTTTCGCTGATACCATTGAAGGGAAGATCCAAATTAATAACCATAAATATAGAGCTGCACCAGTTGCATAACTCAAAATACTTTTTTGTGTTTCTTTCAAACTAGCTAAAAACAATTGCTTATTCATGCTTTACCCCTTCTTTCTTATCGTAATAATGCATAAATAAATGTTCTAAATCCATTGCTCTCGTTTGAAGCGCCGTTACATTATAGTTTGAAAGTGTTTGTAAAACAGTTTGATAGTTTCCTTGCACAATAATCGATGCTTCTCTACCTTTCACCGCTTCAAATTGCAAATTACATTGTGTAAGAGATTCAATCTCTTCTTGCGATGATACGGTTACATCTATTACCTGTCGTCTCAAGCTTTGTAAATCATGAATATTTTCAACCGTTACAAGGCGACCATCTTTAATTATAGCCACTCTGTCACAAGTTCTCTCAATCTCAGTAAAAATGTGCGATGACATAAGGATTGTTTTCCTTCTTTGCTTTTCTTCTAATATTAAATCGATAAACACTTGCTGCATAAGTGGATCGAGTCCTGATGTTGGTTCATCTAAAATTAACACTTCCGGATCATGCATAAAAGCAGCAACAATTCCTACTTTTTGCTTCATTCCTTTAGACATTTTTCGAATCGGTGTTTTCACATCAAATTGTAGACGTTCTATTAATTCATCTCGTCTTTTCATATCCTTTAACCCGCGCATTCCTTGCATTAACTTTAAAAACTCTAATCCGTTCATTCCTTCAATAAAAGAAATTTCTCCTGGTAAATAACCAACTTCTCTTTGAATTTTCGCTGCTTCATCCCAGCAATCTAATCCAAAAATTGTCGCTTTACCAGCTGTCGGTTTTATAAATCCCATTAAATTGCGAATTGTTGTGGATTTCCCAGCACCATTTGGTCCTAAGTAACCAAATACTTCCCCTTCTTTTACATCAAATGTAATATGAAACAAACCTTTTCCATTTGAAAACTGTTTTGTGACATTTTGAACTGAAATCATAATTCCACCTCATTTTTTGAAATATTTAATATGTGATATTTCAAAATTATTGTACTCCTCATCTTTCATATTCGCAACAAATTTTTGAAATATTTATATGTCCATATTTCAAAATTATTGTTTTCCATTATTTTTTCTTGTATATTTTAATTGAGGTGATTGCATTGAACGGCTTTGAAAGAGTAAAAGAAAAGAAAAAACGCGCTATTAAAGAGGCGGCTTTCTTATTATTTTCAGAACGTGGATTTAATGAAGTGAAAATAGAACATATTGCAAAAAAAGCAAATGTTTCTCAAGTTACCATTTATAATCATTTCGGAAGTAAAGATGCATTATTTAGAGAGCTTATACAAGACTTTATCATATCTGAATTTCAATATTATAAAGATCTTGCAGAGGAAAAATTACCTTTTCATGAGATGATGCAAAAAATGATTGTAAGAAAAATGAATACTGGTGGGTTATTTCAGCCGGATATGTTACTACAAATGATGCAAAGAGATGAAGAGCTCCGAGAGTTTATTTATAGTTATCAAAACGAAAGAATCCTGCCTTGGTATTTAGAAATACTAGAACAAGCACAGCAAAAAAATGAAATTAACCCTCACCTTACTAAAGAAATGATGTTACTATACATTCAAATGTTCACTAAACTAGGTGATGATTTCGGGGCTCAGCTTCTTGAAGGAGATCGCGAAAAACATATACAAGATATCGTTACGATGTTCTTTTATGGACTGTCCGTCCCAGAAAAATAATGTTTCTAAAGAACAAATACCATCACAAAAAAAGCCCTTTGGATATTTAAATCTCAAGGGCTTTTTCATGTCAATAAAATGATTAAAACTAACTTTATCTTAAAGCAGTTAAATGCTGCTTTATAGATAATACCTTATTATAGATTAACTCTTTTAGCATAACTGGCTGAATTGAGATAATTGTTTCACCGAAATTCAGAAAGTAACTTGAAATAAACTCAACTTCTTGTTTGTTAAAATAGCCTGTTATACTATAATTTTCATTTTCTTTTTGTATCCTCATGGAAGGATAATTCTCTTTATCAAAAATATCTTTTCCTTTTTGATTAACAATGACACGAAAATCAATTGCATCCGGCTTTCTGTGAAAAGTTGTAAGATAACTTAACAACTCTTCAAGATTTTTTGGATTCGTATTGCTTGTTTCCTCAATAGAAAGAATTTTATCACATCTAATTATTTGAACATTATTTGTCTCAAAATTAAAGATTTTAGCATACCACTGGCCAAATTTAGATTCTATTCGAATAAATTGGGCAACCAATACTTTTTCCTCATCTTTTTTTAAATATGTTAAATGATAAACTCGCTCAGCAAAAATCCCCTGTAAAATTTCTTTTAAGAACGGACTAAAATTACTATGATTTGTTACTTCAAAAGAAAGCGTTCTTTCCATGATTGAAATATTTTCACTCACATTATCAGGTAATACATGTTTAAATTTATTTTCAAGCGCAATACTTTCTACATTAAATGGTTTTGTCTTGTATCCATTTAGCGTAAGAATCGAAAAGTATAACGCATACATTTCATCCACACTAAAATAAATTGGCGATAACACACTATTTTCTATAATTTTATAACTTCCATTTCTACCCAGTTCAGAATATATTGGTACACCTATTTCTTCCAATGATTGAATATCTCGCAACGCTGTACTTTTAGAAATATCATATCTAACCATTAAATCTTTTAAATTAAAATATCTTTTATTATTTAAGTAAATAAGCATATCATTTATTCGTTCCGTTTTTTTCATATTTCCCTCCCAAAAAGGTGTCATGTATTGAAACCTTTTTAGTCTATATTATAATTATTAACTAATAAAGGAGTTATATATTTATGACATTAGAAATAGCTATTTTTCTTTCAATGAATGGGCATGCAAAGGAGGCAATTAATTTTTATACACGCAATTTAGAAGCTAAGCAGTTAATGATTGTTACGTATGGAGAACTGGCCAAAAGAGATCGTTCCTTTAAAATTACAAGTGAAAATCAAGATCATATTGCTCACTCTGTTTTACAAATTGGGAATACAAAGCTAATGATTGCAGAAGATACAATGAAACCTAATGAACGTTATAACGTTGGAAATAACATGTCACTTTGCATTCAAAGCGCTAATTTAGAAGAAATACAAAGGTTTTATAATAATTTAATTTCCGATAAGCATGTGAAGATAATCTCTCCGCTAGAAAAAAATATATTTAGTGAAGCATATGGGATTATTGAAGATCCTTACGGCATACAAATCCAGTTAATGTATGACAAACGATTAAACTAAATAGTTATCCATATTCACATATTCCTAATAAAAAAGACACGAAATTCGTGTCTTTTTTACTTTATAGTGATGACTCTACCGGTTTCACTACTTTCAATCGCTAATTGAATAAGTCGAATAACTTCTAAGCCTTCTTGTGCTGTTACAGGTGGTTTCTCACCATTTACTATACTATCTCTTACACCTTTATAATACATGTCATAACAGCCAACTTCTGTTGGAATACGCTCTAGCTTTTCTTCCGTATGTAAAGTAGCAAAATTCTCTTCAGCATCTACTCCATAACCGTTATCGCCTGGCTTCATTCCATTTTTTAATTGTTCTTCCTGTGAATCCATACCGTATTTCACGATAGAACCTTTATCTCCATGCAGTGTAAAGTGTGGACCTTCTTGCTTTACGTAACTGCTACTATGTAAAGTGACACGTTTAACACCGTAGTGAAGTATAACATGGAAGTAATCATCAATTTCTGCACCTGGTCGTTGTTTGATTACATCTGCACTTATCGCATCTGGTTTCCCAAATAATGATAATGCTTGGTCAATTAAATGCGATCCTAAATCATACAGTATACCTGATCCTGGTAAATTCTTTTCTCTCCAGCGATCACGTACATTCGGGCGAAAACGATCGAAATGCGCTTCATATGCGTATAGATTCCCTACTCTATTTTCTTCTAACAATTTCTTTATCGTTAAGAAATCATTATCAAAACGGCGATTATGATACACGCTTAACACCACATTATGCTGTTTTGCTAATGAAATTAGTTCTTCGCCTTCTTCAATTGAAACAACGAATGGCTTCTCCACAACTACATGCTTACCATGTAAAATTGCTTCTTTTACATATGGAAAATGAGTTGTATTCGGTGAAGTAATGACCACTAAGTCAATATCAGCACGATTTACTAATTCCTCAATTGTGCCAACAACTTCAGCATTTGGTAATGCTTGCTTCACTAGTTCTTCTTTTGAAGATAAAATAGCACGAATATCATATTCTTCTATCGTTTGTAATAATGGGATGTGAAATGTTGTACTAGAAAATCCAAATCCTACAATGCCTACACCTATTTTTTCCATGTTGCCCCTCCATCTGTCCCGCTTTAACGGACAGTAAGATTCCTACCTCAAAATTCAGCGAAAGCAAAGAAATTAGTTGAGGAATCAACTGCTCGTAAAAGTCCGATTGATTAAAGTTCCACTTTATGAGAACGATTTCATTCAGTTATTATAACAAGATTATTATTATTTACATAATAATTTGCCTAGAAAAAAGCATCTTGCCATTATTCATAGCAAGATGCTTTTTTACTCCGGTCGTTTTTTTGTCCACGTTTCAATAACTTCACCAGTATCATTAACATCTAGTACTAAACTACCGTTACTATACCGGTCTTTATTTCGATACGCTTTCGGATCAATTTCTTCTACAATATGTTTCTCAGTCTTCATATATACTAGTTCATCATCTCGAACAATTTCAATACCGACAATACGGTATGGATTACGTTTTAACTCTTTAAAAATAACAAGACCTCGCTTCGCTCTCGTTGATTTCTCAATTTCTGATGCTTTTAGACGTTTTACAGCACCTCGCTGCGTAACAAGAATAAGTTGATCTTTGTCACCATTTAAAGGTTTACCCGAAGCGACATAATCATCTTCTTTTAAGTTAATTGCTTTTACACCAGCGGCCCTTACACCGACTGGACTTACTTCATCTTCATGGAAAATAAGTGCATATGCACCATAGGTTGCAAGAACAATATCACTCGTTCCATCTGTTGCAAATATATCTACAACATAATCATCTTTTTTCAAATTCACAGCGACGAACGCTCTTGAATAACGCTGAACTTTATATTGGTTTAATTCTGTTTTCTTAATCATACCATTTCGTGTAACAAATACGATAAATCGTTTTTCTTCTTCAAAATTCGGTACGACGGTCGCCCAAATAATCATTTCATCCCGCTCGAGTGAAACGAGATTCGCAACGTGTTGACCTAAATCTTTCCAACGAATTTCTGGCATTTCATATACTGGCAGATATATATAGTTTCCTTTATTCGTAAATAAGAGGACTGTCTCTGTCGTATTCGTATCGAATCGCTCCAGTAAGATGTCACCCTCTTTCATACCGAAGTCTTTTCCGTTCGATGCATTATGTGAACGCCAACCTGTTCGTTTCACATATCCTTCTTTCGTTACAGTAACGATGACATCTTCCTGCGGAATCATAACTTCCACATCGATTTTAATTTCCTCAATTTGTTCTTCAATAATAGCACGGCGATCATCACTATATGTTTTCTTGACTCTCTTCAAATCTGTTTTAATAACTTGAAGAAGTCTTTTTTCACTTTGTAAAATTGACTGTAACTCTATAATCTTCTTATTAAGCTCGTCTGCTTCTTGTTCTAGCGCCGTAATATCTGTATTCGTTAAACGATATAGTTGCAGCGAAACAATTGCTTCTGATTGCGCTTCTGTAAATCCAAATTTCGTACTTAAATTATCTTTTGCATTACGTTTATCCTTAGAAGCACGGATTGTTTCAATCACTTCATCTAAAATCGATAATGCTTTCTTTAAACCTTCTACAATATGTTGACGGTTTTCTGCTTTTCTTAATTCATATTGTGAGCGTCTCGTAACAACTTCTTTTTGATGCCCAATATACGCATCCAAAATCTTAGGTAATGTCATAAGTGTCGGACGACGATTATTTATCGCTACCATATTAAAGTTATATGGAATTTGTAAATCTGTGTTCTTATATAAATAATTTAAAATACCTTCAGCATTTACTTCTTTTTTTAACTCTACTACGATGCGAAGACCTGTACGATCTGTCTCATCACGTACTTCAGCAATTCCATCTAGTTTTTTATCTAGACGTAATTCATCCATTTTTTTAACCAGGTTCGCTTTATTTACTTCATACGGAATTTCTGTAATAACGATTTGTTGCTTCCCACCACGGATTGTTTCAACTTCAGCTTTTCCGCGAATAATAATTTTACCTTTTCCTGTTTCATACGCTTTTTTGATACCATCAATCCCCTGAATAATACCACCTGTCGGGAAATCTGGTCCTTTCATAACTGTTAATAAATCATCAACAGTACTATTCGGCTTATCAATACGCATCATCGTCGCATCAATTACTTCCCCAAGGTGATGCGGAGGAATTTCTGTTGCATAACCAGCTGAAATTCCTGTCGATCCGTTCACTAATAAGTTCGGGAACATCGCTGGAAGTACAACAGGTTCTTCACTCGTATCATCGAAGTTTGACACAAATTCCACTGTTTCTTTATCGAGATCACGTAATAACTCAGATGCAATTGGTGATAATCTTGCTTCCGTATAACGCATTGCCGCTGCTGGATCGCCATCCACACTACCATTATTACCATGCATTTCAACTAAAACATTACGTACTTTCCAAGTTTGACTTAAACGTACCATCGCCTCATATACAGAGGAATCACCGTGTGGATGGTAGTTACCAATAACATTACCAACTGTTTTAGCTGATTTACGAAATGCTTTATCATGTACATTTCCTTCTACATACATAGAATATAAAATACGTCTTTGCACCGGTTTTAAACCGTCACGCGCATCTGGAAGCGCGCGATCTTGAATAATATATTTACTATAACGTGCAAAGCGGTCACCTAACACGTCTTCAAGCGGGAGGTCATGAAACTTCTCTGCCTGCATGTTATTCCACCTCCGTCTCCATAATCATTTCATTTTCTAAAATGTTTCCTTCTTCTTGCATACCAAATTGTACATTTCGTTCGATCCATTTACGGCGAGGTTCTACTTTATCACCCATCAATGTCGTAACTCGGCGCTCCGCTCTTGATGCATCGTCAATTTTCACACGAATCAACGTACGTGTTTCAGGATTCATCGTCGTTTCCCATAATTGGTCTGCATTCATTTCGCCAAGTCCTTTATAGCGCTGCAGCATGTAGCCTTTACCGACCTTTTTTGTTACACCATCTAATTCTTCATCAGACCATGCATACTCAATCACTTCACTCTTACCTTTTCCTTTACTTACTTTGTATAAAGGAGGAAGTGCAATAAATACTTTGCCAGCTTCGATAAGTGGTTTCATATATCTGTAGAAGAACGTTAGTAACAATACTTGAATGTGCGCACCATCTGTATCAGCATCGGTCATAATTACAATTTTATCGTAGTTAATATCTTCAACAGCGAATTCATTCCCTACACCACCGCCAATAGCGTAAATGATTGTATTAATTTCTTCATTTTTAAAGATATCAGCAAGTTTTGCTTTTTCTGTATTGATTACTTTACCACGTAACGGTAATACCGCTTGGAAACGTCGGTCTCGACCTTGTTTCGCGGAACCACCCGCAGAGTCACCCTCTACTAGGTACAGTTCATTTTTTTGCGGGTTACGTGATTGTGCTGGTGTTAACTTACCACTTAATGTACCTTCTGATTTCTTTTTCTTTTTACCAGTACGCGCTTCTTCTCTCGCTTTACGAGCAGCCTCACGTGCCTGCGCTGCTTTAACTGCCTTTCTCACAAGAAGTGTAGCAACATCCGGGTTTTCTTCTAAAAAGTAAGCTAAATGCTCAGATACAATTGCATCAATTGAAGAACGAGCTTCACTTGTACCAAGTTTCCCTTTCGTTTGCCCTTCAAACTGAAGTACTTCTTCTGGTACACGTACAGAAACGATAGCCGCTACACCTTCACGAATATCTGTACCTTCTAAGTTTTTATCTTTTTCTTTTAATAACGATACTTTACGAGCATACTCATTGAACACACGAGTCATTGCTGTCTTAAACCCAGCTTCGTGTGTTCCACCATCTTTTGTACGTACATTATTTACAAACGAAAGAATATTTTCTGAGTAGCCATCGTTAAATTGAAAAGCTAGCTCTGCCTCAATTCCATTTTGTTCACCAGTAAAATATACAACCGGATGGATTGAATCTTTTTCTTCATTTAAGTATGAAACGAAAGCTTCGATTCCTGTTTCATAATGAAAGACATCTTCTAAATCATTTCGCTCATCTTTTATTGAGATTTTCATCCCTTTTAATAAGAATGCAGATTCACGTAATCTTTCACATAATGTTTCGTAATTGTAATTTGTTGTGCTGAAAATCGTTGTATCTGGTTTAAAATGTATTGTCGTACCAGACTCTTTCGTCTTCCCGATCTTTTCCAGTGTCGTTGCAGGAATACCACCATTTTCAAAGCGTTGTTCATAAATATTTCCGTCACGTTTAATCGTCACTACTAACCATTCTGACAAGGCATTTACAACTGATGCCCCAACACCGTGTAAACCACCACTTGTTTTATAGCCACCTTGACCAAACTTACCACCGGCATGAAGTACAGTTAAAATAACTTCAGGTGTAGGTTTCCCAAGTTTATGCATTCCCGTAGGCATTCCTCGCCCTTTATCAATAACGCTAATACTATTATCTTTATGTATTACGACAGAAATTTCGTCGCCAAATCCCGCTAACGCTTCATCAACGGAGTTATCTACTATTTCATATACTAAATGATGCAATCCACGGCTATCCGTACTCCCGATATACATACCCGGGCGTTTTCGAACGGCTTCAAGTCCTTCTAGCACTTGAATTGCATCTTCATTATATTGGAACTGATGCTTTGCCAAACTCCTTGCCCCTTTCCTAATCAAATCAGAACATATGTTTCTATTATAGAATAACGCCTCGACTATAGTTTTGGCAAGTTATCTTATCTCTTTTATATACCATTTTCAATAGAAAAATCCTTGTTTTTTCACAAGGATTCCTCTAGGCTACTATTTCAGAAAAATAATCGTTTGTCAACGAGAAATGGATATGTATGCCAAGATTATACATTCCAAACCTTTATCATGATCCAAATGATCAATATCCAAAATGGGATAACAAGTAACAATCTCCAAAAACAGCCTTTAAAAAATCTCATGATGAACACCTCGTTCATCGGCCCTACTTATTTATAAAGAGGGCTGAATCAATCTTTCTCTCTTTAAAACCTATACTATTTTGTCATCGCATGTTCTACTTTAATGCAACGATCCATTATTACAGTATAGCCTTTTTCTTGCAAAAGTTTATATGTATCTTCATCTTGTACTCCTAATTGTGCCCAAAAAACATCTGCATCAATCTCTACAAACTCTTTCGCAACATCCATTAAAAATTCTGAACGACGGAATACATTTACAATATCAACATGTTCCTTAATATCCTTTAGTGAAGAAACTGCTTTTTCTCCAAGCACCTCATCTACTGTTGGGTTTACTGGAATAATGCGATACCCAGCATCTTGCATTGCTTTTGAAACCATATACGATGTACGTTCTGGCTTATCCGATAATCCAACAACTGCAATCGTTTTGCTTTTCTTTAATACTTCACCAATTTCCGTACGAGTTGGGTTTTCAATTGTCATAATTTATCCCTCCTATTCCTTTAGTATAGCCGATAAAGAAAGTCTCTTTCAATATGAAAGAGACTTTCTTTTATTTCAATTATTGATTCTTTGTAGCTGAATTATCTGCTAAAGTAGCTGTTTTCGTCATTTTTTGACCGTTACGATAGAATGTAACTTCTACTTTCTCGCCTACTTTTTTCTTTTCATATAAATATTTACGGAATTGAAGTGAATTTTCTACTTTTTGATCATCTAATGATACTACAATATCATATTGCTCTAAACCAGCTTTTTCTGCAGGTGATATTGGGTAAATTTTACCTAATACAACGCCGTTTGTTACTTCTTTCGGTACTTTCAATTGATTTACTGCATAAGCTTGCACATCTTCTAATGAAACGACACCTACTCCAAGAGCTGGACGTTTCACTACTCCGTCTTTTTCAAGTGATTCAATAACTGGCTTTGCAATATTAATTGGAATAGCAAATCCAATTCCTTCAACTTCTTGTTGTGCAATTTTACTTGAATTAATCCCAATTATTTCACCATTTTGGTTAAACAACGCACCACCACTATTACCTGGGTTAATTGCTGCATCTGTTTGAATAACTTGAGCATTCCAATCTGCACGCTTATCGCCATCGATATCTACTGGAATTTCACGTTCTTTGCTACTAATAATACCTTCCGTTACACTTCCATCAAACCCTAGTGGGTTACCAATTGCAATCGCTTTTTCACCCGCACGAAGTTTACTTGAATCACCTAAAGTGGCAACTTTATTTACATTAGATCCATCAATTTCTACAACCGCTAAATCTAACCAAGGGTCTTTCCCTACAAGTTTTGCATCTACCTTTTTACCATCACTTAGTTTTACAGCAAGTTTATTCGCTCCATCTACTACATGGTTGTTCGTTACAATATACGCTTTATTTCCTGCTTTTTTATAAATAACACCTGATCCTGAGCCAGCTTGTTGCTCTTGGCCTGTCGGTTGCATTGCAAATGGATCAACACTTTGTTGCATATTAATAACACCTACAACAACATCTTTCGCGCCTTCAATCATACCAGGTAAATCAGTTTCATTTTTTGCTTTATTGACAACAGGAACTACAGTACCTTCAACTTTTGAATCCGAACTGAATGATGATACAGCCGCTCCATTATTTTGAGCCCATGGCATATATGGTGCCGCAAAACTAATTGTGACAGCCCCAACTACAGCTCCGACTAAACCTGTGAAAAAATAACCTTTTTTACTACCTGATTTTCTCACTTCTCTCGTTTCACTATGCTCTTCATTTAAATTTGGTCCGTCGTAATATCCCATGTTTACTTCCCCTCTCTGGTGAATTCGTATTTTCAGTATAGTCACGTTTTGTGTCCTTCTTGTGAACTCATCGTGAAATCCAATTAAAAAAATACTCTTATCTAACATTGTAGACAAGAAAAGTATTTTTTGTACATTCCACCTACAAAAGAGAGTATAAATTTGCTATATCCCAAAGCCAAAACGCATAGTAATTTAAAGGTTATTCTTCAAATTTGTAACCCACTCGAATAACAGTACCGATATGCTTCGCTTTATCTCCTAGCTTATTTCGTAGTTTTTTAATATGAGTATCAACCGTTCGGTCATCACCGTAGTAATCATATCCCCATAACTGATCTAATAAATGTTGACGTGACAACACAATTCCTTTGTTCTCCATTAAATAAACAAGAAGTTCAAATTCCTTATGTGTCAATATAATTTCTTCTCCATCTACTAAAACGGTTCTAGATAGACGATTCACTTCTATTCCAGCTAAAGACATAGCATTTTCTTCCGCTACTCCTACCACACCATCCGCGCGTTTCAATAACGTCTTCGCACGAGCTACTAACACTTTCGGGCTGAAAGGTTTCGTTACATACTCATCTGCACCTAATTCGAACCCTAGTAGTGTATCATCCTCATCTGAACGTGCTGTCAACATAATGATCGGTACTGCTGATTCTTTTCTAATTCGTCTACAAACAGACCATCCATCTATTTCTGGTAACATAATATCTAACATAATTAAATCAATTTCATGCTCTGCAAATAATTCTAACGCTATTTTTCCGTCTTCTGCTTCGATTACTTCAAAGCCTTCATTACGAAAATAATCACTAACGATTTCACGTAATCTTCTTTCATCTTCAACAAGTAATACTGTTTTATTCATATAATCTATCCCGCCTTTTTACTCTTTCAATCGAATAATACGTTGATTGGAGCTTCCGCGAAATGGAAGTGTTAAATCTTTTTTCTCGATTTCAAACCTTCCATCGACTAAAACATCCCCATAATGTAACAACTCTATCATATCATTATTTTGAGAACTCTGTATCTCTTCTAACGTATAACCTGTATACATCCATAGATTTTTTTTCAAGTCTTTCACAGCTTTTGCTACTTTTTTCACTTCAGCAGCTTGGAAGAATGGATCTCCACCTGAAAATGTTACATCAGTTAATGAATTACTTGCAATCTCGTTCACAATTTCTTCTACTGTCATTTCAGTTCCATTACAAATATTCCACGATTTTGGATTATGGCAACCGAAACAACGATGCGGACAGCCCGCAAAAAACACGACTGTCCGCAACCCTTCCCCATCTACTACACTATCATGAATGATGTTCATCACTTTCATTTATGCTTCACCCGATCCATCTCTTCACTACGTTTCGCACTATTCCACTTCGACATATCTCCTACAAGATAACCTGTTATACGGCGAATTCTTTCTATATTAGCTTCGTCTTCATTTCCGCAACTTGGGCATTCATTTCCAATAACTCCGTGATAACTGCAGCACTTACAACGGTCAACAGGATGATTAATTGAACCGTATCCAACGCCATGATTTGCCATCGCTCGTACAATTTGTTTTAACGCCTGTTTGTTATGCATAGCTGCTCCGTCTAGCTCAATATACGTAATATGTCCCCCGTTACATAGAGCATGGAAAGGTCCTTCTAAACGAATTTTATTTATCGCTTGAATGCTATAGTAAACTGGGATATGGAATGAATTCGTATAATAATTATGGTTCGTTATACCGCTAATCACACCAAATTCTTCTCTATCTTTTTTCACAAACTTCCCTGATAACCCTTCTGCAGGAGTTGCAATTACTGAGAAATTCAGTTCATGTTCTTCCGTTGCTTTATCCATTCTATCTCTCATAAAGGAAATGATTTCATATCCGAGTTTCCATGATTCTTCATCTTCTCCATGATGCTTTCCTGTTAAAGCTACTAAACACTCCGCAAGACCGATAAAACCAAGACTTAACGTCCCTTGCTTTAAAATGGATGCTACAGAATCTTCAGGCTGTAACTTCTCTCCACCGCGCCATACACCTTGTGAATATAAAAATCGAAAATCTCTTGCTCGCTTCGTACATTGATACTCAAATCTCTCTAATAATTGCTTAATCCCTAAATCTAAGTAATAATTTAACGCTTCAAAAAATGCTTCTTTTGAACCACTAATTAACGCTAATTTCACTAAGTTGATAGACGTAAATGATAAATTGCCTCTTCCAATCGCTGTTTCTTCTCCATGTATGTTAGACATGACACGGGTACGACATCCCATATAACATACTTCACTTTCCGGTCGTCCGTCATAATGCACTGCATTAAATGGCGCATCTAAAAATGAAAAGTTAGGGAATAATCGTTCAGCCGTTGTCTCTAACGCTAATTCAAATAAATCATAGTTCGGATCACATTCTTCAAAGTTCACACCTTTTTTCATTTTAAAAATTTGAATCGGAAAAATTGGTGTTTCTCCTTTACCAAGACCAGCTTGTGTCGCTTTTAAAAGTTGTCTAACTAATAACCGTCCCTCTTTTGATGTGTCTGTTCCATAATTAATAGAAATAAACGGTACTTGTCCCCCGCCCCTACTGTGCATACTATTTGAATTATGAACGAAAGCTTCACACGCCTGATACGTATCATTTTCTGTTTCTTTCCATGCAAATTCTTCTATTTGTTCTTTCGTAAGCGGATATGACTGTAATCGTTTCTTATGTCTCGCTACTGTTTTTCTCACATATGGAGCTAAATCAATATCAAAGAGTGCAAATGATTGACCACCGTGCTGCATATTTTGATTCGCCTGAAAAATAATAGACGAAAGAGCCAATGCACTTTTAATATCCTGCGGTTGTCTCATATGCCCATGTCCGGTATGAAAACCGTCCGCAAGCATTTGCGCTAACGGAATTTGCGAACAAGTCGTCGTTCCTGTCGCATAAAAATCTAAGTCATGTGGATATAATATATTTTGATTTATCGCTTTTTTCACTTGATCTGACAATAAATTTTCAACTGCATAATATTTCGCACTCTCTGATGCGAACGTTCCCATTACTCCCATTGGAGAGCGACCATCTACATTTGCATTTTCTTGCATTAAATCTTGCTCACTACCGTGGACAATCGTCTCAAACACTCTCATTAATTCTTCTCCACGTACATTTCGTTGTAACATTTATAACCCTCCACCAATATGTTGTTGTCTTTTGATTAAAATGTTACTACATATAGTCTTGGTGTTTCTGTGAGAAATGTAACATTCCTGTGAAATTTTTTTCACGAAATAATGAATTTTTCATTTACAAAAAAGAAATGTGCTCTTTACAAATGTATGGTACAATATACGGGAAAAACTCTTTTTACCCTTTATCAACACATTTGAATAAAGGAGACTGAACTTATGGTTATTACATATCTTTTATTTATCGTTGCCTACTTACTTGGCTCGATTCCATTCGCACTAGTCGTTGGAAAAATCGGCTACGGAATCGATATTCGTGAGCACGGAAGCGGTAATCTAGGCGGAACAAATACATTCCGCACACTAGGGAAAAAAGCAGGTTTTATCGTTACAATTGCTGACATTTTAAAAGGTACATTAGCAACAAGTCTACCGATTATTTTCGGTTTAGATGTTCACCCACTATGGTTCGGATTAGCAGCTGTTCTTGGACATGTGTATCCGATTTTCGCGAAATTCCGTGGTGGTAAAGCTGTTGCAACTTCTGCTGGCGTGCTATTATGCTACTCTCCAGTTGTTTTTGCAATATTAGCTGTTGTCTTTTTCAGCCTTTTATTTACAACAAGATACGTATCACTTTCTTCTATGGTAACAGCCGTCGTTGCTGTTATTGCATCCATTGTTAGCGGGGATAAAATCTTCATTATTGCGATGTGTTTATTAGCAGGTATGGTTATTTATAAACACCGTGCAAATATCGGACGAATTATAAATAAAACTGAACCGAAAGCAAACTTTTCAAAAAAGCAAAAATAAGATCGTAACCCACATAACGCAAAAAGAAAACGTGAAGCATATTAATAGCGTCTTTTTGCGTTATTTTTTATACTAAAGAAAAAGCAACATAATTTGGAGGAACTATACATGAATCTTTCCGTAACAAAAGAAGCAGCACAATGGTATAAAAACGAATTAAACTTACAATCGGGTGAAAAACTACGCCTTTTCGTACAATACGGCGGTTGCAGTACTGTGCAAAAAGGACTTTCTTTAGGTATTCGTAAAGATGATCCTGCACATCCTGCTGTTCAAACTCAAGAAGAAGGTATTAACTTCTTTATTGAAGGCGATGATGAGTGGTTCTTCGATGGACATAATTTAGCTGTTACATTTAACGACGGTGACGATTTCCCGCAATTTAATTATGAAAAATAAAAAAGCGTGGCTTCTGCCACGCTTTTTTATTTTTTCTTAATTTCCTCATATTTCGCATACCACTCTGGATATAACTTTTTAAATGATACAGGCCTGAACCCTTCTTTTTTCGCGCAAATATTCGTCGTACTTGCAGTAATACAAAGTTCACCTTCACCGTTATATATTTCATAACCATATACAACGCGAAGCGGACTAACAGTATCAATCCACGTTTTCACAATTGCTTTTTCTCCGTAACGCATCGCTTTACGATATGAAATTTGCAAATCTAACACAGGAGAAATAATTCCCTCTTTCTCCATTTCAACATATGAAAATCCTAAATCTTGTATAAGTTTCGTGCGACCTAGTTCAAGCCACACCAAATAGTTTGAATGGTAAACAACACCCATTTGATCTGTTTCCGCATAACGGATTTCAACTTCATGTTCTGCTACAAACATATGTATTCGCCTTCTTTCACTTCTGCTACCTTGCATACATTTAATCATAATACAGTGACATCAAAAATAAAATAAAAACAGTGAATCTTTTACTGAAAGGAGCAAGCTTATGATTCAAATTGTAACTGTTCGTAGCGGTGATAGCGTATATAGCTTGGCATCAAAGTACGGATCAACACCTGACGAAATAGTAAAGGACAATGGACTAAATCCAGCTGAAACACTCGTTGTAGGTCAGGCACTGATCGTTAATACGAAAGGGAATAATTATTATGTACAGCCTGGCGATAGCCTATATCGAATCTCTCAAACATATAACGTACCTCTCGCTAGTTTAGCTAAGGTTAATAACTTATCTTTAAAATCCATTCTCCATGTTGGACAGCAATTATATATACCAAAAGGGACAAAACGCGCAGTAGAATCCATCGCTTATTTACAACCTTCAACAATACCAATAAAAGAAAGTTTGGTTAACGCTACGCGTGCCATTAATCCATTTTTAACATATTTGGCTTACTTCAGTTTCGAGGCAAAAAGAGATGGTACGTTAAAAGAACCAACTGAAACAGCTAAAATCGCTAATATTGCAACGCAAGGCAAAACCATCCCGATGCTCGTTATTACAAATATTGAAAATGGAAATTTCAGTGCCGATCTGACATCGGTTATTTTACGCGATGCATCGATTCAAAACAAATTTATTACTAACATTTTACAAACAGCTGAGAAGTACGGTATGCGAGACATTCATTTTGATTTCGAGAGTGTAGCACCTGAAGATCGCGAAGCGTATAATCGTTTTTTACGAAATGTAAAAACACGCTTACCTAACGGATACACATTGAGTACAACGCTTGTACCGAAAACAAGTTCAAATCAAAAGGGAAAATTTTTCGAAGCTCACGATTATAAAGCACAAGGGCAAATTGTTGATTTCGTCGTCATTATGACATATGACTGGGGTTGGCAAGGCGGGCCACCGATGGCTATTTCTCCTATCGGTCCTGTAAAAGAAGTACTTCAATATGCAAAATCTCAAATGCCTCCCCAAAAAATTATGATGGGGCAAAACTTATACGGATTCGATTGGAAACTTCCGTTCAAACAAGGCAATCCGCCTGCAAAAGCAATTAGCTCTGTCGCAGCTGTCGCACTAGCTCGTAAATACAATGTCCCCATCCGCTATGATTTCACAGCTCAAGCTCCTCATTTTAATTATTTTGATGAAAATGGTGTTCAACACGAAGTTTGGTTTGAAGATTCACGGTCTGTTCAAAGCAAATTCAATTTAATGAAAGAACAAGGTATAGGCGGTATTAGTTACTGGAAGATTGGCTTACCATTCCCGCAAAATTGGCGTTTACTCGTTGAAAATTTTACGATTACGAAAAAGGGCTGACATAAGTCAGCCCTTTTTGACTATTAAAAATCCGTCACAAAAAGAAGAATGACAACATTCTCCCTTTTTTAACCGTTATCAACAATCGGTTGTTTGCCTGTTTGGTCTTGCATTTGCTTTCCTTTATTGCCACCAGCTTTTTTTGATTGTGTTCCAATATGATTCGGTGCAAAGTCTTTTGAATTCTTTTTCGGATTACCCATTACTATCGCCTCCTTAACACTAGTATCGTACTAGTGTTAAGAATTATTCAGCTTGCTTAAAAAGTTGCATTTCATAACGTTTTTCAATACGCTCTTCAATGCGATCGATTGCATCACGATCACTTAATAATTGTTGTTTATTTTCTTTCACAAGTTCGTCAAATGATTTACGGCGACTTCTTCTCATGCTGTTCACCCTCTCTCCTTCGCATTCTTACTATACATAGTATGAGCAAATGAAAAACTCTTTAATCAGATTTGTAAGAAAATTTTATGTTTTAGTACTCCTAAAAAAACTCCGTGCACAACTTCTTGTACACGGAGTTTTTTATACCATTATATTTAAATATTCTTTTAGCTTTTCATCTGCATTCATTTCACTTTGTTTATACTCACTTAGCGCTTGCAGTACGAAATCATACTGTCCTAAAATATAACTTTCTAATTTCAGGACATCCTCTAAGCTATTAAGCATAATTCTCGTATTACCAACTTCACTTTTTAACGCGGGTTCACAATTTAAACTCGTACATATTTCTTTCACATCATCTTCTAATATCTCTGTTAATACGTATTTCTTTCGCCCTTTTACTTTTACTCTCATAACTGGATAAAAAGCTTTTATATCTAAATAGCTTCCTACATTCATACAACGAATCCATTCGATATCACGTTTATTTCGTACAAGTATCTTTTTTACTGCTTCATATACTACTGTTTCATCAAGTACTTCTGTATTCGATTTCCTGTTTGTTTCTTCTTCAATAGATGCACATTTTTGATAAACAGCTGCACAAGTAATACAATCATCAAATGCATTATGAGAACTTAAACGAATGCCAAGCATTCGCTTTAACGTTTCAAGTTTATGATTAGGTGCGTGCTTCATATATTTCTTCGCTAAAAACACAGTATCAATCACTTTATTTTGAGGTTCAGGCAGCCCAAGCATATTTACATTACTTTTAAAAAAACGCATATCAAAAGATGCATTATGAGCGACAATAACATTTGTATGTAAAAATGCTAAAAATAAAGGTAATACTTCTTCAATCGTCGGTGCATCTGAAACACGATAATTTGTAATACCTGTTAAACTCGTTATTCGGTCCGGAATTGAACGCTCTGGATTCACATAGGAAACAAATTGATCTACTAGTTCATGATTACGATATTTCACTGCTGCTACTTGAATAATTTTATCATTATAAGGGTTAAATCCTGTTGTTTCAAAATCAATTACAACATAATCTAACGGTAAGGATATATTCCCCACTCCAAACACTCCTTTACCTCTAAACGTTTATATTTCTTTTATCATAACATGCTGCTATCACTACGTGAAAAAGAAAAGGCAGAAATGGTAACTTTCCACCCCTACCTTTTCACCATTATTTTAATTTAGCAATCCGTTTCTCCATCTCTTTTTGCGTCATCGGTCCAATAAACTTATCTTGAATGACACCTTTCGTATCTATAAAATACGAAGTTGGAATCGTAATTACTTTATACGCTGTTGTCACATCAATGTTCTTGTCCAATAAAATAGGAAAAGTAATTCCTTTTTCTTTTGCAAAATTGCTTACCTTTTCTACTCCCCCGCCCTTTTCTGAAGGCGTATAATTTATTGCTAAAATTTCTACATTTTCTTTATGTTCTTTATAGAAAGCCTCCATATCCGGCATTTCTTGCTGGCAAGGTCCACACCACGTTGCCCAAAAGTTTAAAATCACTTTCTTTCCTTTCAAATCTGATAACTTTACATTCGTTCCATCTAACTTCGTTAATTCAAAGTTTGGCGCACTCTTCCCTATTTCGATACCATTACTTGCAATCATCTCTTTCATAGCAGCTTCACTTTTTTCTTGCTCCCCTTGTACCGCCTGGTCTTTTTTACCAAACTGTTCATAAGCTGCATATCCCGCTAAACAAAGTAACACTACAATAATCGTAAGCTTCCGCCACATTTTATATCACCCTAACGTATTTATCTTCTTATTAACCTAATTACCCAAATACTATATACCTTATTTTAGCTTATACGGACAAGCTTGGAAATATTCACAGTCAAAATAATTAGAATATTCTTATTTAAAGTGAAGTTTTTTCCTTTTTATCATATAATTAGAAAAACAGATGAGGTGTTTTATCTTCTTATTGACCCACTTACCTATTTACTCTCGTAGTTATATAACCTTCAACAAAAGGGGGATTGTTTATGAATTCATTCGAAAAAACAACATTATATATTCTTAGTTTTCTTTTATACCCAATCGGCATTATTACATGGATCATTTCACTCTTTAGTAAAGATCTTGAAAAAAAGAAAGTAGGGCGTATTTGTCTCTACGTCTCTCTAGTCTCATTCGTCCTTTTCTTAATTCTCGGAATTGCAACTTTCCTTATGACTGCTACTTTTAACGTTGATCTGAATCACTCCGAATCTATCCAGTATCAAATAAATGATGCTGAATAAAGATAAGAGCAGTGCTCTTATCTTTATTCATATCTCTGTAAAAACGAATGACTATTTATTAATTTTTCAGGACTTCCACATGCAACAATACTTCCTTCTCTCATTATAACAACACGATCTGCTAGTATCGCTTTCTCTACATCATGTGTTGCCACAATTCTCGTGACCCCTCTTCCTAATCCTTCTATCATATTCCAAACAGTTTCTTGATTGCCCGGATCTAATCCCGCAGTCGGTTCATCTAAAATAATAAGATTCGGATTTGAACCAATAGCGCGTAATAATGCAAGACGTTTCCTTTCTCCTCCCGAAAACTCTTCACCACTTTTATGTAGTACAGTTTGAATCCCTTCAGGCAAGTCCCTAATAATGGATGTTCCATTTACAAGTTCAATATTTTTTTCTAACTGGTGTTCTATATACTCTTCACCGAAATACATATTCTCTTTTACTGTCGTCCGAAAGAAACGAGGTTCTTGCCACACTGTCGTCATACGAGCCTCATTACCATAATAAACAATGTTACCGTTAGATGGTTTATACAACCCTATCATTAATTTTAAAAGTGTCGTCTTTCCTGCACCACTTTCTCCTACAATCATAACGAGTTCACCAGGATTAATTTGCAAATCAATATTATGAATTCTGCATTTCTCTTCATTACTCTCCTGAAATGAAACATTTGTTACCGTCATCCCCATCGCTCTTTCTACCTTACTATTTGCCACTCGTTTATCTAAAAAGGAAAAAACTCTATTTGCCGAAGCGACTGCAACTTGTGTCATCATTAATAAATCGCCAACGTAGCGGACTGGAAAAAAGAGCATTTCAATTGTGGCTAACACGGCAACAATTGAACCAACTTCCATTTCCCCCTTCATTATTTTCTGCGCGCCTATAATGAGAACAACGATATATGCCCCTGTTTCAATCACGGTTCCAACTACTCCAATGCAATGTTGCATCATCGTCTTCTTTACTTCTGTTTTATAAGATTGTGCCGTTACTCCCTTAAATAAGCGAATGGCCCATTTTTCTTTTTGCAAACTACGTAAATCTTGTGCTCCTTTTACAAACTGTTACACCATCTCTACAACACTTGATTGATTTCTTTGAGCAATGCTGGCGATATTTCTTACCTTTTTCCCCATCAACATCGGAACCGTTGCACTTAAAAATAAAAACGGAGCTACCCACAATATGAACTTTATATCTATATGTTGTAGTGCTATGATTGCGCCAATAAATTGGGCAATAGCGTGTATATATTCTATTAATATAGATCCATATAATCTGACCCAGTTCGGAATATCAGACACAACTAATGTCTCTAACTCTCCTCCCTTAATCTTCTCACTCTCTTCAAACGGTAATGAGAAGAAATGACGCAATACATCTATACGCTTCTCTCGTAATATTCGCTGACTCGCTTTTGAACTTACATAATCAAATGAAAGATTGTTCACCCACATCAACAAGCGGCTAGCTGCAAACAAAGTAATGTAAAGATACACCTCCTTTAACTCTCGTTGAATAAGGTTATCTACAATTAATCCCATGAATAGTGGACGAGATAAATTTAAAATAGCAGCAAAGCATCCACTACATACAGCTGCTATTACTAATAATTTTTCTTTCTGTAACGGTAACAATATTCTTTTATATTCTTTCATGATGTTCCCTCCATTATTATAGTAAAAAGAAAGGGATGAAACCAAATGGTTTCATCCCTTTCCATAAAATAAGGAAGCTAACAGTTGTTAGCTTCCTTATCGTTCATTTCAATTATTTAGTTCGACACTTTAGACTCTTCAATTTTCTCACGAAGAACCATTTGCAGAATACCACCGTGACGGTAGTAGTCAATTTCTACTTCACTATCGAAACGAGCTACTACTTCAAATTGTTTTTCGTTGCCATCTGCATCAGTTGCAACTACTTTTACAAGATCGCGTGGTCTAACTGTTTTGTCAATTTGAATTTCAAATGACTCGTTACCAACAAGACCTAACGTTTCAGCGCTTTCGCCATCTTTAAATTGAAGTGGTAATACACCCATTAATACTAAGTTACTACGGTGAATACGTTCGAAGCTTTCTGCGATTACCGCTTTAATACCTAATAAGTTTGTACCTTTCGCAGCCCAGTCACGAGAACTTCCCATACCGTAATCTTTACCAGCAATAACTAGAAGGCCTGTGCCATCTTCTTTATATTTCATAGCAGCATCATAGATTGATGTTACTTCACCAGTTGGCCAATATGTTGTGTATCCACCTTCTGTTCCTGGTGCGATTTGGTTTTTAATACGGATGTTCGCGAATGTACCACGCATCATAACTTCGTGGTTACCACGACGAGAACCGTAAGAGTTAAAGTCAACAGGTTGTACGCCGTTTTCTAATAAGTAGCGTCCTGCTGGTGTATGCTTACCAATTGAACCTGCTGGTGAAATATGGTCTGTCGTTACAGAGTCTCCAAATTTACCAACTATGCGTAAATCTGATAACGTTTCAACTTCACCTGGCTCTTTAGATAATCCTTCAAAGAACGGTGGGTTTTGAATATAAGTTGAATCATTATCCCAAGTATATAAAGCTTCATTTGAAGTTTGGATTTCATTCCAGCGCTCATTGCTGTTAAATACTTGTGCATATTCTTTCTTGAACAGTTCAGATGTAACAACGTTTTGAACTACATCTTCAATTTCTTTAGCTGATGGCCAAATGTCGTTGAAGTAAACAGCATTGCCATTTGCATCTTTACCGATTGCATCATTTTTCAGGTCAATATCAACAGTACCTGCAAGTGCATATGCCACAACAAGTGGTGGTGATGCTAAGTAGTTTGCTTTTACAAGTGGATGAATACGACCTTCAAAGTTACGGTTACCAGATAAAACAGATGTTACTAATAAATCGTTTGCTGCGATTGCTTCTTCTAATTCCTCTGCTAACGGACCAGAGTTACCGATACAAGTCGTACAACCGTAACCAACTGTTTGGAAACCTAATTGATCTAAATATGTTGTTAAACCTGATTTATCTAAGTATTCAGTAACAACTTTAGATCCTGGTGCTAATGATGTTTTTACGTACTCAGGTACTACAAGCCCTTTTTCAATTGCTTTCTTCGCAACTAGACCTGCCCCAATTAATACGTATGGGTTTGATGTATTTGTACAGCTTGTAATTGCAGCGATTGCAATTGCACCTGTTTTCATCGTTACTTCTTTATCTTCTAATGTAACCTTCACTTCTTTATCGAACTCTTGCTCATTAAATCCAAGTCCTTGTGTTCCAACTGGTGCTACAACAGCTTTATGGAACGCATCTTTCATATCTGAAAGTGGAATTAAATCTTGTGGGCGTTTCGGTCCAGAAAGGTTAGATTCGATTGTATTTAAATCAATTTCAACAAGATCAGTGTAAATTGGATCTTTGCTGTCTGCTGTATAGAATAAACCATTTGCTTTACAGTATTCTTCAACAATGCGAATTTGCTCTTCATCTCTACCTGTTAAACGTAAGTATTCTAATGAAATATCGTCAATTGGGAAGAATCCACAAGTTGCACCGTATTCTGGTGCCATGTTTGAAATTGTTGCACGGTCAGCTAAAGGCATGCTCTTTAGTCCATTACCGAAGAACTCAACGAATTTACCAACTACACCTTTTTGACGTAATACTTGTGTTACTTTTAATGCAACGTCAGTTGCTGTAGTACCACTTGGGAGTGTACCAGTTAATTTCACACCGATTACTTCAGGTACTGGGAAGTATGAAGGCTGTCCAAGCATTCCTGCTTCCGCTTCTATACCACCAACGCCCCATCCAAGAACGCCGATACCGTTAATCATTGTTGTATGTGAGTCTGTTCCAACTAATGAATCTGGGTATGCAACTAAGTCACCTTCAGCATTTTTCACAGCATGAACAACTGGTGCTAAATATTCAAGGTTTACTTGGTGTACAATACCTGTAGCTGGTGGCACTGCGCGATAGTTATCAAATGATTTTTGTGCCCAGCTTAAAAATTTATAACGTTCTTCATTACGTTTAAACTCTAAGTCCATGTTGAATGCAAGCGCGTCTGCCGTACCCGCTCTATCAACCTGTACAGAGTGGTCAATTACAAGGTCTACAGTAATTTCTGGATTAATTTTATCAGGATCCCCGCCCATATCTGCCATTGCTTTACGAAGCGAAGCCAAATCTACAACAGCTGGTACACCAGTGAAATCTTGTAAAATTACACGAGATGGTTTAAATGGAACATCGATATCTTGCACATCTTTCGTTCCCCATTTCGCTAAATTTGTAACATGCTCTTCTGTAATTACACGTCCGTCTACTTGACGAAGTACTGATTCAAGTAAAACTTTCACGGAATATGGTAATTGAGATACGTTGCCAACCCCTGCGTTTTCAAGCGCTTTCAAATCATAATAATGATACGTTTTTCCATCTAATTCAAAAGTTGCACGTGATTGAAATGGATTATGTTTGACCATTATGTTTCCCCCCTGTTAAACGTGACTAAGTTGTCTGAATATAAAATGTAGACAAACTTTTCAATACCTTACGATAATATCTTATTACAACTTTCTAAATAAGTAAATAATAAGAAACTTATAGATTATCATAAGTTTTCTTTATGTTTCTAAATTTGAATAGTGTTCACGCTCCTTATGAATACTATTACCATAAAGTAAAGTGCTCTATTAGTACTTTACTTACAGTTCATACATACTATGAACTGCTCATCATTCAACATACAAAAAAAGTTATAGAGGTGAAATAAAATGGGTAAAAGAAAAGCAAATCATACTATTTCAGGAATGAATGCGGCATCTGCACAAGGACAAGGTGCTGGTTATAATGAAGAATTTGCAAACGAGCCTTTAACTCCAGCAGAGCGACAAAATAATAAAAAACGTAAAAAGAACCAGTAACGAAAAATCCCAAAAGGTCCATTTCCTTTTGGGATTTTTTCTAATGTTTATAACGTAGTAATTCTGAAACCGTTACAAATCGATATCCTTGTTTTTTCAGCTCAGGTAAAATTTTTGCTAATGCTGCTACTGTTTGACTACGATCATTTCCTCCATCATGTAACAATACGATATCTCCACTTTTAGCATTTTTTACTACATGATTTACAATGGATTCAACCCCTGGATTTGCCCAATCACGCGGGTCTTGATGCCACGACCATAGAACAGTTTGATAACCTGCTTCTTTCGCTGTTTTAAATACAGCATCGTTAATATATCCGCCAGGTGGACGGAATAGTAAAGGTTCTTTCACCCATTTTTCGAAAAATTTCTTTCCATCTAAAATATCATTTTCTAATTTTTCATCCGATGAATTACTCGCATATAAATGATTCATCGTATGATTTCCAATTTCATGTCCCTCTTTTAACACTTGTTTCACTAAATATGGATTACGCTGAACTCGAAATCCAATCATAAAAAATGTTGCTTCTGCTTTATATTGACGTAATAAATGTAAAACTTGCGGTGTATAAGTTGGATCTGGGCCATCATCAAATGTAATGGCAATAATCTTTTCATTATTAGGTACTTCCCACGTTACATAGCCAGTTGGTTCTAGCTCTTTTCTGAGCAACATTTTCGCTTCCACTTTTTCAACTTGAAATATATGTACTGCGCATAATAAACAAAAAACGAATAGAAAAATCTTCTGTTTTAGCATAACGTTCGTCAAAGTAATAAGGTTGTCGAATACACAACAATCTCATTTACTTTTCTAATTGATCTACATTTCGCATAATGTTTTGGAGATTATTTTCGTATTGCTCAAGTTGTGGGCGTTGTGTTTCTGAAGCTACCTCTAACGCATTTTGAATTTGTTCATACGCTTCCTGAACCTCTTGGCGTAACTCTTTTAAATCATGACCGTAGTTTGGATCATTTTTTACAATGTTATTAAATGCGTTTTCTGCTTGTGTAACTCCTTGCTGCGCTGCTTGAAAAGCTTGTTGTTTATCTTTATGATATGGCATTATATAATCCCCTTTCCATAATAGTTAGTCCCATTTATCTTTACCTTTTTTTCTAAAAACATTCTCGTATAAATTTGCAAACTTCTCTCATTCTAAAGAGAAAGAGGAGGTGTCACATACAATGGGAAAAAACAATCGTGAAGCGAAAGAAAAAAAGGGACAACCTGAACCATTAAGCGGATCTCATAAAGTAAAAAACCGTAACCATTCACGCCAAAAAAATCATGCACATCATGATATGTAAAACAAAAGGCTCACACTAGCTACCTTTGCCACATACAATGTTTATATTTTTCCATTTATTCTTCACCCCTACTTCATTCATGCATAACATAGTATGAATTGAGATTTTACGGAGGGTGTCTTACATGGGCAAGAAAAAGAAGGATTGTCTTTTTCATGTTGATGGTTTCGAAGAATGGATGGATCAATTTTGTTCTGATTCTTGTAGTAACTTTAGTTTCCCAAATCAAATTCATATTGACCTTTGTGAAACTGAACAAGAATACATTTTGGAAACAGATGTACCAAATGTATCCGAACAAAATGTAGTTATTAAAAAGATGGAGACAGGCCTAAATATTTGCATACTTCATAAAAATATTTCTTTGCAGCGGATCATCCCTTTACCCGCTACTATTATTTATAAAAAGATGCTAGCCTGCTTAGAGAATGGATATTTAGCCATTCATATTTCCAAAAATGAAGTTGCTAATAAACATGAAGAAAAAGTTCTTTTTCAAATTGAGAATTAAAATAAAGTAAAGCTTTAATCAATGGGTTCTTACTGCCCGCAAATAGCGGGATAAATACAAAAATAAGCCCCAGTCATCTGCTGGGGCTTATTTTATTTCGCATCTAATTCTAAATTACAATTTCTATCATATCTTTTTTTCAATAAACCTTTTGTAACTACAAGTACAGGAAATGCTACAGTTGAAAATATAGCTAGTGCTGAAAATACTACAAACCCATTYTGATACCCGTAGTAATCGAGAAGCACTCCTCCAAACCATGGACCAATTACTGCTCCAATCCCTGAAAATCCCATTGCTCCAAAATATGTTCCTTTTAAATGTGAAACAGCTATATCATCAATAAATACATCCGTCATGGAAAACATTAAAACTTCTCCAACTGTAAAAATAATTGTACAAATAGCAGCACCTAGCATAGATTCTGCTATTCCAAATCCAAACAACCCTCCGCTCACAAATAAAGTTCCAACCATAATTGATGTTAACGGTGTATACTTTTTACATATTTGAATAACAGGGTATTGAATTACGACTACAACAATCGCATTTAAAGCTAACATATACGAAAACAATGTCACTCCATCCTGAAATATATGTGAATTCGCAAAATATTGAGATACTGTTGTCGTTAAGTGTGAAAAGCCACAATTACTCAAAATAATACCGACTAAAGCAACTAAAAATACGACATCCTTTCGCAATATACGAACTGCATTTAACATTGTGACAGGCTTTTCTGTATTTACTTTCTTTTTTTCAATTGGATACTTCTTAAATTGGAATGCTAATATAGCTGTATATAGAATATATACTCCAGCTGCTACTAAAAAAGGAATTGTAGATTTTGCACTTCCAATCTGTAATCCGACAAGTGGGCCAATCGCTACTCCAACATTTATTGCACCGTAACGCAAATTATATACGAGTAAACGATACTCTGGTTTCGTTAAATCTGATAATAATGCTCTTGACGTCGGCTCAAAAAAAGACCGACATAATCCATTCAAAGCATTTAATAAAAAGAAACTTAAAACATGATTTGCAAATGAAAAACCTATAAATACAAACACCCAAACGATCATGGACCATATTATAATCATGTTTCGGCCGAATCGATCCGATAAATTCCCTCCAATAAAACTAGCAAACACTCCAACAAGTGCACTCGTTCCGATAATAGCACCCGTCATTCCAGCTGATACACCTTTAACAGTCGTTAAATAAATTGCTAAAAAAGGAATACTCATTGACGTGGCGAACCTCGCAAATAAAGTCCCTATTATAATTGTCATTCCTAACGGATGAATATTTTGTAACTTCCCTTTCATCGTTAAACCTACTCTCCCTGTTCTTACAAAAAAAAGAAAGCAAAGGATCTGCTTTCTTTTCCCTTTTTATACTTGAGCTGTTGATACCCGAGCTGTTCTCGTTATATCCATATCTATGCCATATGTAAACTGTAATTCTTTACAAACATCTTTAATTAAAATTGCAACATTATACTTCTCATTAAATTGTAAAACGATATTTTCTACTTCTTCATATGTATACTTATACTCCCCTGTAATGACACTTTTTAAATCAAAGCATTCATTTATACAAAGTTGCACAAGCAGCTGATCATATTTCTCTATTACATCTTCTTTCTTCCACAGTACCTCTTTTACATATAACCGATCAAACTTCACACTTTCTCGATTACAATCCGTTAAAATCCGGGTCATTTCATTTAATTCTCGATACAATTCAGAAATATTTTTGCTTAAACTAAGCAGTTTATCTACGCCGTTTTCATATAACATATTCATTCCACCCCCGCATTTTCTTCTTATTATAGCAAGAAAATTCTAAAAATAGTTTCTTTCTTCTGAAATATTAGGAAACTAATTTCGATTGCTTTACAATGAAACTAGTGAACACGAAAGGGGAAAGAAAATTGGAGCAAAAATTATATTACACTGACGCTTATAAAAAAGACTTTACTACGAAAGTCATAAAGCAAGATTATGATAAAGACGGTAACTTATACGTTGTTTTAAATGAAACAGCATTTTATCCGACAGGTGGCGGACAACCGCATGATACTGGCACATTAAATGATATCGATGTAATCAATGTAGAAGAGATACATGGAGAAATTCGTCACTTCATTGTAGAAAAATTACATACAGAAGAAGTAGAAGGTAAAATCAATTGGGAGCGCCGTTTTGATCATATGCAGCAACATGCGGCTCAACACATTTTATCTGCTGCTTTTTGGGACCATTTTAACATACCTACGATTGGATTCCACCTTGGTAAAGAAACGGTAACAATTGATTTAGAAACAGAAAATCTTCATGCAGAAATAGTTGAAAAGGCGATAAAAATTGCAAACAAAATTGTTTTTGAAAACCATCCAATCCGTACCCTGTGGATGAATTTAGAAGAAGCGAAAACGTTACCTCTTCGTAAAGAACCGACTATAACAGAAAATATACGTGTTGTTATAATTGAAAACTTCGACTACAACGGCTGTGGCGGAACGCATCCGAAACGTACAGGTGAAGTAGGTCCTATTCAAGTACTAGGATGGGAGCGCAATAAAGGCGGCATACGATTAACGTTTATAGCTGGCTGGCGCACACTACAACTTATGGGGCAACAGCAACAAATTATGAAGGATGTTTCTAAACAATTAAACAGTAGCGAGAGTGATATTCCAGCAAAAGTAGCACAACTGCTTACTTCTCAAAAAGAAAACGAAAAAGCAATACAAACAATGAATGAAAAATTATTATTTGTAGAGGCAAATGAACTACTTCAACAGCCTACGGAAATACATGCTGGCATACTTATTTCTAAAGTATTTACAAATCGCTCTATGCAAGAAATCGCAAAACTTTCTGCCATTATTACAGAACAACAAGAGCATGCCATTACATATTTCGTTATTGAAAATGAAGACAAATTACAATGTATCCTTGCTTGCGGAAAAACAGTCACGCTCGATATGAATGCTCTTTTAAAAGAGGCACTTCCTACAATTGAAGGAAAAGGTGGCGGAAATAAAAAGAGTGCTCGCGGCGGCGGAAAAGCGGTTATGACCGGGGACGAATTTTTAAATCAACTTGTTTCTTCTTTACAGTCAGAAGTGTAAAACATGTTTATGAAGGATAGCTAACTGCTATCCTTCAACTATATTTACAAGCCTATATTTTGTTTCAAGCCTTGATAACTCCCTGCACTTGCAAAACCTTCACTTATAAGAGTTATAAAAGTTTCCGAAAAACCATATTGACTTAAATCTTTAATCGGTACCATTTGCACATCTTGAATTGGATTATGATCAAACTCATTAGAAGGTAGCGTAATTTCACCTTCAATCCTTTCAAGCAGAAACGTAATATGTAATAAAGATGGACTAGCATCTGGTTTATCACAAACATAGAGTAGCTTCTTAATTTTAACTTCTAATCCTGTTTCTTCTCTCATTTCTCGAATCATCGCTTCTTCTAACGTTTCACCATTCTCTACCCTTCCCCCAGGTAAAGACCAATTGCGATTAGCAACTTTTTGCTTTACTAGCAATACTTTTTCATCTTCAATTAAAATTCCCGTAACACGAACTTGCATTACACTTTCCATATGTAATCTCCTCTTCCCGTTATATTTACAAATTAATCCTTCCACAAAAAGAACATACGTTTTATAATTAAAGAAAATTATGGAAGAAAGAAGTTGTTACATCTATGCGTCCACCTTTAACAAAGTCTATATCACTTGAAGATTTCCAAAACTTTTATTGGTTAAAAGCAGAACTCCAAACATTTTGTCGTGAGCATGGTTTGCCACCTAGTGGCTCTAAGATTGAAATAACCGAGCGTATCTCACATTATTTACATACTGGTAAAATATTAAAAAACAACTCTCGTCAAAAGGTGAGTAAAGCTTCCCTCTCTTATAAAGAACTTTCTCTTCTAACGATTATTACTAACAATCACCGCTGCAGCGAAGAAGTTCGTGCTTTTTTCAAAGAAAAAATCGGAGCAAACTTCCGCTTTACAGTAGCTCTTCAAAAGTTTTTTAAAGAGAATGTCGGAAAAATATATGAAGACGCGCTAACGTTTTGGTATGAAGAAAACGAACGAAAAAAAGATCCTACATACAAAACAACTATTAGCGCGCAGTTTGAATACAATCGTTTCACTCGCGACTTTTTCGAAGATCCAAATAACAAAGGGAAATCAAAAGCTGATGCTATCGCTGCTTGGAATGAAATAAAAGCACAACCTGGTAGCAATGCTTATGTTCCTCAAAAAGTAGAAAACTAGTTCTTTTCTAGTCTTCTACTTTTTCAAATAATAGCGCTAACCCTATTCCACCACCAATTCCTAACGTCGCAATTCCATACTTCATATGCTCTCTTTTCGCTTGATAAAACAAACGTGTCACAAGCATAGCTCCAGATGCACCGTACGGATGACCGAGCGCAATTGCACCACCATTTACATTTAATTTTTCGAAAGGAATTTGTAACTCCTTTGCACAAGCAACAACCTTTGAAGCAAATGCTTCATTTATTTCAAAATAATCAATGTCCTCTACTTTCATATTCATTTCGTTTAATAATTTGTTCACCGCAAATATCGGACCAGTCCCCGGAAGATTTGGATCCACTCCAACTACAGCACTGCGGACGAAACGAAGAACAGGCTTGTATCCTAGTTTTCGGGCTTGCCCCTCTTCCATTACAAGAACAGCACATGCTCCGTCATTTACACCGCACGAATTACCTGCCGTTACTGTACCATTTTGTAAAAATGCGGGCTTAGTTCTTTTAATCATTCTTTCATAATTCATTTCTCGTTTTATAGCCTCATCTAAAGGTCCATTAAAAGAAAGTATTTCATCTTGTAAATATCCATTTTCTAATGCTTGCAGTGTCCGTTTATAACTAAGGCAAGCATACTCGTCTTGCATTTCTCTCGTTACATTATAACGCTCTGCAACATATTCAGCCGCCACTCCCATATTAGGATCACCAATTGTTTCTGGTGAAAATCGTGCTCTATTTTGAAAAGTTGATGTACTTGTACTCTCTACTCCTCCTGCAATATAACAATTACCTGCGCCGCCTTGAATGAAATGACATGCGGTGCGAATCGCTTCCAATCCGGCACCACATTGCCGATCAATCGTTACACCAGGAATATGATAACCAAGTCCTGCCGCTAAAGCAGATAATCTTGCAACATTCCCTCCCGGCCCCACAATATTCCCTAATATGACATCGTCTATTTCTCTCTCAATCCCTTTACTTAAAAACGTAAGAAGCGGCGTTACTAATTGCTGAACTTCATAATCTTTCAACATCCCATTTTTCTTACCAATAGGTGTCCTTTTCGCTTCTACAATAACCGCTCTATTCATATATCTTCTCCCGGTTTTCAATCATATTTTTTGCTGCAATACGAGCGATTTTCCCACTATCTGTATACGGTATTTCATCTACAAAATGCCATTCTTTCGGTATTTTAAACGAGGATAATCGTTGTAAGCAAAAACTTTTTAATTGTTGCCTCGTAGCACTTCCTTTTACAATGGCGACAGGTTTTTCACCCCAGTAACTATCTTTCACACCAATTACAACTATTTCATCAACAGCTGGGTGTTCATGTAATACACTTTCTATTTCTTCTGGAAAAATATTAATTCCTCCAAATAAAATCATGTTCTTCTCTCTACCCACTATGTATATAAAGCCTTCTTCATCTTCATAACCTACATCTCGCACTGTCATCCAGCCATCCGTAGTCAACTCTGGAACTAAAACCTTATCCAATATGTAGCCCATAAAAAACTGATCACTTTTCACATAAACAGTTCCTATCTCGCCTTTCTGTACTCCTTCTCCTGCTTCGTTACATATTCGAACTTGAACATTGTGACAAGGTTTTCCTACTGAATTTGGCCTTCTATCGCTCTCTTCATCAACAAGTGCTGTTACAAAACTTAGTTCCGATGCACCGTAAAATTCATATTTTTGCGCATAAGGAAATATACTCTTTATTTTTTCTTTCGCTTCAGCTTCCCATTTCGCTCCTGACGAAATAATTTTCACCCCATTTTCTATTACTCTATTTTCTTTATATAAAGATTCTAGCATTGTCGGAACTGTATACATGACCGAAATATTTTCTGTTTCTAACTTTTCCAGTACTTGATCTGGAATAAACTTTCTCATAATATGCACCGTTTGCCCTACATATAATGCACTTATTGCGCCGTATAAAAAAAGAGAATGAACGAGCGTCCCAGCTATTAAAATAGAATCTTCTTTTTTCATATGAAAGTCATGTATATTGCAATCAAAACTATGAACCCACGATTGTTGTGCACGTAAAAATGCTTTTGCCTTCCCAGTCGATCCTGATGTAAATCCCATATAAAACGGAGCATGTTGTACATCTTTTACAGGGGCATATGCAGGCAGAGAGTTCTCTATCATTCTTTTCCACTCATCAATTTCAATTACTCTTCCTTCTTCATCCGGTAAATCCTTTACCTTATATCGCTCTGTCACAATCATAGCCGGATTACTGATCGCAATTCTTTCTTTGAGCTCATCCTGTTTCCACTTTATATCTAACGGCACACAAACCCATCCGGCCATAGCAGCACCAGCAAATAGTTGTAAAAACTCCATACTATTTTCTAATACAATTGCTATTGTTTTATTCTGCGATTCTTTTTCATTCAACCAGTTTGCTACTTTACACACTGACTCAAACCATTCTTTAAATGTTAATACTCGATCATTTTCCTTTATTGCTATTTTATTTGTTTGTAAAGAGGCATACTTTTTATATTCTTTTGTAATCCCCATTTGAGACGTCCTTTCTTTACAAAATAATAAAAAGAAACACGCAATGAACGTGTTTCTTCTCTTTCTTATCCCGCATTTGTATATTTCCCACTCTTGAGAGCAGGCGTAATAATATGTTTCAATGAACGATGTAATTTCGTTACAAGAATTGCTGCTATAATCGCTTTTATGCAATCACCTGGTAAAAATACGGCACTTACTTTCATCGTCTGCCATATAGAAACATCCATAAAGAAAGCTTGTACAATGATACCAAATACATAAACTACGAAAATACCACCAATTATATTAATACATAATACCTTTATTATAGAAACTTCACGTAAACGCTCAATTAAATAACCAATGACAAACGCTCCAACGATATAACCAAGTAAATATCCTGCACTTGGCCCAACAAATACGCCTGGACCACCGCGTCCACCAGCAAGTAATGGTGCTCCAACTCCAACTATAAGTAAGAAAATAAGCTGACTTAATGCACCAAGACGTGATCCTAACAATCCACCAGCAAGCATAACACCGAGTGATTGTAATGTAATCGGAACTGGTGTAATAGCAAGAGCAATTGGAGGTATTAACCCTAACACTCCCATAATAGAACTAAATAAAGCGACGAAAACTAAGTTTTTTGTATTCATATTTGCTTCTCCTATTTGTAAACTTAAAATGATTTTCAGATAACATATTATAGGAGTTATATTATCTTTCTATTTAGTCTTTGTCAACTTGTTTTAAATATAGGTTTACAAATATTTTTTCAATTATTTCTCTTTATGCAAATGCTCAAGTTCTTTCCGAAGCGCCTGTTTTAAAAACTTCCCAACAGATGTTTTCGGTATTTCTTCCATAAATACAATATCATCTGGTAACCACCACTTCGCAAACTGTGATTTTAAAAACTCATATATTTCTTCTTTTGTTACTGTACTATTTTTCTTTTGAACGACGCAGGCAATTGGTCGCTCTTGCCACTGCGGATGAGGAACGGCAACGACAGCTGCTTCAAATATAGCATCATGTGCCATTAATGCATTTTCAAGGTCAACTGAAGAAATCCACTCACCTCCGCTTTTAATAACATCTTTCGTACGGTCAACAATTTTCACGCAGCCTTCCTCGTCAACCGTAACGACATCTCCTGTATATAACCAACCATCACGAAAACCTTCGACAGTACGTTCATCGTTATAATAACTTTCAGCGATCCATGGTGCTCGTAAACATAGTTCTCCCATTTCCGTACCATCCCACTTCACTTCACCGTTTGTACCGACTACTTTCATCTCTACACCAGGGACAAGATACCCTTGTTTTGAGCGGATTTCTAATTGCTCTTCATATGATAATTCTGTTTCATAACTTTTTAAACGTGCAAGTGTTACGAGTGGGCTTGTTTCAGTCATACCATATGCATGTACGAAAGGAACATTATATTTTTGCTCAAATGCTTTAATAACGCTTTTCGGTGCAGCAGCACCACCGCATAATATTCTCGTTATACTAGATAAATCGTAACTATTATTTTCTAACTCTTGTAATACACCGAGCCAAATTGTCGGCACACCTGCTGCTATCGTTACTTTTTCAGCTTGAATCATCTCTAATAAAATTTTTGGAGTAAACATTGGTCCTGGCAGTACTTGTTTAGTTCCAAACCAAGTAGCTGCAAAAGGAAGCCCCCAAGCGTTCACATGGAACATCGGTACAATTGCCATCGCCGCATCACTTTCCGATAAAGCAGCTGTATCCGCTAAACCGAGTGCCATACAATGCAATACAGTACTACGATGCGTATATACAACACCTTTTGGGTTTCCTGTAGTCGCTGACGTATAACACATACCAGCAGGTGTATTTTCATCAATATCTTTTACAAATTGGAAAGTTGGATTGCCTTCTTCTAATAGCTTTTCATAATGATATACAGGTTCTAGCGTAGTATTGGGAAGTTCATCTTTATCAGTCATAATAATGTAGGCTTGTACAGTTGATAATTGTGATTGAATATTTTCAACAAGTGGTACGAGATCTTCATCTATAAGTAGAATTCGATCTTCTGCGTGCTGAATAATGTATGAAATATGTTGAGGAGATAAACGAATATTAATTGTGTGTAAAACGGAAGCAATACCAGGAATAGCAAAATACGCTTCCACATGTCGATGATGATTCCACGCTAACGTTCCTATACGCTCGCCTTCTTTAATCCCAAGCTTTTGTAACGCACTAGAAAGCCTTCTCGTCCTTTCACCTAACTGCTTATACGTTAACGTCGTAACTGTATCATGTGTCCGTGAAACAATTTCTTTCTTTGAAAACAGTTTTTCTGCTCTTTCCATCATAGAACTAATTGTTAACGGTACATTCATCATCATATTGGTTATATCCCCCTTTAAAGCGTTTTCATTTCGTTCATTATAACAGACTTCTACAAGTGATTACGACATTTTTCCGTATTTTCTGAATTATTTCTTTGGAAATAATTCAGAACGATAAAAAACATGTTTTGAATACATTGATTCGAAACATGTTTTTTATTTTTTATAAACTATCTACCTTTTTTCTTACTTTCTTTTTCATTTTAAAAATAATACGATTGCTATATTCTTTATTCTCTACTAAAATTCGATATATCTCCCACACTCCTACAACACGAACAAAAAGATAGACTCCAATCGCAATAAGTACAACACAGTACGGATAATACTGCACTAATTCTCCTGAAATGATATGCTTTTTCTCAAATAAAAATGGTATCGCTCCTGCTGCTATAAAACAAAATCCAACGATCATTACTGCAGCATACTTCTTCTTAATTACTTCATATCTTTTTGTCAATTCTTTTAGAAAGTTTTGATCAAATAGTAGTTCTTCTTTTTTCAATACATTGTATCGACTCTCTTCTATCGTTGCCGGTACCATCATTGCTCCAATTCCAAGGACAGCAATGATAATGACAAGAAATGTCGACATTGTTGCATTTTCTTTAAATAATAAATACGGTATTGTCGATAAAATGAGCAAACTAAATCCTAACGCAATATATTTAGAAATTTTTTGCCCATACACTATATACCCTTCTGCCATTTCCTGACTTACGTAATAGCCCTCCACATTTTCATTACTTTGCTCAGCAGTTTCTTTTAATAAATAGTCGAGTGATACTTCAAATACATTTCCAATCATTATTAACTTTTCAGTTTCAGGAAAACCTTGACCGTTTTCCCATTTACTAACCGCTTGCCTTGTTGTGTTTAATTTTTCAGCTAATGCTTCTTGAGAAAGGCCCTTTTCCTTTCTTAATTTAAAAAGCTTTTCACCAAATCCCATATGTTTGTCCCCCTTTGTTTTCTTAACTAAATTGTATGTAAACATTACCCTTATCTCTATCTTCCTGCAGTTGCACTTTGTAAACTTATGGTTGCGATTGTGTTATATAGCCGTTTTCTATACGATTTAGCTAGTTTTCTTCTATGATTATGGCGTTAATAAAATACCCTCTCCCAATAACCAATTATAACAATTAAAGGTAATTACTGTCACAAAAAAAACAAAAACTCCCTTATTCATTTAAAGGAGTTTTCGATATGAAGTATTCCAATAAGGGCTAATTTGTCTTCCCCATATTGATTCACAATTTCTTCTATACATTTTTGTATGTCGTGCAACGATTAATAAGCATCCCACACAGTATATGTTGTCATCTCTTTATATAAGGACATACTCATATATATATGTAAATTATTACTCCTCTAACTTCCCTAATAAAAACACTTCTCCATAATCATAACGGCTTCTGCTTAAACTTTTCATAATGTCGTACTTTTAATAAAAGGATATTCCCACAATCTGTACAAATATAAGCATCTACTGGTGAAGATGTGAACATCGTCTCCTTTTTCCGTATTTGTGCATAACCGACAAACTCCCCTTCTCCTATGTTATGAGAACCACAATTAGAGCATGTCTGCACGTCTTCCTGTTTCATGAGAGCACCACCTTTAATCTGTTTCCACTCCCTTCGACAGTTAACTTCCATTTCCCTTCCAAAAAACCTCTTATTCTCTTACATTTCAACAGGAATCTCCGAACAAACATCGTATATGTACTATGAAATATATTTATTGACGGAGGAATATTATGAGTACAATTATGACACTCAATGCAGCTCAAGAAATTGAAAACGCAGAAATACATATGCTCTCTTCTAGACTACAAGCACTACAAGCGTTAGCTGAAAATCCAATGCAAATACAAATGAAAAAGTTCGGAAATGCCACTGCCTTTTCATCAAAAATAATTTTTGGTCCTGCTTTTAACACAGTAAAAGGCGTTACCTTTACAAATACAGATGAGATAGATGAAATCATCTCTTATTATCAATCCCTACAAATCCCTTGTCGTTTTGAAATTACACCCGCTCAAGGTACAGCTGAATTATTTCAATACTTATCTCAAAAAGGATTTTACCAATCCAGCTTCCATACCGCTTTATATAGTATACCGAGAGAAGATCCATCCCTACTTACTTCTAACATTTCAGTACGCCAACTAAAAGAAAATGAATTTCATATTTTTACAGACATATATGTACGTGGATTTAACATACCACCCTTTACAAAAGATGGCGTACGCCAAAATAACGAAATTCTCTACAATAAACCTGGCTGGCATTTTTTCATAGCCGAAGTTCAAAATACTCCTGCAGGCATTGGTGTCCTGTATATAAATAATGGGATTGCTTCATTAGCTGCTTCTGCTACTTTGCCAGAATTTCAGCGTAAAGGCTGTCATACTGCCTTAATTCAAAAACGAATAGAAAAAGCCCTAGCGAAAAACTGTCATTTAATAGTCGGACAAGCAAGGTTCGGTACCGGAAGTCAAAATAATATGGAACGTGCCCATATGAAAATTGCTTATACAAAATCAATATGGACTGCAAAAGACATGTAATTTACATGCTTTCTCTTCTCATTACAATTTTATACATTTCATGACAATTCCTTTTCTATCCTATTAATCATTTGAATATTCAAACTAGATTTGTTACGCTATTACTAGATACATCATTCAACTTGCAACATGAAAAGAGAATTCTAATCAAACTACAAGGAGGAGAAATGTATGACTAAGAATGATCATGGTTTAAAGGAAAAAGTAGAAGGTGCCATTGATAAAGTAAAAGGTGAAGTAAAAGAAGTTGTCGGGAAAGTAACTGACAATAAGAAATTACAAGCTGAAGGAAAATGGGATAAAGTGAAAGGCACTGCTAAAGATACGGTTGGTAATGTAAAAGAGAAAGTACATGAATATAAAGAGCATAAAGAGAATAAATAAAAAAGAACTAGGATATATGGTTGTGCAAGTAGGGAGTTACTAGATCCTAGAAAAAAGAATTTGTATTTTATATTTACCCATAAAATCATTTTAAAGACAAATAGATGCCTCAAGGCATCTATTTGTCTTTAAATAACTATTTTACTTCTACTGTATAATTACCTAATAGCTCAGGCTTTCTCTTACTAACATAGTGCATTTGCTAGAGTAAAAGATTACTTTGTGAAATTTGGTTTTAGGTCACCTGTATACGGTTCATGCTCAACAAAGATTTTTATATCTTTTCCATTCGCATCTTTCCCGATTCTTGTATACGTAAATTTCTCTTTATTTAGCTCAGTCAGTTCAAGGACCGCACCATATTTATTATTTCCTAACGAAACGTGAGCCCTTATTTTATTACCATGTACAACATCAAAGAAACCATAGTCTCCACGACTTTCTCCTGTATTCGCATTGAAAAACTCGTATTTATTTGTATTTTTATCGTATTTTGCTAGACTGATTAAGTTTGAGTTGTATTTTGTTACATCATTACCCTGTTCGTCTAATACCACCGTTCCATTCCATAGTGTACTAGATAAAATTTCATCTCCATCAACGTCTGTAACTATTTTCCCCGTCGAGCTTTCCAACTTTTTATCAGGTCGCGTGAAAGAAAGTTCTTTTCCATGGTAAGGAACATGTTCAACAAACACTTCTACATCGTTCCCTTTTGCATCTTTTCCCATTCTTTTATATGTAAATTTCTCCTTGTCTAATTGCGTTAATTCAACAACTGCTTGATAATTTTGCGTTTCAGAAATTAACACCCTTTTCTTTCCATCATTCGTTATAAAAAAGGTACCGCTATCATTACGACTCTCTCCTGTACTTGCATTAAAAAATTCATACCTTGCAGTTTTAGCATCATATTTTGCAAGCCCGATGAAATTTTGATTTTCTTTCGTTACATCATTATGATCTTTGTCATAGACTTTTGTCCCTTTCCAGTTTGTTTCACCAAGTATGCTAGCTAGTAGTTGCCCTTTCGTTTGTTGAATTTGCTCGGTTTCTTGTATTGCATTGTATAAAAATTGTGCGTACTGTTCACGCGTCACATCCATACTTGGAGCAAATTTCCCTCCTCCTACTCCTTTTGCAATATTATTTGTTTGAACAGCACTAATTGCATTTCTTGCCCATGAGTTCGTTGCAACGTCATTAAAAGTATGATCACTCTTTGCCTTTAAATGAAAAGCATTTGTAAGAACCTGTGCCATTTCTGCGCGTGTTAAGGATGCCTTCGGTCTAAAGTTTCCATGCTCATCCCCCTTAAAAACACCCATTTCTGTTAAAGATAAAATTTCCTTTATATAGCTTGTTGAATCTTCACTTACGTCACCGTATGGGTTTTGATAATTTTTGTTTTCTTCCATATTAAAATAACGATACATTAAAGCTGCAACTTGTTCACGTGTTACGTTATCTCCAAAACCAAATCTTCCATCATCATAGCCAAAAATGATTTTCTCACCTGCTAATTGCTGAATCGCCTCATATGCCCAGTGCCCCTTTGGAACATCTTTGAATACACCAGTATGATTCGTGTTTGGTGTAACCTCTTCTGCTTTCACCTCTCCACTCGTTTCACTTAATAAACTTCCACCTAAAACTGCTGATATGATACATGTTTTTAAAATTGTTTTATTCATAGCTTCCCAATCCCTTCCTTCATTTAACAAAGAATTACACCACTTATCTTCCAAAAGAAGATTCTATGTGAGCAATTCATGTTTTAAATTTTGATTACAGCTAATTGGATACAAAGGGTTACACATCCAAATTTCTTCTTTGTAGTATCCATAGCTGCTATATATAGGAATTATAAATAGCAACTATAAATTGCCTATAAATAAATTATTAAAAAAAGATAAAATTAAGATAATATATTTTTAATCTCAATCTAAAAAACGTTATTCTTTCTCATCTAGCTTGTTAAGAAAGAATAACGTTTTTAGTTCTAGGGTTCTTTTTGACAAAAGAAATGAAACTTTATTTTATATGCCCAAAAACAACTTCACGGCCTTTTCCAAACAGAACATCGGAAAAAGCCGTGGCATAATACTTATTTTATAATTGACGGAATACGGCCAAAATGGCTCTTTTTACTTCCCTTCATTCTTCTCTAACACATACAAATCTTCTTCAATATTAGATAGTTTCTCTGTTACAAGCTTTCTAGCATCTCCAATTGCTTGATTGTATGCAAACGGTCCTACTAATTTAATCATTTCTTCTATTAATCGCTCTGCTTGGAAACGTCCAATTTCATCTAAATCTTCTTCAACGAAAAATTGCTGAATTTGTGCCACAAGCTCTTCTTTTTTATCATTAGGTATTTTTATATTCATCATCATTTGTTACTCCTCTATATTTAAGTTAGTCCGTTTCTTAACTCTACCATAGAAAAATGCTTTCCAGGACAACTTTTTGTAACGCCTTCTAGCTCCCTATGACCAAGTATATTTTCTTTCTTTATAGCAAACTGCTTCATAAACATTTTACATAAAGAATATAATGCATTCATTTGTGCGGTAGTTGGATCATATTTATCAAAATTACCCGTCATACATATTCCAATTGTATCCCTATTATTATCTTTCGCATGTGCTCCAATATGTAAACCTCGCCCTTCGACTACAGTTCCATCTTCTTCAATAAAATAATTGTAACCGATCCCGCTCCACCCTCTTACTTTTTGATGAAATTCATGTGTTTTATACACATCCCATCCATCTTCGGATGTATGGTGGATAATCAGTTTATTAACTTTCTCTAAAGGAACTAATTCATCTTGAAATGTTAAATTAAAACATTTAATTTCCATTTGAACATCCTCCCCTTAAAAATCAATGATCATAATTGTTTTATCATCTGGTCTTATTCTCTTTTCCCCTTCTAGCTCTTCAATGATTGCTACATATTCACTTATACTATTCTTTCTTATATATGCAACAGTTTGTTCAAGTGGCCAATCTGGGTGGAATAATCCGTCTGAACAAATAAAAATCCCACTCACTTCATCTATATGTAGTTCACCATGTTGTAAATAATGTATCGCTTCTTTCATTCCATTTGCAACAGAATACCCGTCCTGCATATTTGCAAGATAACGATTATATTTTAACTGTTCTCGCACATCTTGAAAAACATGTTCTTCTGGTACAGTTAACCCTTTATTACGGTCTTCTTCCCTCTTTTTTTTTGCTCGTTTACTAATTCCTTCAACCGTGTCTTGCGTTAATACTTGCATCGTTCCATTTTGAAGTATTGCGACAATCATACAGTCCCCTAACTGTGCGTATTCAATTTTCTCACCATCTATTTGAACTGCCGCAATACATGTACACCACAAATGCTCTTTCTTTCTCGTATCTACTTCATACTCTAACATTTTGCTTTGCAATGCTTCATTTGCTTTTGCAACGGCAACTTGCAAACTATGATTTTCACGTAATGAAGCAAAATAACTTGCAAATAAATGCGAAGCGATGTATGCTCCATTATGTCCCTTTTCATCACGAAACGGGACGAGCGGTGTTGCACCATCACATACACCATACATCTTTTTTTCTTCATTACAAAAATAAGAATCCTCACATTCTTGCTTCAACGGGCTTTTCTGTTGATACGTTTTTATCCTCATATCTGTATCCCCTTTCAAATAAGAAAATACTCGAATTCTTTTGATTAATCTAATTTTCCGAAATAAACTGTTTTTACCCAAAACTTTCAATATCATATATAATCTTGAAATAATATGAATTTTTTAGTGAAGGACGGGAAAGAAATGGTCAGATTTCTTGGTGTTATTATCGGTTCTATTATTATTGCGATTGCATTTAATCTTTTCCTTATCCCCCACAAAATTTTAAGTAGTGGAATTGGCGGAATTGCTATTATTTTAGGGATTGTAACTCCTGTAAACACGGGTATTATTAACTTTGTATTAAACTTACCTATCCTTATTTTAGGTTACATAGGTCTTGGAAAAAAAGTGATTTTTAACACTGTTATCTCTGTTATTGTATTATCTGTTGCATTATACTACGTTCCAGTAAAAGTCGTAGCAACAGACCCACTTTTATCATCTATCTTTGGTGGTGTCATTGCCGGAGCTGGTATCGGCCTTGTTTTTAACTGTAATGGATCAACTGGTGGATTTGATATTATCGGTATGCTATTGTCTCGAAAAAGAGACATTAAACTTGGTGGATTCCTTATTATTTTAAATGCAGTCGTTGTAATAATTGCAGGATTCTTCTTCACTTGGGATGTTGCTCTTACAAGCTTACTTTCAATTTATGTAACTGGTAAAGTGATCGATGCTATTCATACGAAACATCGAAAGGTTACACTTATGATTGTAACAAATGAAGCAGAAAAAATGAAAAAACAACTCCTTTCAACTGTTGTACGTGGAATTACATTACTTGATGGCGAAGGTGCTTATTCCAGCGAAAAAAAACGTGTACTTATGACCGTCGTTTCTCGTGAAGAATTAGCAAGTATGAAATTAACAATTTCCGAAATTGACCCTCATGCATTCGTTAACATTACCGAAACGGTTGAAGTATTAGGATTGTTTAGAAAAGGTTAAAAAACTAGGTGGATTTCCACCTAGTTTTTATTTTCCATAAATTCAATTCGATTTCCGAACGGATCTGACACATAAAATCTAATTACATCTGGCCGTGCATGATCATCTATTACTTCAATGCCTTGCTTTATTAACTCTTGTTTAAATTCATCAATTTTTAAAACATAAAAAGCTGGATGCGCCTTTTTAGCTGGATTGAAGTTTTTCTCAACTCCGATATGAATCTCTTGATTTCCACACTTAAACCAGCACCCACCACGCTTCTTTAATTCCTCCGGCTTCGGTATTTCCTCCATACCTATTTTATTACCGTAAAACTCTCTTGCTTCTTCTTCACATCCTACAGGCGCAGCTACTTGCACATGATCGATACCTTGAATATAATTTCTCATTTTCTCTCCCCCCTCTTCTACCCTAATGTTATAAAGAAAACCTACTTTTGTAACTTACAAAAGAGTTATAAAACAATATAAGCTCCCCTTATTACCACCTTGTACTCACTTTGCAAAAAATAAAGAAAACAAAATTTATTATATAACTTCCATTTTTTATAGAAATACACATTACATCTATATTATAGTTATGAATAGACAAATCTTTTTAGATGCTATTTGTACGGAGGAACTATTATGAGTCGTAAAAAATATTCATCAACTCAAAGAAAACGTCATCCGAACATTTCTAGACGTTTGCGAAACCATATACAAAATCGTTCATTAACAGAAATGTACGCATCTCTGTTCGAACACAATCCTGATAGTATTATTTCATTAAATTTAGAGGGAGTTATACTACATATAAATCCTTCTGCCGAAAAAATATTAGGTTACACTTCTTTAGAATTAGAACAGAAAAATATTACCTCTATTTTAGAAGCTCGTATTTCTGAGCAAGTATTACAAAATATAAAGAATACTGGAGCGGATAATCAACAAGAGTATATCTTATCAATTTATCATAAAAATGGATTCTTATTAGACGTCGTGACAAAACTAGTTCCTATTTTTGTCCAAAATCGTCTAACTGGCGTATATGCCATTATGAAGCCTCTTGAAAAATCAGAAAGAATTGAGAATATGCTAAAAGAAAGTGAGAAGAGGTTACGTACATTAGTGAACTCCATGCCTGCGTTTGTTATATTTAAGGATCATGAGGGGCGCTGGCTTGAGGCAAATGACTACGCACTTTCTTGTTTCAATTTCCATCATGTACCTTACCACGGGAAAAAAGATAGTGAACTCATTCAATATAACGAAGCGTACCGAGAGGCTTTTTTACATTGTGAAGAAGTCGACGAACTAGCATGGCAACAAAGACAAATTCTTCATGGCGAGGAATTTATTATTCATAGAGATGATTTCGATCTAATCTTAAGTATATCGAAAGTTCCACTTTATCATTCTGACGGCTCCCGTAAAGGTCTTATCGTAATGGGAAGAGATGTTACCGAGCTAAAAGAAACGGAAAAGTTATTACGAAAATCAGAAAAGCTCGCAGTAGTCGGACAACTGACAGCTGGAATTGCACATGAAATTCGAAATCCACTCACTTCTCTAAAAGGTTTTCTAACATTGCTACTCCCTGAAATAAATGAGGAGCAGAAATGGTATATCGATGTTATGTTAAGTGAGATTTCACAGATGGAATCTATCACGAGTCAATTTATGGCGATGTCTAAACCACAAGTATTATCTATCCAAACTTGTAACATACAAGCTTTAATTGAAGAGGTAGTTACATTTATTTTACCAACTGCTATTATGCATAGTGTTCATATCATTATGGATCATTTTGATTACAAGCATGATATTCAATGTGATGGTAACCAATTAAAACAAGTTTTTATAAATATATTAAAAAATGCGATAGAAGCGATGCCAAATGGCGGAAATATTTACATCCAGACAAAACCATTAGATGATACCTTCATTTTAATACGGATTATCGATGAAGGTTGCGGTATCCCAGAAGATCGTATCTCTCGTCTAGGTGAACCATTTTATAGTTTAAAAGAAAAGGGAACAGGACTAGGATTAATGATGTGTTACAAAATAATTGAAGAACATCATGGTAAATTACACATTTCAAGCGAATTAAATAAAGGTACGATCGTTGATATTCAGCTACCACTTTCTTCGTCTCATCTTGCAATTCAGTCGTAAATAAAAAAAGAAGCATCTACTAGTTGTTAGCAGATGCTTCTTTTTTAAAATGCTTTGTCATACCATTCTTTTGCTTTTTCTACTTCACTCATTGTTAATTGATGCCCTCTATTTTCCCAATGCATTGTTACATTAGCGTTTGCATTTTCTAATAGTACCTTTAATTCCTCTGACTCTCCTGATGAACAAATCGGGTCATTTGTCCCAGCAGCGATAAACACGGATTTCCCTGCTAAATTAGGCAATTGTGTTCCTCTTCTAGGCACCATTGGGTGATGAAGCACAGCACCTTTTAATGCATTTTCGTAATGGAATAATAAGCTTGCAGCAATGTTTGCTCCATTTGAATAACCGATAGCTACAATGTTATTTCTATCAAATTCATATGTTTTTGCAGCTTCATCTAAAAATTCATTTAATTCCTTCGTACGGAAAATTAAATCCTCTTCATCAAAAATGCCTTCTGCCAATCGGCGGAAGAAACGTGGCATGCCATTTTCTAATACATTCCCCCTAACACTTAATACAGATGCTTCCCGATCAATTATTTCTGCAAGTGGTAATAAATCTAATTCATTACCTCCTGTACCATGAAGTAATAATAACACTGGTTTTGACGTATCTTTTCCTTTTTGAAAAATATGTTTCATCATAATCCTTTTCCCCTTTCAATCACTTTTCGTCTAAATTTCTCACTTCAAATGGTAAAAGTGTTTGTTCAATTTGTTTTCTATGTGGTTCATATTGCTCCGGTAACTTTAATTCCTCACCCATCGTCTCTAACGATTCGTCATGAGCGAAACCAGGAGGGTCTGTTGCAATTTCGAATAAGATTTCCCCGTGTTCTCTAAAATAAATTGCGTTAAAATAATTTCGATCTTGTACAGGAGTTACGTGATATCCAAAACGAGACACATGCTCTTTCCAGTCTAGTTGATCATCATCGTTAGTCGCTCTCCAAGCAATATGGTGGACTGTACCAACACCCATTTGGCCACGCCCGATTGTCGATAGCCTCAAGTCAATAATATTCCCAATATCAGCAGAAGAACGGAATCGAACGAATTCACCTTCTTCTCCAATTTTCTCAAAACCCATAACATGCTCTAACAATTCAGCTGTTTTTTGAGGTTGTGCAGATAAAAGAACAGCACCGCCAAATCCTTTAATTGCTACTTCTGGCGTAACTTCTCCAAAAGTCCAATTATTTAATTCGCCTTCTTCTCTTTCTACTAATTCTATATGCAAACCATGTGGATCATCAAATTCTAAATACTGCTCTCCAAATCGAGTCATTTTTGTATACGAAATATCGAATTTTTCTAATCTATTTTCCCAAAACTCCATTGCGCCCTTTGGTACGACATAAGACGTAATGCCTACTTGACCGTCACCAATAATTCCTTGACGAGCACCTGCCCATGGGAAAAACGTAATAATTGTTCCAGGCTTTCCTCCTTCATTACCAAAATAAAGATGGTACGTGCCTGGATCATCAAAATTCACTGTTTGTTTCACTAAACGTAAACCTAACACACCAGCATAAAAATCTACATTTTCTTGTGGGTGTCCTACGATTGCTGTAATGTGATGAATTCCCATCATTTTCTTTTCCATTTTCTCCGCCCCTTTTTATTTCATTTTAAAAACTTGTATACATTAAAATTCATTATTCATTTTGTCCATACTGCAAAGTAAAATCCATCTTTATGATGTTATCTTTAATTCGAGATATAAGCTGTGAAATTACGCATTATCTTCTATATCACTGAATTCATCTCGAATTCGAGATAATTTCCAAAAAATATTTACTCCATCTGAAATCTTTATTCGGAAATAAATTATCTTGAACTTAAGATTTATTATAAGTTACTTACTTTTAGTTGTCAACAAGTTACTTATTTTCATTTTAAATCAAAAGAGAGTAAATGCTAGTTATCATTTACTCTCTTCGCTAATTATTTCGTTTCCTCTTCCAACACTGCTTCCATCTCATTAAATTCACGATGAATTGCTTTCACTGGTTCTTTCGTTAATAAACTTACAACAATAACAGCTAATAAGCTACAGAAGAATCCAGGTACCATTTCATACATAGTGGCTTTTAAACTTGGAATTTGTACCCAAGTAATAACAACTACTGCACCTACAATCATCCCAGCAAGAACGCCCCATTTGTTCGTTCTCTTCCAATATAAACTTAATAAAATAGCGGGTCCGAATGCTGAACCAAATCCTGCCCAAGCATAACCGACAAGTGTTAAAATTGTATCACTTGGATGATATGCTAAAACAACTGCAATCATAGCTACTACTAATACTGACAGTCTACCGATAAATACAAGTTCTTTATCACTAGCGTCCCGACGGAAAAATGTTTTATAGAAATCTTCCGTTACTGCACTTGAAATAACAAGTAATTGCGAGGAAATACTACTCATAATCGAAGCCAAAATAGCTGATAGTAAAAACCCAGTAATGTACGGATGGAATAAAATATTTGAGAATGTTACAAAGACCATTTCTGGGTCTTGTAATGTCTCATTATTTTTAGCGTAATAAGCAATACCAATTAGACCAGTAAGCATTGCACCTATAATTGAAATCGTCATCCAACCGATACCGATTCTACGAGAAGTTTTTAAATCTTTAATAGAGGTAATTGCCATAAAGCGAACAATAATATGCGGTTGCCCAAAATACCCAAGACCCCATGCTAAAAATGAAATAATACCAAGAATTGTAGTCCCTTTAAACATATCTAAACGCGATGCATCAACTTGCTTAATCGTATTGAATGTTTCTGTTACACCGCCCACATCTGTAAAAGCAACAATTGGTACTAATACAAGCGCAATAAACATAATACACCCTTGCACAAAGTCGGTCCAACTTACTGCTAAAAAGCCACCGAATAGTGTATAAGCAACTACGACACCGACAGTTACAAATAAACCAATTTTGTAATCAAGGTTGAAAGAGTTTTCAAACAAACGCCCACCTGATACTAAACCAGCCGACGCATAAAATGTGAAAAATACTAAAATAACGATAGCGGAGACAAAACGAAGTATTTTCGTACGATCTTTAAATCGATTCTCTAAAAAGTCTGGAATCGTAATTGAATCATTTGCCACTTCTGTATACGTTCGCAAACGCGGGGCAAGAATTAAATAGTTTGCATAAGCACCTATTAATAACCCTATCGCAATCCATACACTAGATAATCCTGTTGCATACATCGCACCAGGTAATCCCATTAGCATCCAACCACTCATGTCAGAAGCACCAGCTGATAAAGCTGTAACTGCTGGACCGAGTCCCCTTCCGCCTAACATATAATCTGATAAATCGGATGTCTTCTTATAAGACCAATAACCGATATACAACATACCTGCCATATAAATAGCAAGCGAAACCATAATCTCAATCTTCACCAAATCTCTCCCTTAGTTACATAAGCCATTCAAAATTTCGAAAAATGACTTTTTCTATTTTCTTGTTTTCGCTTATGGTTCCCTACCTTAACAAACATTTTTTGTTCTTTCAAGTGAACAAGCCCTTTTCACTACATGTGAAAACCTTTATAAACGTCTTTATCCCAGTGGATTACCCCGGTTTTAAAATAAATTAAAGTAAAAATATTCAGAAAATATAATACCTTATTTTCATTCACTTATCAGACAAATTTTAAAAGAAAAAAAGCCATACGAATGTATGACTTTTAATCTATTAAACATAGGTTATCTTCTATTTACTAGTAGGAAACAATTCTGAAAGAGGAACTATCCGCCCCACCTCATCTTTAAACACAATATGCTCTCTCGTTAAATGACGCGGGCTCTTTACTCCCGCTGCGGCCGCAAGTGAGAACAAACTATATCTCATGCTAACAACATAATTCATTACTCGCCATTTCTTCTCATACGGATCTAGCGCTTTTTGATAGTGCGGATTCGTCGTGGCAACTCCAGATGGACATTGTCCAGAATTACATTGAAGTGCCATTATGCAGCCACTTGCCATCATAAATCCGCGTGCTGAATTTACAGCATCTGCACCAATAGCTAAAGCAATTGCCACTTTATCTGGTGTAATTAATTTCCCCGAGGCAAACACTTTGAATTTGTCCCGAACATCATAATGATTCGCTGTATCAATACATGTCAGTAACGCTGGAATAAGCGGCATCCCCATACTATCTGCCATCGATTTATACGTTGCTCCTGATCCACCTTCTGAACCATCAATTGTAATGAAATCTGGATAGATGCTTAACTCTTTCATCCTTTTGAATAAATCTTCCAACGGCTCCTGCTGTCCAATTACAATCTTCATCCCAACTGGTTTACCGCCGTTTTCTTGCAAACGTTGAATAAAATAAAGTGTATCTGCTGCATTCTTTAAAAATGGAAATCGATTCGGTGAATTAATCGTTTCTCCTTTTCGCACATTCCGAACAGAAGCAATTTTCTCATTTACTTTTTGTCCCTCTAGATGACCACCACGTATTTTCGCACCTTGCCCAAATTTCAATTCAAATGCTTTAATATTGCTTTCTTTTGCTTTCTCCATAAATTTCTCCATTGAAAAATTACCACCCTCATCACGGTACCCAAATAAACCCGGACCAATTTGCGCAACGATATTCGCACCTGTATGTAAATGTTCTGGAATAATGCCACCTTCGCCAGTATTAATCCACGATCCGCCAGCCATCTTCGCACCAAATCCGCTCGCTAAAATATAATTTTCGCCAATCGCACCGTAAGAAGTCGCAGATGCCCCAAACATGCCATGTAGTTTCCACGGATATTTGCGGTTTTCACCGACGATAATTGCATCGTCTTCTTCATATAACCAAAGATTCGTTGTATCCGCTGTCAATTTTTCTCTTCGTGAAAATAACCCTTCTTTATGAATCACATACTTTTTCCCTTCACGTTCTTGCGTTACATTCACACTTAATTCATCTGTTAATATCGGAAATAATGTATTAGCAATATAATATCCAGATGCATCAAAATCTCGTTTTGATCCAAAACCGAGTATTTCTGAACGGTATTTTGCTAGAAACATTACACTTTGAAAATCATAACGTGAAAAGGGCTTTCCATCCGTATCATGATCAAACCAATATTGCCTAAATTCCGGTCCTATCTTTTCAAGTAAATAACGCATCCTTCCTAAGTATGGATGCAGCTTTAATATAGAATGATGCGTCCGTTTTTTAATAAAAAATGTAATAATAAAAAAAATGATTAATAGTAACATCAATAAGAGCAATATACTAATAATAACGAGTAGCGTTTCACTCATCCCGCTTCCTCCTATGAAAATCCATAATAAAAGGAGAACACCTGATGTGTTCTCCTTTTATCTTTATTCAAATTAACGTAGCAAGATGCTCTTTCGCATCATATTCAACTAAACTTTCAGCATTTTTAATTCGATGAACAAAATCTGGATTAGCTATTAAAGGTCTTCCGAATGCCACTACATCAATTGTTCCTTCTTGCAACGCTTCTTCAGCCTCTTTCGGATTTAAATTCCCTACTCCTACAATCGTACCCTCCCAATATTTTCTTACTAATTGATGAAAATTCTTTCCGTCAGCAATAACTGCTGTATAATTCATCGTTGAAGGGTGAATCATCGTTAATCCAACTTCGTTGAACATATTTACAAACGTTTCAATTGCAAGCTCAGGGTTTTCCCACATATAAGTTGGATTATCACCTTTGAAAGCAGAGAAGCGAAGAAGTGTTTTATCAGCCCCAACAGCTTCTATTACAGCCTCTGTTACTTCTTTCATAAACGTTAGCCTTTGCTTTAAATCTCCGCCGTATTTATCAGTACGCTTATTTGCGAACTCATAAGTAAATTGATCGATTAAATATCCGTGTGCACCGTGTATTTCTACTCCATCAAATCCAGCTTCGATCGCGTTTTTCGCAGCTTGTGCGTATTGACCAATCACCTCTTGTATTTCTTCTAACGTCATTGCTTCTGGCGTGTCGAACGGTTTACGAAAACGCGGAACATTTCCCTCTGCAGCGATAGCAGACGGTGCTTGTGGCATTTGCCCACCAATTATCTCGTGATGGCTCATACGGCCAACATGCCATATTTGAGCAATAATCGTTCCACCTTCTTTATGTACTGCCTCTGTAACAGGCTTCCACGAATCGATTTGCTCTTGTGTATAAATCCCTGGTACTCCTGGATTTCCTTTTGCTCTTGGGCTAATGACGATTCCCTCTGTAATAATTAAGCCAACTCCATCAGCTGCACGTTTTCTATAGTACTCGACTACATCAGTACCAACGATTCCTGTTTCATGATTCGCGAAACATCTCGTCATCGGTGCCATTGCTATGCGATTACGAAGAGACCAAGATCCAATTTGAATCGAGTCAAATAACTTCGTTTCTTCAATATTTTCAAAAGAACCCCAATCATTTATATTTGTTCCTTCATAAATACTTGCTGCTTTATTATTTGAACTTGTCATTTTTCTTCCCCCTAAAAAATTCTTACTATAATCGCATCATACTTACTTTTAGATAGTAACGTCAATTTATACGCTCTTATGTAGGAATATTCGCATAATAAAACTAACTGTTTTTTAACTTTAAGGGTTCTGGTATTCAAGACACTACTGTCTATTTTTATGTTCAGTAAGTGGATGAGGAAAATACTTGTTAAGTGGATGTTTTCTTTTCTTCTAGTTTTATTACTATAGAATATATTGGTAATTGTTTTTCAAACTATTTACTAAAAAAACGATTTCCATTGTACTATATTCAAACTTACAGTAACGAGGCTTCAATCATTCATTTGTTTTTTATTGTACAAACAAAATTTTAGGAACGAATAAAAGACTCCTACATAGTTGAACGTATTTTTTCTTATTTAACTTTTAGTAAGAAGGATAACAATGAAAACAAAAGCTATCGTTTCTAAACCCGAAAAAGATTTTAATATGCAAGAAGTATACTTAGACAAGATTAAAGACGATGAAGTATTAGTAAAAATTATCGCTTCTGGTATATGTCATACAGATGCAACAGTTTTAGACGGGACAATGCCCACACCAAAACCAGTTGTTTTAGGACATGAAGGTTCTGGTATCGTGGAAAAAGTGGGAAGTAATGTAACATCCGTTACACCTGGTGACCATGTAGTACTCGGATTCTCTTACTGTGGTCATTGTGAAAGTTGCTTAGATGGTAATGCTGCTGCTTGCGAAAATATGATTGAGTTAAACTTCTCTGGAAAAAACAAACGCCATGTAACACCTATACACGACCTTAGCAATAATGATATTTCTCAATTCTTCGGCCAATCTTCATTCGCATACCATGCCGTAGTTGATGAAAATAATGTTGTAAAAGTAACAAAAGATGTTGATATACGTTTGTTAGGTCCACTTGGTTGCGGAATTATGACTGGTAGCGGTACAATCTTACATTCACTACAAGCAAAACCAGGTAGTAGCCTAGTTGTATTTGGAACTGGCGCTGTTGGTCTTAGTGGCTTAATGGCAGCTAAAATTGCTGGATGTACTACAATCATTGCCGTTGATATTCATGATAGTCGTTTAGAATTAGCAAAAGAATTAGGGGCTACACACACGATTAATAGCTTAATCGAAGATCCAGTTGCCAAAATTAAAGAAATTACAAACGGTGGAGCTCATTACTCATTTGAAACAACTGGCGTAAATACTGTTACACTTCAATCCATTCAATGTTTACGAGTAAAAGGGACTATGGCAACTGTTGCTGTCGGTAAAAAAGATTTAACTATAAACGTAACAAATGAAATTGTCGTAAAAGCTATTACAATTAAAGGAGTAGTTGAAGGTGATGCAGTGCCACAACTATTCATTCCAAAATTAATTAATTTCTATCAAAAAGGATTATTCCCATTCGATACATTTGTACAATTCTATTCTTTTGAAGAAATCGCTCAAGCATTTGAAGATTCTAAAACAGGGAAAACGATTAAGCCGATTATCGTAATGGAGTAACATCTGTTTGCTTTCTCTTGATAACTAACATAAAAAAAGCCGTGCAAAAGCACGGTTTTTTCCCCATATACGTACATCAGCCTCGCCATTTATATTCTTTCGCGATTGATTTCTTAGTCCACATCGCCTAGTCTCCATCTCTGTCATTGCTCTAAAGAAGATAGGGAACAAATTCGTTTCCAACATGCAAACAACAAGCATTACGATAATAATTGCATATCTAACACATTGTTTTTTCTATTTATCCGTTCATCCCCATGAAAAAAGGAGCTGTCACATAGTCGAATTATCGACTATATGACACTCCTTTTTAGTTGACCGTATATGGCTAAAAATTCATTTATCTCTTTAATATAAAGAATATAAACAATTATTATCTCTTCACATATAAAAAATTCCTTAGCAGTAGAAGTGAGAATGGTTCAGTATTCTTCTAAAAATAATAACTTATAAACCTAAAACAATGAAAGCCCTACCTCTCTTTCATCCTTACGGCTCCTCGTCCGTGCCAGTGTGAATCAGGATTGCAAAAATCAAGAAACTATTCTATCGAAGTGTTTAATTAAACTTCGAATATTCGTAAAGAATTTAAAAAATAAAAATGGATTTGATTGTAGTAATAACAAAAGAGGTTAATGCTCTAAAAGTGGTTTGAAAGAATTGAATGTCTTTGAAATGATTAATTCTCTATAATTATGTTCCCAAAAAATTCAAAACCTTTTTTGGGATCTAATACATTATTTGTAATGAATCTTAACAAAAGCTTTTTATTTGACTTTCTGTGATACCTTCAATTAATCCCAGTTCACTAATCAAAAATTCGTGTGCGTTATCTAACATTTTCTTTTCGCTTGCATTAAGTGCTTTTTCTTTCTGCATACGTAATAAATCACGTACAACTTCAGCACCTTCTTGTATTTTACCCGTCTTTATTTTATCAGTGTTCAATTTATACCTTTGTTTCCACGTAAGTAATCTATCAGATTCTCCATGTTGAAAAATATCCAATATGTGTGCTATTGCCGTTATATCCGTGACTGGTCGTATATTTGAGCTCAATATTCTCCCTGCCGGAATCATTACTTCCATATTACTACCCGACATTTTTATAACATAATATTGTTGTTTTTCTCCTGTGATTTCCTTCTCTTCTATGGCTTTAATTATACCTGCTCCCTGCATTGGATAAACAATGTTATCGCCAATTTGAAACAAATAATCCACCTCCATATATGGTAACCTTCTCAATCTTAACACACAATCAATTTTTTAGCAAAATTTTTATTTTATCATAAAATTATTTTTAATGTCAATCCTTTCGAACTAAGAAAATAATTTCGTAAAATATCATTAAAAACCCGCAATCTTATTAACTTTTCCGCACATATATACATTCTAATTTCACCTTCTCTTTTTACATAAAAACACATTACTACATATAAATAGTAATGTGTTTTTTATACGGAATCGTTAAACATTCCCTATTAATTTCACGCCTATACACTTACCTGCTTACGTACTGTCTCTCTCGCTAAAAGAAAACTCATAATCACTTGCGCAGCTACTCGACTCGTCATATCTCTGAAATCAAGGGTTGGATCAATTTCTACTATATCCATCCCTTGAACGAGCGGTTCTTTACCAAGAAATTCAATCGCATCAAGTAAAGTCGTACTATCCATACCGCCAGGACCAATTGCTGGACAACCTGGTGCAAATGCTTGATCTAGTACATCCATATCAAGAGAAATGTAAATAGAAGTCACGCCTTGCTTTCTTAATACTTCAATACTTTCTGTGATAATATCTTTGATTTGTCGCTCTCGTACATCTTTCATTGTATACACTGTCACGCCATGTTCTTTTGCATATTCATGGTACGCTCGTGCATTTGAAAAATTACGAATTCCGATTTGAACGAGTTGTTTTCCTGTAATGACATCATTTTCTAGTAAACTACGGAACGGTGTCCCATTTGATGGGCCACCATCATCTAAATTACGTAAATCATGATGGGCATCAAATTGAATAACGCCGACCTTCCCTTTACTATTTGCAAACCCTGTTATACTCGGAAAACTAATCGAATGGTCACCACCAAGAACGATTGGTATCATGTTCGGATTTACTTTCGTTACATGACCAACTGTTTTCGCAATTCGCTTATGACTTTCTTTTATATCCGTCACATGCATCGTAATATCGCCGCAATCATATAAGACACTTTCTTTCATATCATGTTCTTCTGTAATTGCGTACGTGCTATATGCATCTAACATTGCACGAATTGTTTTTGGTGCAAAACTTGCTCCTGAATGACTAATAGATGGTTTAGAAAGGGGTGCTCCAATTAAGGCAGCACCGAATATTTCCAAGCCTTCCTCCCAATCTTTAATCATCTCACTCCATTTCGTCACTTCACGATCGATAAACTTTGCATTTTTCTTTAAATAGTGGCCGTGCTCCACGATTGTTCACCTCTTGTATATGCGATATTACCATTTTTCCATACTGTATTTACATGACTTACGCCGTAATGATACGGTACGTAAGCATAATTGTAAGCATCCCATAGAACTAAATCTGCCTTGCGACCAACTCTAATTTTCCCAGCTACATCGCCACGATTAATTGCGTAAGAAGAGTTAACTGTTACTGCATTCCAAACTTCTTCTGGTGTCATTTTCAGCTTGAGCATTGCAATGCTCATAATAAGCTGAATGTTCTCAGTTGGACAACTACCTGGGTTAAAGTCTGTAGCCAAAGCAATTGCAACACCTTCATCAATCATTTTACGTCCACGAGCAAAGCTTTCTTTATTTAAATAGAAAGTTGTTCCTGGTAATAAAGTCGCTACTGTATTAGAGTTTGCAAGCATTTCAATTCCTTTATCAGAAGCGCCAACTAAATGGTCCGCTGATGCTGCACCAATTTCAGCCGCTGCTTCCGCGCCACCAAGAGGGTCAATTTCATCTGCATGAATTTTCACATCAAACCCAAGCTCTTTCGCTTTTAATAAAAACTCTTTTGACTCTTCAACAGAGAACACACCTGTTTCACAGAAAATATCAACGAATTCAGCTAATTGCTTCTCTTTCATTTCTGGTAGTAGGTCTAACATCCATTGTAAAAATTCTTTTGATCTACCTTTATACTCTTTCGGAACTGCATGAGCACCTAAAAATGTGGAAACTAAATCAATCGAGTGCTCTTTTTGTAATTGTGCAGTTGCCTCTAATTGTTTCCATTCCGTCTCATCATCTAATCCGTAACCACTCTTCGCTTCTACAGTTGTAACTCCGAAAGATAGCATACGGTCTAAATGGAATTTCGCTTTTTGAACAAGTTCTTCTTTCGACGCCTTTTTCGTTGCATTTACAGTTGAAAGAATACCTCCGCCTTTTTCTAAAATTTCTAAGTACGGAACTCCTTGTAATTTTAGTGCGATTTCATTTTCACGAGATCCACCAAATACAAGGTGAGTATGCGGATCAACAAGACCAGGAGAAACCATTTTCCCGCCGCAATCAATAACTTCTTTCGCTTGTAATCCTTTAGCTTCTTCCACTGTTCCAACGAAAGTAATTACGCCGTTTTCAATTCCAACCACACCATTTTCGATAACAGGAAGCGTGTTCATCGCTTCCCGTCTTAACAAGCCATCTTCTTGATCCATTGTTAGTAATTGACCGATATTTATTAGTAAAGTGTCCAGCATGTTTTCTCCTCCTTATTTCATCATCGGAATGTTAACGCCTTTTTCTTTCGCAGTTTCTACAGCTAAGTCATATCCTGCATCAACGTGACGAACAACACCCATACCAGGGTCAGACGTTAATACGCGCTCAATACGTTTTGCTGCTGCTTCTGTTCCATCTGCAACGATAACCATTCCAGCGTGAAGTGAATAACCCATACCAACGCCACCACCGTGGTGAACAGATACCCAGCTCGCACCATTTACACTATTAATTAATGCATTTAAAATTGGCCAGTCTGCTACTGCATCACTACCGTCTTTCATCGCTTCTGTTTCACGGTTTGGAGATGCTACTGATCCGCAATCTAAATGGTCACGACCGATAACGATTGGTGCTGATAATTCACCATTTGCCACCATTTCATTAATAATGCGACCAAATTTCGCGCGCTCACCGTAACCTAACCAACAAATACGAGATGGAAGACCTTGGAACTCAACTTGCTGACGAGCCATACGAATCCAGTTACATAAATGCTCATTATCCGCAAACTCACGTAATATTACTTCGTCTGTTTTATAAATATCTTCTGGATCACCAGAAAGTGCTACCCAGCGGAATGGTCCTTTTCCTTCGCAGAATAATGGACGAATAAATGCTGGAACGAATCCTGGGAAATCGAATGCATTTTTCAAACCTTCATCGAAAGCAACTTGGCGAATGTTATTTCCGTAATCAAATGTAATTGCGCCTTTTTCTTGCATAGCAAGCATTGCTTCTACATGTTTTGTCATGCTTTCTTTTGATAATTGTACGTAACGTTCTGGATCTTCTTCACGAAGTTTCGCTGCTTCTTCTAACGTGAAACCTACTGGAATATAACCGTTTAATGGATCATGAGCAGATGTTTGATCCGTAACTAAATCTGGCGTAATATTGCGCTTCACTAGTTCTGGTAAAATCTCTGCCGCATTTCCTAATAAACCAATTGAAATTGGTTCTTTCTTCTCTTTATACTCGTTCGCAACCGTTAATGCTTCTTCTAATGATTCTGTATACATATCACAGTATCTCTTTTCAATACGACGATCGATGCTGCGCTTATCAACATCAATAGCAATGACAACACCGCCGTTCATCGTTACAGCAAGAGGTTGTGCACCACCCATACCACCTAAGCCAGCAGTAAGTGTTAATGTACCTTTTAATGAACCATCGAAATGTTGACGTGCCGCTTCGCCAAACGTTTCATATGTTCCTTGTAAAATACCTTGTGTTCCAATGTAAATCCAGCTACCTGCTGTCATTTGTCCGTACATCATAAGACCTTTTTTCTCTAGTTCACGGAAGTGATCCCAGTTCGCCCATTTTGGTACTAAGTTTGAGTTCGCTAAAAGAACGCGAGGTGCATCTTCATGCGATTTAAAGATTGCAACTGGTTTTCCTGATTGAACAAGTAATGTTTCATCGCTTTCTAACGTTTTTAATGAATCTACAATCGCATGGTAGCTTTCCCAGTTACGAGCTGCACGGCCAATTCCGCCATATACAACTAATTCTTCTGGTTTTTCAGCAACTTCAGGATCTAAATTGTTCATTAACATACGAAGTGCAGCTTCTTGAACCCACCCTTTCGTTTGTAATTCAGTACCTCTTGGCGCACGAATTGTTTGTTTAACTTTTTCCATTTCAATCTCTCCCTTTTCTCATTTTATAGTGCCGCGTTTACATCTAATCTTTCTTTTATCGAATAATTCGTTTTTAACCAGTGCGTAATATTTTCAATATCCGTTGAGAATATGCGATCATTTGTAATAGAAGGTACTTGTTGACGGCCTTGATGGTAGAAGCTCTTCGTCACTGTACTCATGTTTTCAATACCGCGATATTCTGCTGCTTGCATCGCACAAATCATCTCAATTGAAAGAACACGTCTTACATTTTGAATAATTTGATGTGCATGGCGTGAAGCGATTGTTCCCATACTTACGTGATCTTCTTGGTTAGCTGATGACGGGATTGAATCAACACTCGCTGGATGTGCTAACGTTTTATTTTCAGAAACAAGTGACGCTGCAGCGTATTGCATAATCATTGCACCAGACTGAAGTCCTGGTTCTGGACTTAAAAATGGAGGTAAATCATTTAATTGCGGATTTACTAAACGCTCGATACGACGCTCTGAAATATTTGCAAGTTCCGCCATTCCTACTTTTAAGAAGTCCATCGCAAACGCAATCGGTTGACCATGGAAATTCCCACCCGAAATTACTTTTTCTCCGCCATCAAAGATTAGCGGATTATCTGTTGCTGCATTCATTTCAATTTCTAATTTTTCTTTCACATAATTTAAAACTTGCCAAGAAGCACCGTGTACTTGCGGGATACAACGAAGTGAATATGCATCCTGTACTCGTAGTTCCCCTTGTTTTGTTGTTAATTTACTATCATGAAGGATGTCACGAATTCTGCTCGCTACTTCCACTTGCTCTTTATAACCACGTGCTTTATGAACATTTTCATCAAATGCATCAATAATGCCTTGTAATCCTTCAATTGTCATCGAAGCAATGAATTCAGCTTGATACGCCATTGCTTCTGCTTCTATATAAGAAAGAACTCCTTGCGCTGTCATCGCCTGCGTACCATTGATTAATGCAAGCCCTTCTTTCGCTTCAAGTTCAATCGGTTCAAGCCCTTCTTCTGTAAGAGCAACCATCGCATGAACGCGTTTCCCCTTATAGAACACTTCACCTTCGCCTAATAATACAAGCGCAAGATGAGATAAAGGTGCTAAATCGCCACTCGCACCAAGTGACCCTTGTTGCGGAACGACTGGGTGAATTTTACGATTTACAAACTCAAGAAGCATATTTACAACAAGTGGTCTAACACCAGATACTCCTTTAAGCATCGTGTTCGCTCGTAAAATTAACATACCGCGTGATACTTCTTCAGGGAATGGATCACCTATACCGCATGCATGTGACTGAATTAAATTGTGTTGAAGTGCCTTTACATCATCTTTTTGAATAAGCACATCACTGAACTTTCCAAATCCAGTTGTAATACCGTAAACGACTTTTCCGTCCTCTACAATTTTCTCAACAACTTCGCGGCACTCCGCCACCTTTTGCATACTATTTGGACAAGCTGTTACACCTTCCCCTTCAAGTAACAACCTCTTCATTTCTTCAATTGTCAATGTGTGTCCTGTTAACGTAATCATTCTTTTTCCTCCTTAAAAAGGCAAAAGGGGACCTTATCTTTTTAAGACAGACTTCTGTCCTAAAAAAGTAAGGCCCCCTTCTAACTAATAGACTATGGGCAAATCATATGTGATTAATTCCTAAACCAATCGCCTCATGCTCAGATCCTTTTACAGGTGCACCAATCGTTCCATATAATGCAACAGCAACCCATTCGCCTTCTTTTTTTCCGTCGTATGGTCTACCACGCACAATTGCAAAGCGAAGTCCTACTGTACGAAGAACGTCTGCTAACTGAATTTGACCTCTCGTCACTCCGTACAAAGCTTCCATAATTGCATGATAAAGTGCATGTGTTTCTCTGTAAACATCTGTTTCAATAACTTGGGTGCTCTTAGCCGCTGTTTCCATTGCTGCTACAACTTTTTGCGAATTCATCGAACCCACTCTCCCCGTACAATACTTCCAACCTTTTGGAATAGATAATACAGGGCTTTCATTCTCATCCGCAAGTGCCAACAACATGGCCATACGACCAATTCGATGTGTTCCTTGAAGAAGCATGTGACTCTCTCATTTCTTTTAATTATTTGAATATTTCTTAATTTAAGAATATATGAAAACGGTTAAATCGTCAATAGTTTAAACTCACATTCGAACAATTTTTTCATCCCCTCCATTTGTGTACACAAATTATTTACACGAATTTTTCAGGCGTGCTATAGTCTCACTAACAGATGCAAAGGGGCGAGATTTCAATGAAGAAGCGAAAAGATATTCATTTTCGAATTGAAGAAAAATTACTTGAAAGGTTTGAAGCTGCACTCCATTACGAAGGTTTAAGGAAAACCGACGTATTAACACACGCGATTCAGCAATTTTGCACGAAGGTGGAATGTGAAAAAATGAATGATGTAAAACGCCAATATAACGTAAGCAACCATTTACAGACACGTATCGATACGCATAAACATTACGAAGAAAAACAAATGAATTTAGATGAACTCGTCATGGAACATTTACAACTTCAAGGAGAAGAAAAAATATTAGAGGTTGGGTGTGCTAATGGAAATTTTCTTTCCCTTTTACAAACTAACGGTCATAAAGGCCAACTAACCGGTTTTGATCAATCGAAAACGATGCTTTCTGAAGCTGCAATAAAGAATAGCATAATTGAATGGAGACTAGGTGATGCTGGTAAACTTCCTTTTGAAGCTAATTGCTATGACTGGGTCATCGCAAGACATATGTTATATCACATGAAAGATGTCGAAAAAACAGTTCAAGGATTCCATAAAGTAATTCGTCCCGGAGGCTCACTTTTAGCTACAACAAATTCTGACGTTACATTACCTCGTATAGTTGAAATGTGTAACCGCATGTTAGACGCATTTGATTTACCGAAAACAACATCATCAGTCACTCCATTTTGTTTAGAAAATGGTAAAGAGATATTACAGTCTGTTTTTCCAACTGTTGAAGAAACAGTTATTCATAATGCTCTCGTTTTTCATCATGCTACTCCGATTGTAAGCTATATTTCTAGCATGTTTCCATCGCTAAATATACCTGATAGTACATATCTTCACGCCGAAATGAAGGAATGGCTAAAAAAAGAAGTAGAAAATGAATTGTCACTTCATAACGGTATATGGCGCGACCCGAAAACGTTAGCCATTTATCGATGTCAAAAAGAAAAAAGCTAGCAAATGCTAGCTTTTATACATTCTCATGTAAAAGTTTGTCCATCATCATATTGCCCTTTCCGCCATAAAAATTTATATTATGTTCGTTCGCTACTCCAAAATAAGAAGCAACTGCTATTCCGAATGGTACGAAAGCATGTCCTTGTGCAGTAATAATATTTGAGTGTTGTACAACTTCTTTATATACAAAATTTTCTACTGGAAAACAATCTAACTTTTGATAATCTATAGTCGCTGTATAAGAAATCCTTTTAAATAAACCTGCTCTTGCTAACGCATACGGTCCAGCACAAATCGCAGCTACTAATTTTTCTTTTTCAGAAAATTGGCGAATGACTGAAAAGAGAATATCTGCGTCTTTCATATGTACTTCGTCTCCCCCTGGAATGATAATCCCCTCATATTCATCTACACGCACTTCACTTAATTCTATATGCGGTTGTACTTGCAAGCCTGTTTCACTTATAATCAGCCCTTTTGTTAAGCCCGCAGTAATGATTTCATATTTCTTTTTCAGCAATGCTGTTGCTACTGTAATTTCAAACTCCGCAAATGTTGGGTATACGGATAATAATATTTTTTTCATAGTCCTTTCTCCTTTAACCAGCCCATAAAATATGCTTCTAACTCATCCACTGTTAATGTATTCGTGTCCACATAAGTTACAGGAAATTGTTTATACCATTCTTTTTCAGTTTCTACTAATTTAAATTGTTCTTCGAATGTACTTCGATTTCTTGCCCCGTCATTATTTTTTCTATCATATAAATTTTCTTTCGAAACATCTAAATAAAAAATTGCATCCGAACAGCATTCTCTTAATTTATACAATTCATCTTTTAATTCTGTTTCTATATCCCACTCTTTCCCTATCACTTTCGGATAAAAGAGTGTATAAAATTCAATATCTTCTGGTCCGCGATCAAAAATCACGACTGAATCTTTCACATTTTGAAACTCCTTTATTTTTGCTTCCATGAACATTTTTTGATTTATAATAAACCCTTCTTTTGAATTCATATCCAAATTTAATTGTTTTCTCTTTTCTACAATTGGATATGGATTTTCATATATAATTGAAAGTCCACATCGCTCTAACCTTATAGCCAATGTTGTTTTCCCACTTGCCATCGATCCTTGGAGTGAAATTACATATGCCATTCCTCTCATTCCCTTGCACTTTAGTACACCTATAATATACAGAATTTTGAAAACTATAAACAGAATATATATCATCTTGTTTCTTAATCTTATCTAACTTATAATAAAAATAGAGATTATGACGGACGCATCAATAATGTAAGCTTGGAAATCCAAGCTTACATTATTTTTTGCTTTCCCTTTTCTAATAAAAAGAGTATACTAGTTTAGAACGTATGTTCTTAATGATTACATACAGTAAGGAGATAGAACAATGGTATACGATACAAAAGCAATTTCTTGGAATGAGTCTTTAAAACAACTTCAACGCCGCTATACAAACAAACAAGTTGATCGAAAAGAATTTGAAGATATTGAACTGATGGAATTCTTCCGCGATAACGACTACATTTCTTTACCTACACATATAAGCGGCCTATCAACAGCACGTTTTACTTCTTACTCTATTTTCACAACTGAAGATAAAGATCGTAAAGTTGGCACATTAATCATTGAATATGTAGAAGATRATAATAATAATTTATGTGTTGAACAACTATACTTTGTTTAAATGATAACGCTTGGTCAAATTGACCAGGCGTTCTTGCTTTCTATGAATATCACTGTTTATAATATGAATAAAAGAAAACCGCAATCATTAAGGGGGGATAAGCTTGCTCGAAGGATGGTTCAGTTGGTTCATAGTGCTATGGACTGTTATTTTATTAGGACTTATGTCTATCGGTGGATACTTTATGTTCAGAAAATTCCTAAAACGATTACCTAAAGAAGATGGTATGTCCATTTTAGATTGGGAAGAGCACTATATTAATAAAACTAGACATTTATGGGATGAAGAACAAAAACAATTGTTAGAAGAGCTCGTAAGTCCTGTTCCAGAACTATTTCGCGATGTTGCTAAATCAAAAATTGCTGGCAAAATCGGAGAACTGGCATTACAAGAAAAAGCCTCTCAAATTACACAAGATTTAATTATTAAAGGATATATTATTGCTACACCGAAGCGTGATCATAAATTTTTAGTAAAAAAACTACAAGAAAAAGAGATTGATTATTCTCATTATGAATCTTTACTGACAAAATCCTCCTCATAAAAAAAGATTGCTAGATTATAGCAATCTTTTTTTAACTTACAGTTACTGATTTTACGGCTGTTAATCTAGCTTCTGCCAAGTCTATTTGTAATCCGACCGCACTCGTATAAATCGTATCGCCTGTGCCTGTAATGTTGACTTGTGTGGATGTCGTATTTGGTGCAATAGAACCTGTTGCATTTACATTTGTAATATCAAACTCAGCTCTCGCATTTGCATTTGTAGTTGTTCCAGAAAAATTACGATCTGCAAAACTACCAATTGTATTTAAATTTCCATTAATATCATTTACTTGCCCTCTAAAAAAGTTTCCTATTGGATTATTTGGTCCTGTTAATGTCACAGAGTTCAATTGAAAATTATCACCTGTAAAGTTCGGATCACCATTTACCGCCATTACAAAAGCTCTTGCTGTCACTGTCCCTGCAGCTGGTGTGAAAAATCCAGAAAGGGTTTGTGGTGTACCTGATAATAAAAAACCTGGAAATAAACTCACATTTCTCATCGGATATGAAGAATCACGATATACAACAATCAACGACCATCCAGCACCATAACCGACTGGCTGACGTGTAGGTAATCTTGTTACGCTATACCTTCCTGCTGCTCGATTTGGTAATCCTTGTAGTAAAGATGTTACGTCTGCTGCTCGATTATAAACATTGGCTATGAAAGGTAAATTCATCCCTCCTGATGACCATGCTGAATTTATTGTCACTTGTGTACTCGTTCCATCAGGCGTAACTAAATTTGGTGGATTCGCATCAACAACAGCCGTTGTAACAGCCGTATCCAACCCACCTGACCAAACAAGTAATGCAAAATCTACAACCGCTGTGGTTGGAACAATCGTAGTTGATGGATTTAATTCAGCCCATGAACCATCTAGCGTCCAATCATTCGTCGTACCTCCAAATGTATTTGGATCTGTTGATGAAGGAACCCCTCCAAAAGTTAAATCAGTATTTAATGTAATAAGTGCATTGTAAGCAAAGTTTGTATTAGCAGTACCACGCATTCCCATCGTATTGCCCGTGTGCATCATAAATAAATTATCATTTTTACCGTAAGCTTGAACGAAGGCCAATAAAGATCACTCCTATTATTTTATAAAAAAGATTTTTCACTAATATTTTCAATTACTTTAACTTACAGTTACTGATTTTGTAGCAGATAGACGCGCCTCTCCTAACTCTATTTGCAAACCTACAGCACCAGCATAAAGATAGTCAAATGTATTTGGGATATTAACTGTCGTAGAAGTTGAACCAGCTGTTAATACACCGTTCGCTGGGACATTCGTCACATCAAATTCAGCACGCCGATTCGTTGCAGCAGTTCCAATCGACATATTTCTATCTGCAAAACTACCAATTGTATTTAAATTACCTAAATAATTATTGACTTGCGAAGCGAAAAAATTCGGATTAGCATTGTTAGGTCCTGAAAGTGCACTGCCATTTAAAATAAATCTATCGTCAACCGCATCCGTATCACCATTTATTGCCATTGTAAATACACGAGCGTTAACCGGAGCTACAGCTGGAGTGATAAAATTGGAGATTGTTGCTGTCTCACCCAAGGTGGAAATAAGTAACCCACTATATAAACTAACATTCCTTATTGAGTATGAATTATCACGGTATACAACAACTAAGGCCCAGCCAAACCCTAGTGAACCTCCTATTACCATAACAGATACTCCAACAGTTGAAGTATCTGTTATTACACCTACCCCTAACCCAAATAAACTAGCAGACAAACAAATTGTAGATATAAATGAAATCATCACTTATACCGTAACGTTCCAAAATCGCGGATCAGTCCCTGCAACTTCCGTTATCATTACTGATCCGTTAGCGAATGGATTAACATTTGTTCCAGGTACCGTTATAATAAATGGCATTCCGAATCTTGGCGCAAATCCTGTAGCGGGTATACCTGTAGGAACAGTCAATCCGAACGGTATAATAACTGTTCAATTCCAAGCGAGAGTAACAAGTGTACCACCTGGTGGTATCATTCGAAATCAAGCAACTGTTACTTTCACATATGAACCAATTCCTGGTGAACCTCCTATTACCATTACAGACCCTACTCCAATTAACACAACGAATGTAAATACAGCTATATTAAATCCGCAAAAAACAGCTACGCCGGAAACAGTTACACTAGGTGATATCATTACGTATACGATTTCACTCCAAAATACAGGTACCATTCCTGCTAATAATATAGTTGTAACTGATACAATTCCTGTCGGTACTTCGTTCATTCAAAATAGTGTTACAATTAACAACGTGCCGCAACCAACCGCAAATCCATCCACAGGCATCCCTATTTCAACACTTGCTCCTTCTGAATCTGCAACAATTTCTTTCCGTGTCCTAGTTACTTCGATTCCACCAAACGGAGAAATTCAAAATCAAGGTAACGTTTCATTCCAATACCAACCTGATCCTACTAAGCCACCTGTATCCGTTACTACGCCTACGACAATAACCCCTGTAAATGTCGGAACTATTAATCCGATAAAAACCGCTGATAAATCCATCGTTTCAGTAGGCGATACAATTACGTTTACTATCACATTCCAAAACGAAGGTACAATTCCTGTCACTGATATTTCTGTTACAGATTCACTTCCTGCCGGTACATCATTCATTCCAAACAGTGTCACAATTAATAACATTCCATTTCCAAACGCAAATCCATCCACAGGAATTCCTGTTGGAAACCTTGATCCGGCAGAATCAGTAACTATTTCATTCCAAGTACGTGTTATTATACTTCCAGCTAATAGAATGATTACAAATATCGCATCTATTACGTATACTTCTCAACCTGATCCTACTAGACCACCTGTGACAACAACGACAACACCACCAATTACGATAGAAGTAAACCCTAATGTGCCAAACACATTCATTAAGACCGCAAATGTAAATAGTGTGGAGCTCGGTGACTTCATCACATATACACTTACCTTTACTAACAATGGCGCTACCCCTGCAAATAATGTACTCATTACCGATCCACTACCTCCCGAAGTTACTTTCTATCCAAATTCAGTAACAGTAAACGGTGTTTCACGTCCTGGAAGTAATCCAACTATTGGTATTCTTATTGAAACTGTTAATCCAGGTGAATCGGTTATCGTTCGCTTCATCGTACAAGTAACAAGTACGCCACAAAACGGGCTTATCCGAAATGCGGCGCGAGTTAGATATACAGTGAGACCAGATCCTACTAAACCACCGATTCCTGTTGATGAGACTTCGGAACCAAATATTATTCCGTTTATCGGTCCATTCGTCTCGCCAAATTTAAATTGTTTCTTTAATGGGGAACGTTTTATACGCCGCGGCTGGGACAGAAGATGTTAACAATATAAATAAAAAGACAGCGTCAAAAAACGCTGTCTTTTTATTTATACATATACAGTTTTTAAGTTAGTTTCATATCTTTTTCATTATAAAAACCATCTTCTTTTTCCATTTCCTTCTGTAATTTCGTAAAGGAACGGTACATAGCAATTCTCCATGACACAATCATCGCGAACGCCAGTAAGAAGAACATGCCACTAAGTTGTCCTAAATCAAGAGATTGACTTAAGTATGTTTTAAATACAATCCGCACGACAAGTAATCCAATTAATATAAAAACAAATGCTTTTGAACGCTTCAAATAAATCTCTTGTCCTCTAATTTCAAATTTAGATGTTTTAATAAGAAAAATAGAGAAAAACAAACCGACGCCAATTGCTTCTAACATTTCTGCTGGAGTTAATCGAAATTCAGGAAAAACAAACATCAACGCTCCCGTGCTCATAAAAAATGGTGGAAGTATAATTTTTTTCAATGTTGCCGGTTTCTTAGCTGCTTTTAAACGAATAAACATCGCACCAACAGCCATACAAACAGCAACGATACTGGATAAAACAACTATGTTCATATTTTCTCATCCTTTTTTGTGGCTATATGCAAAATATACTTTCATTATATGCTTTTCCGTTAGTATTTCCAACATTTTCACAGAATAATACTAAAAACCGGTAAAACCACCAAATAAACTTGAGAAATATACGATAATTTTCGTCATCCAGTTGAAATATAGGAAGATACCCATGACAATCATAACATATCCTCCAATCTTCATGAATTTCATACTATTTCTTTTAATCCAAGACATTTTCGTAATAAAGAATGATAGTACGAAAAATGGGATAGCAAACCCAAGTATGTATGCTATCATATAAATCATTGCTGATTCTGGATTTGTTGCAGCTAATCCAATTACAGACACTAAAATAGGTCCAGTACATGGTGTCCACCCTGCAGCAAAGGCCAACCCAATTAGAACGGATCCCAAATAGCCACTCGGACGATTTTTAAACGTAAATTTACGGTCTTGCATTAAAAACTTTGGCTTAAACACACCGACAATAATAAGACCGAACACGATGATAAATATACCACCTAACTGTCTAATTAAATCTTTATAATTTGTAAAGATGCCTCCAATAAAACTTGTACCAAATCCAATTGCAATAAATATAATTGAAAATCCAAGTAAGAAAAACGCTGTATGTATCATACTTCTTTTGCGAAGCATTGCATTTTCTTCTTTCAACTCAGAAACCGACATACCTGTTATGTACGATAAAAATGCCGGATAAAGCGGTAAGCAACATGGGGAAATAAATGATAAAAATCCAGCGCCAAACGCTAAAAAAATACTAATATCTTGCATGATTCCACTCCTCTCCTTACATATTGTAGCAAAAACACATAAAAATACTATGAACAATTCGTGAACTCACTTTAACAACGTGATAATAAGAAAAACTACCCTTACAAACAGTTTCTAATAAAACGTTTTCATTTCCTTCTATTATATAGAACAATCTTAATTGGACTAAGAAACTTCTCTAATTGTTATTAACATAACAAAGGTAACATAGTTTCTCAAATGATTAGCACACTATAATGGACTACCCTTCTATATCCCTAAAAAATATTTTTTTCAAATGCTGTCTTTATACAATATGAAGCTGATTTTACAATACTTTTATTATTACTAATTTCAAGATTATGCATAAATATCATACTTTTATTATTATTCTATAAAATGTCACACTTTTCTTTTATTTGACCCTTTATTTTTAATTTTGTATACTTCCCTCTAGTTATATATGTCCGTTAGGAACAATTTCATATAGATGGGAGGAATTTTTCATGCTTCGTTATTCTCTTTTAGTTTTATTAGGAGCGTGTAGTTATGGGATTTTAGCTATTTTCGTTAAACTTGYCTATGCAGAAGGATTTTCACTTGGAGAGGTAATTGGCAGCCAATATTTGTTCGGTTGGATTATTTTGCTTGCTATTACTCTTTTATTTTCTAGACATCGTGTTCCATTAAAACAAGCGTTAATTTTATTCGTTGCAGGTACATCTGCAAGTTTTACTGGAATTTTTTATTATGCTTCATTAAAAACTGTACCAGCATCTATTGCAATTATACTTTTATTCCAATTCGTTTGGGTCGGAATTATTATTGAAGCAGTCGCAACAAAAACATTACCTTCAAGAGAAAAGGTTATTTCCGTTATTTTCTTACTTGCAGGTACATTTTTATCAAGTGGTTTACTAGAAAAATCAGCAGGTGATTTCGATATGACTGGAATCATACTAGGTTTATTATCTGCTGTTACATTCGCAACATACATTTTCGTGAGCGGAAAAGTTGCTGTTGAAGTACCTTCATTACCGCGCGGTGTTCTCTTAATGACTGGCGCTTTAACTTTAGTAATGATCGTATTCCCGCCAACATTTATTTTTAGCGGTGCAATTTCTGAAGGACTTTGGAAATACGGTTTAGGATTAGGAACATTTAGTATCGTCATTCCTTCTATCGCCTTTACAATCGGTATTCCAAAGATCGGTTCTGGCTTAGCGACTATTCTTGGTGCAGCAGAACTACCAGTTACAACAATTATGTCTGTATTCGTTTTAAAAGAAGCGGTGCTATCTTCACAATGGATCGGTGTATCACTTATTTTAATCGGTATTGCAATCCCGCAAATTGCCTATGCAATGCGTGGACGTTATCATAAACATCATACACACAAAAAATTGGCAGCATAAAACGAGAGAGGATTTTCATTTGAGAATCCTCTCTTTTCTTATTGTATAATTAATGTAAATACATTAATTAAGAAAGAAGGCATTATACGTGGCAGCAAATCTAGAGCAATTAACTGAGATGCTAATTTCTATTCGTCGAAATTTACATGAGCATCCAGAATTATCATACGAAGAATTTGAAACGACGAAGACTATAAAAAATTGGTTAGAAGAGAAAAACATTACGATTATAAATTCTAGTTTAGAAACAGGCGTTATTGCTGAAATTTCGGGGAATAATAGCGGACCAATTATAGCAATCCGTGCCGATATTGATGCCCTTCCTATTCAAGAAGAAACACATTTACCGTACGCTTCAAAAATTCCCGGTAAAATGCATGCTTGTGGGCATGATTTTCATACAGCTGCTATTATAGGTGCCGCTTATTTATTAAAAGAAAAAGAATCTTCTCTTAGCGGAACTGTACGCTTTATATTCCAACCAGCTGAAGAAAGTAGCAATGGTGCTCGCAAAGTAATTGAAGCCGGGCATTTACATGGCGTGCAAGCTATTTTCGGTATGCATAATAAACCTGATTTACCAGTAGGTACAATCGGTATTAAAGATGGTCCACTGATGGCCGGGGTCGATCGATTTGAAATTAAAATTCACGGAGTTGGTACACATGCAGCTGTACCTGATGCTGGGGTAGACCCTATTGTCGCGTCCTCTCAAATCGTGATGGCACTCCAAACAATTGTAAGCCGAAATATAAGCTCTTCACATAATGCCGTCGTCAGTGTCACAAACATCCATTCAGGAAATACGTGGAACGTAATTCCTGAAAAAGCAACGCTGGAAGGAACTGTACGTACATTCCAAACTGAAACACGTGAAAAGATTCCTGCACTAATGAAACGTATTATTCAAGGGGTTTCTGATGCATTAGGTGTAAAAACAGAATTTCGTTTTTATGCAGGTCCTCCTGCTGTTCATAACGATACATCTTTAACAAACTTATCCTCTCAAGTTGCTGAAAAAATGAATTTAAATATCATCTCTCCTACCCCGTCAATGGCCGGAGAAGATTTTTCTTTTTATCAACAAGAAATACCTGGTTCATTCGTTTTTATGGGAACGAGTGGTACACATGAATGGCATCATCCAGCTTTTACAGTAGATGAGCAAGCATTACCTATAAGTGCAGAATACTTCGCTTTGTTAGCTGAAAAAGCACTTAAACAATTTGCATAAAAAAGGAGCCGTTAAGAAATACTTAACGGCTCCTTTTTTTAAGTTAAATCGCGTTTTAAAAATACTGTATAGGAAATGCTTAAAAATACAAATAAATATAGTAATAACATACATGAAGCAAACGGGAATGTTACTCCATCAATAAAACTTCCATTCTTTGAAATACTGTATAAATCTGTGTTTGCTGGCAATAAATATTTCGCCCAATCATATCTAGTCGCTGCTAATAATGCAATATTTCCTGATAAAGCAAGAAATAGTGAAATACCAATCGCACCTCCACTAGATCTTGTTAATACAGAAATCATAAATGCAAACGCTGCGTACACAATCGTCGGCAACCACGATAAAATATAATACTTACTAGCTTCCACAAAAATATTTTGTTTTATAATATTTCCATCTTGGAAAATAAGCTCGCTCCATGCAGGCTGTTGGAATTTATAAATAACAAGTCCACATAAAGTGGAGAAAATCATATTAAATATAAACAATAACGCTGCAAATATCACAATTGCTAAAAATTTAGATGTCAAAATTTTAAATCGACTCGCTGGTCGTATCGTTAAAAATTTATATGTTCCCCAGCTATATTCATTCGCAAAAATTGTACTTGCATACACGAGGATAAATGGGAGCAATATTGGAAATACGATAAAACCTGTATCTCTCATGAAAGAAAGCGGAGAACTGCTTGCCGGTGCTGTATCTGTATCTAAATGCTTCATCTTAAGCTGATATTCCTTTACAAGCTCGTCCCCAGATCGTTCTGCTAATATAGCTTCTTTTTTCATACCTAGCTTTTTCTCTATTTCTACAGTTCGTTCTGTATAATCGGCTTTCCATCCTTTTGTTTCCGGTTCTAAATACTTTACCGTAACCCACCCTAATCCAATTATTAATACTGCAATAACTGCAAAGGGAATAATCGTTCGCTTTCGCTTAAATATTTTATACAGTTCGTTATACACTAAATTAAACAATATCTTTTCCCCCTGTTAATTCTAAAAATTGCTCTTCTAACGTTTTTCTTTCTTCATATACACGATACACTTGAATATTTTTCTCAAGCAATATACGAATAACATTTGGGATTTCTTCATCTTTTACATGAATAAGTAGATCATTACCTTTTATTAAAACATCTTGGTCTAACATTTCTGCTGCTTTATTCGCATCATCTACACGTATACGGATTGTCTCCATCTCTTCTCTTTGATTATGCTGAATATTTTGCGTCGCCACATATTCTCCATGCTGAATAATGATAACTCTATCACACATTAATTCAACTTCTGAAAGTAAGTGACTAGATACAAGTACCGCTTTCCCTTGTTCATGTGCAATTTTCTTTATGTACATTCTCATTTCATGTATTCCACTAGGATCTAATCCATTCGTTGGCTCATCTAATATTAATACATCTGGATCGTGAATAAGCGCTTGAGCAATTCCTAAACGTTGTCTCATGCCGAGTGAATATGCTTTTACTTTTCGGTCAATTACTTGTCCCATCCCTAACAATTTCACTACTTCATTGATACGTTCTTCCGTCACGTTACCATTCATTCTTCCGAAATATGTTAAATTTTCATAGCCGCTCAAAAAAGGATAAAATTCCGGTGTCTCAATTACTGCTCCAATTTTCGCAGCAGTACTTTCAAATTTCTGTTTTACAGATTGACCGTCAATCCAAACTTCACCCTCTGTCATACGAATCATGCCGACCATCATTCTCATTAAAGTCGTTTTTCCAGCACCATTTGGTCCGAGCAAGCCAACTACTTCACCCTTTTTAACTTCGAAACTAATATTTTCTACAAGTGTCTTTGAACCGATTCGCTTCGTTAACCGCTCAACCTTTACAATTGATTGTTCATTTGTCATACTATACAACCTTTCCTTCCCATTCTTTGTCAGGTCTTTACACTGTAACATGATTATTTTTATGTGTAAAATAAGAAAAGGCATGATTTCTCATGCCTTTTCCTTAAATTAAAACGAATTTTCATCTTGTAAACTTTGAACAAATCGAAAACATTGCATCATCGATAATAGGACGATCACAATCATAATTATACTAACAACTACTATTGCATATATTGTAATCGGTGCACTATTTATCCCTTGTATTCCTGCTATTTTCATAAAAATAATCGTAAATAATTTCAAAAATAACATCCCATTCACTAATCCAAAAACAAACGCTGCTCCATAAATAAATAATTGCTCCTGACATAATAAACATAGTACGTCATTTCTCTTCCTACTCTCTGCTACATAAGATTTAATTTCCTCTTTCCTCACTTGCAGAAGAGAAAACGTTATTTTATATGTAGTAAAAATACAAATAAAAATGAATACAATAAACAGCATGTAAAAGCTCATTTGAAATAAAAGTGTAGTCTCTAATTTCCCAATAGCTCCTTCATTAAATTGGAGCGATATCATAAAAAATAAAATCATAGTACTCATAGCAACCCACATGAATTGCTTCATCCTTTTGGCAGCAAATGTTCTTATATTTTTTCTCACTAACTGACATAAAGACATATGTTCTTCCCCTACCTTACTTCATACCATACTCATTCTATACTACTAGTGTATAAAAATATGACATTTTAAACATCGCACTACAATCTGAATTTTTTCTAAGTCTTTAGTCCTAGAAAATAAAATGGAAAATAAATCATATTCAGAATATAATTGTAAAAAGGAGGGGGTTGCATGCGCATAAAATTACTATCAATCTTATTTTTATTATTTCTCACAAGTTGTAGCTCACTTAAAAACAATGAGATCGCCATTGTTGAGCCATACAAATTAACAGAAGAGCAATCTTCTATTTTACAAATGACTCCTTTTCAAGAAGGAGACAGCATGTTTTATAACGTTACCCTAAAAAATGAAAAAGATGAAATACATGCTACAATTGATTATTATCAAAATGGTAAAAAAACAAACGTAATTGCGAATATAGCTACCTCCCATTTTCAAAAAAAGAAAGTAAAGCTTTCTTTTTTACCACCTCAATCCCAACTCGATAAAGATGTACAAGTGCAAAAACATTGGTATGTTAATATTGAAGGTAGTTCCATGCTCGCTCCTGAAGAAGCACCTCCAATCATAAATAGCTCTACCTCTACTACTCTTCAATCTGCTATAAACTTAACATACAATCAAAAGACGACTTTAGCGGCTATAATAAAAACGAATAAAGAAACCGTAAGAATTCCAATGCTTGAGGAAAAAACTGCTATTGACCAACTATTACAAGAAAACGAACATGTTTATCTCTTTAGTATAGAACTAAAAAAAGAACACTAAAGCGGAAATGCAATTATATTGCATTTCCGCTTTAGTGTTTAACGAGGTGTACTTTTTAACAAATTAATTAATCTCATCCTCAACTTCAATTCTTTTCTTCTCTCTTGCAATTTTCAAAAACTCTAAAAGCTCTGGGTTAGTATTCATTTTCTTGTAAGCTACTGACATTTCTGCAACAAAATTAGAATCACATAATTCTTTATATACGACTTCTGTTTTATACAATTTATTTGCTGATACAGGTATTACCGTAATTCCGATTCCTGCCGCCACAAGCCCCATAACTGTTTGATATTCTGTTGCTTCTTGTACAATGTGTGGACTAAATCCTACGTCGCGGCAAAGTGATAAAATTGTATCGTATAACGCTGGCCATACCGGTCTCGTAATAAATACGAACGGTTCGTCTCTTAAATCTTCAATATGTATTTCATCCTTTTCAGCAAGTGGATGTGCCTTCGGTAAACATAACGTACAAGAAAGCTTTTGAATTGGTTCTAACTCTAGTAATTGCGTTGGAATTGGCGGACGCAAAAAGCCAATATCAATACGGTTATCGTGAAGTGCATGCACCTGATCCGGTGTTGACAGTTCATGTAATGCAACAGACACTCTCGGAAATTTCTTTCTATACTCCCTTACGATAGATGGTAAAATATCATATATCGCCGCACCTACAAAACCAATTGAAAGTGATCCCACTTCTCCCCTTTGGGCACTTTGTGCAACTTCTACTGCTTTATCAATTTGTTCGAACGCTTTTTTTACTTCTTTTAAAAACATTTCTCCAGCTTCTGTTAATTCAACTTTTCTCTTCGTTCTTGAAAATAACATAACTCCCATTTCTTTTTCTAATTGCTGAATTTGTTGACTAAGCGGTGGTTGTGTCATTTGTAAACGAGCAGCTGCTCGTCCAAAGTGTAACTCCTCTGCCACTACAACAAAATATTGCAAATGCCGTAATTCCATTTTGGACACCCTTTTCACTTTCAATTAATACATCTAATATATTAATAACATATAATTTATATATTAGACAAATTTTTCGAATGAACGTATAGTAGAAATTGTTAATTCTTTTTTACAATTTTTATGTAAAAAAAGAAAGAGGTGGGTACTGTATGAAATGGTGGAAATTAAGCGGACAAATTTTATTATTATTTTGTTTCGCTTGGACAGGTGAATGGATTGCAAAACAGGCACACCTCCCAGTTCCAGGAAGTATACTCGGTATTTTTTCATTGTTAATTTCATTAAAATTTAACCTAGTGAAAAAAGAGTGGGTACAGGACGGAGCAGACTTTTTATTAAAAGAACTTATTTTATTTTTCATTCCTTCTGCAGTCGCTGTCATACGCTACAAAGATACACTATCACAATATGGAATCGATCTCATTTTAATTATTATGATTAGTACACTTTGTGTCACTCTCGCTACAGGACTCCTAACAGAATTGCTACTAAAGCGGAAAGGATCAACACAATGATCGGCTTTCTTTGTTTACTATTAACACTATTCACATATTGGATATCGAAGAAAATGTATCAACGCTGGAATTGGAGCTTACTTTCTCCTCTTCTCGTCTGCCCTATTATTTTAATTGCTTTATTACTCGGACTAGACACAACTTATGAAACATATGAAACAGGTGGTCAATGGTTAACAGAATTATTAAAGCCTGCAACAGTTGCTTTCGCATGGCCAATCTATAAATACTTTGATTTACTCAAGAAACATGGAATAGCTATTTTACTTAATGTCATTGTCGGCTCATTTTTATCAGTTATTACTTCAGCACTACTAGCTAATTATTTTCAAATTGATTCATCGTTAGAACATAGTTTAGCGCCTCATATTGTAACGACACCAATTGCAATGGCCATTTCAGAAATGATCGGTGGTATGTCACAATTAACAGCTGTATTTGTTGTTTTAACTGCGTTAACAGGAGCATTGCTCGGACCTGCTCTCATACGTATATGCCGTATTAAAACAGCGCTCGCAAAAGGCATTATGTTAGGCACTAGCGCAAATGGAACCGGTACATCAAAAGCATTCGAAATCGGCCCTGTAGAAGGAACCATTGCAAGTTTATCTATGCTTTTAACAGCAGGAGCTAGTTTAGTTATCGTTCCGCTTTTCTTGTCGTGGATACATTGAAAAAGCAAGTGTTTAAACACTCGCTTTTTTATTTATATATTTATTTAAAACCTCATAATCCTCCGGGAAAGATAGCGTTAATTCCTTCATTTCATCTATCCTCTTCCAAGCAATTTCATGTATTAACTCATCAGGATCTTGGATTTTCATACTACCGCCTATTTTTTTAACGACATAATAATGAATGTATACAGGAACCCCGTATGTAATACCTTCTTTTTCGTATATTTTCTTTACAACTTCCACATTGTAACCTGTTTCTTCCCAAACTTCTCGAATACAACATTCTTCTAGTGTCTCTCCCTTTTCAAGCCCTCCACTTGGAACAGACCACCTTTTTTCTTCACCCTTTTGCCCTTGCAACACCATTAAAACTTCATTTTTTTCATTTATACATACTGCTGCACAACCTATCCATCTTTCCATATACATCCCTCCCCTACAAAAATTCACCTTTTTTATCATTTTCTCCTTGAAAAAAGAGGAAAAAAGTAAACTAATGACGAAAAATCACATTAACTTCATAGACAATCCCTTCTTAGAAATTAAAAACGGAAGGATGAAAATATGATTTCTAAATATGTTGTGGAATGTGTCTTTTGTGAAGAAAATCGAAAACCACGCCAAGCTATCGTAACAGTTCCCGCCACTACTCAGCTACTAGCCATTGAAAAAGTGCGTGCGGAATGTAAACGTCGTTTCGGAAAAGCTTTATTATTACAAACAGAAATTAAAGAAGAAATAACTTTTGAACAAAAAGAAAGCCGACCATAAATTGGTCAGCTTTCTTATCCGATCATATTTTCACATGAAGATTAGGGGCATCCTCTTTAAGGATCGGGATTTTCCCATTATGTACGTTCCATAATGGTCATCGAACAATATATTTCTATGCAATTAATTATTGAATAGAATAGGGCAAAACTTGTTCGCATTTTTAGAAAAGGGATAGGGATATAATTCAAGTAGTACTTCGAATACTCGAACTTTACACTCATTATATTAAAGTAAATCCTTTTATATGGGAAATATGAATTACTTACATAATTCATTCGTAAAACATATTAGTTTGCTATATTATTTTTATTCCATCAATAACATACATCCAGCTACAACTGGTGTCATAATCATTGAAAGCTTCAAAAGCATACGTGGTGCATAATTTGTAAACTTCGCCCCGATATACGCTCCTAACATCGTGCCCATTAATACTTGCAATAACAGTATATAATCTAGGTAGCCTTCTGAACTATATCCTAGCCCACCTCCAATCGCAATCGGCAATATGACAAGCATTGTTGTTCCTACAGATTGCTGGATTGTTAATCCTAATAGAGCCATTAATCCAAGTTGAATAAATGGTGCAGAACCAATCCCAAATGAACCAGCCATCATTCCAGTGACTAATCCGAGACATATACATTTCATTATATTGTCTTTCGAAAAATCTTTAATTTCTGCTAAAAGTAGTTCTTCCCTATTTTGAAACTTAATTAATTTAACAAACATAAAAATTGCAGATAAAAATAACATCCCAGCTGTAAACCAATGAAGAAGATGCGGTGGTATAAGTGAACCAAGCTTTGCACCAATATAAGAACCAAGTGCTCCACATCCACCAACAATCCCTCCTATAGTAACTACAACATTTCCTTCACGATAATGACTTATAACCCCAGATAATGTCGTAAATGCCATTGCAGTTAAAGACGTTGCAAGCGCAACATGAATAGGAATGTGGAATACTAAAGTGAGTATTGCGATAATAAAACCAGCTCCCCCTGCTCCAACAAATCCTAATAAAACTCCCATTACTAACATCGTTATAATAATTGCCACAGACTTTCCCTCCAGTAAAGCAATTATCCATCATATTCTTCCTTGTATACAAATAAAAAGCATCCTAGATGGATGCTTTTTATTTCAATAATATGTACTTAATCTTGATTAATCAAAATAACTGCCGGACCAGCGACTACTACTCCAGCTACTTCTATCTTTTCAAATTCCTTTACTGTAATAGATATAACTCCTTCTCTTTCCATTAATTCTTTACTCAGGACATCAGTCGGGATTGCTTTCACCGTCTTACCTCCTTTTCATTTATACAATATGATAAAGTGAAACTTTGAAGTGGGAGTCTTATTGCCCGCAAATAGCGAGATAAAAACAACCCAATGCATCCATATATATGCATCACCTCCGCTTTCATTCCTTATTCCACTCAAAATCCTTCTCTCCCTTCCGTAATATATTGAAAAATAAAAAAGCACTCGCAAAAGCGAGTGCTTTTTTATTATTTACTTTCTATTACTTTTAACATTCTATTAATAAATGCTGCCGATTCTCCACGCGTTGCAGAACCTTTCGGCATAAATTCATTATTTTCATTTCCTTTTACAATACCTAATCCATAAACACGTTGTACAGCTTGTTTATCATATGCTAAATCTTGATCCGAGAATGGTAACGGAACTAAGTTACCTTTAATTTTTTTATATTGCAGTGCACGATCAATCATGATAACAGCTTCATCTCGTTTAATCGTATCATTTGGAGCAAACGTCCCATTTCCTCTACCACTTATTATCCCGGCAGTTGCTGCACGATTAATACCATCTATTAGCGATGGATGTGCTGTATTTAAATCATTAAAATTCGATGATCCTTCAGGTAACTGTAATGATCTTGAAATTAAATTCGCAAATTCGCCACGTGTGACAAGACGCTCTGGCCAATAAGAACCTTTCCCATCCCCAATCATAATGCCTCGTTTATCTAATTCACGAATGTCTGCTTCGTACCAACCACCTGTTATATCATCTTTATGGTTCGCATCATAATAAACCTTTGTTCCTTGTAAGAATGGTTCCCACGCATTATTTTTAATCATAATAGCCGGACAATTCTTTCCACTCCAGAATTGATGTTTCTTCACATTTTCTAAAGGAATATGTAATTCTCCCATTAAGTAAGCTGTTAATTTACGAGCATTTTCAACAGCTTTATTATAATCACCATCTTCGTTTACAGCAATTTCAATCGCAATTGATTCTCGATTTCCAGTTCCTTCTGCTCCATCTCCTGCATGCCAAGCATTTTCGTTCAATGGAAGATGTTGGTAAATTTCTTTATCGTCTACCGTAAAGTGCCATGACGCTGAACGATCTTCCGTTCCCGTTGCTTGGTTATATAAATATATTGCATGGTTTTTAGCATTTGCCCCAACACTGTAATTATCTGTCTCATGAATCGTAATATACTTCGGCTTCATCGCATAACCGGGACGGATATTTTCATTTCCTTTCGGTACAATCATTTCTTTTAAAGTTACACCATAAATATCCGTTGTTTTCTCTTCTATTGGTGCAGCATACATAACTGCTGCACGTTTTGTACGTGCTGGTGTTGCCTCTTGAATAATTGAAGCTTTTGTTCCTTCAAATTTTGCTGAAGGTGAATAAATCCATTTTATCTCATCATTTATTTTTACTTGGAACCATTCTCCGGCCTGTCCAATTGCTTGAATATTTTGTGGCTCCAATACATTTTCTTCTTTGTATGAAGTAAATGGTTCAGAGTAAGTAGAGGTTACTTCATTAATAACCAACTTTTCACTTAATAAAGGGTGAAATTCTTTAACCTCTACATTCCCCTCACTATTTTCTATCCATCCAGTTCCAGATGAAGTCCGAACATAGTAAGCGTTTCCTTTTCTCTTCTCAGCTTTTACAACTTGATTCGAAATGTGAACCCCTGTCTCTTTTTGAAAATTACTAGAATCATATAAAGGTACTTCTTTCACTATTTGTACAAGAAATTCGCCTTGCACTTCATTTTTTACTCCTTTATCTTCTCCTCGACCATCTTCCTCTTTCATATGGTTTTCAATACTTTTTAAAGCTTGTTCATCAGGTGAAACCGCTACAGTTTTTTCCAACTCATTAGCATAGGAATAATTCGGAATCGTTACCACGCTAAATACAATCGATGCAGCTAAAACATTATAAAATCTTTTTTTCATCATAATACTTAACACGCCATAATTAAATTCGTGTTAATTTCCCCCTCCTCAACCAAAATATAGGACATCTGGTAAACTATTAAACTACATAACCATTTACAATATAACAGACTCATTCCGATTCGTATAGATAGGAATGACTACTATTTGCCTACATTTACTATATTGGAATATAAAAAGAAGCTATAATATATAGCTTCCCTCTACATTTCTTTAACCTCTATGCACCTTATATTCCATAACTCTACCATCTCTATCAAATTGTAAAACAAGCTGTTCACTATCTATTGAAATAAAGCCACGTTCATTTCCAAGATAGTACGAAGTGGTAATCCCTTCTTCTCCATTTCTCGTTTCAGTAGGCGTTCCTAATAATTTTGTGATTTCTTCATTTGACTTCCCTGTTAATTTATATTTTTGCATTAGATCATCTACCATATGTACCCGTTTCTCTTCAGCATGTAACCACCGATCTTGATTAAACTTAGAGGTGTATGTATTCATACTTAATTGCGCAGTGCACACTATCAATAGAATACAACCTACTATCATTACACCTAGCATTTGCTTTTTTTCTGTATTATGATTTACAGAAGTACGTAAGACGAACTTTTGAATTACGACTAATATAGCAAATGGCATGACTACTACAAACATACTTTTTACACTTACTGACATATGAACCACATCAATAACAAACATAAACGCAAGATACATTAGTATATACAAACAAACATAAACATACAAAATACCCCTTAATATAGCACTCAAAAAGCCCACCTCTTTTTAATTTATTTTATAATTCATCCGGCTAATGATTTCTCGAAGTTTTTCTAACTCTTGATCTGTATATATTACTTTCCCTGTTAAGATCTCATTTCTGAAGAACGTTACAATTTGCTCTCTATCTTTTAATCTCGGCGTTTTTTCTTCAGACAGATCTAGCACTTCTTTCCCACTCTCATTATAAAAATATACAATCGGTTTTACTTTTTCCTTTACAATATCAACTTGTATTTCTTTTAAACAATTGTATAGAATATGAGATAATTTCTTCGCTCTATATACTGGATTCCCTTCATTTTTCACTTGTATCGTTAATGAATCTTCACCTGTAACGCATTCAAATGTCTCTTCTTTCTCTACTTCTTGTTGATACTTGCCAATTTCATCAATCATAAATGAATATATACTAGCATTTTCTTTCGTTAAGCCATGAATTAATTTCCCTGTCCATTCTTTCGTCTCAAGTAGATACATACCCGTTTTACTTAAGACAAGATGATGAATGCGACAATCATTTCCTCCATGCTGATTTCTAATAAAAACATTTGGCATAATATGCAATTCAGTGTCTAGTATTATGCCTTGCTCTACGAAGCCACGCTTCATATAATGTAATGTTTCGTGTGTATTCACTTCAGCTCCATTTTTCGTATACTCTCGCAAATTTGCAATTAACTTTTGAAACATGTGTATTTCGTTACTATGTTTTTCTTGTATTTCACTTCGTTCTTTACTATGTTGCATAGCTAATTGATTTTTCATCATACGCATATTTTCAAGTTCTCTAGCTGCACTTATTTGTAAATCATTGTATTTCTTCTGTTCCATATTTTTCAATGTATTTTGTTGTTCTTTATGCTCTGTAACCGTAGCTGCAATTTCAGTTTCATACGTTTCAATTGCTTGTTTCTTTTCAAATTCTACTTGCTGACTCTCTGATTCTAGCTGTTTATTTTTATAGAACAGCACGAATACTACAGCTAATAATAATAAAATCACACCTATTAGCACATAATCMATATCTTTACTCCTTTATTCCATTTTCATTTATTTTTATAAACATCCATTATATTATACTATGCTTTCAATATACACTTTGTAAAAATCACATATTTTTAATGAAGAGAGACTTTAATAAGCGATTTTTCTCATTCCCTACTGATTGTTTCAGGTTGCTCGCAAATAGCAGAATAAAAGGAATCTCAGGCGAGATACCTTTTACGTGCATTTTATTGTACACCATACTGAATATAACTTGAATCATAGTATATCCAGCCATTTCCACCTAAACCAAGCCAGCCATCTTGCTTACACCATACTCTATAAGCCTCACCGCGATGTAACTGTCTTATAACATTTCCATTTAATGATGGAGCATCCCGCAGATTCACATTATCACCAGTAATAGTCGCCACATAATGTTTATACTGAATGTAACTTGGATCATAGTATATCCATTCGTTTCCACCTAAAGCAAGCCAACCATCTTGTTCATTCAAAACTTCATATGATTCTCCTCTATTTAGCTGGCGAATTACACTAGATTGTAAAGATGGTCCACTCCGTAAATTTACATTATCGCCTTTAATTACAGCAACGCCGTAGACTGCAGTAGCAGTACTAGGTGGAGAAACATTTCCACCACCATTTGTTCCATTTCCTTGCAAAGCTTCTAATGAAACCGCTGCTGATACGTCACAATTTCCTACTACACCTGAAATTTGACCAGAATCTGTGTATTGCCATGCTGTCCACTCTGTCCATCCACCAGCATCAGCAGGCGGCGTACTAGAGTATTTAGAAATCCAAAGTGGAATATCGCTTAATCCGTTAATTCCAAACTCATTAATATACCAAACTCCTGTATATAACATGACATCTTTTCCAGTAGCCTGTTTCACATAATTTATGAAACTTCTTGCCCAATTAGATATAGCAGTACCAGTTAAATTACTATTACTCGGATCTATCGGTGATTCTAAATCTAAAACTGGCATTAAGTCTGTCTGATTGCTTTGTAATATATTCACAAAATGTTTCGCTTCTGAAATTGCATCATTTAGTTCTGGATGTGCAAAATGGTATGCACCGATTAATACATTCGCATTTCGTGCTGCTTGTACATTTTGAACCAAAGTAGGATCAAGATTATTCACACCTTCTGTCGCTTTTGCATACGCCGCTGAAATACCCGATCCCTTCACTGCATTCCAATCAATGTTCCCTTCCCAATGAGACAAATCGATAAACGTAATATTTGAACTAGATCTATCTTGCATATAAAAGCTCCTATCAATTTTTTTCATTTCGTATACATACAATATGTACAACTTTAATAAAGGGTCACGACGTTTATACTATAGAAATTGAGAGCAAACATATTTTATAAACAAAGTAAAAAGGCCTTATAATTACAAGGCCTTTTGTAAAATCCCTTTATTTTGTAGTAAATACATATTATAATACAACCCTTGCTCACTCAGTAATTCTTGATGTGTTCCTCTTTCTACTATTTCTCCATCATGCATAACAAAAATTTGATCTGCATCTTGAATTGTAGATAATCTGTGTGCAATTGCTATAGTCGTTCTCCCTTTTCGCATTTGCTGTAATGCTGTTTGGATCGCATCTTCTGTTTCTGTATCAATATTAGCTGTTGCTTCATCTAATACTAATACTTTCGGATTCGTTGCTATCGTTCTAGCAAAAGCAATTAATTGTCGTTGACCACTAGAAAATGCAGCTCCTCTTTCTACTACTTCTGTTTCATACTGCTCTGGTAATTTTTCAATAAACGTATTCGCTTGCACAAATTGTGCCGCTTCTTTTACTTCTTCATCCGTAATTTCTTCATTGTACATACGAATATTTTGTTTTACATTTCCCGCAAATAAAAATGCATCTTGCAATACGAGTCCTATTTTCTTTCTAATTTCTCTTTCTTCAAATCTCTCTAAATCTACACCATCTATTACAATATTTCCGGACTTAATATTATAAAATCGCATTAACAAATTCATAATAGTACTTTTTCCGCTACCAGTGTGCCCAACGAAAGCAACTGTTTGCCCTTGTTTCACGTGAAAAGATACATTTTTTAAAACATCACGTTTTCCATCATACGAAAAAGTAACATTTTTAAATTCAATTTCTCCATTAACAACTTGAGGATTTCCATCCCCTTTTTGAACTGGAGCTAAATCTTTCTCATCCATTAAATGAAATACACGTGATGATGAAACAAGTGCCTGTTGGAAAAATGATAATTTCATCATCATCTCATTTACAGGCTGGAAGAAACGATGTATATAGTTAACAAACGCATATAAGACACCTACTTCAACAGGACTCTTCAAAGCATCAATTCCAAATAAACCAAGTACTAACGCAATAGCCACAATATGAACTAAATCAGTTGCTGGACGTAAAAGTAACGCGTCTAACTTTAACGTCCGTCGCCCTGCACTATAATGTTTATTATTCACTTCTTCAAACTCTTTTCTCATACGCTTTTCTTGCCTGAACACTTGAACAATATTCATTCCTTGAATGGACTCATTCAACTTTGCATTTAACACGCTTAATTGATTACGTACTTCTAAATAAAAGGCTGCACTCTTCCGGCGATATAGCACCATAATTGCAAACATTATCGGAATTAATACGAGAGAAAATAGAGCTAGTTTTACATTTAATAAAAACATTGCTACTAAAATACCTATTAAAAAGACTACATTTTTGACAAATGTGGATAATACACTGACATAAAAATCTTTAATTGCTTCCGTATCATTCGTTATGCGCGATACAAGCGTACCAATCGGCGTACGATCAAAGAAACTTAATGACAACTTTTGAACATGATTATATACTTCAACACGCATATCTTGAACAATTTTAAAAGCGATATTTTGAAAATACAATAAGTCTAAATAAGTAAATAATACTTTTAATAAGTGAGCAATAAGATACACTACAAATAGAGTAACAAGTGCTGATTGATCAAAGTTACGTGGTACTAAATGTTCATCAAGAAATTGTTTAATTAAAAAAGGACCCATCATTTCAGTTACAGTTGCACCAACTAAAAAGATAAATGCTAAAGATAGTAACCTTTTATATGGCTTCATATAAGAAAGTAATCTACTTAAATCACTCCGCTTCTTCCCGGTCATCATACGCCTCCTTTCTCGACTAATGCTTCTAACTGCTGGCTCTCGTACATTTCTTTATACCAACCGTTTTCTTTCATTAATTGTTCATGTGTACCTCGTTGCACAATTCTGCCTTCATCCACAACAAGTATAAGATTGGCATGTTGAATTGCACTTAAACGATGAGCAGTAATAATCGTTGTTTTTCCTGCTCTTTCCCTCTTTAATGCATTTAAAATCGTTTCTTCTGTTTTTGCATCTACCGCTGATAAACAATCATCTAAAATTAAAATTTCCGCATTCGTTAATAAAGCACGTGCAATAGAGATTCTCTGTTTTTGACCTCCAGATAACGAAACGCCTCTTTCTCCTACTACCGTTTCATACCCTTCTGAAAATTGGAGGATGTCATTATGAATACAAGCAATCTCTGCAGCGCGGGTTATTTCATTATATGTAGCATCCGCCTTTCCGAAGGCAATATTCTCCCCAATACTCGCTGAAAATAAAAAATGATCTTGCGGCACGTATGAAATGGCAGAACGGACACCGTAAAGTGTTACATCGCGAATATCCCGCTCCCCAACTTTTAATTCACCACTAAAATGATCATACTCACGGATTAAACATTTTAATAAAGTCGTTTTCCCTGCTCCTGTACGTCCGACAACTCCTAGTGTTTCACCCTTCTTCAAATCAAAGTGAACATCTATTAGCTGTAACAGTTCATTTTTCTTATATGAAAATGAATCGACCGCAAATGTAACATCACCGCTTGCTACTTTATGTACAGCATCTTCTCTATTTACTACATCTGATTTTTGCGAGAGAATTTTTTCTACACGGTCATACGAAGCACGCCCACGCTCCATAATATTAAACAACCATCCAAAGGCTAACATTGGCCAAACGAGGGTACCTAAATACGTTGTAAATGTAACGAGATCACCTACAGTTAATTCACCCCTCACAACTAATACTGACCCGTAACACACTGCAATTAAAAAAGAAAATCCAACGATAAGAGAGATTGTTGGATCAAACAACGAATCAATACGTGCGACTAACATATTTTTATGTACAACATCTTCTGATTTTTTTCGAAATGCTTGTAAATCTTCTTTCTCTTGTCCAAGTGATCGAATTACCTTCATCCCACTCATACTCTCTTGCACTTTATCATTGATTTCTGAAAACGATTGCTGCGCTTTATGAAACCTTTTATGTAATAACGTTCCATAATAATTTGTCGAAATCGCTACAATCGGCATTGGGATTAAGCTTAACAATGTTAACTTCCAACTAATTGTAAAACCCATCGCTACGAGTACACATCCCCCAACCGCTAATGAGTCAACAAGTGTTAAAACGCCCGATCCAGCAGTTTGTTGAATCGCCTGAATATCATTAGTCGCATGCGCCATCAAATCACCCGTACGACGTGATTGATAGAAAGATGGGCTCATCCTTGTAAAATGTTCATATAAATTCTTTCGTAATTGACGGGCTAGTTTTAACGAAGATCCAAAAATCATAATACGCCATAAATAACGTAATATGTACATAGTAATCCCTACAACTACTAACAGAATAACCCACTTCAACAATTTTTCAGATGTTAATGTTCCATTATTAATTTCATCTACTACAATACCTAGTACTTTCGGAGCTACAAGTTCAAGAAGCGCGACACCAAATAACATAATAATTCCGATTATGTACGCTCGTTTTTCTTGTTTAAAAAACCACGCTAAATTAATAAATACCTTCATTTTTATCCTCCTCCCTTAAAATGAGCGATGTTTTCAGTTTACCAAAAATACTGAATTTTTAAAAGTTTTAAACTACATAACTAACAAAAAGAAAAGACACTCTTAGCGAGTGTCTTTTAGCGCTTATTTCGTTTGTTGCTTATTCATCGCGCTCATCATTTGATTGATTTTCTTTTGGGAAGGTTTTTGTCYCATTTGCATCATCATCATTTTTAACATTTGTTCATTAATTGGTGGATTTTTTTCTAAGTAGTTCATCATGTATTTGCGGGCAATGAAAAATCCTAACGCCACGCCTGCTACTAGTGCTACTACGCCCACTAGAATACCTAACCAAATTGGCATATATTTTCCTCCTTCATGTTGTCTACCTTACAGTGTACTAAAACCTTTTCAATAAGACAAGATACAATTCGACATTTTTTACACATATGTTCGTACTTGTTTTAGAGGATTCAGCCATCCGTACTTTGTATTTTCATAATCCATAGCTAAAAATGTTAATTCACACTTTCTTAACACCTCAAAGAAAGTCGTTTCCATAGAAACGTTTCCAGAGGTATTCATGCGAATATAGTGCGGTTTCACCATTATTTCGCCGTATTCCGCTCCTGTATAAAGTGTATGTGTATGATGTGTTCGATCATATTTACCAAGAACGCGCAAAGCTTGTTCTAATTTATGGTGAATTTTCATTACTTGTAATGGCATCGTTATATACATCATTTGTTTATATAACACTTTTCTCTCCGAAAGGGACCCAGATTCTGAAAATCTAGCAAATAAATCAAAAAACAAATATTCACGACCAAAGTAAGCTTTCGCAATATCCTCTTGAATTAAATACAATTCATACGTTTTCATCTTTCGCCTCCCAATCTGGACAACCTTTTCCCTTCATTATATAGAAGAAATTTTGCAATGATTGTCTGACTGCGGAGAGATAAAAAACTTTTTCTGTCGAAAAAACTCATTTACATAGAAAAATCTCTCCATGCCGGAGAGATTTTTCTAAAATCATTAAAGCATTTCTTTTACTTTACGAACAACGTTCTCTACAGTAAATCCATACTCTTCCATAATCTTCTCACCAGGAGCAGAAGCACCGAATGTATCGATACCTAACACATCTCCGTCAAGACCTACGTAACGGTGCCATCCGAATGTAGCACCCATTTCGATTGCGAAACGTTTTGTTACGGCTTTCGGTAATACAGATTCTTTGTACTCAGCTGTTTGAGCTTCAAAGCGATCCATAGATGGCATGCTGACAACAGCTGCGTCAACGCCGTCTACTGCTAACGCTTTTTGCGCTTCAACAGCTAGACTTACTTCAGATCCAGATGCAAGTAAGATTACATCAGCTGTTTCTTTCTTGCTTGCAGAAACTACATATGCACCTTTTGCTACTTTTTCATACGTATCTTCTTTTGCACCTTCTAATGTTGGAAGGTCTTGACGAGTTAATACTAAAGCAGTTGGTTTGTTTGTAGATTCTAGAGCTAGTCTCCAAGCTGCAACAGATTCGTTACCATCAGCTGGACGAATAACAGATACATTTGGCATTGCACGTAGCGCTGCTAATTGCTCGATTGGTTCATGTGTTGGACCATCTTCACCAACAGCGATACTGTCGTGTGTGAATACATACGTTACTGGCAATTGCATTAATGCTGCAAGACGAATTGCTGGACGTAAGTAGTCAGAGAATACGAAGAACGTACCACCGTAAGTTTTTAAACCGCCATGTAGTGCAATACCGTTCATTGCTGCACCCATTGCGAACTCACGTACACCGTACCAAATGTTTTTTCCGCTGTAATCATCTCTTGTAAAGTCTTTTTCGTTATTCATGTATGTTTTGTTAGAACCAGCAAGGTCAGCAGATCCACCGAAGAATGATGGTACAGACTCTGCAATTGCATTAATTACAGCACCTGAAGAATTACGAGTTGCTGCTTTTGATCCTAATTCATAAGTTGGTAAGTTTTGCTCCCAACCTTCTGGAAGAAGACCATTCATTGCCGCTTGTAATTCGTTTGCTAATTCTGGGTATGCTTGTGCATATTCACCTAGCATAGTGTTCCACGCTGCTTGCGCAGTTTCACCAACATCTTGTACAGTTTTACGGAAGTTGTCATATACTTCTTCTGCTACATGGAAGTCTTGCTCAGCAGTCCAAGCATATGCTTCTTTCGTTAATTTTGTTTCGTCTACACCAAGTGGAGAACCATGTGAAGCTGATTTTCCTGATTTGTTTGGAGAACCGAAACCAATTGTCGTTCTTACTTCAATTAGCGTTGGGCGTTTTTCGTCAGCTTTCGCTTCTTCGATTGCTTTCGCGATAGCTTCAATATCGTTTCCATCCTCAACACGGATTACTTGCCATCCGTATGCTTTGTAACGATCTTCTACACTTTCAGAGAATGAACGATTTAAATCGCCATCTAATGAAATATCGTTTGAATCATAAAGCACAACAAGACGACCTAATTGTAAATGAGCAGCTAATGAAGATGCTTCAGCAGAAACGCCTTCCATTAAATCTCCATCACCACAAATAGCGTATGTATGATGATCTACTACATTATACGCATCACGGTTATATTTAGCCGCTAAATGTCTTTCAGCCATTGCCATACCTACAGCAGTTGCAATACCTTGTCCAAGTGGACCAGTAGTTGCGTCTACACCTGCTGTATGACCGTACTCAGGATGTCCTGGAGTTTTGCTTCCCCATTGACGGAAGTTCTTTAAGTCATCCATTGTTACATCATAACCAGATAGGTGAAGTAGGCTGTATAGTAACATTGAACCATGACCTGCAGATAATACGAAACGATCACGGTTAAACCACGTTGGGTTATTTGGATTGTGTTTCATAAATTGAGTCCATAATGTATAAGCCATTGGTGCTGCACCCATTGGCATTCCTGGGTGACCAGAGTTTGCTTTTTCAATCGCATCGATGGATAATGTGCGAATCGTGTTGATAGAAAGTTGTTCGATTGAATGTGACATGCTATTCTTCCCTTCGCTTATATTAGTAAACGTTTTATACATTTATATGATAGCTTCCCACGCAAGATTATACAACATGTATCGACAAATATGTTGATATTTTTTTAGCTTTTCATAAAAAAATCAATGATTTCGGGAATGTATGGGTATTCAATATGACATACTTTTTCATTATTTTTATTTTAAAAAGAAAGGGAATTATCTGTATATTTATTCATCATTTTCAAATTCCATAATGCAAAATATATCCTTCCCCATTTTTCACTCTGCAAAGCAAACGAATAAAAGAATTTAAATCTTGGCATAATTTATCTCGATCAAATACGTATCTTTCATATCCTCCATCAGTATTATTATCATTTTCCCATTGAAACTGCCCTGTCAGTTCGATTGTTTCTGGCGCTAGAGAAAACATGTTAACTAGCGAACAAAATAACTGTTCTGCTATCACTGCCCCTTGCTGTTCTATTTTCGTAATACCATAATAGTGAATTCCAAACCCTTCTGCTCTTTTCGCTGGATAATAGGTCGGAATCCAATGGGTAAAATCTAATAGATATACGATTAGCTCATCACTTAATACAACACACTCATCTATCGTTGCCTCTTCTTTATATAGAAAACAAGGTTCAATCCAATCTATACCTATAAAATCCAACCCTTTTTTTTCATTCGAAACAAATACAAACTCGTGCTGTAAAGCCAAATTATCCCCCCTATTGCTCACATTTATTATTCTTATTATATAAAAAAGCACCTTTTATAGGTGCTTAAAATAAATTATACAATTTTCTTCCGTATCGAACTTGAAATAAAATCAATGATAATTACCATTAAAATAATACCCAATAAAATAATACCCACACGAGACCAATTGCGTGAACTCAGTGCAAAAATTAGAGGCGTACCAATCCCACCTGCTCCAATAACACCTAAAATGGCAGCGGATCGTACATTAATTTCGAACCTGTATAACGTATACGATAGAAAATCCGGTAATACTTGTGGCAATACTGCATACCAAAGTATTTGAAAGCGATTCGCACCTGTAGCTATTAACGCTTCCGTCGGTCCTTTATCTATATTTTCAATTCCTTCTGAATATAATTTCCCTAACATTCCGATAGAGTGTAATCCTAAAGCTAGAACTCCGGCAAAGGAGCCTGGTCCAACAGCTTTTATAAATAAAAGAGCCATAACTAATTCAGGAAATGTACGAACAAAACTAAGTACAAATTTCCCAGTTCCTGCCGTTAATTTTCCACTGCTCATATTCGTTGCCGCCCAAAAAGCGAATGGAACAGATAAAAAGGCAGAAATAAATGTACCTAATATCGCAATTGCCAACGTATCAATTAAGCCATGTAATAAATCTTCACCATCTGGCAAAGATACATACGACCAATCTGGATTCAATACACCTGTCATAATTGCTTTTGTAATTTCTCCTGCCGTATCCTTTATTCCCTCTAGCGGGACTCCTGAAAAAGCCCATACATAAACAAATGCAAGTGCTATAAAAATAAACCAGCGATACACACTCGGTTTCTTCGGTTTTGGTACAATTATCGTCGTTTTACTCATTATAATTTCTCCCGCAACAATGTACTTACATAATCAATTAACAATACAACAACAAGAGTATAAATAATAATAGATGCAGTTTGTTGATATTGTAAAAATCCAAGTGTACGGTCATAATACAACCCAATACCACCCGCTCCTACTAAACCTAAAACAGCTGCTGCACGTACATTCACCTCAAATGTATAAAGAACATAGGAGACAAAATGTGCTTTCACTTGCGGAATTACCCCATACACAATCCATTGCACTTTATTTGCTCCTACTGCTGTCATCGCCTCTAATGGACCTGGATCAATCGATTCCATTGACTCATACAACAATTTCGCCACGAGCCCAATTGAGAAAAAAGTAAGAGCTAAAATACCTGGAAGTGGTCCTATTCCAAAAATAGCTACGAAAATTGCTGCTAATAATAAATCTGGTATCGTTCGGATAAAATTTAAAACCAATCGAGCTGGACCGTACAAAAATGTACTAGTAAACACATTACTTGCCGCAAATAGTGCCAGTGGAATAGCTAAAATCGCTCCTAAAGTCGTCCCAATAATCGCCATACGTATTGTATCTAACATCGCTGTTGTAATAACTTGAAAATAACTCCAATCAGGCGGCACCATCTCTTTTAACAAATCAATCATATCGGGAAAACCAACTACTAGTTTTGAAAATGATGCGTCAACCTGTACACTACTTCCCCACAACAGTAAAATGACTAGAATAGCCGTTAACATATGTTTCAACTTACTCGGCGGCTTCGGTATCGATTTCGAATATATCGTCGCGTCATTCATTTAACTGCCACCTCTAATAATTCACTTTTCTGCGCTACGTCTCCATAAATTTCAGCAAATTTTTCATCCGTTGCCTCTTCTACTGAACCATCAAAAACAATTTCGCCTGCATGTAATCCAATAATGCGTGTCGCATATTGCCTAGCTAAATCAATAGAATGTAAGTTTACAATTGTTGTAATCCCAAAATCTTCATTAATTTTTTTCAAATCATCTAATACTTGCTTTGTTGTTAGCGGATCTAACGACGCAACAGGTTCATCTGCCAATATGATTTTTGCTTCTTGTGCCAACGCTCTAGCAATCGATACACGTTGCTGTTGTCCTCCTGATAATTCATCAGCTCGCGCATATGTTTTTTCTAAAATATTCACCCTTTTTAACGATTGAAAGGCAAGCTCCAAATCTTCTTTTGGAAATAGACCTAACGTTGTACGAAAAGTCGAATGGTATCCAACACGCCCAGCTAATACATTCTTCAAAACTGTTGATCGTTTTACAAGGTTAAAACTTTGAAAAATCATACCAATATCCCGGCGCATGCGTCGTAATTCTTTTCCTTTCGCAGCAGTAATAGACTCACCTTCAATCAAGATTTCTCCTTCTGTAATCTCATGAAGGCGATTTACCGATCTAAGAAGTGTAGACTTTCCAGCCCCCGACAGCCCTACCATTACAACAAACTCACCTTTTTGAATGTTCAAGTTTATATTATTCAATCCTTTTGTACCATTCGGATACATTTTGGAAACATTTCGAAATTCTATCACACATCTTACCTACCTTCTATGTATTCAAAATGGCAAACTAACTGGAAACATACACCTTCCAGTTAGCTGCCATTTCCATATGTATTATTGCGTTTTTACTTTCTTTCCATATTCACGAACGATATCAAATTTACTATCATCAGATTTAACATATCCTTCATGTGAATATACTTCTTTAATGATTTTGTGACCTTCCTCATTCTTTCCTATTTCAATGAAAGCGTCCTGTAATTTCTTACTCCACTCTGCATCTAAATCAGAACGTACCGAAATCGTATCGTTAGGAATTTTTTCCGTAAATTTCACTATTTTCGTTTGATCGAATATATTCGGATAATCTTTTTTCACAATATTACGAGCATCTTGGAATACAACAGATACATCTACATCACCATTTAAAAGAGCAATCAGCGACTGATCGTGACCTTTTAATGTAACAGGTTTCACATCCTTTAGCGGATCAATTCCCTCTTTTAACAATACAGCCGCAGGCCATACATACCCCGCTGATGACGTTACATCTTGATAACCAATTTTTTTACCTTTTAAATCTTTTACACTGTTAATATTTGAATCTTTCTTAACTACAAACTCAGATTTATAAAAGTCTACTAAATCCTTTGTAGGAGCTCCCGTTTCATCATCTACTCCAAAACGTTGTGCTTGTAAAATTACGTTTGCAGCCTTTTTCTCATGCGCTAGCACATACGCTGTTGGAGGTAAAAACCCTACATCTACTTGCTTAGACGCCATCGCTTCTACAATTGTATTGTAATTCGTTGAAATACTAACTTTTACCGGAACATTTAATTTATCACTTAATAACTTTTCCAATGGTTTTGCCTTTGCCTCTAACGTATCTGCATTTTGAGAAGGAACAAATTGAACATTTAAAGTCTTCGGTACATAACCTTTTTTCGTATCTTCAGTTTTACTTGCACTTGATTCTTTCGTTCCACAACCACTTAATAATCCCGCCGCTAGTACAACTGTCGTACTCATTGCAAAAACTTTTTTCAACATATTATTGCCTCCAATTTTGTTGTTATAAAATTGCCTTCCGTAAACATGAAGAAATATATCACACATTTTCACGTATATTTTCTTATTTACAGAATCTTTACACATTCTATACATTCTCATTAAAATTCTCTTCATATATTTGATATGCTTAATTAGTAGATAACAATAGAAAAGGTGAATGATATTGAATCCAAATCAAATTGTAACTTTAAACATTTTATTAACAAGTGATATACATGGCACTGTTTATCCAATTCACTACCAAGATAACTCCCAAGCTGAAATTGGTTTAGCCAAAATTTCTACTCTTATAAAAAAAGAACGTTCCCAAAATAGAAACGTTCTTTTAATTGATAACGGTGACTTCATACAAGGAACACCCTTTACTTATCATTACGCTACATATGAAGAAGATAAGAAAAATCCAATGTCTTTATTAGCGAACTATTTACGTTATGATGCTGCAGTTATTGGGAATCATGAATTTAATTATGGAATGGACATATTAAATAATGCTATTTCTACTGCAAACTTTCCGTATCTATCAGCAAATATTTTAGATAAAAACAGAAAAGAACCTTATTTCGGGAAACCATATATAATAAAACATATTGAATCAAATATAAAAATTGCTATTTTAGGGATGACAACGCATTACATTCCCAATTGGGAACAACCCCATCACATTCAAGATTTACAATTTGAAGATGCATTAGAAACAACAAAAAGATGGGTTTCTTACATTCGCGAACACGAGAAACCCGATTTATTAGTCGTAGCCTACCATGGGGGATTTGAACGCGATTTACAAACTGGGGTACCGACTGAAGTTTTAACAGGTGAAAACCAAGGATATGCAATGTGCCATGAAATTGAAGGCATAGACATTTTACTAACAGGCCACCAACACCGGGAAATCGCTCACACCGTAATGAATGGTGTAACAATTTTACAGACTGGATGCAATGGACACTCCGTTGGAAAAGTAACAGTAACATTCGAAAAAACAGAAAAAAAATGGGTAAAAAAAGAGAGTGATTCACAATTATTGCCCGTACAAGGAATTGAGGCTGACCATCATATTCTTTCCTTGGTTGCCGATTATGAAGAAAAAACACAAAATTGGCTCGATCAACCTATTGGAGTAATCTATGGGAACATGCAAATTTCAGATGCTATGCAAACTCGTTTGCAAGACCATCCTTTTATTGAATTCATAAATAAAATACAGATGGATATAGCTAATGTTTCCATTTCTTGTACAAGCTTATTCCATAATACATCTCCAGGTTTCCCGAAATATGTAACAATGCGTGACATCGTTTCTAATTATATTTATCCAAATACATTAAAAGTAATTAGAATAACTGGAGCGGATATAAAAGATGCCCTTGAACTCTCTGCTTCTTATTTCATATTAAAAGCAGATGGAACTATCATCGTAAACCCCACCTACATAGAACCAAAGCCGCAACACTATAATTACGATATGTGGGAAGGAATTTCGTACGTATTAAACATTTCCAAACCAATTGGCGAGAGAGTAGAATCCTTACAGTATAAAGGCGCTCCACTTCATATGAATGAAGAATATGACGTCGTTATGAATAATTATCGCGCAAGTGGCGGAGGGAACTTCTTTATGTTTCAAAATAAGACCGTAATAAAAGACATACCAACAGATATGTCTGAACTTATCGCTAACTATATATTGAAGCACAAAAAGATAGAAGCAACAGTCAATAACAACTGGAAAGTTATTAAATAACGGATATAATAAATAAAAAAGATGGGCTTCGCCCATCTTTTAGTTTAATTTTGCATTATCTTGCTTTTTTAAAGCTTTTAATTTCGCCGGTGTAACATCAGTACCTTCTTCGTTAACAACTTTAATTCCTTTAAGTTCGTTTAACATATTTTGACGAAATCCTTTTAAATATTGTTCACGTAGCGATTGGCGCTCACGTTGTTCTTCTTCAGTTAAACCTTCAGCTTTTGCTTTTTTCGCTAAGAAGTTAATGCGTTCAATGAGTTCGTGACTTTGCATCTCGAATCCCCCTTTTACTCAAAACTGATTATTATCATACAATAGTTAGTCCTCTTTATCAAGCAATTGCTTTGTATATTCTACATATCTTCGATGTACAGTTGCTTTTGAAACATCATGACCAAAACCACGAAGTGTTGCTGCAATTTCTTCAAAAGTTAATTCATTCCGGCGTAAACGTACAATTTCCTCAATTGGCACTTCTTTTTTCTCACGTCCTATACTTAAATGACGATTTTTCAAATTATTCTCTGGACGAAATCCTTTCTCTACCGCTCTTTGCATGCCACGTTTAATTTTTAAATTGTGGATCTTTCTTTGATACTCTTCAACAATCCCAATTATATCTAGTACCATCGAATCAGAGTCAGAGAGTTCTAATTCTCCATTATGCGTATGCGTATATACTTTTATTCCCTCTTTATGTAAACAGTGCATTAATGCAATCTTTGCATTCCCTCTACCAAGGCGCGTTTCATCTTGTATGAGAAGTACATCAACTTGTTCATCGCGAATTGTATCTAGCACTTCTAATATGCCATCACGTTCAATTGTATAACCACTAGCCTGCTCCTCAATCACCTTTACAACATTCATTTGATAGCGCTCAGCTAAATGCAATAATTCATCTTTTTGACGCAATAATGATGTTTCCTGTTCTTCTTTTGTTGTGCTCACACGTGCATAAATAATTGCATTCATATTGAACCCTTCTTTCTCACTATATTTTCCTTATAGTGTATCATAAATTCGTCTTTCGTTCGAACTTATGTTTGTAGAATGTTTTTTCGCATGTTATACTTATTAATAAGAAAAATGAAAGAAAACGAGGTGTTAGAAAACATGGAAAAGTTAACGAAACGCCAGCAAGACATTCTCGACTTTATTAAGCTAAAAGTACAAGAAAAAGGATATCCACCTTCCGTACGTGAAATCGGTCAAGCAGTCGGCCTCGCTTCTAGTTCTACAGTGCACGGACATTTATCACGACTAGAAGAAAAAGGATATATTCGACGCGATCCAACAAAACCACGAGCAATTGAAATTTTAGGTGACAACCGAATGGATACAGAGACACAATCTGTTATTCAAGTTCCAATTGTCGGAAAAGTTACTGCTGGATTACCTATTACAGCAGTTGAAAGTGTAGAAGATCATTTCCCACTTCCAGCTAGCATTGTTGCTGGAGCAGACCAAGTATTTATGTTACGTATTTCCGGAGATAGTATGATTGAAGCTGGTATTTTCGATGGAGATTTAGTTGTTGTTCGCCAACAACAGTCTGCATACAACGGTGAAATTGTAGTCGCTTTAACAGAAGATAACGAAGCAACTGTAAAACGTTTCTATAAAGAAAAAGACCATTTCCGTCTACAACCGGAAAACTCTTCATTAGAACCTATCATTTTAAAACAAGTGTCAGTTATTGGAAAAGTAATTGGCGTATATCGTGATTTACATTAAGAATAATAAAAGAAGATAATTACCTTATTTATATACGGTAATTATCTTCTTTTTTTGTATTTTGATAGATTTTCATACATTTTATTTCTTATGAACGAGTTTCAATCGTCACATCGCCAGCAGCTGTTTTACCACTAATCTTTTTACTACCATTGCCAATTGTTATATTTTTATTTTCTTCATTAAAAATCATTACTTCGCCAGCAGCACTTTGCCCAGTTATAACTGCATCTTGTGGTTTTTCTAATAAAGTAATATCTACATCCCCAGCGGTTGAACTTGCCTCTACATCATATTTAGGATCATGATCCATAATATGCACTTCCCCGCTAGCCGACTTCGCAGTTACTTTTCCTATTACCTTCTTAAAGCTCACCTCACCAGCTTTTGAAGATCCTTCCACACTTTTTGCTGTGACATTTTTCAAATCTACTTCTCCAGCGAGTGTCCCAACACTTACACAATCACTTTTCACATCACTTATTTCTATTTGTCCAGCTGATGAATTTATTTTTATCTCTTGGTATGAACGTTCAGGCACAAGGAGAGTTATTGTAGACGTTTGAAATCTAAAATCGTAAAAAGAAAAATCAAATGAAGCACCTTTTTCTCTTTCCCCAATAATTTTTAATGTGTCACCATCTTCGGCAATACGAACCTCGTGTTTACGTACATCTCCTGATTGCTTTACATAAAAAGAAGAGTCGGGAGATTTTTGGACAACAATATCCCCAGCATCTAACTTAACTTCTATATTTTTTAGTGTTTCGTTTTTAATTACGTCTTCTTTATTTCCTTCTTCTGCAGTTTGCACTGCTTTTTCATATGTTTGTGAAATCCCTATTACTCCAATAATGATACAAGCGATAGCTACTAACAATATTTTCTTCATCATCTACTCCCCTTTTATCATTTTGAAGTTCCATATTACATAACGTACGCATAACTTTTTAAACCACTTCGTACTATAATAAGCGATAATACATAACAACAAACCTACTCCAACAAACGTTATACTAACGAATAAATCCAACCATATAAAAGTACCCATAAATACTTTTCCAATAACGAAAAATGGTGTCACTACACTAGCAATTCCACCGAGCCAGAAGGAAAATATAAAAGCAATAATTGCAACTAACGGGCCTAACACAATAATAAAATTAAACAAACTAAGTCCAATCGCTGCCATAACAGCCCTTGTTATATTGGTAGTTGATGGGTCCTTGTTCATTTCGTCAAAGCGATACAAAGCAAGTAAGTCTTTTGCAATTACTTTCGGAGAGCCAAGGCCCTTTATTATTTCCGATTCAGTTTTTCCTTCTTCTATTCCAAACTGAAAATGCTCTTCATAATCAAATAAAATATCTTTCCTCTCTTCTTCCGGTAACTTTCTAAGATGACTTGATAATTCTTTAAGAAACTGTTCTTTACTCATCCCATTCCACCCCTTCAATAATTTCTTGTACGCCTTTTGCAAAATCACGCCACTCCGTTACTAACAAATTCAGTTGCGTTTCCCCTTGCTCAGTTAGTTGATAATATTTACGAGGCGGTCCCTCTGTAGATTCTTTTAAATACGTTTGAAAATATCCTTCTTTCGTTAAACGACGTAATAAAGGATACACTGACCCTTCCGATATTAAAAATTTATTTGAGATTTGCTGAACAAGTTCATAGCCGTAACAATCTTTACGTTTCACAAGTGCTAAAACACACAGTTCTAACACGCCTTTTTTAAACTGAACGTTCAAGGTCAATCCCCCTTTCTCATTTCAGTACTATTCAATACACGGTACCCGTTATATCCATAATATACCACTTAGTATTATTCATTGCAAGGTACTATATTTTTCAATACTTAATTTTCGAATTAAATACATCCACACCATATTTCAACTTCCACATTTTCATTCATAGCTAGCACGCATTTTAAATAATCCACATGACTTTTTTCGAGCACTTTGCGGGCACCCATCTAATTCATTTCACAAGCCTTTATATTTGCCCACAAATAAAAAAAAGCCCTGATACCGTAGTATCAAGGCTTTTTTCTCTCTTAGTATAGAGACATATATTGATCGCGTTCCCATTGGTGAACTTGCGTGCGGAAGATGTCCCACTCAATCTCTTTTGCTTCGATGAAGTGCTCAAGTAAATGTTCTCCTAGTGCACCGCATACTACTTCATTAGATTGTAATGTAACTAATGCTTGCGCTAATGTTGCTGGTAAGTCAACGATACCTGCTTCTTCGCGCTCTTCTTTTGTCATTACATAGATGTTACGGTCTACTGCAGCTGGTGGAGTTAATTTGTTTTTAATTCCATCAAGACCTGCTGCTAATAATGTAGCCATTACTAAATATGGGTTTGCAGCTGGGTCAACACTACGTACTTCTACGCGTGTACTAATACCACGAGATGCAGGGATACGTACTAATGGGCTACGGTTTTGTGCAGACCATGCTACATAACAAGGAGCTTCGTATCCAGGTACTAAACGCTTGTAAGAGTTTACAGTTGGATTTGCTACCGCTGTAAATGCTGGTGCATGTTTTAAAATACCTGCGATGAAGTGACGAGCATCATCACTTAATTGTAAGTCACCGTTTTGATCGAAGAATACGTTCTCACCATTTTTGAATAGTGATAAGTTACAGTGCATACCTGAACCGTTCACACCATATAATGGTTTTGGCATAAATGTTGCGTGTAAACCGTGTTTACGAGCAATTGTTTTTACAACAAGTTTGAATGTTTGAATGTCATCACATGAGCGAATTGCATTTGCATATTTAAAGTCAATTTCGTGTTGCCCTGGAGCAACCTCATGGTGAGACGCTTCAATTTCAAAGCCCATTTCTTCAAGTTCAAGAACGATATCACGACGACAGTTTTCCCCTAGATCCATCGGCGCAAGGTCGAAGTATCCACCGTTATCGTTTAATTCTAATGTTGGATTTCCTTTTTCATCTACTTTAAATAGGAAGAATTCTGGCTCTGGTCCAAGATTGAAATCTGAGAATCCCAATGCTTCCATTTCTTTTAATACACGCTTTAAGTTGTTACGTGGATCGCCATCAAATGGAGTGCCATCTGCATTGTAAATATCACAGATTAATCGAGCTACTTTTCCTTTTTCAGCTGTCCAAGGGAAAATTACCCAAGTATCTAAATCTGGATATAAGTACATATCAGATTCTTCAATACGTACGAAACCTTCAATAGAAGATCCATCAAACATCATTTTGTTATCAAGAGCTTTTGTTAATTGGCTCACTGGAATTTCTACGTTTTTAATTACTCCTAAAAGGTCCGTAAATTGTAAGCGGATATACTTTACATTCTCTTCTTTCGCCAAACGGAAAATATCTTCTCTTGTGTACCTAGCCATTATAAATTCCTCCTTAGTCCCTCTAAACACCTTCAGAATCAGTTATCTTTAGTGAAAAAACCTTGAAATGTCACCTTGTCGCAATGAAGTCCGATTAAATCTACCTGTATGTTGTAGTTCATCTCGAAGTATTTTGCGAAGCTCAGTTTTTGAAATTTCTTTCGTTTCTTCTTTTACTTTCACTGTTTCTGTTTGATTTACTTTCATTAGTAACACTTGTTTAATACCAGCCATATTCAAGCCTTGATCTAATAAATCTTTAATCTCTAACAACTTATCTACATCGTTAAATGAAAATAATCTACGATTCCCCTTTGTACGGGTTGGAGAAACAAGATTATGCTCTTCATAGTAGCGAATTTGACGTGCAGATAATTGTGTTAAATCCATAACAATACCAATAGGAAACAGCGGGGCAGAACGTCTATCTTCTTTCATTGTTTCAGTTCCTCCTTCGCCTTAACTGCTTCTCATTTTATACCATGTTATGTTTAGTGTCAATAGATGTTAGCTTTTCTTACATGATTTTTTTATAAATTTTTTCATTCTTTTTTCTAATGAGATTAATCATTACTTTCACACGAAAAAAGCTGTCGAAATCGACAGCTTCCCCTTAAGAAATTGTTAATAATTCTTTTTCAATTAACGCATCAATTGCAGAACAAATCGCAATCTTCACATGTGAATAAGTTAATCCACCTTGCACGTAAGCAACATAAGGCGGACGAATTGGACCATCAGCTGACAATTCAATACTTGCACCTTGAATAAACGTTCCCGCAGCCATAATTACATCATCTTCATAACCCGGCATATAGTTGGCATATGGAGTGAAGTGAGAATTAATTGGAGATGCATATTGAATCGCTTGGCAGAATGCAATCATACGATCTTTATCATCAAATTGAACAGACTGAATTAAATCTGTTCTTGGTGCATTCCATGCTGGTGATGTATTCATTCCTAACTTCTCTAAAAATGCAGCTGTAAAAATCGCACCTTTTAGCGCTTGTCCCGCTACATGCGGCGCTAAGAAGAAACCTTGATACATTTCTTGCAGACTGTATAAAGATGCCCCTGCTTCCGCACCGATTCCCGGAGATGTTAAACGATATGCACACGCTTCAACATACTGTTCTTTACCAACAATGTAACCACCAGTTTTAACAATTCCACCACCAGGGTTTTTAATAAGCGAACCTGCCATTAAATCTGCACCTACATGACATGGTTCTTGCTCTTCAATAAACTCACCATAACAGTTATCTACAAACACAACAACATCAGGTTTAATTTCTTTAACGAATGCTATCATCTCTTTAATTTGAGAAATAGTAAACGATGGACGAGTAGCATAACCTTTTGAGCGCTGAATCCCAATCATCTTCGTATTACTATGAATTGCAGTCGCAACAGCTCCAAAATCAACAAGCCCCTCTTCAGTAAGCGGAACTGCATTATAACCAATATTATATTCTTTAAATGAACCTACACCTTTTCCGCGTACACCAACGATTTCTTCTAATGTATCATACGGTTTGCCAGTGATGTACAATAACTCATCTCCCGGACGTAAAACACCGAATAACGCTGTAGAAATAGCATGAGTACCTGAAATAATTTGCGGACGAACAAGACCAGCTTCCGCTCCAAATACATCCGCATACACTTTTTCTAACGTATCACGGCCAATATCATCATAACCGTAACCTGTCGTCGGAATAAAATGCGAGTCACTAATTTTATGTTTACGGAAACTTTCTAACACTCGAAACTGATTGCTTTCAATTACTTCATCCGCGCGTTTATGTACTTCTGTAATCTGGCTCTCTACTTCTTTTACGATTGGAGCAATTTTTTCTCCATTTTTCAAACGATCAAACATTTTTATTTTCTCCTTCTTCCACTAAAAATCTCTTTAATTGCACATTAAGCGATGAATGAGCAAAAATATACCCCACGCAATTATATACAAATTTATCTTCCAGAAACTCCATCTTTGTTAATAGCGTCTCCGTCTTTAATAGCGTTAACAACTTACCTTCACTCGGTGGAATTCCCACTTGATAACGATTCATTTCTTCCTTCATTTTCGTTTCTATCGCTTCTTTTATATGCAATAAATCACTTTGTTCAAAGGCACTAGTCATTAAGAAGTCACTTTTCGGAAACGGAATAAAGTTTTGATGTAATTCATCTTTTTTATTATATAACGTAATAATAGGAATATGATTAATTTCAAGTTCTGACAATAATTGTTTTACTGTTTTCTCATGCCCTACATAATTAGGATCCGCTGAATCAACTACATGTAAAATAACATCCGCTTCACCAGCTTCTTCTAATGTCGAACGAAAAGCAGCAATTAATGACGTAGGTAAATCTTGTATAAAGCCCACCGTATCAGTTAGTAATACTGTATAACCTGAAGGTAACGGCATCTTCCTTGTCGTCGGGTCTAGCGTTGCAAACAACAAGTTTTCTTCAAACGTATCTGCTTCCGTCAATCTATTAAACAGTGTAGATTTTCCCGCATTCGTATACCCTATTAATGAAACTTGAAATACTTTATTATCTTTTCTTCTCTCACGATATCTTTTTCGATGCTCCACAACAACTGCAAGTTGTTTCTTTATTTCATCAACGCGTGATCGAATATGACGACGATCCGTCTCAAGTTTCGTCTCACCCGGCCCTCTCGTTCCAATACCACCACCAAGACGTGATAAAGACAATCCTTGCCCCATAAGACGTGGCATTGTATATTGCAACTGAGCTAATTCTACTTGAAGCTTACCTTCCCTCGACTTCGCACGTTGCGCAAAAATATCTAATATTAGTTGCGTTCGATCAATCACCCTCGCATCTAATACTGAGGATAAATTCCGAATTTGACTCGGCGTTAATTCGTTATTAAATACGATAACATCCGGTTCTAATTCTTCCGTTAACATTGTAAGCTCTTCTAATTTACCTTTACCTATATAGGTCGCCGGATGAAACTTCGGTCGTTTTTGCGTTGTAGACACTAACAATTCTGCTCGTGCAGTCTTCGCTAGCGATGCAAGCTCTTTCATGGAATGCATAAACTTTTCATCATCATCTTGTGGCAATTGACAGCCTACTAATATGACTTTTTCTTTTTCTTCCATCAAATATGTTCACTCATCCTTTTCGAAATTTAAACCTTCTAATATAATAGCAGAGGAAGCACATTTCATCTAGTTAGCGGGGGAGAAAATTCATGGCATGGGAGATTTTTAGCATCATAGGCACAATCGCTTTCGCACTAAGCGGAGCCATTGTTGCAATGGAAGAGGATTATGATATTTTCGGGGTGTATATTTTAGGAATGGCAACCGCATTTGGGGGAGGTGCCCTTCGTAATTTATTAATCGGTTATCCGATTGTCGCGTTTTGGCAACAAGACATGTTATTCCAAATCGCACTACTATCAATGACGATTATTTTTCTTTTTCCTAATAAATTAATTAGACATTGGAAAAAGTGGGAAAATATCACTGATGCTATTGGCTTATCAGCATTCGCCGTACAAGGAGCATTATATGCTCAAAAATTAAATTTACCAATTAGCGCTACAATCGTAGCAGCTGTTTTAACTGGTATTGGCGGTGGTATCATCCGCGATCTTTTAGCCCGCAGAAAACCTCTCGTCCTTCGAGCTGAAGTATATGCCTTTTGGACGATTCTAGCAGGTTTCTTAATCGGCGCTCAAATTATTGTTAGCGATTGGGCTCTATATACCTTATTCATTTTAATTGTTTGCTTCCGCATGGTTTCTATTCATTACAAATGGCATTTACCGCATAGACGTATCGATACAAAAGAACGTTCAATGCATAAATAGCAATCTAACCTCTTTACATATCGTAAAGAGGTTTTTCTTTTCTAATGAGTTTTTCTTTACATAATGTTTATACTAATCCTCAAAGCGAGGTGAATACAAATGACAAACCATGTTAATAAAGGCGCTCAAAAAAGCTCAGTAGGTCAAATTGGACACGATCCTAATTCTGCACACGAAAAAAGCGCTAAAATGGAACACTTCCATAAATCTTATCAAGAAAAAGCAAAAAAAGAGTAAAAGCACTTATACAAAAAACAGACGCACAGTTTACGTACTGTGCGTCTCCTCTTCAAGCATCAAATCACAACTTGATATCCCAATTAAATCATATTTATCATACGTATCCTCTTGCAACAACCGCATAGCCTGTGTACGAATCGATTTTTCAACAATATTCCGTACATATCTTCCATTACTAAACGATGTAATTTGCGATGAGTACTTTACGGCATGTAAATGATCTCTAAATTTCCATTCAGCCTCTTTCGATAACTGGTATTCACGTTCTTCATACATCCTCTTCCCTATTTCTAACAGCTGATTTACTGAGTAATCCGCAAATTCAATTATAAACGGAAAACGTGATTGCAGACCTGGATTTAATGAAAGAAAGTGATTCATTTCTCTTGAATATCCGGCTAATATCAATACAAAACCGTGTTGTTTATCTTCCATATGCTTTACGAGTGTATCAATTGCTTCTTTCCCAAAATCTTTTTCTCCCCCTCGGGCTAATGAATACGCCTCATCAATAAACAAAATACCTCCCATTGCTTTTTTTATTAAATCTCTTGTTTTTTGAGCTGTATGACCGATGTACTCTCCTACAAGATCCGCACGTTCAGCTTCAACTAAGTGCCCTTTTGATAGAATATTCATCTCAAACAACAATTTCCCTATCATTCTAGCAACAGTTGTCTTCCCTGTACCTGGATTCCCTTTAAACAACATATGGAGTACTTGCTTCTCAGACTTTAACCCTATTTCTTGTCTTTTTTTATTTACATAAATCCAAGCATATATTTCTTTTATTATCTTTTTTATATCATCCATCCCAATAAGCTTTCCCATTTCTTCTTCAATTCTTTGCAGCATCTCATGTTTCGTAGTAGTTTCATTTGAAATTACTGTTTTATTTTCTGCGGCTGGTAAAGAAATTTTCTTTCGATGATTTAACACAATATTAATTTGATTATTATTTTTCTTTCGCATCGATTGTTCCATACAATCACCTCATTTTATCCCGCTATTTGCGAGCAGTAAGACTCCCACCTCAAAATTCAGCAAATATTAGGAAGTTAGGCGGCAGATAATTGCCCGTAAATGCCCGATTGGTGCAGGCTAATGATCAGCGATGGATTAACAAAATCCCACTGATTAAAATTTCGCTTTATCCACTCACCAAATATTATTATTCCTGTCTCCCTTGCAAATGACTATTTTCAGAAAAGTTTGCTATAATATAAGAAATAATGAAGGTGGTGGGACTATGGAGACAACGGAATTCCATGATACAATACAAGCCTTTTCTATTTTTTTATTGAATAAAGGCCGAAAACCTTCAACCATTAAACGTTATGTTTATGACATTGAAGATTTCGGACATTGGTTAAAAAAAAACAAAAAGCTCCCTTCCAGTAATATATGGGCTACACTTTGTACAAAAGACTATGAAGATTATTTTTTCGACTTAAAAAAGAATCGACATTACTCAGAGAAAACGATGCACCGTGTATTTATTGTATTAAATAGAATGCATCACTTTCTAAACATCCCTAATCCATTAAAGAATATGGAAATTTCTATCCAACCAGACCGCAGGCTTCGCGATGAAGATTTCATTTCATCTGATGAGGAAAAAAGATTAAAACATATAGTCTCTTCATTGGAAGGACTTTCAGAAAAACAACGTCCTGTGCGCCCTTTATTGATAGATCGTAATATCGTTATTTTAAACTTATTAATCGACTATGGATTATCCTTACAGGAACTTACAGCATTAACTCTGCATCACGTCCACTTTGAAACTAACACATTATCTATCCCAGCAACCGCAGGGGTAGAAAGAACAATTACATTAACTAACGAAGACAAAAAACAACTATATGCTTATTACAAAAGCATCCCTGAACCCGTTCGTCCAAAATATCATAGCCATGACCCATTATTTATCGCATTTGATTTTAATCGTGGAACATACAGATGGGTATACGAAAATGATGCACCGAAGGGATTAACAGAAATCGCTATCCAAAAAATGATTCGCCTTGAAGTATCTAGAGCTAATTTACGCAAAGGAATCTCAGGACAACACTTTCGTAACACCTATATTTTAAACTTAATAAAAAAAGAAACTCCGGAGTCAGAAATTATAAAACTAGCTGGATTCAAATCAAAAGTTTCACTAAAACGATATTATCAATACGCAGAAAATAGAAAAAACGCCTTATGATAAGGCGTTTTTTCTATTTTTTCTTTAAACAAACGATTTTACTATGACCATTTAACTAATTTTTGCATCTACTATGATGAGTTTCGTTCATATCCTCATGAGAAAGGAGAGATTTAATGTCTCATTTTAACGACAGTCAGAACAAATTCTCCAAACCATGCTTTCCCAGTAGCGCCGGACGAATCCCAAATACCCCATCAATCCCAGTTACTAAGGTACAACTTAGAACATTCCGTGCAATCATTATTGATTTAACAAAAATAATCCCAAAACTTTTCGCAAATCCATCTCCTCAAAACATTGAAGATCTAATCGATACATTGAACCTACTAAGTAAATTTATTTGTTCACTAGACGCTACTTCCTCCCTGAAAGCACAAGGGTTAGCTATTATTAAAAACTTAATAACTATATTAAAAAATCCAACCTTCGTAGCAAGCGCTGTATTTATCGAGCTTCAAAATCTAATTAATTATTTACTATACATTACAAAACTATTCCGAATCGACCCTTGCACACTTCAAGAGCTTCTTAAATTAATAGCAGCATTACAAACCGCTCTAGTTAATTCTGCTTCATTCATTAAAGGACCTACCGGGCCTACTGGGCCAGCAGGCGCTACTGGCGCTACCGGACCTCGAGGTAACACGGGCGCTACTGGTGCCACTGGGCCTCAAGGTAACACGGGCGCTACTGGTGCTACCGGACCTCGAGGTAACACGGGCGCTACTGGTGCTACCGGACCTCGAGGTAACACGGGTGCTACCGGTGCCACTGGGCCTCAAGGTAACACGGGCGCTACTGGTGCTACCGGTGCCACTGGGCCTCGAGGTAACACGGGTGCTACTGGTGCTACCGGTGCCACTGGACCTCGAGGTAACACGGGTGCTACCGGTGCTACCGGTGCCACTGGGCCTCAAGGTAACACGGGCGCTACTGGTGCCACTGGGCCTCAAGGTAACACAGGTGCTACCGGTGCCACTGGGCCTCAAGGTAACACGGGCGCTACCGGTGCCACTGGGCCTCGAGGTAACACAGGTGCTACTGGTGCTACCGGACCTCGAGGTAACACGGGCGCTACTGGTGCTACCGGACCTCAAGGTAACACGGGCGCTACTGGTGCCACTGGACCTCGAGGTAACACGGGTGCTACTGGTGCCACTGGGCCTCGAGGTAACACAGGCGCTACTGGTGCCACTGGGCCTCAGGGTAACACGGGTGCTACTGGTGCCACTGGACCTCGAGGTAACACGGGTGCTACTGGTGCCACTGGGCCTCAAGGTAACACGGGTGCTACTGGTGCCACTGGGCCTCAAGGCGTTCAAGGTAACACTGGTGCTACCGGTGCCACTGGACCTCAAGGCGTTCAAGGTAACACGGGCGCTACTGGTGCCACTGGACCTCAAGGTATTCAAGGTAACACGGGTGCTACTGGGCCTCAAGGTAACACTGGTGCTACCGGTGCCACTGGTATAGGAGTTACCGGACCTACCGGACCTTCTGGTGGACCTCCTGGACCTACTGGTCCTCAAGGACCTCAAGGTAACACAGGTGCTACCGGACCTCAAGGGGCTCAAGGTAACACTGGTGCTACTGGTGCCACTGGTCCTCAAGGTGTTCAAGGTAACACTGGTGCTACGGGTGCTACCGGACCTCAAGGTAACACGGGCGCTACTGGTGCCACTGGGCCTCAGGGTAACACGGGTGCTACTGGTGCCACTGGACCTCGAGGTAACACGGGTGCCACTGGTCCTCAAGGTACTCAAGGTAACACGGGTGCTACTGGTGCCACTGGTCCTCAAGGTACTCAAGGTAACACGGGTGCTACGGGTGCTACGGGTGCCACTGGTCCTCAAGGTGTTCAAGGTAACACAGGCGCTACTGGTGCTACTGGACCTCAAGGCGTTCAAGGTAATACAGGTGCTACTGGTGTCACGGGACCTCAAGGGGCCCAAGGTAACACGGGTGCTACTGGACCTCAAGGACCTCAAGGTAACACGGGTGCTACTGGTGCCACTGGTCCTCAAGGTACTCAAGGT